>NZ_JBIQFL010000019.1:0-34270 GCF_045369135.1 Sphingomonas sp. 179-I 2A4 NHS | reverse complement strand
TCGTCACTACGACGAAGCCCCAACCCTCCTTAATTCACAACCTCAAATCTGTGCCATAGGTGCTGACGGCGGACACTCCCCCCTGTTACCCGCGACCTAACGGTCACACCCCCACCACCTTCATCACCTCGTCGCCGAGGTGATTGATGACCTTCACCGCCACCTTGCCGCCAGCGGGTCTTGGAAACGGGCGCGAGCGGGTGCGCTTCAGGCTTTCCCACGCGTCGGCGTCGATCTCGGCCTTCAGCGTCGTCTTGAGCGCCTTGTAGGGATCGCTCGCGCCGGGGAAATAGGCATGGCGGACGAAGAAGCTCTCGTAATTGTAGTCGGTGTCAATGAACCAGACGGCGATGTCGTCAGCGTCCCCGCTGACGATCTCGCCGCCCTTGTACATGTCGACGCCGGCGACCTCGATGCTGATGCAGCCGTCTGCTTCCTCGTGCACCTGGATGTCCGGCTCGCCGAATACGGTGAACAGGTTGCCTGCGCCCGTATTGGCGAGATCCGGCATGTGCAGGTCCGGGTTGATCCGCGCCTGAAGCACGGTGAGCGCGCCCATGCGGTCGAACTCGGACGCATGGGCATCGAAATTGAATGACGCCGCGATCAGCAGATCGAAGCCCGCCTCCATTGCCTCTCGCGCCGCAGCGGTCAGGTCCGCGCGCGCGACGGTGCCATATTCCGGCCCCACCAGAATGGCGGCACGGCGTGTGGGACTGTCAGCCAGCGTGTCGCTCTCACCTTCGGACGCCTGCCGCACCGCGCCCTCGGCGCAGATGAAGCGGCCGGGCCAAGGCTTGAGCGAGGCGAAGACCAGCCGGTCGGCCTTGTGCGCCTGCTGTACGCCCGAGCGCTTCAGGTTCTCCAGCACCATTTCGGCGAAGTCGACGCTTTCGGCCGTCGCGCCCTTCTGCCGCCGGCCCTCCGCAGCTTCGAGCTCGTCGAACAGGCTGTCATCGGCGTCCACGGCGGGCACGCGATGGGGTGAGAGACTCTCTACCGTGAACGGGCCGGCGACCCGGACGCGACCCTTATCCTCATAGGGCTGGTCATAGAGGTATTCGGTGTCCGCCTTGGCGGCGATGGAGGCATCGATTTCCTTCTGGCGGGCGTTGCGCGCCTGCCACCATGCTGCGTGAGGTTCTGCAGCGGCGGACTGCTGCGCGGTCAGTTCGCGCGGGATTTCCCATTCCTGCCAATCTGTCCCCAGCGTGGCGTTGATCGATTGACGCAGCGGCTCCAGCTTCGCCTGATAGCTCTCCCAAATCGTGTCGATCTCGGCGTTGTTGGCAATGGATTTGAGCGTGATGTGCGGCACGCGCTTGTAAACGAAGCCCTGACGCAGCCGGCCATAGGTGGGCGTGTCGGCGGGGACGGTGCGCGTAACCTCGCCCTCCTTCACCTGCCCCTCGCGGCTGTCGGCGAGAAGATACCAAGGGTATCGCGCACCCATGATCCGCGCGCGGGCAAGCGCCAGCGCGACGCGGCTGGTGTCCATCGTGATCCAGCGGCGGCCCCATTGCTCGGCGACATAGGCGGTGGTGCCCGATCCACAGGTGGGATCGAGGACGAGGTCGCCGGGATCGGTGGTCATCAGGATGCAGCGTTCGATGACTTTGTTCGCAGTTTGCACAACGTATACCATCCCGGAAGCGCGGCAGTCGTCCCAGAAGTTGGACATCGCCTCGGTCGGCACATCACTCGCGAAAAGCTTGTAGTTCGGTAACGACCCAGGCTTCAGTATTCTGTCCGCCTTAATGAGGCGCTGCAGATTTGATTTAGTGGTTTTCCACGAGTACTTCTGCCTCTTAACCGTTTTCCCCTCGAAATCGAAATCGTAGAAACAGGTCTCGGTATACCCTGAAGACATGAGGGGCGCTGCACAGAACACTTGCTCTGGTGAAAACTCGTCAGCGGCATTAAGCCTTTCTTCGGCGTTCATCCGCGTGAATGTGCCTACGTCTGACTGTTTCCAAGTGTACCCAGTTCCTTCGCCGATAGTTCGAGGCGCTGGGATGGGTCTAAACTTCACCACCTTTGAGTTTTTCGCATACCAAAGTACATAATCTAGAGTTCCAGCGATGCCGCCAGACCCCAAACCGAGCGTTTTCTTGACCGCGATCTGGGCAAAGAAATTCTCTTCACCCAGAACTTCGTCCATCAACGCTCTCAGCCTATGCACATTCTGGTCGCCAATCTGCACGAACACGCTGCCGCTTTCGGCCAACAGGTCTCGCGCGACGGTTAGCCTGTCGCGAAGGTAAGTGAGATAGCTGTGGATGCCATCGGCCCAAGTGTCGCGAAACGCCTTAACCTGTTCGGGTTCGCGGCTGAAATGGTCGGACTTGCCGTCCTTCACATCGCGGATGGTGGTGCTCCACTGGAAATTGGAGCCAAAATTGATGCCATAGGGCGGGTCGATATAGATGCACTGCACCTGCCCCTTGAGCCCCTCGCGCTCGGCCAGGCTCGCCATCACCTTCAGCCCGTCGCCCAGGATCATCCGGTTCGACCAGTGCTGGTCGTGTTCGTAGAACTCGGTGCGCTGGTCCGGCTCGATCCCGTTGAAGTCGGCGAACAGGTCCGGCGCTTGCTCCGGCTCGGCGCGACGCTGGCTGGCGCGCTTCAGATCCTCGACCAGCGCCTTGGGGTGGATCTTCTCCTGGATGTAGAGCGGCGGCGCCTCGACGATCAGATCGGACCAGTCGGCCACATCCTTGCCCCGCCAGACGAGTTGCGGATCTAGATCCGGATTGCGCCGGTCATAGGCCGCGCGGATCGGCGTCTTCACCTCCGGCGGCACGAAGGCCTCCAGCTCGGCGGTCGGCGCATTGCGCCTCGACGCTTCGTCATGGGTGAGGGTTTCGACGGTAAGCGGCTTCCTTGCCATCAGGCGGGATCCTCGGTCTGGCACACGTGCTTCATGTGCCGAATGTCATGGCGGGCGGCGAGCTCAGCGAGGCGCGACGGAAGGTCGCGCTCGGTCAGCAGAACGGCATGGATTGGGCGGGTCTGCCCATTGTTCTGGCGCTTGGCTTCCGCGACAGCACGATATTTGATGCACTGATAAATCCCCCGCTCAAGATCGAGATCACCCGATCGCCGGGATTTCGCTTCGATCAGCCAAAGCCCATCGGCTGTATCATGAACGGCATCGACCCGATCTCCTGACGGCAACGGCCATTCAGTCTCGCCGGCAGCGCCGTTCTGCCCGGTGAACGGCAGACAGTTCGCTTGCGCCCACAGGCGCAGGGCACGATGCTCATCACTTTCCGCAACCGGACTGTAACCGCTGGGCGCCCCTCCATCATCGATCTCTATACCCGGCAGCGCGACCGGCTCGACGATCAGAGGCCGGTCGAGACGGGATGTATCTCGGAGAGGCGGCAATATCCGCCGGATCCAATCGGCCATGGTCGCGCGGGACGAACGCTGATCAGCGCTGTCCAGCGGATTATCTTCGCCGGCAGCGAAGTAGAGCCCCGCTGTTTTGATCCGATGGCCCCGCGGCAGGATCAGATGTTCCCGGTCCTCGGTGTTCGCCACAAAGGCCTTGGCCGCCACTGCGCTGAAGATAAACCGCTCACCGGGACGGACTTCAGGGAAGGCGGGATCGTATCCATATTCAGGGCGAGTACGATATCCCCCGACGACGGCATCCTCATACCACCCGACAACGCGGAGCAGGTCAGCTTCCCGTGGTTTCGAGATGAACACAATGGTCCACAAGCGATCGCTGCGTTCAGAAAGCCGCTCACCGTTGCGGATATATCCGTAGAAGAGCCCGTCGCCGCTCGGTGAGAAATTATAGGCTTCAGCGCCGGTACCATGCTCGGCCACATACCCCATCGTGCTGCTGATCCGTTCTCCGTCATATTTGGGAGACCAGCCGATGTTCGCGACGATGATGTTCTCGAAACTCATGCAACCACCCCGGCCACTGCTATTTCATCGAGCCAAGCCTCGACCTTCGCCGCGAACTCCGTGGCGATGGTCCACACGTCCGTGAACTCGGCGAAAGCCCATCGGCCGTGCTCACCCAGTGCGTTGACGCCGGGCACCCACAGGGTGCGCATGGTCTCCGCCTTGTCCTTGTCGTCCTCGTCGCGCGCGCCCTTGATCTCGACGACCAGGTGGAGCGGGTCGTCAATGCCCCGCCCATCGTCGATGCGCAGGATGAAGTCCGGGCGATAGCGTCGTGCTTCGCCCCCGGCGCTGTAGGGCACCTCGAAGCCGAGATTGTGGTTCTTCACCCAAGCAAGCACGCGCGGGTGCCGGTCAGCGACCCGGCAGAATTCGGCCTCCCAGTCGCTGTCGATCACCGCATAGTTGATGTGGCAGCGCTCGCTCGTCTCGTAGCGGTCCTTGCTCGTCATAAAGCTGACGTGCCCGGTGCTGCCCTCGCGATTATACGGATCAAGCATCGCGAGCACGCGGCCGCCGCCTTCCTGCCCACGGGTGATGGCGGCCATGATCCGATCGGCCACGCGATCGGCGATGTTGTAATAGAGGAGCTGTGCCGGCTGGGTGCCCCCGGCCAGCACGAGGTGGTGGGCCATCCACTGCCGCACGATCAACTTCATCTGGATGATCAGGCCGACATTGGGCCGGTCCCCGGCGTTCGTCATCTTCCGCTTTACGATCCATTCGGCGAGCTTCAGGTGGATCGTAGCCGCGCGGGTGTCGGCCAGATGCTCGATGGTCAGGTCAGCCGTCTCGCCGATGATGCCCGAATTGACCGTTTCGGTCGCGCCGACGAGCTCGGGGGTCAGCTCGAGCGTGGAATCCTCGGAGAAGGAGGCGGTCAGCCGCTCGCTCGGCAACTCTGTGCGGTAGCCCTCGACGCGCGGGTAGCGGATCTCGGACATGTCTCGCGCAGGGCTGATGGCGTGGACGCGTTCCATATTTTCCGGCCGCTTCGGCGGCGCGACCACAGGCTGGGCGGTGAAGTCGAAAGGAATGCCGAGCACGTCGGCATATTCGACGGCGAAGAGCCCGTCCGGCTGAAGCTGATAGGATTGGCGCCTGAGCGCACGGCCAATCACCTGCTCGCACAGGAGCTGCGTGCCGAAGGCTCGGATCCCGAGCACGTGGGTGACGGTGTTGGCGTCCCACCCCTCGGTCAGCATCGAGACGGAGACGACGCACCGGATACCTTCGCCTAGTTGCCCCTTGCGTCCGACGGTATTCATCACCTCGCGCAGGATAGCGGCATCATCGACCTTCTCGGCGGCCGCGCGGTCGCCCGTGCGCTGGATCAGCTCGTCCTTGAAACGGGCAATTTCGTCTTTGGCGGCATCGCGGAACTCAGCGCTGATCGCCTCGCCGCTTTCGAGTTGCTGACTGTCGATCAACAGCGTACGCATCCGAGGCAGCGCCGATCCGTCAGGATCGAAGTTGCGGAACAGCGGGCATTTGCCCTTCATCGGCGTGATATTGCCTTCGGTGTCCTCGATCGCGTAGCCGGCGATATAGTCATGCACGAGCTTGGAAGTGGCGGTGTTGTTACACACCACGATGAAGACGGGATCCACCCCGACGCCGGCCTCGCGCCAGAGCGCGTGTGTCTTTTCGTAATGACCGTATAGGGCGTCAATCGCGGTCAGTAGCTCGTTGGGCAGCTTCTGGGGATCCAGTCCCTTGGCACTGCCGCGGCCCTTCTTGGGCAACTGCTTGCCGACATGGTCCCACAGGTTGCGGAACATCGGCGTATCGCCGCCGGGGACATTGTCCATCACGGGCACGCGCGGCAGCTTCACGATCCCGCACTCGATCGCATCCATCAGGCTGAAGTCCGACATCACCCAGCCAAACAGCGAGCCTTCGCGGTACCCGGAGCCGCGCAGAAAGAATGGCGTGGCGGACAGATCATAGACCATCGACACGCCGAGCTCGCGCTTCACCGCCTCGATGCCCGAAATCCATAGGCGCGCGGCTTCGTTCGCTTCCTTGGCCTCCGCCAGTTCGTCCCCCTTGAGCGCCTTCTGCTCCTCTTCTGACAGCGGGCGCTCGCGATAGCAGTGATGAGCTTCGTCGTTCAGCACGACGATGTTCTTGAGGCCCATCAGTTCGCCGGCCACGCGGCGGATCATGGCCCCGTCACTTTCCGGTTTGGGGGTGGTGCGCAGGGCGGCCTGCTGCACCTTGTTGAGCGGCACCTCGTCCTTCTTCTTGAACGCGTGATAATTGGTGATGACGATCTTCGCCCGGCCGATGTCGAGCAGCATGTCCTCGGGCACTATCTCGCGGCTCTTGTAATAGCTTTCTGGATCGTTGGGCTGGAGGACGCGCAGACGATCCTTGATCGTGATGCCCGGTGCGACGACCAAGAAGCCCTTGGAGAAGCGCTTCGCGTTGGGATGGCGAACGGCATTGAGCGTCTGCCAGGCAATCAGCATCGCCATGACCGTCGTCTTGCCAGCGCCGGTCGCCAGCTTGAGCGCCATTCGCATCAATTCTGGATTTGAAGCGGCGTTCGCGGCTTCGAGATGCGTCCAGAAGCGGCGGCCTTGGGACGAGGAGCGCGGGGCGACCTCGGTCAGCCAGATTACCGTCTCCACCGCCTCGATCTGACAGAAGAAGGGGCGTTGGTTGGCGAAGTTGTGGCTGCGCCAATGGCGGAGCAAGCGCGCCGTCGTAGGCGTCACCTGCCACTGGCTCTCCGGCAGCGTGCGCCAACTATCAACGGCGGAGCGTATGCCGTTGATCACCTCGGTCGGATTATATTCTTGGCCGAGTTCATCGGTGAGCAGGTCCGCCTGCACAGCCTTGCCTCTGACCTTCCGCGCCTTCGGGATAGGAGAGATGAGAGCACTTTGACGGCGACGACGGACAATCAAGTTCGTCGGCTGCCCGTTGGAATCGAGTTCCCAATGGTTGGTGGGTTGTTCGTAAGGTGAATTAAGGATGGGGGACCGAAAAAAAACTTCACTCATACGCCGCCATCCCGCCGCTCCCGATTCCAGCTAGCCCCAGCTTCGTTCCTGAATGGTTCCGCAAGCAGGGTGGCGTCAAGCATTTCAAGCCAATGACGCGGCCGATGGTGTCACAAGCGTTCAGTTGACAGCCGACCGCTGGTTCTCGATGTTCGGCCTTTGTACCGCCTGGGGTCGCACAACTTTCATTGGAGACAGGCCAGCGGCAGAACTTGGGGAGAAGAAGGTGAAGCTGATCCGCGCGCAGGCGACGAACTACCGCAACATCATCGATTCGAACCCCGTCGAGATCGGCCAGTCAACTTGTCTGGTCGGCAAGAACGAGGCGGGCAAGTCGGCCTTCCTCAAGGCGCTCGAAGGTCTGCGGTCCACCGATAAGGCCTTCACCGAATACGGCAAGATCACGAACTATCCCAGGCGCGCGTTCGCCGACTACGTCGAGGATCACGGCAGCGGCGAGGCGGTCGTCATGAGGACGTCCTGGGAGCTCGACGATGACGACGTAAGGGCGATCGCCGCCGAGCTGGGCACAAAGGCACTGAATGGACGGATCATCGAGGTCTACAAGACTTACGAACAGACCAGCACGACGTGGACGGTGCCGCTCGACGAGGCATCCGTTGTCGCCCACCTAGTAGACACCCACGGCCTGACGACTGAGGAGAGGACGCAACTCGCCGGATCTAGCACCACCGTTCGCGTGGCAGCGCGTCTTGAGGCGGCAGACGTGCGATCCGAAGGTCAACAGGCCCTCCTGGATGCGATCAAGGAGTTCAGGAAAAACGATGCTTCGTTGAGGGCGATCGACATCCTGAGCGAGCGGATGCCGCGCTTCATGTACTTCTCGCACTACGACCGCATGAGCGGCGAGGTGTCGATCAACCAGCTAGCGCAGGATCGCAGCAACGGCGTAGAGATGGCGAGCGGCGACCGCGTCTTCCTCGACTTCCTTGAGTACGCCGGCACGACGCTGGAGGACCTCACCGCGACCGACCAGTTCGAGGAGCTGAACGCCAAGTGCGAGGCCGCCGCCCTGCGCATCACCGATCAGATTTTCGAGTACTGGACCCAAAACGACGAGCTGAAGATCAAGGTCGTCCTCTCTGAGGGCAAGTCCGGCGATCCTGCTCCGTTTAACAGCGGCCCAGTGGCGCGGGCGCGCGTCGAGAACGGCCTGCACGGCGTCACGGTGCCATTCTCCGAGCGCTCCGCCGGCTTCATCTGGTTCTTCTCCTTTCTCGTGAAATTCGCGCAGATCCGGAAGAAACACGGCAACGTCATCCTGCTCCTCGACGAGCCTGGCCTGACGCTGCACGGCACCGCTCAGCTCGACCTGCTTCGCTACTTCGCCGAGCAGATCGCGCCGAAACACCAGCTGATCTGGTCGACCCATTCGCCTTTCATGGTGCCGCCGGATGACCTCGCCTCGGTCCGGACCGTCGAGGACGTTGTTGAGATCGACGCGCGTGGCCGGAAGAAGTCGATCGGCACCAAGATCAGATCGGACGTTCTCACCACCGATCCGCAGACGAACTTCCCCGTGTTTGGCGCGATGGGCTTCGAGATCACCCAGACGCTCATCATCGGCAAGAACACGCTCCTCGTGGAGGGGCCGAGCGACGTCCTCTACCTCCAGATCGCCTCCGCCGCCCTGAAGGCGGCGGGCCGCGCGCACCTCGCCGCCCGCTGGGCACTCTGCCCCTCGGGCGGCATCGACAAGGTGCTTCCGTTCGTGAAGCTATTCTACGGCAATAAGCTCAACGTGGCCGTGCTCACCGACTTCGACCGAGGGCAGAAGCGCAAGTTAGACGACCTCTATAAGTCGGCGCTCCTCGCCCAGGAGCGGATCATCCTCGCGACCGAAATCGCGGGCAAGGAGGAGGCTGACATCGAGGACTTCTTCGCACCTCAGCTCTTCGTGGACCTCGTGAACGCCACCTACGGCCTGAAGGAAGAGCACGCTCTGACGGTAGAGAAGCTCGAAGCCGCCGACACGAACACGATGCGCATGGTCAAGAAGGCGGAGGCGTACTTTCGGCTCTTGCCGCCAGAGATCCCGGAGTTCAGCCACTACGATCCCGCCGCCTACCTGCTCCAGCACCCCAAGCTGCTCAGCGGCTCCAGCAAGGCCGTCAAAGAGACACTCGACCGCTTCGAGAAAGCGTTTCAGCGGATCGGGGAATTCGCATGCTAAGCAACGTGGATTTGGTGAATCGAGAGTGATCACGGGGACGACGGGTGCGCGATGCCGTATCGAGCGGGTGCTAGAAATCCTTCCGTGTCATCTGGCCGAAGGGCGAGTTCTGCCAGTTCGCTTCAGTTCGGCGAACGACCGCTATGGGCTAAGCGGTCATTTCGAAAGAGCACTGGACACCCGCACACGTCAGAGTCACAAGGGCGCGGCAATCCTGCAAGAACCGCGGATTTCCGTTGGTCTGAGCGGCAGGTATTTCGGTCTGGAATCCTGTCTCCCCGACCATCCCGAGCCGCGACGCCAGGCGCCTCGGGCGCCGGGACCCCTTCCCCTTCGGAAGATACGTAGGGCAGTGCCCTCTCAAGACGGGTAAATCTGGACTGCTCAGTGAAGAGGAGTCCTCCATGTTGAGAAGCTTTGTGATCGCCGGCGCGCTCTGCGCTGCATGTGGCGCGACGATCGGCGCAGCACAGACGGTGAAGGAACAGGCCCATATTCCACAGCAAGATGGAATGACTGACGTCACGGTCTTCAAGGTCAACAAGCGCCTGGAGACGGTCACATGCCGGGATTTCAACCTGGTCGATGTGCAATATCGGCCGCAGGCGATCGTCTACGCCGCCAATTACGGGCCAAAGGGCAAGCCGCACCCGACGGTGACGGTAGCGGGCGTCGAGACCGTAACTCCCATGGTGGTGGATGCCTGCCGTGCGCGGCCCGGTGATCAATTCGTCGGTGCCGTTCAGAAGGCGCTCGCCCAGCAACGCGCGGGGATGAAGCGCGGCTCGAACTGATGCACGGGCGCCGGCGTCGTTCAGCGCCGGCCGCCTGCATCCGCCATGTGCGGGGCGGGATGCGCCTTGTCGCGACGGTGCGCCCTGCCCCCTTTTCCAAAGACGATCATCGAACGGGTTTGCATTTCCTCCGGCAATTCGGTTCACACCGCCTCCTGCGCCAATGGCGGAAGGAGAGATGATGACCGACCTGCTCGGCACCTGGACGCTGGTTTCCTGCATCAACGATCGCGGCGGCACTGAGGTCAGGACTTTCGGGGATCCGCCCGCCGGTCAGCTCCAATATACCGCTGACGGCCGCATGTCGGCGTTCCTCATGGATCCGGCCTGGGCAGCCGCCGGCAACCCGGCCGCGGACAGCTTTTCCGAATTCTTCGCCTATGCCGGCACTTGGCACCGTCAGGGTGACATGATCACGCACAAAATCCTGTTCGCGTCGCAACCGGCGAGGGTCGGCACCAGCTTCGTGCGTCGGATCGTTCCGATCGCACCTGACACGATCCAGTTCGTTACCGAGCCTGAGGTCTCCAAATCAGGTCGCACATACGTGACCCGACTGGAGTGGCAGCGGGTCACCGCCACGCCCTAGGCCAGCCCATCACGTCGACGCACCCGTCGGCCGCAAAGCCGTGGGGGCTGGAACGATCAAAGTTTAGCACACGTTATCTTTGGTAGAGCGCGCCAAACGCGCCAGGAGATGTGTGTATGCGTAACAGAATGATGGGGCTCTTTGCCGCCCTTGCCATGACCTTCACCACCGTCGGCGTCAGCGTCACGCCGACCGCCGCCAAGGCCCAATCCTATCGCAATGGCCACCATGGCTATGATCGCGATCGGGGCCGTCGCTACGTGCCGCCGCGCCATGCCTATCGCGATTATCGCAAGCATCGCGGACACCGCGCGTATCGCCACGATCGCCGCCACTGGGATCGGAAGCATTATCGCGGCCCGCGTCATTACCGCAACGGGCCGCCGCGCGCTTACTATGCGCCGCGGTATCGCAATCCGTATCGCGCTGGTAATGGCGGCAAGCAGCCTGACGGGCGGATCAACAGGATCCGCCCGATCTCTTCGTGGCCTGTCGATCCAACGACATGAGTTGCTGTCGGGACGATCTGGGTCTTTGCTGGCGCTGGTAAGCAGTAGCACGGCGAGCCCGCTGCCTGCGCTGCGCCAATCCCGTGGGTTTTGGTTCCACCCGACCGCGCGCTTTGCTTGTGCGCGTCCCAGCCCGTTTGCGGAACCTGCAGTTTCTTCCGGCTAAGAGAAGCGGTGTCGAAGCAAGACGATGATGCGTCAAGGTGTGCGATCCGCCGCCGCGAGCAGTTCATCTAAAGAGGCAGGCGAGAATCCGAACCGGTCCAACAAATCCAACATCACATCCCACCAGCGCATGAAGCGTGCGAGGTCGGCCGCATCGCGCACGTAGGGGGTGTGGCCCGGCACAAGGCTGGGTGAGTGGAAGGAGAAAGTCAGCAACCGGGCGCCCTCTCCTGCTGCGATCCGCACGGCTTCCGCGGCCTCCTCGATCGGCACGCCTTCCGGCGTCAGCGGCACACGCGAAACAAGGCCAGAGCGCGCCAGTAGTCCGCGTCCCCGCGGTACAGCGCCGCCGAGCGCGTGAAGCGACGGCCCGGCGCGCCGCAGCCGGCCAGTGAAGATCGTCGACAACGGCACCTCGATCATCCCGCTCCGGCGCAAGCGAAACGCCTCCATCCCGACGCCCCTAAAATCTGGCCCGCCGTCCTGGGAATAATCGTGACGGGCGCGCATTGACGTATCGAGGCGATAGCCACGTTCCGCCAGCAGCCGCAGCGTTGCCGGGCCGATCCCGTAGCGCCCCGCACGATAGGCGAGCGGCGCCCTGCCGAATGCGGTTGTGATCACATCGGTCAACGCGTCTAGCTTTGCCGCTTCGAGATCGACCGGCAGGTTCCCGGCGAATGACAAGCTTGCGCTCGGCGCTTCGGCATGTGGCGGATTCACCCACGGATGAAGCTGCGCGCCGATCGTCGTTCGACCGTCCGCCACCAGTCCGCGCAGCACGTCCACCGCCCCGGCATCAGTGACAATCGGATAGTCGCACAAATAGCACGGCGCGATGCCTTGCTCTGACAGCCGCGCATGCATTTCCGGCAGCGCGGCGATTGCACTTACCGAACGTGCCTCGCGCGAAAACGGCGCCGACCAGTCGAACTCTTCCTCGCAATCGACGAAGAGCATGAACCGGTTGCCGAAATCGGCGGGCCAGCGGATCAGATCATCGGGATCCGGCGCCGGAACACGCCAGCCATGCGAGCCCCTCGGCGTCACGCTCCCGTTCAGTTCGTCGACGCCTGTCCCATGTCGCCGATCGAAGCTGCCGGCAGCGTCACTGTCAAGCGATCCGCCTCGATCGTCAGCCGCCCGCCCAGCTCGAGCGCCAAGTTCGCGATCAGCCGCAGTGCGAAACCCGTGCCGAGCAGCGGCGCTCCGGCCAGAGCCGTCTCGCGCTCGGCATCAAGGTTCAGAAGCGCCGTCTCGCTCATATCCGCCAGTGTTTGCGGCCGGGTGATGCTGATCTGCACGCGCTGGCCCGCCTGCTGCTCGGCCGCTACCCGGATCGCCTCGCCCTCACGGCTGGCTGACACCATGGTGCCGATCAATCGCGTGAACAGCCGCTCGGCCGCACGATCGTCGCAAGCGAGGCCAAGCGCCACGTCGCCCGTTTCCACCCCGATGCTGCTACCGCGACGCGCCGCCAGCGACTGCATCTCGCCAGCGACGCGCTCCAGCAGCGGCGCCAGCGGCACCACGCCCGGGCGAAGCTCCAGCGCATCGCTTTCCATGCGCGCCGCGAGGTCCAGATCCTCGATCGCCGCGACCAGGTCAGCCGCCAGCGATCGGATCGTTGATGCGCGCTCGCGATGCACCGGATCGACCGGGCCCAGCAATTGCGCCTCAATCAGTTCGGAGAAGCCAGCAATAGCGTTGGTCGGCGTGCGCAGTTCATGAACGAGTCGGCGAAGGCCCTCGGACTTGCGATGGCCGGTCGCGGCGCCCGCCCGTTTCTCGGTGGCCGGCCGCCGTGCCTCGCCGCGGTAACCGACGAACTGCCCGGTTGCCTGCTCGAACAGCGGCATGGCCGACACGCACCAAGCCCCTGCCACCGCCCCCGCGCCGTCAAGCACCACGGGCGCGTCAGCAATCGCGGCACGACGCTCGAACAGCGCCTGGAAGCCGCTCTCCTCATGACGGCTGAACAAGGATAGCCCGACCACAGCGCCGCGCGGCACGGCATCGGACCAACGGATCACGCCGTCGGCCCCTGTTTCGAAACGGAAATGGTCGAGCACCGAAGCTGGCGGCGCGGGCGCCCGCGGCGCGATCGGCATCCCGCCATCGCGCTTGAAGCTCTCGATCCGGTCGACGAGCGCCGCGATCTCGAAACCGGCCGGCGCCCGGGCCGGGGATGGTATTGCCTCCACCTTCGACGGTTCGGTCGCCTCGACCGTCTCCTCGACGATCATCTCGGCAACCGCATCCAGCGCCGCCGCAGGCTCGATCTCCTCAGGCTGATCTGCCGCTGCCGGCGCGTCATAGCCGAGCGCGAAATCTGTCGGTCCGAAACTCTCCAGCGCCCGCACGACCACCGGATCGAGATCCGTCCGCTGGCGCAGCGCCGCACGCCCGACCGGCCCGAGGCGCGGCAGGATCGCGATCCACTCCTCCGCTTGCAGCATCGCACCGCGCAGCGCCGCTTGGGCGATGGCGGGCTCATCCTCGGCAAACAGCGCGATCAGCGCCGCGCTCGGCCGGCCCAGCGCCAGTCCCCGCGCCGCAGCAGCACGCGCGCTTGCCGGAACCTGGGATCGTAGCGCCCGCAGCCGCCCCAGCGTCTCGGCATTGGGCTCCGCGCGTCCGCGCGCCAGAAGGTCCGCCAGCTGTCGGAACGTCGCCTGCGCGCCAAAGGCAGTCGAGGCGTCGGCAGCAAGAACGGTCTTGAGACTGTCGTCGAACCGCACTCGCCGCCCCATTGTTACGCCCGCGACCCGCTCGCTGCGCCGAACGGCCTTAGCGAGCCTGCCATAGAAGCGAAACTAGTCATTTTACGGTTGTCATGAGGTGGCACAATTGCGTTGACGCGCAATTATCCTATTATGAAAACACATCGTTAGTCATGAACATGCGTTTCAGGGGTATAATGACGCTTGACCGAATAGACCGTCGGATTCTCGCCCTGCTGCAGGAAGACGGCCGGATGACCAATGTCGATCTGGCTGAACGGGTCGGGTTGACGGCCCCGCCGTGCCTTCGGCGCGTTCGCTCGCTTGAACAAAGCGGCGTCATCCGTGGCTATCACGCGCAATGCGATCCCGCCGCGCTGGGCTACCCCATCACCGTTTTCGCCATGGTCAGCCTGCGCAGCCAGGCGGAGCAGGATCTCGCCGCTTTCGAAAAGCACGTCGCCGGCATCCCGGAAGTGCGTGAATGCCACATGCTGAACGGGGAGATCGACTTCATCCTGAAGATCGTCGCGGCGGATCTGGAAAGCTTCCAGCGCATCCTCACCACGCATCTCACCGCTGCGCCGAATGTCGCCAGCGTCAAATCGTCGCTGACGATCCGCACCGCGAAATCCTCCCCGGGCGTCCCGATCGACATACCTGCCGAGTGATCGGCGCCGGATCACCGCGGGAACCACGAAAAAGGGCGGCCTAGGCCGCCCTTCCCGTCTCGTCGGTAGCCGGCCGCTCAGGCGGTCGGCGGGTTGTCGAGATAGAGCGTCCACAGCGAAGCGATGTCCGCACGCGGCGCGGTCTTCACCTGCGCGAACGCAGCCTTCGCGCCTTCCTTGTCGCCGGAATTCGCCAGCGCGATGCCGAGGCGCGTGTTCACCGTGTCCGCGTCGACGCCGCCCTTCTGCAGCGCAACCTTATAAAGCTCGATCGCCTTGGCGTAATTGCCCGAGCCAAGATACGCGTCACCGGTGTTCGCCGCGACGCGGCCGTTCGCGCCCGACTTTGCCTTGGCTTCGCTCGGCGCCAGCGAACCTTCGTTGGCGATTGCCTGGTTCGCCACCTTCAGCAGGTCGTTGGCCGACGCGCTGCTCGCCGGGATCTTCCCTGCGGCCTTGCCTTCGGTCAGCACGGTCTTGGTCTCGTACGGCAGGCCCATGTCATAGGTCCACTGCGCGTAATTCTCGTAATCATACTGGTCGGCGAGCGACTTGGTCGCACGCATCAGGCGGTACAGGTCAACCTTCTGCGCCTTGTCCAAGGTCACCGCGCTCGACTGCGTCATGCCATAGGTGACGATCCCGTCGCGCCAGTTCTTGGCGGTCGGGTAAGCGACGACGTAGCGCTTGATCCAGCCCACGGTCTGCGGGCCCATCTTCTTCTGGTTGGTCTTGGCGATGGCGTAGCGATACAGTTCCTCGGACGGCTTCTGGCCGGCTGCGATCTGCGCGTCCATTGCCTTCTCCAGTTCCGCCGAACCGCCGGCGATGTCACCGGAATCCATGCGGATCTTCACCATCTGCAGCGTCAGGTTCGGATCGTTGTAACCAAGCTGCTGGGCGCGCTGGAAGAACTGGATCGCGCCGGCGGAATCCTTGGCGTTCGCCGCCATGATGCCGCGCTGGTAGTTATACTTGGGCAGGTCTACTGCCGGGGTCTTCGGATTGGCGATCAGCGCATCGAGCGGCGCCTTCAGGCCCTCCTCGCTCACCGGCTGATTGGCCGCGCGCGCGTCCTGGATCTTGGTCGCTTCCATCTGCAGCTGCAGCGCCGCGACGATATAGCGGTCGTCGTCGGTCTTCGCTGCGGCCTGCGCGGTCGCCAGCTGGGCGGCAGCCGTCGCGAAATCCTTGGTGCCAAGTGCAGTCTGGGCGGCGGATGCCGGGCCCTGCACTTCCTTGCTCAGCTTCAGGGCCGGGCCCTTCTGCTCCTGCTTCTTTTCCTTTGCGGCAGCAGCGGGGGTGGAAACGGCAATGCCCGCCACACCTGCCGTCAGAGCGGCTGCAACCGCGACCTTGGAAATGCTCTTCATTGAAACTGCTCTCCTTGAGGCGTGACGTGTTACGTCCGGCGCTTAATCCGGTTGCAAGGCCGCATCAAGGAATCGCGCTGAATGGACATTGAACGTAATGGTCCAGCGGCTTAGCCGGCCGTTCCATGAATGCAGTAATCATCGGTGCCTCGGGCGGGATCGGGGCAGCGCTGGCGGATGCGCTGGCGGAAGAAGATGCCACCGTACGACGTTTCTCGCGGCCGGAGCTGGACCTGACGGACGAGGCGAGCATCGCCGCAGCCGCCGCCAGCGTCGGCACGCCCGATCTGGTCGTCGTTGCGACCGGCCTGCTCCATGACGGGGAGCGCGGCCCGGAAAAGGCCCTGCGCGATCTCGATCCGGCCTGGCTGGCGGAGCAATATGCGATCAACGCGATCGGCCCCGCATTGGTCGCCAAGCATTTCCTTCCCGTCATGCCCAGATCCGGCCGGTCCGTCTTCGCCGTCCTCTCGGCACGCGTCGGCAGCATCTCGGACAATCGGCTGGGCGGCTGGTACGGCTACCGCGCCTCGAAGGCGGCGCTCAACCAGTTCGTCCGCACGCTGGCAGTGGAGGACAAGCGCCGCAACGATCGCGGCATCGTCATTGCCCTCCACCCCGGCACCGTCGACACCCGGCTGAGCCAGCCGTTCCAGCAGTCCGGGCGAGACATCTTCACGCCCGGCCGTGCCGCGGTCCAGCTCCTCGATGTCCTCGACGGCCTGAAGCCGCAGGACAGCGGCAAGTTCTTCGCCTGGGACGGGACCGAGATCGCGCCCTGAACCTTGTCCCCGCCGGATCAGTTGCGCGGCACGGGTGTCGCGAACCGATCCTTCGGCGTCGCGGTCTGCTCGCGCCGCAGCCGCGCCGCCTCCATGAACAGCCGCTGCCCTTCCGCAAGGGTCGGCGCATTGCGCCCGCGACGCTCCAGCTCGCTGATCAGCCCGGAAATCTTGTCCATCTCTGCTCTCCATCATCGAAGATATGGGGGCAGCAAAGCACCGACGGGCGCGCCGCGCACTTACCTCGGTTAGCGCCGGCGCACTCGCGGCCTTAGCTGTCCTCGCGTACGCGTACGCGCGCGTGACTTTTCGGTTGCAGGGTCCTAGATCGGCCGGGATACGAATCCCAGACCGAAGGTACCATTTTGACCGACGAGACCGTCCTCGCCGACCCATCGGACATTGCGCCGATCTCGATCGTCGAGGAAATGAAGACCAGCTACCTCGATTACGCGATGAGCGTGATCGTGGCGCGCGCGCTCCCCGACGTTCGTGACGGCCTGAAGCCGGTTCACCGCCGCATCCTCTATTCGGCGAACGAAAGCGGCTTCACCTACAACCGGCCCTACCGCAAATCGGCCCGCATCGTCGGTGACGTGATCGGTAAATACCACCCGCACGGCGATACTGCGATCTATGACGCCTTGGCGCGCATGACGCAGGACTGGTCGATGCGCGCGCCGCTGATCGACGGCCAGGGCAACTTCGGCTCGATGGATCCCGATCCGCCCGCCGCAATGCGGTACACCGAGGCGCGCCTGTCCCGTGTCGCCGATTACCTGCTCGACGATCTCGACAAGGACACGGTTGATTTCCAGCCGAACTATGACGGCTCGGAAAGCGAGCCTTCGGTCCTCCCGGCGCGCTTCCCGAACCTGCTCGTCAACGGCGCTGGCGGCATCGCGGTCGGCATGGCGACCAACATCCCGCCGCACAATCTGGGCGAAGTCGTCGACGCCTGCCTTGCCTATCTCGATCGCGCGATCAGCGGCGGAGAGCCGCTCACGACCGAGGAGCTGATGGAGATCGTGCCCGGGCCGGACTTCCCGACCGGCGCTGTCATCCTCGGCCGCGCCGGCGCGCGCAGCGCCTATGAGACGGGCCGTGGCTCGATCATCGTCCGCTCGCGCTACGTCATTGAGGAAGGGCGCGGCGAGCGTCGCTCGATCGTCCTCACCGAGATTCCCTACCAGCAGGGCAAGAACGCGCTGGTCGAAAAGATCGCCGAGGCCGCGAAGGACAAGCGGATCGAGGGGATTGGCGACGTCCGCGACGAATCGAACCGCGACGGTGTTCGCGTCGTCATCGAACTGAAGCGTGACGCGACGCCGGAAGTGGTGCTGAACCAGCTGTGGCGTCACACGCCGGCACAGGGCAGCTTCCCCGCCAACATGCTCGCGATCCGCGGCGGCCGGCCGGAGATGCTGCCGCTGCGCGAGATCATCGCTGCCTTCATCCAGTTCCGCGAGCAGGTCATCACCCGCCGCTCGAAGTTCGAACTGGCGAAGGCGCGTGATCGTGCGCACATCTTGCTCGGCCTCGTCATTGCCGTGACGAACCTCGACGAGGTCGTCAGGATGATCCGCGGCTCGTCTTCGCCGGCCGAGGCGCGCGCGGCGCTGATGGCTCGTGATTGGCCGATTGCGGAGATCGCCGGCTACATCAAGCTGGTCGAGGCGGTCGAGACCGAGATCACCGGCGACACCTATCGCCTGTCGGAAATCCAGGTTCGCGCGATTCTCGACCTGCGCCTTCACCGTCTCACCGCGCTGGGCCGTGACGAGATCGGCGACGAGCTCAAGACGCTGGCCGAATCGATCGCCGAGCTGCTCGCGATCCTGGCCGACCGCGTGAAGCTCTATGCGGTGATGCGCGAGGAACTGACCGAAGTTCGCGCGCTCTTCGCCACCCCGCGCCGCACCGAAATCGCCGCTGCCGCCGACGGCATCGATGACGAGGATCTGATCGAGCGCGAGGACATGGTCGTCACCGTGACCATGCAGGGCTATATCAAGCGTACCCCGCTTGAGGCGTTCCGCGCCCAGGCGCGCGGCGGCAAGGGCCGCAGCGGCATGGCGACCAAGGATGAGGATGCCGTCACCAGCCTGTTCGTCACCTCGACGCACACGCCGGTATTGTTCTTCTCCACGCTCGGCCGCGTCTATCGCATGAAGGTGTGGCGCCTGCCCGAGGGCAGCGCCAACACCCGCGGCCGCCCGATGATCAACCTCCTGCCGCTCCAGCCAGGCGAGACGATCTCCACCGTCCTGCCGCTGCCGGAGGACGAGGCGGAATGGGGCAAGCTCCACGTCATGTTCGCGACGGCGCGGGGCAGCGTGCGCCGCAACGCGATGGACGCCTTCACCAACGTGCCCTCGAACGGCAAGATCGCGATGAAGTTCGAAGGCGACGACATCGACGATCGTCTGATCGGCGTCGCGCTGCTGGAGGAGAATGACGACGTCCTCCTCGCCACCCGTCAGGGCAAGGCGATCCGCTTCCCCGGCAGCGACGTGCGCGAATTCCAGAGCCGCAACTCCACCGGCGTGCGCGGCATGCGCCTCGCGCCCGGCGACGAGGTGATCTCGCTCTCGATCCTGCACCGCACCGGCGCCACGCAGGAGGAGCGGGAGGAATATCTGCGCTTCGCCCCCTGGAAGGCGACGGAGCGTGAGGGCGAGCCGCAGATCCCGATGGACCGGTTCGAATTCCTGCGCGCGCACGAACAGTTCATCCTCACCGTCTGCGCGAATGGCTATGGCAAGCTGTCCTCGGCGTTCGAATATCGCCGCACCGGTCGCGGCGGTCAGGGCATCACCAACATCGACAATATCGCCCGCAACGGCCCGGTCGTCGCCAGCTTCCCGGCGAGCAAGAGCGATCAGCTGATGCTCGTCACCGATCAGGCCAAGCTGATCCGCATGCCGCTTGCCAGCCTGCGCGTCATCGGCCGCAACTCGGCAGGCGTGCGCCTGTTCAACGTCAGCGACGACGAACATGTGGTGGGCTGTGCGCGAATCGATGAGGAGCCGGAACCCGAGAACCCGGCAGAGGAAGCGGTCGCCGCCGACCTGTCGGCGCCGGAAACTGCGCCTGACACCGGCGCCATTGTCGGTGACGATGCAGCCGCGGGTCCGGAGGATGGGCAGTGAGCCGGCCCGTCACCGCCTATAAGGTCCTGACCGCCGATCAGATGGCGGCGCTGGAGCGTGACGGCAGCTTCGCCGGCGCGCCGGTGGATGTGGCGGACGGCTACATCCACCTCTCCACCGCCGCCCAGCTCACCGAGACGGTCGACAAGCATTTTGCCGGCCAGCACGATCTCCACGTCGCCGCCGTCGATCTTGAGGCGCTCGGCGATCAGATCCGCTGGGAGGAAAGCCGCGGCGGGCAACTCTTCCCGCACCTGTACGGCACGCTCACGCTCGACACGGTCGTGGCCTACAGCCCGCTCGAGCGCGAGGACGACGGCACCGTTCGCCTTCCGGTCACCGGTTGAGCGACCCGTTGCCCTCGCGCCCAGGCGCCGCGCCCTTCACCCTCCGCCTCACGCCGGCGGAGGTGACGGGGTTCCTGACCGCCGCCTTCCCGTCCAGCGATCCGTCGAAGCTGGGCCAAGTGGTCAGCCTGGTGCCCGGCCACTTGCGCATCCGGCTCGATCCCGACGCCTCGACGCTCCGGCCGGGGAATATCGTCTCCGGGCCGACGCTGATGACGCTTGCCGATCTCGCCGCTTATGCGGTGATCGCGGCGCATCATGGGCCGGAGCAGATGGCGGTCACGAACGCGCTGTCGATCAGCTTCCTTCGCGCCTGCAATCATCGCGCGATCTACGCCGACGCGCGCCTGCTGAAGCTCGGCCGCCGCCTCGCCAGCGTCGATGTTCGCATCTGGCAGGACAGCGAGGACCGGCTGATCGCCCAGTCCACCGTCGGCTACGCCCTGCCCTGACCTTATCCGCGGGTCTCGTAGCTCAGGTGTAAAGGTCGACCACCTCGGCGCCCTCGCCCTCCGCCTGCAACAGCAGCGTTCGGTGGCAATGGCAGGGGTCCCGCTCGTAACACAGCAGGGCGGAAGGCAGCTCCGCCGCCAGCGCGCGCATCTGCGCCGCCGCGGCCTGCGCTTCGGGCAGCGCCAGCTGATCGTCATACACCGCGCGCAACGTCACGACATCGCCCTTCTTCGCCGCGTCGCGCCCGCGCTTGGGTGTGCCCAGCGACTTCAGGTGCACATAGTCGATCCCGGCCTCCCGCAGCGTCGCCGCCAGGATCGACTTGGAGAAGCCGGGCCGCCGCGACAGCGGCAGCGCACGCACGTCGATCACCCGCTTCACCCCCGCCCGCGTCAGCGCGGCGAGAAAGTCGGCTATCGTCGTGGCCTCATATCCGATGGTGTAGATTTTCATTGCGCCTCAAGCTCGTGACGCCGCCGTGCGCGATCAATGCCTGGCCGGCGAAATAGAGCGGCCAGATCAGCAGCCGCGGCGCTGCGCTTTCCTGAAGGGGGCCAAGCTCGGCAAAGATCAGCAGGTCCGACGCGACGAACAGCCACGCGCCGATCGCCAACTGGCGCGGCAGCCGGCTCGCCGTCGCTGCTCCAGCCATCGCACCCAACGCGAGCGCGTAGAACCCGACGCCCAAATCACGCGCCAACGCCGCCGAAATCGCCGCCACCACTACGGCACAGCCAACGATCAGCCGCCAAGCGCCCGGCCCCGCGTGCCGCCGATACAAGTCGATCGCGATCACATGCCCGATCAGGAAAGCGATCGCGCCCACCACCAGGCCCGCCGCCTCCAGCAGCACGTCACCCGCGGCGCCACATGCCAAAACCAGCGCCAGCTGGCGCCCGTCCCGTGTGTCTGCGGCGTGCCATGCCCAGCCGGCCAGCAGCGCCACGCCAGCGCCCTTCCACGCCACCACCGCTGGGCCGCTCCACCCGGCCCAGGCGGCGATCGTGTAGGAAGCGCCTGCGATCAGCGCCGCGGCGAACAGGCCGCGACCGATCATGAACTATGGTCGGAAATGATCTGCCAGCCCGGCTTGCGCCGCTCGAACACCAGGCTGGTCAGCCCCGTTTCCGGCTTGCCGTCCGCCGGCGTGAGCGTCCACCGCGCCACCAGCAGCATGTGAACGTTGCTCAACGTCCGCCACGCCATCGGCTGGAAGGTCAGCCGCCCGCGCTTGTTGCCGCCATCGGCAAAGCTCTTGGCGTATCGCGCGGTGATCTCGGCCTTGCCGCGCGCCATCGTCGGCCCGGCGACATAGATCGCATCATCGGCATAGGCCGCCATGAACCGGTCAAGCGACCCGGCGTTCCATCCCGCCGAGCTTTCCGCCATCACCGCCTCGATCTGCGCCTGAGGCGTCGCCGCGGCGCTCGCTGCGAGAGCGACCGGCGCCATGATCGTCAGGATCATCATCATGCCTCCCCCAGCAGCGCCGCCAGCACGTTTTCGCGCAATGGCCCGGCGCACAGGAAACCCTGGTACAGGGTGCAGCCCTCGGCGGCGAGCAGTGATCGTTGCTCTTCGTCCTCCACGCCCTCCGCAATCGTCGCCAGGCCCAAGCCAGCCGCGATCGCGATCACCCCACGCACCACGGTGCGCGCCCGGTCGCCGCCGGCAATGTCCTGCGTCAGGCTGCGATCGATCTTCAGGTAATCGAGCGGCAGTGCCTTCAGATAGGCAAGGCTGGAATAACCCGTACCGAAATCGTCGATCGCCACGCGCAGCCCCGCCTCGCGAAGCCGCTGCAGCCGCTCCGCCGCCAGTTCCAGGTCGGTGACGAAGCCACTCTCCGTCACCTCGGCGGTCACCCGCGCGGGATCGATCCCGCTCCGCTCCACCAGCGCCAGGAAATACTCGGTGAAATCGCCGCGCGCGAGGTCCGCTGCGGTCACGTTGATCGCCACCCGCAGTTCCGCGAGTGCTCCGGTCCATGGCGCTGCCATCGTCAGTGCGAGCCGCTGGATATGCTCGGACAGCGCCAGGCCGAGGCCCGCGCGCTCCGCCGCCGCAAACAAGGTGTCCGCGCCCAGCACGCCATGCTCGGGATGCTCCCACCGCGCCAGAGCCTCGACCCCGGTGATCCGCCCGTCGTCCAGCGCCACTTGCGGCTGGAACAAGATGTCGATCTCGTCGCGGTCGATGGCGCGGTGCAGGTCCGCCGCCAGCCGCAGGCCATGCGCGGCATGGACGGAAGGCGCCACCCGAATGCTCGCCCCGTCGCTGGCCAGCGCCTGATGCAGCGCCTCGCGCGCGCGCCGAACCAGGATCGCCGCCGCTTCGCCCGCCCCGCGATGCGCCACCCCGATCCGGACGCCCAGGTTCGCTTCCTCCGCGCCGATGGCGAACCGCCGCGTCAGCGCCGCCTCGATCGTCGCGATTCGCACTGCCGCGTCCGCTTCATCCTCCTTCATCGCCACGAGGAAGCGCGCTCCCTCGTCACGCTCGATCACCGCCGCAGACGGCAGCGCCGCCGCAATCCGCGCCCCCGTTTCACGCAGCAGCGCATCGCCTGCTTCCCGGCCGAAGGCTGCGTTCACCGTGTCGAACCGGCTCATCGCGATCACGGCCACCGTCGCCGCCTGATCGTGGCTCAGCGCCGTCACGAACCGCTCGACCGCGCCGTCGCCACATTCTCCCGCCCGCCGCGCATGCCCGGTGCCGCGCAGGCGCCGCGCGTGCCGCCCCGCAAAGCGAAGCGCAAGACCAAGCGTCGCCATATCAACCGCGCCGGTAAGCACATGTGTCGCGCCTGCCTCATAGGCCTGGGCCGCACCGTGAGCGTCGCGCACGATCGCCAGCAGCGCCGCTCGCTCGGCAAGTGCGGCGGCATCCTCGCCCGCCATCTGCTCCAGCGTGTCACGCGCATCCACCAGGCGCACATCCGCGCCGGTGCCCGCGCTATTATCGATCAGGCGCCACCCGGCCGCCTCCACGATCGGCGCCAGCGCCTCGGATCCTGCCGCCAGGGCAACATTGCCCGTATGGCTTGAAAGTTTTCCCACTTCTTCGGGTTAAGCTGCGCCTTCCGGCACAGCAACGGCCCGCCTGCTCTTGTCCCCTCGCCTTTCAGCCCTTAGCTGTTCCGTTATGGGAGATGCGACCGCCCCTTCGATCGGCCCTTCGACCGATCTCGTTGACGGGTTCGGCCGCACGATCCGTTACTTGCGCATTTCCGTCACTGATCGCTGCGATCTTCGCTGCCGCTATTGCATGGCCGAAAAGATGACCTTCCTGCCGCGCAGCAAGTTGCTGGCGCTGGAAGAGATCGCGATCATCGCCGAACGCTTCATCGGCTTCGGCGTGCGCAAGATCCGCTTGTCGGGCGGTGAGCCGCTGGTCCGGCGCGACGTCATCGATCTCACGCGCCGGCTCGGCGCCCATGTCGGCCACACGCTCGACGAACTGACGATGACGACCAACGCCACGCACCTCGCCGATCATGCCGAGGCGCTGGTCGACGCCGGCATGCGCCGCGTGAACGTCAGCCTCGACAGTCGCGATCCCGACCGTTTCCGCTTCATCACCCGCCATGGCGATGTCGAACAGGTGCTGGGCGGGATCGCCGCCGCGAAGAAGGCAGGGCTTTCGGTCAAGATCAACATGGTCGCCCTGAAGGGGCTCAATGACGAAGAAATCCCGGCGATGCTCGATTGGTGCATCGCGGAAGGGCATGATCTGACGCTGATCGAAACCATGCCATTGGGCGCCATCGACGAGGATCGCACCGACCGTTTCGTGCCATTGACCGCCGTTTTTGATCATCTGGACGCCAAATTTCCCTTGGCACGCGACCTTGCAGGCACGGGTGGCCCCGCCCGCTACTGGCGTGTCGAGGGCAGCAAGACGCGTCTCGGCCTCATCTCGCCGCTCACCGCGAACTTCTGCGATGGCTGCAACCGCGTACGCCTGACAACGGAGGGCAAGCTCTACAGCTGTCTCGGCCATGACGACCAGGTCGATCTCAAGGCTGCCCTGCGCGAAGGCGGCGTGGCTGCCTTGGACGACGCGATCCGACTTGGCATCGCCGGCAAGCCCGCCCGCCACGATTTCCGAATTGAGCGGGGCGCCGCCCCGGCCGTTGCCCGCCACATGAGTGTCACCGGCGGATGACTGCTTATCCCCGGCGGGCACTGGTCGCCTCGCCTACCGCCTCCGCCCAGGCCGCCCGCGCCGCGCTTGCCGATGCATGGGATTGGTGCACCCTCGACGAGGCAGATGTCGTGATCGCCTTGGGCGGTGACGGCTTCATGCTGCAGACGCTGCACACCTTGCTCGATCAGCGCCGCCTCGCAGTGCCGGTGTTCGGCATGAACCTTGGCACCGTCGGGTTCCTGATGAACGAATGGCGCCAGCACGATCTGGATGAGCGACTGGCCAACGCGCGTGCGTTCAAGGTGACGCCGCTGATGATGACGGCGATCGGCGTCGACGGGCGGGTCCACACGATGCCCGCGATCAACGAGGTGTCGCTGCTGCGCGAAACACGTCAGACCGCGAAGCTCGAGGTCAGCGTGAACGAACGCGTCGTCATGGAAGAACTCGCCTGCGACGGGATCCTCGTCGCAACGCCGGCCGGCTCCACCGCCTACAATCTCTCCGCCCATGGCCCGATCCTTCCGCTCGGCTCGGCAATGATCGCGCTTACTCCGATCAGCGCCTTCCGCCCGCGGCGCTGGCGCGGCGCGATCCTGCCGGACAAGGCCAGGATCAGGCTGCGGGTGCTTGATCCGGGCAAGCGCCCCGTCTCTGCGGTGGCCGACCAGCGCGAGGTACGTGAGGTCGCCGAAGTCGACATTGCCATCGATCGTGCGCGAGAGCTTACGCTCCTGTTCGATCCCGAGCATGCGCTCGACGATCGGATCACCATGGAACAGTTCGTCTCCTGATCTGAACGCCTACCACTGCAACGCCCCGCGCATTTCCGCTGACGCGCGCCTACCGTAATCAACCGCCGCTCATGCGGGGCTTCCCGCCCGAGCGTGGTGGAAGGATTGCGATGACCATCATCTGTCGAGTTCGCGCTGCTATGTACTCGCTGGTGGCAGCGCTTCTCGCCCTGGTCCTCGTCACCACGGCCGCCACCGCTCGACCGCTCCCCGGCTACCCGGATCTGCCGCCCCTCCCGCTGCAAGGCCATGTTGAACACGAAACCGCGCGCATCTGGTACGGCACGATCGGCCAGGGCCCGCCGATCATCCTGCTCCACGGCGGTACCGCAAGCAGCCGTACCTGGAGCCTTCAGGTACCCGCGCTCGTCGCTGCCGGCTACCGCGTCATCCTGATCGACAGCCGCGGTCACGGCCGCAGCACGCTCGGCACGCGCCCGCTTGGCTACGAACTCATGGCACGGGACGTCCTGGCCGTGATGGACCGTTTAAATTTGCGTCGGACGGCTATCGTGGGCTGGAGCGACGGCGCGATCATCGGGCTGATCCTCGCCATGCGCCACCCGCAGCGGCTGACCGCCGTCTACGCATTCGGCGCGAACATGGACCGGAAAAGTGTGCGCCCGGACGCTTTCAACGCGCCCATCCTGAAGACGGTCGGCCCGCGGCTCCTCGCCGACTATGCAGCGCTCTCTCCGACGCCCAACGGCTTTCCGGCCCTACACGCCGCCGCCGAAGCCATGCTGCGCGCCGAACCTAACTACACGGCGGCTGAACTGGGCACGATCACAGGCCCCGCGATCATGATCGCCGCCGGCGCCTACGACGAGTTCATCAAGCAAGACCACACCGCCTATCTCGCCCGCACCATCCCACGCGCGCGGCTACAGATCTTCCCCCGCGCTGGCCACTTCGCCCCGTGGGAGCAAACCAAGGCGTTCAACCGATCGTTATTGAGTTTTCTCGCCGAAGTCCGCGATCGCTCCACTGTTCGCGGCCCCTTAGGGAAAGCCCCAGCAAGCCGGAGTAGCGCGCATAGAGCCTCCGCGCTCACTGACGGCGACGGAGAGTTCGTCGCGCAATAATCAGCACGCCGCCGCGACCATCATCATCGGACGCCGGCATGGCCTGCTCTTCCCGCGCGATTCATGAATCCTGCGCAACCGGAGGTACTCCTCACGCGTCACGATATGGGCAAAATACGCGCCCTCGAAATACACCAGCTCTGCATACAACACGTCTTCAGGCGAACCCCCTTGGGGGAAGAAGGCGTTTGAGGCCTGGCTGGTTCCGCGCGATCGGAGGAAAATGTTATAGAGTTCATCCCATTGCGTTTTACATCCTATGGCACCCCTGCAATAGCCGTTCTCGGAGGCACCCCTTTGGGTCACGAGTTCTACAGTTTCGAAGAGGCGCTGAACTCAGCCCTTGGTGCGCCCGACGGCGACTCTGATCGCCGCGGGAAGAACCGCTTGCAGACAGTGTACCGCGTCGCGCGCGTCTTCGCCGGCGCTGATCACGGTCTGGCGCGCGTCGTCAACATTTCGGACCACGGACTGATGCTGGCCACGCATCTGGAAGTCCGGCTGAGTGCTGACGTAACGGTGGATCTCTCCGAGGCCTGCTCCCTTACTGGCGAGGTTGTGTGGGTGCGCCCCGGCCAGTGCGGCCTCAAGTTCAAGGCGCCGATCGACAGCGCAGCACTCCTCAAGCGATTGCGCGACGAAGTCCGCACGCCGCAGACACGGCCGCTTCGGCTGCCGATCGACAAGCAAGTGCTTTGCACCAGCCCGCTCGGCATGCAGGTCGTCCGCCTCCGTGACATATCGCAGCGCGGCGCCAAGATTGTACATGACGGCCGAATCGCCACGGGGCTGGACGTGAAGCTGCAGCTGACGGCGCTGATCGAGTGCCGCGGGCTGGTTCGCTGGTCGCGCGATGGCCTTGCCGGCCTGCAGTTCGAGAAGGAACTGAGCGTTCCCGAACTCGGCTCGATCAGCCGGCTCTGACCAACGCCTTCGTGCGGCACGTGTCAGCACGACGTCGCCGCCACGATCAGAAACGGCTCCCGCCTTTCTCCCGCGGCCGTCTTTGAACGTTCACCGGACAAACCTCGCCATGCCGTGATGCCGGCGCCCAGATGGAAACCGTCAAAGTCGCTCCTGAGGCAGAAAACTTTCGGCCGGAAACGCCGGATCGCCATAGGTGGCGACCAACCGGCCGTTCGCCGTAGTCGCCTTCCGATTCGCCACAGCCGCCCGCGGTGACGTCGCGGCCGTCCTTGATGCACGCGCGATCGCCTAAAGTGGCGACTTGGCAGTCCTTGAGGTTCGAATCCGTGATCGCGCCATCTTTCGCTCTGATCCGCCTCGGATGGCGCGCGCGGCGCTACCGGGGGAGGATCAGCCAAACATCGGAGAATACTGCGGCCAATTTGCCGAGCGCGGCGCCGTGCGCGCACATCACATGACGGCAACGGAGCGGCACGATCGGTTGACTTACCCGCGAGCAGCGACGCGTTCGTCGCTGGCGCATTTGCTTCACCGCGATGGGTGGAAAGTGGCTCCCCGAGTAGGATTCGAACCTACGGCCGCTCGATTAACAGTCGAGAGCTCTACCGCTGAGCTATCGGGGAACGCTGCGGGAGGCGCGTCTATAGCCGGCATTTTTCTCGGTGCAAGCCCCGCAAATGCAAAAAAGGGGCGGCCGAGGCCGCCCCTTCCAAAAAGCCGTGAGCGTGGTCGCTCAGGCGGCGTCGAACCGGCGCCCTGCCTCGTCCCAGTTCACCACATCCCACCAGGCCTTGAGATAGCCGGGGCGGTCGTTCTTGTAGGTGAGGTAGTAAGCGTGCTCCCACACGTCGTTGCCCAAGATCGGCGTGCCCTTCTCCTTGGCATCGTCCATCAGCGGATTGTCCTGGTTCGGCGTCGAGGTCACCTTCAACGCGCCCGAGGCGTCCTTGATCACCCAAGCCCAGCCCGAACCGAACTGGCCCGCGCCCTTGCCGTTAAAATCTTCCTTCAGCTTGTCGAGGCCGCCATAGGCATCGATCGCGTCCTTCAGCGCGCCCGACGGCTGCGTCGAGCCCTTGGGCGCCATGATCTTCCAGAAGAAGTCGTGGTTCCAATAACCACCGCCATTGTTGCGCACCAGCGGCGGCAGCTGGGAGATCATGCCCAGGATCTCCTCGATCGACTTGCCCTCCAGCTTCGGATCGGCCGCCACGCCCTCGTTCAGCTTGGCGGTGTAGGCCGCGTGATGCTTGTCGTGGTGGAAGGTCATCGTCTCCTTGGAGATGACCGGCTCCAGCGCGTCATAATCGTACGGGAGCGGCGGGAGTTCGAAAGCCATGAAATCCTCCTTTGGCGTTCGCGAGTGAACGCGACGCGGATCAAATGGCTCCGGTGACCTCGTTACGCAACCGATCAGATCGCCGCGCGGCCGCTGTTCAGCCGCTCGCCCCGATCATGTCGTGCCGGCGAAGCGCATGGCGCAGCTGATCGTAGCTGAGGCCAAGCGCATCGGCCGTCGCCCGCTGGTTGAACCGGTTCTCCGCCAGCGCGCGCGACAGCAGCTCCTTTTCGAACAGCGCGACCCGACTCTTGAAGTCCGACGGCCCAACATCGCACGCCGCAACCTCATCTCCCTCATTGGGCACCTGCGGCTGCGTTGAAACGGGGGCTGAGGCCGGCGCCGGCGTCGCCGCGCTCGGCGCCCCGCCACTCCCCGGCCGATAGGGCGACTGGAACGGGTCGAACTCGATCGCCTCGATTGGCCCCTCGCGATCCCAGCGATAAACCGCACGCTCCACCACGTTGCGCAGCTCGCGCACGTTGCCCGGCCAGCGATAGTCGCGCAGCGCCTCCTGCGCGGCCGGTGCGAAGCCGTCCCAATGACTCCAGCCCATTTCCGCCGCCATGCGGCGCCCGAAGTGATCCGCCAGCACCAGGATGTCGCTCTTGCGGGCGCGCAGCGGCGGCAGCGTCACGACCTCGAACGACAATCGATCGAGCAGGTCGGCGCGAAACTCGTTGCGATCGACCTTGTCGGGCAGATGCTCGTTGGTCGCCGCCACGATGCGCACGTCGACGCGGATGGGGCGCGAGGAGCCGATCCGGGTCACCTCGCCATATTCCACCGCCCGCAGCAGCCGCTCCTGCGCGCCCATCGAAAGGGTGCCGAGCTCGTCGAGAAACAGCGTGCCGCCATGCGCTTCCTCGAAGCGGCCGACGCGTGCCTTGGTGGCACCGGTGAAGGCGCCCGCCTCATGGCCGAACAACTCCGCCTCAATCAGCGTCTCGGGCAAGGCAGCGCAGTTCATGATCACCAGTGGCTGGTCCCACCGCTGGCTAAGGCGATGCAGTCGCTCAGCGACCAGTTCCTTGCCGGTCCCGCGTTCACCGATCACCAGCACCGGGCGATCGAGCGCGGCCGCCCGGCTCGCGCGCTCTAGCGCGTCGAGGAACGCCCCCGATTGCCCGATCACCTGCGACGCCCGTTCCGCCATCACCCACCTCGCTGAACCAACCCTTGGCGCATTTTCCCAATGCTTGGCAAGACGTGTTTCGCGAGACCAAAGCACCTAGAGTAGCCACGGGTACCGCTCGCCGATCGTTCCACGTCGATGTTTTCACTCGATTTTTTGAGACCCCACGGGATCAAGTGCTTGGCCTGTGCCGCCTCCACAGAAAACTGGCACGCCCCCTGCAAAGCACCTGGCAACCCGGCATTCGGGAAACAGACACCAGGTTCAGAGGAGCAGTCACATGACCCAGTTTGCACAGATCGGCCGTACCCTCGCCGCCATCGCCTGCACCGTCGTCTTCAGCGCCACCATGGTGCTCGGCGCGGTCGGCCCGGCCCAGACGGGATCGGCTCCCACCATCGTTCGCGTGATCGCGTGAACGACGCCGCCGGGGCGGGCGCTTATCCCTCGCCCCGCCCCGGCGGTAAGCCTATAACAGGGCATCACCAGGAGTTTCGTTGATGGGCATCTTTTCCCGAACCCGCGACATCGTCGCCGCCAACATGGCGGAGCTACTCGAAAAGGCCGAAGATCCGGCGAAGATGATCCGCATGATCATCCTCGAGATGGAAGAGACGCTGGTCGAGGTCCGGGCGTCGGCGGCACGCACGATCGCGGACATCAAGGAAATGCGGCGCCACATGGCAAAGCTGTCCGAGATCGAAGCGAACTGGACCGAGAAGGCAGAGCTCGCCCTGTCGAAGGATCGTGAGGATCTCGCCAAGGCAGCGCTGATGGAGCGCCAGAAGGCGACCGACATGGTCGAGCAGCTCCGCGCCGAAATCGCCGTTCTCGACGATACGCTGCGCAGCTCGGAAGAGGATATCGCGAAGCTTCAGAACAAGCTGCGCGAGGCCCGCACCCGGCAGAACAACATCGCCACGCGCCTCGAAAGCGCCACCAACCGTGGCCGCCTGCGCGAGATGTGGAACGGCCCGCGCACCCACGAGGCGTTCAGCCGCTTCGAAATGCTGGAGCGCAAGGTGGACGAAGCCGAAGGCCGCGCCGACGCCATGGGCCTGGGCGCCCTGCCCAAGAGCCTCGACGAGGAGATCGCCGAGCTCAAGGCCGCCGACCGGGTGGATGCCGAACTCGCCGCGCTCAAGGCGCGCATGAACAACCGTAGCAACGGGGAAAATTGAGATGGACGACGTGCTCGTACCGATCTTCGTCGTGGGCATGCTCTTCATCGGGCTGCCCTGGCTGATCATGCACTATGTGACGAAGTGGAAGCAGGCCCCCGGGTCGATGACCAGCGAGGACGAGGCGTTGCTCGACGAGCTTCACTCGCTCGCCAAGCGCCTGGAGGACCGGGTCAACACCGTCGAGCGCATCGTCGCGGCCGACAATCCCGATTTTCGCCCCGGCCTGTCCGATTACCGCTCGCAGCCTGACTATCGGCTGGAAGACCGCATCGAGAGGAGGAACTGATGGCCGACAACAGCCGCACGAAATTCTACCTCAACCGTCAGGATCGCAAGTGGAAGGGCGTTTGCGCCGGGATCGCCGACTATACCGGGATCGAGGTGCTCTGGGTGCGGATCGCGATGATCCTCCTCACCCTCGCCGGCGGCTTCCCCTGGACGCTGATCGCCTATCTCCTGATTGGATGGATGGCGCAGGATCGGCCGGCGAACCTCTACGGATCGCCCGAGGATGCGAAGTTCTGGCAGGGCGTGCGCTCCAATCCGAAGCGCACCACGGCGGAGGTCCGCTCCAAGTTCCGCGAACTCGATCGCCGGCTCGCCGACATCGAAACGCACTACACCAGCCGCAACACGCAGCTCGCTGACGAGATCGAGCGCCTGCGCTGAAGATAGCGCGAGTTAGGAGACGGACGATGCACGTCGGAGGACCCTTCTTTGTGCTGGCGATCGTGCCGATCGCCACCGGGGCCTGGCTGATCAACAACTGGATCCGCGCCAAGCACGGCTATTCGATCAGCGATGATTGGGGCCGCAACATCGGCAAGGACACGCCGGAAGCCACCCGCAAGGTGGAGGTCCTCACCAACGAGAACGCCCGGCTGACCGGGATGGTCAGCCGGCTCGAGGAAAGGATCGCCGTCCTTGAGCGGATCGCCACCGATCCTGCCATCCGCACGGCGCACGAGATCGAACAGCTGCGCAATCGCTGAAAGGAACGACGTCTATGACCGCTGCCGAAAAGATCCAGCTGTTCTCCGCCCTTGCACCGGTCGTCGCAACGATCGGGATCGCCGGTGTCGTTGGCTGGGTCGCCACCACCTGGATGCGGATCAGGGGCGGCTACCCACTGGATGGCCAGTGGGGGCAGGCGCTCTATCCCAAGCGGGACGATGAAACGGTCGAACGCGTGAAGCTGCTGACGCAGGAAAACAGCCAGCTTCGTGCCGAACTCGGCGCGATGAAGGATCGGCTCCAGAACGTCGAGCGGATCGTCACCGACAGCGGCCACCTGCTGGCGCAGGAAATCGAACAACTGCGCGACCGCGCGAACTGAAGGAACTGACCAATGGAAAAGGGCTACTTCGTCCTGTTGTTCTTCATGATCGTGGTCGGCCTGCCGGTGATCTTCGGCGTAGGTGGCGACATGTTCAAGCGCTGGCTGAAGCACAAGGAGAAGATGGTGGACGCGCTCAATGCGCAGGCTGCCGAGAAGGCTGCGCAATATGCCGCCCATACCGATCGGTTGGAGCAGCGGGTCCGCGTCCTTGAACGGATCGTGACGGACAAGGGGCTGCTGGTGGCCGACCAGATCGAACAGCTGCGCGATCGCCCCTCGCTGGCCGACCGCCCGAACTGAAAATAACAGCGCAAGAAGAGGATTTCAGATGCCTTGGTCCGTCGTTTTCCTGGTCCTTGGGATCGTGCTGATTACCGCGCTCGCGCGGGTCTCCCGGGAAAAGTACCGCGCCATGGGCCGTGCTGGCGAAGACCACGCCCTGCCCGCCGACGCGATCGCCAGCCGCGAAGAGATCCGCCAGCTTAAGGAACGCATCGCCGTCCTGGAGCGCGTCATCACCGACAATCATGGCAGCGCCGATCTGAGCCGTCAGATCGAAGAGCTGCGCAACCGCTAACGGAGCAGATGATCATGTCCGACATGAGCTTCTATGTCACGATGGCATCGGCGGCGCTCGCCGGGCTCGTGATCCTGGTTTCGGCAGTCCTCACGGCCTGGCGCGGCTGGCTGCAGCTCAAGCAGCAGGAATTGCGGCAGGACGCGGATTCACGCGCGGCTGCCGCACCCGGCAACGCCACGGCCCGGATCGAGATCGCGGATCTGAAGGAACGGATCCGCAAGCTCGAGGCCATCGCCGCCGGCGTCGATCTCTAGCCGCCGTTGCCCGCCCGCGCGCGAGGCGGTAGGCGCAGCGCCGATGACTGACGCCGCCTCCGCCCTCGCCGATATTCACAGCGAATATGATTTCCTTGATGCCGACGATCGCTACCGCCTGCTGATCGATCTGGGCCGCGCGCTCGAGCCGATGCCGGATGCACTGAAGACCGACGCCACCTTGGTTCGCGGCTGCTCCGCGTCGGTCTGGGTCTACCCAACCCGAGCCGAGGACGGCACGCTCCACTTCCTGGCCGACAGCAACGCCGCGATCACCAAGGGGATCATCGCCTTGGTGCTGAAGACGGTGCAGGACCAGACGCCAGCTGCGATCGCAGCAACCGACATCGAAGCAGCACTCGCGCCGTTCAATCTCAAAGCCCAGCTCAGCTCCAACCGCACCCAGGGCATCCCCAACATGATAGCCCTCATCCACGAAACCGCGGCGCGCTATCTCTAAGTCGCGCGCGACCTCCTCAGGCGCGGCACAACGTCGGTGTCCGAAGTCGAGATCGTCGACGGGTCGCCGACATGGATTTTGTCACCATTCAGCAGGACGCGACGGCGATACGAGATAATAGCCTGTGGCGAACGTTCTACGCGCCGGTCTTCCCCACCCGAGACTCGGCTGATGACCTTAGATGCCGCGCACGGTCCTCGCCGGAACGCTCCACGAACTTCTTGCCCGTAGAACTAACGGCACACGATATAGGCGTACACTGTCCGCCGTCAGCACCTATGGCACAGATTTGAGGTTGTGAATTAAGGAGGGTTGGGGCTTCGTCGTAGTGACGAAG
>NZ_JBIQFL010000018.1:0-37290 GCF_045369135.1 Sphingomonas sp. 179-I 2A4 NHS | reverse complement strand
CTCGATCAAGACGGCTACCGCGCACTCAACATCGCCGGCGGACCCGGAGCCAAGGTGGCCTGAGCCGCCCTGTTCGCCACCTGTTCAGCTTACCGCTGTCCGTGCCACAAACCTTGAGGTGCCCCCAGCAAGGGGGACCAATGGGATAACAATCCGCTCTGAGCGGGTCGGTGACCGTTACCACGCAAGCCGATTGCGTCCCTGAGCCCGGCGCCAGCGTCGTGTTCCGAACCCAGGGCTACAAGAAAGGAATCGAGGCCGGCACCTTAAATTACCGCCACTGTCGAGAAAGACTAGACCAAGGAGTATGACTTCTCGGGCAATGGCCTGGTGGTGAGAATCGCCGTGAATCCGGTCACGCCGGTTCACGGTTTACCCGAGTAGCCGGGTATGACGCTTTGCCGTCGAGCTGGACGCCATCGAGCTGCTGTCGCCTAAGCCGGAATGAGCTGGACGCTTTTCATCGACGAATCCGGCCAGGATCAGCGTCATTCGCCCTATGAGGTGCTGACCGGCATTGCGGCCGAGGATCGTCGCGTGTGTTCGCCACGATCGTCCCGCGCGAGGCGCCGCGGCCCGAGCGCAGCGACGCGCTACGCAAGGACATGCGTTCCTGTTCGAGCGCTTCTACAATTTCCTGAACGGTCTTCCCAGCGATCCGATGGGCTATCTCGTGTTCGACGAACTCGATCGCAGCGCCACGCACATCCTGCTCGGCCAGGTGTCGAGCTATTTCGTGAACACGCGCAATGGCCGCAGCCGGTCGCGGCGCATCATTCCCGAGCCGTTCTTCGTCCATAGCGACCTGACGACGTTGATCCAGACCGCCGACATCGTCGCCTATGTCGTTAGCTGGGGGCTGCGCATCAGGCGGATGACGGCGCCGGCGCGCGACGAGCTGCGGCCGCTCGTCAACCTGGTCCATCAGCTCCAGTTTCAGCGCGAGACCGAAGGGGCGATCGGATCTACGGCATGAAGCTGATCGACGATCTGCGGCCGAAGCCCAGAGCCTGAAACGAAAGAAGGCAATGCACGCGTCACCGCGAACAAAGCCTCCAGAAACCCATTTGGTCGATTCGCCTCAACCTTCAATGACGGAAGCGGCGCTCTCGCAAGCCGCAATAGGCTTAGAGTGCCTGCTTACCCAGAGCCCCGCCGAAGGCGAGCCGGGTGGGTGTGCGGAACAAAACGGCACTCATTGACCCTAGATTAGTTGAAACCCTCACGTCCAGCCACTGGCAAATGGGCGCCGCAACTCAACGCCTTCAGGCTCCGGGCAGCTTCCTCGCTGCGTCGAGATGATTCCGGATTATTGGGATAGCGGCTTGAGCCTTGGCCCGTGCCCGCGCATCGGTCCCTTGCGCAGCATAAGCGCTATGGACCTTCAACGCTTCCTCATGCGCAGCGATCTGCCCTTGTCTGTACGCCAGATCGAACTCCCCCAACGGCGTGCTCTCCAATCGCTCAAGCATTTCCGACAAGGGCTCAGCCAGTGCCCCTTCGGCCTCGGCGGATATGGGGACGTTCAGCAGGCGGGCGTGCCCAGCAATGACGCGCGTGTGGAGGTCGACCATCCTCCGGGCGAACGAACGCGAGGCCTGGACCTGGGATCGGGCCAACGCAAGCCGGCTGGCATCGACCTCGTAACGGCTCAACGCATGAACTGCTCCGATATACTCGGAAGTCTTCACAGGCGGCGGGTTTGTGCTGATCCCAGATTGAACGGCGATCGCTGCCACGGGTGCGCCGAAGAATGCGATTGCGAGCGCACCTACAGCCGCTTCGATCGACTTTCGCATTGGTCTACTCCTCATACTACTTGGTTTTTGTGATTAGCGCGGGGCTGAGAGCCGTATCGTCTGCAGCGTTCCACCCAGAATTCAGTTAGCATCGTCGGTCGACTTCGTTTAAGAGAGCGTCGATGCGAGCAGCTAGCAGCGGGCGCGCGCGCGCATATTCGGTGTTGAACGAGGGCAGATCAGACCAGTCGAGAGCCGAAGCCGGTAACGAGGTTTTCGATGGCGGCTCGAGCCCAACGATCACGTCCGCCGTTTGAAGGTCTTCGGGCGCAAGCACGGTGAGCGCCTGCGCGTGCGTGTCTACACCCTCCAGCCGCAACGCGGCCGCCAGCGACGGGGAGACGTGCTCCTCGGGCGTAATGCCGCGAGAGCGGACCTCGATGACGATACCGCGCTCGGCTGCCCGCCGCTTCATCAGTTCGCGCGCAACCGCGCTCTTCACGCTACCATATTGGCAGACGAGAAGCACGCGGGCCGGACGACAGCGCGCCGCCACGCCTGTCGAGACAGTCGCGGCTGACGCTATGACGAGCGTCAGGAAGGCGCGGCGCGGAAACCGAAGCGGCAGTTCGCAAGTCATGCTAGGAGCCCGCCCCTGCTTCACGCCCGCGCTTAGCGCGGCAGGGCCAAGCCACGTCCATCGCCCGCTCGGCGCCCGCTGCCATGTGAACACTCTCAAAGTAGGTGTTTTCTTCGGCCCAGCGGAGATACGCGACGCGCAGCCTCTCACGGTCATACCGGGGCGCGGCACACACATCGCGCCGCGCCACGATCATCATGTCGAGCACACCTTGAAGGTAGGCCCCGCACGCTGGACTATTTGCGCGGCAGCTCGTGATGAGGTCGGCACCGTTCGCTTGCGTTGTCTTCTCTTGGGCTTGTAGCGGGGAGGTCAGCAGGACCGCCAGACACGCCCCGAGCCAATAGTGCCTCCTCATCATGTTCTCCTTCGGGTACGGTGGTCGCCAACGAGCAAGCTCCGCGTCACCAACTTCGTCGCGCACGCAGATAAAAGGCTGAGGGCACGCGCACGCGGACGCGATCGGTCAGTGCGATCGGCGCCTCGCTACGTAGCCCAGCATAAATGTCCTGGACCCGGGTCCGGGCGTGCCGCGTGATATCGGTTACCTGCGCGAGCACGGCCCAAGCGGCGCTCGGCTTGTATTCCCAAGCAGCATCTAGCGAGGGGTAGCGCCGGATCGTCTGGATTTCGTCGATTAGATAGCTGCGCTCGCGATAGCCGCTGTCCAGGCTCACCGTCCAAGTCGATTTCAGCCGCGGCAGATCATTTGTCAGCGTCACCGATCCCGAAAACGGTTCGTCCTCCGAGATCGGGCGCGGTCGCCCGGTTGTGGGATCGATCACCCGTGAGGAGATCACCTGACCGCGGGCCTTGAGCAGGCCGCCTTGCATGCCGAGCCGGGCGAGCGGCAGCGTGAGGTCGAGGATCGCCGTTTCGCGCCGGCCATTGCCGATGTTGCCCGGCGCGTTAAATCCTTCGACCGGAACCTGATCGATCACCTGCTGGAGCGCAGCATGCCGGAGCGTCAGCACGACGTCGCCGCTACCCCAGAACCGACGCTCAAATGCCGCCTCGAACACCCAGCGGCGTTCGGGCTCGAGCTTGGCATTCCCGGCGCTGACCACGCCGGTCGCCAGGTTCGCGGTCGCCACGAAGTCCGCGAAGTCGAGCTGGCCGACCTCGCGCTCGACCCGAGCGCGAACCTGAACCCTCTCGCTGGGCGACCAGGTGACGACCGCGCGCGGCTTGGGGAAGAAGAAGGACGCGGCGCTGTTGGTATCCCCCGTCTGGGAGATGGTGGAGGTCTCCACCCGCGCGCCCGCCTCAATGTGCCAGCGGGGACTGATCCGCCAGTTGGCGGTGGCGAAGCCCTCCGCGCGCCGCTCCTCGACGCGAACGCTGGCGTTGGGAAGCACGATCGGCCTCCCATCGAGCGTCAAGGCCGATGTGCCGTTCAGGAAGTTGAAGATCCCTTCGCCGCCGCCTTCGATGCTGAAGTCGGCTGAGCGCGTATAGGTAATGGTTCCGCGCAGGATGCTCTCCCCCGAGGTGCGGACCTGGGAGAAGTCGCTCAGCACCCGGTTCTGGTTCGAGCGGCTGTCATAGGTGCGCCGACGCAGCGATTGGACGACGACCATCTTGCCCTGAAGGCTCGGCCCAAGCCCGATGGTGTAATCCATGCCAACCTCGCCCCCGGTGCGGCGGTAGCGTTCGACGGTGGCGTCGGCGGGCCGATCCCGAGGCTGACGGTAATCATATCGCTCGGACTTGTCGGTCCCGGTCACGTCCAAGGCGGCGTTGAGATGGGCGAGCCCTCCGAATAGCGGCGACTGCGCGTTGCCGCGGACCTCCAACCCTTGATCGATGTCGGTCAGTCGGGCGCGCGCCTCGCGGAGCACTCGGCCCGCTCCGTCGCGCACTTGTCGAGAGCCATATCCGAACTCGCCGCCATCCTCGTCGTAGTAGCGCACCGAGCCCGACACCGACCCCTCGCCGTTCCGCCGCGAAGCGTCGAATTGGAGGGTCGGGCTGACCCGGCCGTCGCTATACGCGTTCACGGCGCCGGTGGCAGTCAGCTCGGTGCGTGCGGCGCTGCTCAGGACGATATTGGCGACGACGGTGCGGCCCTGCATGTCGATACCCGGCGTGCCGCCACGGATCAGGTCGATCCGGAGCACACTCGACGCCGGGATGCGCCTGAGGATGCCTTCCAGGCTGTCCGTCTTGGTCGAAGGCCGTTGCCCGTCGATCAAGACGTTCCCCGCCGTCCCGCCGAACCCGCGCAGGCTCTCCCCGCCATCGAACGCAAAGCCGGGCAACCGCGCGATCATGTCAAATGCCGTGTTGGGGCGCGCGGCCGCGAAGGACGCGGCAGGGAAGGATGTGACGCCCGGCTGCCCGCCAGCGGCTGCGGCGCCGTCCGGGGCGGCCGTTGTATCCTGTGCGAGCACCAAGGCGAGCCCGTAAACCCATGTCAACGTCATGCAGAACCAATGCGATCAGGGCGAGTAAATTGCCACTACCAGCAGCCGGACGCCGGGCCTGCCCCCCTTCAGGCCCGTGCGTCGCCGCCTCAATCGCCGTCTTCGTCGTGATCGCCTTCGGCACCGCCTCCCAGCACCTGGCCCTCAGGCGTAATGTACAGCCCGACCTTCTTGCCGGCCTTGTCCTTGCCTTCGAGCTCGTAGAGCGTGCTGCCGTCCGCCTTTCTGGTCACCAGCTCGGCTTCGCGGATGGACGCGAGCTGCGCACGCGCGGCGTTCATCGCCGCCGCCGGCACTTGGTTGAGCGGAATTTCCTTCTCCGTATGCTCGCCGATAAGGCGGTTCTCGTTCGCCTCATTGTTCTGCTGCGCTGCGAACGCCACGCCGGCAACCGCCAGCACGGCGGCACCGGCGCCGATCATGAGGTTCCGTTTGCTAGCCATGATCCGTTCCACTTTCTTCAGGGTCCAAGGGAGGTGAACGGACGGCGGCCTCGGCCCTTCAAGCCGTCGTCCGACCCGGATTGCCGCAGCGATTGACGATGGCCGCAGCTCCGGAGCCGCAAAGCCTATGCATCCTCGCCGTCGAGCACGCACCTTGTAGATTCACAAGCTACGATGGCTCGGTCCCCACGAGGTCAGACCCTCTTGCGGCGCCCCCGGCCGCAAATAACGAGCGGCTTCAGCGCGGAGATACCAGTGCCTAGGCTGCCTCATCAATTGCATGCGAAAATGCCTATAGCCGAGCTTTCAAAGGTCCGTTCAGCGCGGGCGGCTTGATCCCAGGCCCACATTCGTTGCCCGCCCTTCAACGTGGGCAGCCAGCGATACCCTCTTGACATACCTATACCACGCTATACCCGGACTATGTGATAAGTGTATCCTTGGTTTGGGCCGGGCTACGAATGGTTGAGCCAATCTAAGCAGCGCAAACGAGATACAAGGTGCGAGGTCAGTCATGAAGATTGCTCTCCTCTGGCGCGGGAGCGCGGCCGAATGGGCGGGACGGGTTCACGAAGCTCGCCAATGGCCAATCATCCAAGCTCTGCGTTCGATGGGCGCAGTCGCAGAACCGATGCTCTACGAGGACAGCATCGCTGACGCGGTTCGTGATAAATTGCTTTCGGTCGATTTGGTCCTCGTCTGGGTAAATCCTCTCGATCCCTCTGGCGATCGTACGACGCTTGACACCATGCTGCGCGCAGTTGCCGCGCGGGGGATTTCGGTCAGCGCGCATCCCGACGTGATTGCGAAAATCGGCGTCAAGGAAGTCTTGTATGCCACGCGAGAGATGGACTGGGGAAGCGATGTTGATCGCTATGCCGATGCCGAAAGTCTGAGCGCAGGTTTCCCCCGTCGCCTCTCGAGCGGCCCTCGCGTCCTGAAGCCGAACAAGGGAAATGGCGGCCAGAACGTCTGGCGCGTCGAGCTGCTCGCGGTCACGCCACCCCCGCTAAGCCCCGATGCGCTGGTGAGCGTCTTGGAGGCCGGCCTTACGAGCGTACCGAAACACATGACCCTTGGCGCTTTCCTTGATCGCTGGAGACCCTACCTTGAAAAAGGCGGCGTGTTGATTGATCAGGAGTACCACCCTCGTCTGAGCGAAGGCATGACCCGCTGCTACCTTTGCGGATCACAGGTGGTCGGGTTCGGCCACCAGCTTATCACCGCGCTGTTGACGCCTGTCGGCGAAAACAATCAGGCTGCCCTCCCGGCACCAGGACCACGCATCATGTTCAGTCCAGATGCGGACCGTTTCGCCGACTTGCGGGCGATGCTGGAAAACCGATGGATACCCGAATTGCAGCGGTTGCTCGCGATCACGGATGAGGAGCTTCCGCTTCTTTGGGATGCCGATTTCCTCCTGCGCCGCGGCGCGACGGATGCCGCTCGCGAGCACGTGCTCTGCGAGATCAACGCCAGCTCGGTAGCCCCATTTCCGGAGAGCGCCGTGCTGCCCCTTGCCGCCGCTGCGATCGGCCGCGCCGCTGGTGCTGCGCGCAGGCGAGGCACGCGTGACGCACCGCGATAATGTTTGAAGGAGAGGTCAAAGCGATGACGTTTGTCGATTACAATGGGTCGGCCCAGCGACGTGCAACTGCAATAGGTTCAGTCTTGGTGGCGCTCTGCGCACTGACCGGGTGCGGCAGTCCGGGCGATGTAGCGAACACGACGCAGGAGGATCAGTCGATCTCTCGCGACTTAGCCGAGTTGAACACAGTCGAAGATCCTCTGCTTCAGGGCAACGATATCGTTCTGCACGAATACGGCGACGATCGTGCCGCCCCCGTTGCTGCGCCAGTCCAAACCCTAGCTCCTACGAAGGCGGCGCCGAAGATGTTGTCGGGGGCGGCCATTCGGCGGGCTGTCGTTGGCCATGAACTCACGGACGGCGCGCACTGGGGGTGGAAGTTCAAGCCCAATGGGCGCTTGATCGCTGAGGAAAACGGCGAACAATCGTCACAGCGCTGGCGCATCCAAGGCGACAAGCTCTGCATCAACGCGGGATACGGGGAACTCTGCTATCGCGCGAGTCGTGACGGACGCTGGCTGCAGCTATGGCGGGACGGCGTTGTTGATATCGAAGCCGAACTGATCTGAGGTAACCCAGCACAAGTTACCTATCGGGCGTCCGTCGTTCCCGAGCACGCCTGACCACGCTGTGCATTGAGAAACAGCCAATCAACGTTCGTCCAATTGATCGCATCCATGAACGCTCCAACATAGCTGGCGGCACTGGCGCCAAAGTCGATATGGTAGGAGTGTTCATACATATCGAGTGCGAGCAAGGGTGTGCCCCCTGCAAGCGTGTGACAGTGATCGGGCGCCCATTGATTGATAAGCTTTCCATCTCGTGGGCACCATGTAAGCAGCACCCAGCCCGAACCGCCGCCCAGCGCTTTAGCGATGCTGGCGAACTCACTTCTCCAACGCTCGTAAGAGCCGAATTGTCCTTCTAGGGCGCCGCGTAACACCAAACTGGGCTCACTTTCGACTCCCAGACCATCGAAGAACAGTTCGTGCAATATCATGGAATTAGCTGCAACTAATTGCTCTCGCTTCAGTCCGTTAACGACGTATCCGGGTGTCGTCGCTAAGTCTATTTCGGCAAGCTGCTCGTCGATGAGATTCAGACGTTTGACCGCACCGCTGTAATTATTTTCGTAATGGCTGACGATCAGCCGCTCCGACATGCCTTTCACCTTTTGGGGATCGCAGCCCAGCGGTTTAATTTCATAAGGCATGTCAAGCTCCCTTCCCATCACCTAAGTTTCGTCGCCACGATGTCTGAGGCGTACCCGGTACCTTATCGCATGCCGCTCGCCGGGCTATTTCGAGGCAGGCGCGCCGTCGAGAGCCGTGGATCAGGCACCTTGATCACCGATGCTGTTGTCGCTTTGCCGGCCAGCAATCCTTCTATCTTGCCACAGTGATGATGCAGACGTTACACGATGTTGTCGAAGATAGATACACCTGTGCCGCAAGGGGCTACGAATGGAGGAATTAGGATGAGCCAGGTCGAGCATATTTCGCCGGCACAAGCTGCGGCTCCCTCGACCGAACAAGCGGAGCCTAGCCCTCCTGAGTTGAGCCACTTCGGTCTGTTCTGGCGATTTTTGAAGTTTGGGACCTTCGCCTTCGGGGGGCCCGTCGCGCAGATCGCCATGATTCGCCGCGAGCTGGTCGACGAGGAGCGCTGGATCTCGCGAGATCGCTTCAACAAGCTCCTCGCAGTCATGCAGGTGCTACCCGGGCCCGAGGCTCATGAGTTGTGCGTGCATCTTGGCATGCGCGCTAAGGGGCGGGTAGGCGGGCTGCTCGCCGGCCTCGGCTTCATGCTGCCGGGGTTCGTCTTGATGCTGTTGCTCGCCTGGGTTTACACGCGCCTTCCGATCGCCGGTACCTTTCTTGGTGCAGCGTTCCTTGGTGTCCAGGCAGCCGTCGTCGCGGTCATTGCGCGCGCGGTCCACCGGATCGGTGAGCACATTCTGCTCGATCCCTGGCTATGGGCGGCGGCGATCATCACGGCGCTTGCATCCATCGCCGGAGTGACTTTCTGGATTGTTCTACCAGCTGCGGGTATCGGCTACGCTCTGGCGGTGTCACGACGCTACGTGCTGGCAGGTGGGGTATTGGTTGCGGTCGCGATCGCAGCTGCAGCCGCTTATGCCGGAGCGGGGCCAGACCAAGCCGTGACGACCGTAACGCGAGGCCCCGCGCCAACCACGTTCGCGCTGTTCATCGCTGGGCTGAAAGGCGGACTACTGACGTTCGGAGGCGCCTACACCGCCATTCCGTTCGTCCGCGCCGACACGGTTGGCCGCGGCTGGATGAGCGATGCGCAATTTCTCGATGGGCTAGGATTGTCGGGGATCCTTCCAGCCCCACTTGTCATCTTCGCCACCTTCGTCGGATGGATCTGCGGCGGGTTACCTGGCGCCCTTGCCACCACGGTCGGGATGTTCCTGCCGGCTTTCGGGTTTTCGCTGGTCCTTTACGAGCGCTTGGAAACGATCGTGGAGCATCATCGCCTGCAGCTCGTTCTCACCGGTATCGCGGCAAGTGTCGTAGGATTTATTGTTGTCACGCTCCTAGATTTGGGACGAACCACGGCCGCGAAGACGCCGAACCTCGCGATCAGCGCTCTCATCTTCATCGGAGCACTTGTCCTGCTCTATCGCTGGAAGAGCAAGCTTGCGACCCCAGTCGCGCTCGCTATCGGGGCCGGGATCGGTCTTGTAGGCCTTCAGTAGCGCATCGATCGTCGGCGACTGCAAGCTCTGGGATTCAATGGCTCCCAAATTCCGGTCGAAGAAACAGGCCACGACGGTCGACGGCCATCAATATGACGCGTTTCCCGAGATCAACTGGCTATACGCCCGAGTAACCAACTGGCTGGAGGGCTCATTCAAGTCCCTCCAGCCAGACGATGTCGCAACAAAGGGGGAGTGGAACACGGAAAACACTTCGCCCTGACAAAGAAGGTGGTCGCTCAGCCTACCGGTCAGACGAGTACAATAGTTCTCTCATCGTGAACCTAGGCTGATCATAGCGGAAAGCGCGACACCACCGCAGAGAGCGTGGTGATAGTTGTTGACGACAGCGGGTCGGTTTCTAGCCGATCAAGAAGGTTCTTCGGCCCGACGGTGCGGGCCGTGGGGCTCCGGGGAATAATGCGCAGAGCAGCAATCGTGCCGCCCATCGGCAGCTCCTTGGCAACGCGATCGACCTTCGTACTCAGTGAACTATTGCCCTTGCTAACGATTTGCATTAGCAGGGTTAGAAAAGCTGGAGATAATCGTGCCCGTAGTAGCCGCCATGTTGCTCGCTGCGTCTGATGCTGTTGCTCGTGCCACGCCTGCGCTCGAAACACAGACAGTGGACGAAATTGTCGTTACCGCGGATCGACGCGGCGGCTTCGGCGCTGATCTGGTTCAAGTCGGCACGTTTCGCGGCGCACGGCTGATCGACGTCCCTCTGACGGTCAATGTGGTGCCGCGTGAGCTGCTCCGCGCCCAGGCGGCGCAAAGCGTCTATGATGCGCTCCGCAACACCGCGGGCGTCAGCCGCGCGCAGCTCAACGGGGCGACCTACGACAATGTCGCGATCCGCGGCATCCTGGTCGAGAACCGGACCAGCTACCGGCTGAACGGCATGCTGCCCGTCATCAACCTCGTCGACCTGCCGGTGGAGAACAAGGACCGCGTCGAGGTGCTGAAGGGCGTGGGCGCGCTCTACTACGGCTTCGCGCCGCCCTCGGGCATCGTCAACCTCGTCACCAAGCGCGCCGACCGCGATGTGACGGAGGCGACGTTGCAGGTGAACGAATATGCCGGGACCAATGCCGCGATCGACCTCGGCCGGCGCTTCGGCGACCGGGCGGGCCTGCGCTTCAACGGTGCGGCGGGGATCGTGGAGACGGGGATCGACCGCTTCTCCGGCGAGCGCTTCGTGGCGGCGCTGGCGGGCGACCTCGCGCCCACCGACCGGCTCAAGCTCGCCTTCGACGTGGAGCATGTGTCCAAGGACGTGACGGAGCCCGCCGCGCTCCAGCTGCTCCCGGCCGCGCAGGGGCGCGTGCCGGCGATCCCCGATCCGCGGACGAACTTCGGCGGGGAGAATCTTCGCTACGCCGCACACGCCACCAACTGGCTCGGCCGCGCCGATTGGCGGGCGTTCGACAGCCTGGTGCTGACCGCGGAATATGGCGAGGCGCGCACCGAGCGCGACCGCGATTTCGCCCAGCTGGAGAGCTATGGCGGCGCGAACGGGCAGGGGGTGCTTCGCATCTTTCCCACGCGCGACCAGCGCTACCGCAACCGGAACGCCCGCGCCGAGCTCGCCGCCGCCTTCTCGACCGGTCCGGTGCGACACAACCTCGTCGCCGGAGTGACGAGCAACTGGCGCTTCCAGAACGGTCGTAACGGCGCGTCCTTCACGGTCGCCCAGAGCTTCCTTGCACCGCGCGACGTGCAGCCGGTGGAGCCCACCCGCTTCACCGCCGCCCCGCTCCACATCCGCGACCTCGGTTACTACGTGACCGATCGGATGAGCTCGGGGCCGGTGGACCTGCTCGCAGGGCTGCGCCGATCCGAATATCGCAGCCGCGCCACTTCGGCGACCGGCATCACCACCCGGTTCGAGTTGTCGAAATGGACGCCGTCAGTTGGCCTGATCGTCAAGCCGACCGGGAAGCTGTCGCTTTACGTCACCTATATCGAAGGGCTGGAGGAGGGCGGCACCGCGCCGTCCAACGTCGTCAACGCCTTCGAGGTGCTGCCTCCCGCTGTCACTCGCCAATACGAGGCGGGCATCAAGGGCGAGCTGTTCCGCCGCGTCGTGCTCCAGCTGGCGGGGTTCCGCATCGAGCGGCGCTTTGCCTTCACCGACCTGACGGACAATGTCTTCAAGCTGGCCGGCGACACGCGTTATCAGGGCGTCGAGGCATCACTGTCGGGCGAGGTAACGCGCGCGCTGTCGGTCTACGCATCTGGCCAGTGGCTCGACGCGGAGATCCGCCGGTCGAATCAGGCCGCGCTTGTCGGCAACACGCCGGAGAACACGCCGGAATGGACGGCCAGCCTGTTTACCGAATATCGTCCGATCGAGCGGCTAGGGTTAGGTGCGGGCGTGTTCCATGTCGGCGCGCGCGCGGTGGACGCCGCCAACACCGCCTCGGTAGACGGCTACACGCTCTTCTCGGCCTCAGCGCGCTACACCTTAGCCGGCGCCACGCCGATGACGCTCCAGCTCAACGCCGACAACCTGTTCGACAAACGCCACTGGTCGGCCGCGGGAAACAACCTGCTCGGTGTCGGCTTGCCGCGTCAGGTCAAGCTGACCGCCCGGATCCCATTGTGACAACTCGCCACTTCCTCGTCCGGCTGCACCTCTGGTTCGGGCTGACGCTCGGGCTGGTCTGGGCGGTGCAGGGTTTGACGGGGGCGGCCCTGGTCTTTCATCGCGAACTGGATCGTTGGGGCGTGAAGATTACGTCGGGCCCGATGGCGCCGGTGGACCGGCTCATTGCTGCCGCCGAACGGCAGGCGGGCACGCCGGTGCGAATGCTTTCCGTCGCTGATTCGAAGGGCGGCATCCTGCAAGCCTCATACAAGGACGCGCACGGATACGATCGCAATGTTCGACTGGATGCCGCGTCGGCAAGAGTCGTGGACGACCGTTCCGGCGCGTCAGGTTGGCGCTGGGTCTACAACTTGCACGAAGAGTTGCTGCTTGGTGATCGCGCTTCGACGTTGGTTGGCCTGACGGGACTGTTCCTCGCCAGTATTGCCGCGACCGGTCTTTGGCTCGGCTGGCCGCGCCGCCGGGGCTCGCTTGCGGCGCTGACGCCATCGCAGTGGCAAGGGCGGCGGCAGAAATTGCGCAGCTGGCATCGCATGTGGGGACTCACCGCCGCAGCCGTGCTCATCATCGTTGCACTGAGTGGCGCGGCCACCGTACTACGTCCGCAGCTATGGTCGCTGTTACAGCGAACGACACCCTTTCGGCCGCCTTACAAGGCAGCCGGCCCGCTCCCAGAGCGTATGGTGACGGCTGGGGATGCCTGGAGTGCCGCACAGCGCGTCTTTCCGGATGGGCGCTTCGTTCGCGTGACGATGCCCGTTGCCGGTTCGCCCGCCTACTATGTCCGCGTGCTCCGACCCGGGGAGATACGCGCGTGGTCTGGCACTAGTAGCGTCGTGGTCGATGCTGGCTCTGGCCGGATCCTCGCGCGACATGACGCTCTAACGGCGCCTTGGCCCAATCGGCTATATGATGCCGTCTTCTCCCTCCATAACGGCGAAGCCGCCGGAGTTGTTGGCCGCCTCCTTGTCTTGCTGGCTGGGCTCGCGTTGCCCGTCCTATATGTCACGGGACTTCTCTCCTGGTGGCGCAGGCGCAAGATCAGGGTTGCCGGTTGAATTTCGTTGTTTGGGAAAGTGGTCGCAACCCGTCCATCAAGCGGGGCCGGCCTGGATGAGGCCGTTTGGTTGCCCTCCGCCGCTGGGCAGATACGGTAATAGAGAGCGGCGGAGGATTGGGCGTAAGTTATATATGTCGGCGACATGCTGTGAATAATTGGATCGAAAATGATGTTACCGAGTCATCGTCAACCCGAAACGTCCACTAATCCTTCTTCACATTAGTCTTGTTGATTGCGACCCGCATCGAACGGGCGAGAACGCGGGCATCGGCATTTGCCCAGAAATGAACGTAAAACAGCCGCGGCTCGTCTTCCAGCATGTGGTTATGGAGAGCCGTAACCTCAATGCCCTGCGAGCGCAGCGTCCGCAGCACCTCAGGAACCTCGCTCGCAATCAGTACGAGGTCGCCGGTGATCGCAGCCTTGCCGCCGCCCGTGGGTTGAAAATTGATTACGTTGGCGACGCCCATGGCCTGCGGGATGGCCATGCCGGCATCGGTCAGGCGTTCTGCCCGCGGAATGCCGAACTGGTAAGTGCCACCGGCAATCTTGCCCTTTGCTCCCATCAGGCGATCCAGAGACGCTAGATCGAGGCCCGGAAGTGTCGTCGCCGGGGCAGACGCTGGCTGCGGCCCGAGCGGAGTGCGGCTCAACGCGAGCGCTGCGCGCAGCCCCTGCGCGAGCTTAACCGGATCGCCGTGTGCCGCGATGTGCATGTACATAGTCGCCGGCGATGAGCGAAGCACGTGATTGTGCAGGGCAGTGATGGTGAAGCCACTCGCGAAGAGGCGAGCCAGAACAGGGTTCACCTCGGCATGCGTCAGAACGAGGTCGCCCATGATCATCACCTCATCGCCCATCGGCTGAAACGCCGCCCAAGAACCGAGCGCGAGGGCAGGTTTGATCGAGACGCCATCGAGGGTGACCGAAAGATCGCTCCGGGGAAACGAGAACCGGTGCACGCCATCTGCAGAGACCGTGCCGGGTCGACCAAGCGCCGCATCGACCTTGCTCCAGTCCGGCTCCGCCATCGCCGCGGTTGGCAGCGCTAGCGCCGCAAGCGCCATCACCGTCAACTTCTTGAACATAATCACTCCTCTATCATCAGTTGACCCGACATGGAAATGCCTCGCGCAATGCGAACGTCACGCCGGCTAGGCGAGGAAGGCTGCCTGTGGTCCGGTTTCTCCGGGCCCATGTAAGGTAGATTCTGCTGAGCTGGCCACGATTATAGCCCCGCCCACATATACCGTTGGCGTTACCGCCTTTCCCGAAAGCCGCAAGTGTATCGGCAACACCCTGGATATACGTATCGCACTGCCCGTCTGCCTTACCAGCCTCGGCTTGGCATCGCGCATAGAATTGATTGCCTGTCTCCCCAACTTGAGCGGCAACAGGTATCGACACCACAGCGTACGTCACGGCCGCCGCGACCGCAATCTCTCGAACCACCTAATGCCTCCTCAGGTCATTCCTATAAAAATACTCGTAGGCGATTTGCCATCACCGCTCACCGACATCCGGTGCTTTAGGGCGCGGTGGACAGGGAGCCATCTATATTGATCGTTAGACACCACAAAGCCCGTCACTCTGCCCTCAATCTCTAGGTCCTAACGCTGATTCGTAGCTTGCCGATCGATCTCGTTGCCATGCTGCGCGTGCGCCGTCTCGGTCAGACTGGTTCCCCCGCGGTCGGCAAGAACGGCCTCGGTAATCGATTTCGGTAGGGGCAGGGGGCGCTCGGTTCGTGATATGATCGGCAGCACGATCAGGAAATGAGTAAAATAGTAGGCGGCCGCGATCTGGCTGACCATGACGTATATCGGCTCCGCCGGTGAGCCGCCGCAGTAGCCCAACACCAGCACATCAACGACCAAAACCCAGAAGGCGATTCGGGCTTTTGGACGGAAATTGTTCGATCTGACCGGAGACGTATCTAGCCAGGGCAAGAAGAAAAGCAACAGGATCGAACCGGCCATCGCCAGCACACCCCAGAGTTTCGCCGGAAGAATGACATCAACCGTAAAGGCACGCAGAATCGCGTAAAAAGGCCAAAAGTACCACTCTGGAACAATCTCGGGGGGCGTCGAGAGCGGGTTAGCTTCGATGTAGTTCTCAGCCGGGACGAAAAGGTTGGGTGAAAAGAAGGTGAGGGCGGCGAACAGCAATAGGAATATACCCACCCCCACAGCGTCCTTGGCGGTATAGTAGGGGTGGAACGGCACGGTATCCTGCTCGCCCTTCACCTCCACGCCTGTCGGGTTGTTTGAACCCGGAATATGCAACGCCCAGATGTGCAGGATGATGACGCCTGCGATCACGAACGGCAACAGATAGTGGAGCGAGAAGAAGCGATTCAGCGCTGCATTATCTGGAGCATAGCCGCCCAGCAGCCACACGCGCAGCGTCTCGCCCACGCCCGGTATTGCGGAGAAAAAGCCGGTGATTACCTGGGCCCCCCAAAAGCTCATCTGCCCCCACGGGAGCACATAGCCCATGAAGGCGGCGGCCATCATCAACATTAAAATCACCACTCCGAGCAGCCAAACCACTTCCCGGGGCGCCTTGTACGACCCGTAGTATAGGCCGCGGAAAAGGTGGATGTAGACAACCGCGAAAAAGAAACTGGCTCCCGCGGCATGGCAATAACGCAAAAGCCACCCTTGGTTGACGTCGCGCATGATGTGTTCGACAGAACCGAAAGCCTGCGCGGCCGAAGGCGTGTAGTGCATCGCCAGAACGACGCCGGTGATGATCTGGATCGCCAGCGCCAGTCCGGCCAGAACTCCGAAATTCCAGAAATAGTTCAGGTTTCGTGGCACGGGGTAACCCGCGCCGACCGCATTATACACCAGCCGCGGCAGGGGCAGCCTTTCATCAATCCAGCGCATCAGTGGCTGCTTGGGCTCATAATGACTGGCCCAGGGAAAGCTCATCGTACGGCTCCTCGCCTTGCGCGACACACGCGGTGACCGCGACCCGGTTTGCAGCGCGATACAACTGCTATATAGTACGGTCAATCGGCGTGTAGGTGTTTCACTAATCGCCACACTGTCCTATGGGGATCTGTGGCTTGACCATTCAAAAGCCTGGCCTTGCCGACTGGACGCGCGCGGTGGTGGAGCTATTGGCTATCGCGGTTGGGGGATGGGCATTCTTCACGACTGAAGAACCAGTCCCGGCCACGCTGTTTTTGGGAGCAGGAGTTCTCGCCGGGGAACTGATAGGCCGAGCGGCTGAAAACTGGGTCAAGCGTCGACAGTCGCGCAGACCACAGCGCTGAGACCGTCGGAGGATGGTGAAAAGCACGGTTTTTGTGCGTAAAGTGGAGTTGCAATGCCCTCACCAGATCCCAACCCTTGGCTCCTCCTAATTCCTCAGCTTCCGGCAAAACCGGCTTATCTGCGGGTCAAGGTGTGGCGCCGGCTTCAGGTAATCGGCGCGGCGCCGCTCAAAAATGCCGTGCATGCGCTGCCTAACCGCGACGACACGCGAGGCTTGTTTGAAGAACTGCATCGGGAGATTCTGGCCAACGACGGTGAAGCCCTGATCCTCGAAGCGCGGCTGGTCGGCGGTCTGGGCGACGCAGCCCTTCGCGGCATGTTTGATGCCGCGCGGGATGCTGACTATGAGGAACTAGCTCGCGAGGCTCGTGTGCTAGCGGCGGGTGACGAGGTCACTCCGGCGGACGTCGGGCGACTGCGGAAACGCCTGGATGACGTAACCGCGATTGATTTCTTCGGCGCACACGGGCGCCAGGTCGCCGAGGCGGCGATCGTCGAGCTCGACCGTCTGTCGCATCAACATCCGGACGTCAGCGGACCTGGCGCGCCGGAATTAACCTCGGCGGAACTCAAAGGGCGCACATGGGTGACGCGCCGGCACGTCCACGTCGACCGTATCGCCTCGGCATGGTTGATCGGTCGCTTCATCGATCCGGCAGCGACGTTCAAATTTGTCGATGGCCGAAACTACGCTCCCGCTCCAGGCGAACTGCGGTTCGATATGTCCGGAGCCGAGTTCACGCACGAAGGAGACAGCTGCACTTTCGAAACTTTGGTGACGCGGTCCGATCTTGAAGCCGATCGCGCGCTGCAGGCGATCGGCGAGATCGTACATGATCTCGACATCGGGGATGCCCGCTACAACCGTCCGGAAACGGCAGGTGTTCAAGCGCTGATTTACGGCATTTGTGCGGGCAATGAGGATGACGAGGACCGCATCGCGAAAGGATCACTGCTGCTCGATGGGCTGTACGCCACCTTCTCGCAGCAACGAAGCGAAGTCTGACCGCGCTCCCGGAGATCCGAGCGGTGGCGTGCGACAAGCAGACCGGCGGAGAGGCCTGGGCCTGAACCAGCATCAACCGTCCATGGCGAGAGGAGAACGAACCGGCGCCATGCGGCTGCTGCTGATAGAGGATGACGCGGAAACCGGCAACGCCGTCGTCGCGGCGTTGCGCGCGCACGGTCACGCCGTCGATTGGGAGACCAACGGACAAGGCGGGCTCGATCGCGCCGCTACCGATGCTTACGCCTTGCTGGTCGTCGATCGCATGCTGCCCGGGATCGATGGACTCTCGCTCGTCGCCGAACTTCGCCAGCGACAAATCGCGGCTCCCGTGCTGATGCTCACCGCGCTCGGCTCGATCGAGCAACGGGTTGAAGGTCTCGAAGGGGGCGCTGACGACTATCTCGTCAAGCCCTTCGCGATCGCCGAGCTCCTGGCGCGCATCGAAGCGTTGCAGCGCCGCGCAGCCGGTCCGCCCAGCATCCTGTCGCTCGGCGATCTGACGCTCGACCGTCTCGCCCGCACGGTGCGGAGAGGCGACACGCCGATCGAGCTGATCCCGCGCGAGTTTCAGCTTCTCGAGCTCCTGATGCTCAACTCGCCCGCCGTGCTCACCCGCCTGATGCTATTGGAAACGGTGTGGAAGTTCCGGTTCGACCCCGGCAGAAACCTTGTCGAGAGCCATATCAGCCGGCTGCGGACCAAGATCGATCGGGGCGGCGATCCGCCCCTGATCCATACCGTGCGTGGAGAAGGCTATGCCGCTTGGAGTGAGTAGCCGGCTGCTGCGCTCGACGTTGGTCCGCGTCGTGGCGCTTAATGCGCTGCTGCTCGTCATCAGCATGGTCGCCGGCGCGCTCGGCGGCTGGCTCGCGACCCGCACGGTCGTCGAGCGACAGGCGCGGAGCCGCGTCGAGCTCGAGACACATGCGATCGCGCTCGAAGCGCAACGGGGAGGCTTGGATCGCGCGCTCGATATGATCCGCATCAGGGCGGAGCGGCCCGGGTCGCCCGAATATTATCTGATCGGGCCGGACGGCCGCAGGCTGATCGGCGACCTTCAAATCGTGCCGAAAGCGGCCGGTTGGCACTTTGTCGAGCAGCCTTCGCCGCAACCAGGCGTAGAGGGCGTGCATCTGCTGTCACTGACGCGGCGCCTTCCGGATGGCTCACTCCTTATCGTTGGGGAGGACATGGAGCGCAGCGACGCCATCCGCGACGCTGTTTTCGGGGCCATCCTGATCGCAGGCGGCATCGCGTTGGCGTTCGGTATCGTTGCCGGCCTCCTCGCCACCCGGCAGACCTTCCGGCAGATGCAGCGAATCAACGCGGCCGTCCGCGCGGTTGAGGGCGGCGATCTCTCGGCGCGGATCGGCGCGCCGGCCAACCCGCGCACCGATCTCGATCAGCTCGCGCTGGCGGTCGACCGGATGCTCGACCGGATTGACACGCTGGTCGCCACGATCCGCCGTGTGTCGGCCGAGGTCGCTCATGACCTACGAACGCCGCTCACGCGCGTGAGGCACGCGATCGAAACGGCGCTCGCGCAGCCTGACGACGAAAAGCGGACCGCGACCTTGGCACAGGCGATGGCCGGGCTGGACGACGCGCTTCGTCTGTTCAGCGCGGTGCTGGATCTTGCCGAGATCGATGCCGGCAAGGCGCGTGCGCGGTTCGAGCCGCTCGACCTGGCGGAGATCGTGGACCGGGTGGTGGATGCCTACCGTGCCGAAATCGAGGCCTCCAGCCGCCACATCTCGGTGAGCTCGGCTCGAGCGGCAGTGGTCGCCGGCGACGCCGATCTGCTGGCGCGCGCTCTCGCCAACCTGATCGAGAACGCGCTCAAATACTCCCGTGACGAAGCTCGGATAGACGTTTCGGTTTCCGAGCAGCCCGGCATGGTGACGATGGCGGTCGCGGACGACGGCCCTGGCGTGTCCGATGGCGAGGTCGCCGAGATGTTGCGCCCGTTCGGGCGCTTGGATCGAGCGCGGCGGGAATCCGGCAACGGTCTCGGCCTCGCGATCGCTGATGCCGTAGCTCGGCTGCACCGCGGAACGCTGGCGTTTGCGAGACTCCAGCCGGGTTTGGCCGTTGAGATCAGATTACCGCGCGAACCGGCGGCGACAGCGGTCGCCGACGCTCGCTTGTCCTGAACCGTTAGAACCTGACGGTTGCGGTAATCCCATACGTCCGCGGGTCCGCAGGTTGCCCGGCCACCAACCCGGTGTTGCCCGACTGCAGCGCGAGCAATTCGTAATAGTCATGGTCGAACAGGTTGCGGACCCAGCCGAAGATGTTGAGCCGGTCGTCGGCAGTGCGAAATCCCAGCCGGACGTTTTCGACTGAATAGCCGTCGACGTCGGTGTAACGAGAGCGCGTCGCATTTGACGAGAACTTGCTGCGCGCCGTGCCGTCAAACCCGAAGTAGGCGTTGCCCGCGGTGCTGACCGGCAGCGTGTATTCGAAGGCGTAGCTGGCCGACCATTTCGAGACGCCGGGAAGCCAGCTGCCCGACGCGTCGCAAAAAGGCGGGCTGAACCCGCCCGGCGTGCCCGGCGCGCTCGGCGTGCCGACGATATTGCCGTTCGCATCGACCGGCAGCACGGTGCCGCCCGACAGTTCCGGCGGGCACGGAGCATCTGGAAACCGTATGTAGCGTGCGTCGGTGAACGCGCCGTTGGCGTAGAGCGAGAACCTGTCGCTGGGCCTGAAGCTGAATTCGGCCTCAGCCCCGCGTGTGCGGACCTTGACCGCGTTGGCGAGATAGGCGAGCACGACACCGCCCGACTGGTTGTTCGTCACCGTCGTCTGGTAGTCCTTGATCTCGGTCCAGAACGCCGAAAGGTTGAGCGTCGCGCGACGATCGAAAAATTGCGACTTCAGGCCGATCTCGAAATGATCGATCTTCTCCGGGCGCACGGTGACGGCGTTCAGCACCGGCGCCCCGTTCGACAGGGGAAGGCCGTTCATGTTGATGCCCGCCGATTTGAACCCGTGCGCAAAGGTGGCATAGCTCATAACCTCACGGGCGACGTCGTAAGACACCGTCAGATCATAGGCCAGGTTCCATGAGTCGAACTTCTCGGCGTAGGATTGCGGCGGCAGGGTATTGCGCTGATCGCTGTTGAGCGTGGTGCTGCCGCTGCCCGTCGTCACAGTCGCGGAATAGGCTCCGTCCTTCTTGTCATAATTCAGGCGCACGCCCGGCAGGATGCGCAGCCGGTCGGAGACTTTCCAGGTCAGCTGCCCGAATATCGCCGCGCTGACGCTCTTGTACCGGATGTCGTTTTCCGAACGCAGCCCGTCGAGGATCGCCGGGTTGCAGGCGTTCGCGGCCGGCGGATTGCATCCGCTCGACCCGGCGGGCACGTTGCCGGGATTGAGCAGCCAGCGGCTCGCTGCCGACCCCTGTTCCTGCGCGCCCTCGGTGCGGAAGCGCTGCCAGAAATAAAAGCCGCCAGCGACGAAATCGAAACGCTCGCCATCGTAGGCGTAGCGTACCTCCTGGGTGACCTGGCGGTGACGCGACGGGTTGCCCGAGAAGGTCGTGATCGGCAGCCCGGTGAAGTCGCGGTCGCTGGACGGCAGCCAGTTCCACAGCCGCCAGGCGATGATCGAGGTGAGCGTGCCGGATCCCAGCTTCCAATCGGCGATCAACGATATCCCGGCCGAGTCTTGCCCTGCCTTCAACTCCGCGTCGAGGTCGGTGAGACGGTCGAACGCATTGGTGCTGGGCGGCGCATAGTCGAACGCAGCCGCCAGTGCGGCATACTGCCGGTTAAGCGAGCGCTGCGTCGCGCCGGTTCGCACATAGATCTGTGCGCCCGCTTCGGGCCGCTGTCGGCTGTAATCGCCGACCAGGCGTAGATCGAGATCGTCCGACGCGCGCCACAACAGCTGGCCGCGCAGGCTCAGATTGTCGCGCTCGTTGATCCAGCGCCGCGTCGCGACATTGTAGATGGTCCCGCGGCGCGATGTCGTCGAAAACGCGAAGCGGGCGGCCAGGTTTTCGGTCAACGGCCCGGAAACCGCACCCTTCGCCTGACGAAGTTCGAGATTGCCGAGCGATGCCTCGAGATAGGCTTCGGGCGTGAAGCTGGGCTTGCGAATGCCGACGTTGATCGCGCCGGCGGTCGTGTTCTTGCCGTAGAGCGTACCCTGCGGGCCGCGCAGCACCTCGACGCCCGCCACATCGAACAGGTCGGACACGGCCGTCGCGATTCGGCTGTAATAGACCTGGTCGATATAGATCCCGACGCCCTGTTCGAGGCCGTCGTTGGTCAGCCCGAGCGGCGCGCCCAGTCCGCGAATGTTGATCGCCGCGTTGCGCGAATTGGTGCCGTAATAGGTGAGCGACGGCTGAAGCTGGACGAGCTGCGAGACATTCTGGCTGCCCGATTTCGCGATCACCGAATCGGTCAGGACCGACACCGCGATCGGCACATCCTGCACCGACTCCTCGCGGCGGCGAGCGGTGACGGTAATGTCATTTCCCGTCTGGTCGGCGGGAGTGGGGGCGTCTGCTACCGACGAGGGTGCGGTCTGCGCTGACACGCACACGGGCGATGCGGCCGAAACAAGCAGCAGTACGCGCAGTGCTGTGTTCACCTTCCGCCTATCGCCTTACCTTCAAGACCGCATCCCCGTTCGACCATGTCGAGGGCGACACGCTCGCCTTCGTCCACGCGACCTGTCCGGGCGTCGTCCGACCCATAGATGCCCGCCAGCACGGTCCGCGCGCGGCCATCGGCCAGGCGATGCTCTCGCTCCACGCCGGCCGTAGTCTCGGCCGGGCGGGCGACCCGCTCGTAGTCTTCGCTGGCCTCGCCGCCGCGGTCCTCGCCGGCTCCGGCCTCTACATTTGGGTCGCCCGCCATCTCACCTGCCGGCGAACAAGGCATTCGGGCAGGACGATGGCCTTTGAGTAGCCCCCTGGCATTCTAGGCGGTCGGAAGTGGCGAACGCTGCGAGGGTTCGGCGAGGTCGTATTAACGCAAAGAGCTCTGCGCGCCGATCAGCGGGTAAGCCGGCCAAAGCGGGTCGTCCGCCGCGACTGCGTTCTTGCTCGCTCGCCGCTGTGCGCTACAGAGTCGGTATTTCGGGCAGGGGGAGGGTGCGCATGAATGCTAAGGATCTGGCCAAGTCGGTCGCGCAGAGCCAGGGCTTGACGGAGGCGGCGGCGAAGAAGGTGGTAGACGCCGTCGTCGAGGCCGTGGCCGAGGCGGCCGCCGCCGGCGACGAGATCAACCTGCCGGGCTTCGGCAAGTTCAAGGTGAAGGATATGCCCGAGCGCGGTGGACGCAACCCGGCCACCGGTGAGGCGATCACGATCGCCGCATCGAAGAAGCTGATGTTCACGCCGGCCAAGGCGCTCAAGGACCGGCTGTAGCCGCAGGTGTCCGGCGGACGGCGCCGCGGGCAGGGTGGTTCCGGCGACCTGAAGGAGAAGCTCGCGCGCGTGCCTTGGGCCTCACGGGGCCGTGTGACGCCGATCTCCCGGCTGGCGCAGTCCATCGTGCCTGTCGGCAACAAGGAAGGCGTGCCGCAGGGCGATCTGTCGTTGCACATCCCGATTCAGGATCCCGCTCACGAGGACTGGGTGCTGGACATCCAGGGGACCGCCTTCCAGGCCGGCCGCGGCAAGCTCCTCACCTGCTGGCACGTCGTCGAGCAGCTCCGCTTTCGAGAGCGCGAGGCGTATATCTGGGCCAACAGCCGGCTGGGCGGGGTAGAGGCGCAGCGTCCGTACCCGTTCGCGGCGGCTCTCAAATACTATGACCCGCGCTTCGAGAATGGTGGCCCCGGCGTGGACGCCGGCGTGCTCATCTGCCCGGCCGTGAGCACCCCCGAATGTCCTTACGACGTGCCCCCTGTGACGTGGGGAGACTCGACAGGGGTAGGGGTGGGCGACCGCGTGCTGATCGGCGGCTTCCCGCTCGGGCGCGACCTGTTCTTCTCAAATCCGACGAACCGGGGCCTCGTGCAGCCCTCATTCTTCGACGGCATCATCAGTGCGGTAGTCCCGGCTCTGCAGCTCGGCGAGACCAGGCTGTTCCAGATCAGCTCGGTCGCGCTCGGCGGGATCAGCGGCGGTGTGGTCTGCGATCCTCGAACCGGCGCGGTGCTCGGCATGGTGACGAGCGGCCTGACGATCGGCGAGGTTGACCTGCCGATCACCTATGCCCTCCCGAGCGAAGTCCTTCAGCCGTTCGTCGACGCGATCAGCTTCGACGTCGGCGACGGCGAGCGCTGGCGATAGTAGGCTGCCGATCTTCGATGTTCCGTCGGGCCGCACCTTGCATTTCCGTCCCCGGAGGCTCACATCACATCCATGGCGACGCACCCTGACTCCGTCACGTCGAAGAACCGGAAACCGGCTGTTCTCGGTCGCAGCGCCGCGACCGGCCGCTTCGTCATGGCCCCGGTCGCGACCAAGAAGGGCACCGTGTCGGACAAGCAGATCACCGCCGCGGTGAAAAGCGTGCTCGCCAAGAAGAAGTAGATTGGCGGCGCCTGCGACGTCGGCCGACGACGTCTTCATCAACTGCCCCTTCGACGACGCGTTCGCGCCCACGTTCCGCGCGCTCATTTTCGCGATCATCGTCTGCGGCTTCCGGCCGCGCTCCGCGCGCGAGCTGGACGATGGCGGGCAGACCCGGATCGACAAGATCCTGAGCCTCATCGAGGAATGCCGCTACGGCGTGCACGATCTATCGCGCACCGAGCTCGACGCCGTCCACAACCTGCCGCGCTTCAACATGCCGCTCGAGTTGGGCCTGTTCCTGGGCGCGAAGCGCTACGGCGGCAAGCACCAGAAAGCCAAGCGCGTGCTGATCCTCGACGTGGAGCAGTACCGCTATCAGCGGTTCATCTCCGATCTCGCCGGCATGGACATTCACGAGCACGGCGGCGCTCCGATGCGAGCGCTGCAGGAAACGCGCGACTGGCTCGCCAACGTGTCGCGCCGCGAGCTGCCGAGCGCCGACCGGGTGCGGCGCGTATACGAGGCGTTCAGAGCCGATTTGCCGGACCTTGCGGCGGCGCTCGAGTTCGATCCCGACCGCATCCCATATGTCGACTTCGAGCGGCTTTTGGCGAGGTGGCTGTTGGAAGCGCCGGCCGCGGTCGGCGGCGCATAGGATCATCTAGCTCGTTACGCTATCAGAACGATAATATATCTTATGTTAAATCAATGGCTTAGCAGATTTCCGGCATCGTTCTTGCAGAGACTGACGTGGCTTTTTCGCAGCTAAGGCTTGCCAGTCAGTCGCGAGTTAGCCGCGCCGTCGTTCTCGCGCGCGAGCGTGTCGCGGATCTTCGTAAAGATCCTGCAGCGCGCGCAGCCGAAACGCATTCCACCAGCGTTGCCAGCGATGCTCCTCGGCATCGTGGAGCATGTGACATCGCTGGCATAGCGCGGCGAGATTGCGCGGCGCGCTATTGCCAGGATCATGATCCAGATGCGCGCAGGCCAGCACGACATAGGTGATCCGCACGACGTCGAGCGCGAAGAGGTCGCCGACCTTCACCCGTCGCCCCTCTCCCGATCGCCAGCATCGCGCTTCGCTATCCCACCAGCGCCCATCGCCCAGATGCGCGACGTGCCGAAGATGCGGTCGCCGGCAGCGTTCGCAGCGCCCTCCTGCCCGCACGAACCGGATCTGGTCCGACAGCAGCGGCCAGTCGATCGGGTACAGCCAGCGGTTTTCGGGGCGGATCGGCATCCATGACTCTATGAGTCATGCGAAATGAGAACAAAAGGAAAATCTCGTTCCCTTCATGTTCTTATCCAGCATATCATGCGCGCATGTCCGCGTGTGTGATTCCCCTGTCCCAACCGATGCCGATCGCCGATCTGCCGCCAGCGTTTCGCCTGAGGGTGGTGAGCGCGGCCGGCGCTGGCTTCCCCTCGCCTGCCCAGGACTGGGAGGAAACCGCGATCGATCTCGTGGCGCTGCTGCGCCTCGACCGCGCCGCCAGCTTCGTGTTCCGGGTCAGCGGACAGTCCATGATCGACGCTGGAATCTATGATGACGACGTGGTGGTGGTCGATCGCGACGCCACGCCGGTTAGCGGCCGCATCGTCATCGCCGTGGTCGACGGGGGCTTCGTGATCCGCCAGTTGGTCTGGCGCGACGGCAAGCCGGTCCTCGAGGCCCGCAACGCGCGGATGCGCTACGACGCGGTGATCGCGGATGAGAGTGTCGAAGTGTGGGGCGTCGTCCGCGCCTCCGTGCGCAACCTGCAGGGCTGACCGCCATGTGGGCGATCGCTGACGTCTCCAACTTCTATTGCTCGTCGGAGAGGGTATTCGACCCGTCGCTGCGCGATAAACCGCTCATCGTGCTGAGTAACGGGGACGGCTGCGCCATCGCGCGCTCCGAGGAGGCCAAGGCGCTGCACATCAAGATGGGTGCGCCGATGTTCAAGATTCGTGATATCGTCCGCGAGCATGGCATCCAATACCGCAGCAGTTCCTACGAATTGTATGCCGACATGAATCGTCGCTTCAATCAGGTCCTCGCCGAGCACAGTTGCACGGTCGAGGTGTACTCGATCGACGAATCGTTCTTTCGCCTGCCGGTGCTCCCGAACGGCCTGGGCGACGTGGCGGCCGCGCACCGCGTGATCGCGGCCGTCAAGCGTGCGACGGGCCTGCCGATCCGCATCGGGCTTGGCCCGACCCGGACGCTGAGCAAGGTTGCCAACGCCCTCGCCAAGGCGTCGGAGAAGGTCTGGAAGGGCGTGGTCGACCTGCACGACATCGAGCTGCGGCGGCGCCTGTTCGCGCAATGGCCGGTCGAGGAGGTCTGGGGCATCGCGCGAGCGATGACCGAGCGGCTGCGACCGCTCGGCGTCAGGACGACGGCCGATCTTGCCGCCCTCCCCCCGGAGGTCGCGCGCGACGTGGGGACGGTGATGCTGGAGCGGCTCGTGCGCGAGCTGAACGGCGTCGAATGCACCGATTTCGAGCCGGAGCCGCCCCCGTCCAAGGCGACCGCGGTGACCCGCTGCTTCGGTGAGCCGGTGCGCGAGGTCGCGGCGCTGCGCGAGGCGATGGTGCGCCGCGCGGTCCGCGCGGCCGAGAAGATCCGCGCGCAGGATCTCGCTGCCACCCGCCTGATCGCCTTTGCCCACGGAAGCCGGTTCAAGCCCAACGCGCCGTCCGCCTCGCGCATAGCGCGGCTGTCGCCGGCGACCAATGATCCGCGCGTGATCGGCGGTATGGCGGGCCGCATGGCGGATGTCATGTACGAAACTGGCGGCGTCTACACCAAGTGCGGCGTCATGCTCGAGGGGCTGGAGCCGATGACCGCGCACCAGGCCGACCTGTTCGCGGTGCCCGATCCGCGATCCCCTGCCCTGCTCGCCGCGATCGACGGGCTCAACGGGCGGTTCGGCCGCAACACGATGCGGCTTGCCTCCGAGGGCTTTGGCCAGAAGAGCTACGACACCAAGCGTGCTTTCAAGAGCCCGTCCTGGACCACGCGGATCGATCAGGTGCCGATCGCGCGGTGAGATCAATAGCGATAGCCTGCCTGCCGGCAGGCCGCTGCCAGCTTCATCACTCGCCCATCCTTCGCGCCGTACTGGCGCAACCGTGCGGAATAGCTGTAGGCGCTTGCAATCATAGCGGCGTGTGCTCGCAAACAGCCTGATTTCCTGCTCACGCTTTCTGCCACTGGCGGGGAGCGTCCTGCTCGAATTATCTGCCAGTGTGCTCGCCATCATCCGGCGCTGCTTGCAAACGGGGCGTTGTGCTCACGCTCCGTGCCAATGGGCTCTCCAAACCCGTAGCCGGCAAGCGCTTTTGCGAAGCAGGTTTCCAGAACAGTTCTGACAAGCGGCGGGCCGCAGAAATGCGTTGTCGTCATGGCCCGCCCGCGAGGTCGTCAGAAAGGAAGGTTTTCGCGAACAGGGCCAGCGCATAATAGGCGATGACACCACGCAAGCGGAAAGGGTGCGATGACCAAAACCGAAATGCTGGAGACGATGAAACGCCTCGACGCCCATGCGAATGCCCTGCTGCTGATCGGTGCTTCCGATATCGATCTGCTCGGCGGCATGTTCGACGTGATGCCGGACTTCAAGGCGCTGCTCGATGCCGGATACGGCGAAGAGATCGAGAGAAACGCCGGTCGCTTCCCCGGCCTGCACCGCTACGCCGTCATGCTCTCAAATATCGCCGAAGGGATCGCGGACGGCTCCATCCGGGTGCCACGCTGACGCCACTCCCGCTGGCAGATAATGTGAGCAGACCTTTATGATTGCGAGCAGCGCAGGATGATGGCGAGCACATTGGCAGATAGCGCGAGCAGATCGCCGAGCCGGTTGTCAGATAATCCGAGCAAAAAAAGGCTCTGTTTGCAAGCAAACGCCGCTACGATTGCAAGCACCTACAGGTAGGTGCGGCTGCCGTGCATCAGCAGTTCGTCTGCGAGCAACGGGTGAAGATAATCGGCAGGCCGGCCCAGCCGATTGATGGCGGCTTGCAGGCGATCGACCTCGGCTCCGTTTCCTTCGCTGCTGTAACTTTCAGCCAGATGATCACGCAGGTCTTCGCGTAAATCCTCTGCGCCGGGTCCGGAGCGCGCTATGATCCGGTCGACGTCGGCGAAATACGCGCGCCACAGACGTTCGGCTGCTGGATCGACGAAGGCGGGCGTCATGCGGGAACTCCATCGATCATATGCTGAACCGAAGTGCTGAGCTTGACCCAGGATGGACGCATCGCATCGAGCGTCGCTCGCCCCTGCGGGGTCAAGGTGTAATATTTCCGCGGCGCACCGCCATCACCATCGCCTAGGCGGGCGGCGATCAGGCCATCCTTCGCCAGTCGCAGCATGAGTGGATAAAGGGTGCCTTCGGGCACATCCAGCGTGGCGCGCCTGGCGATGCCGGAAATCAGCTCGAAGCCATATTGCTCACGCTCGGCGAGCGACAGCAGAATGACGAACTCCAGCACGCCCTTCCGCAGCTGAACCTCCCAACGGGCTATAGCGTCGGCCGAATCATCGGATTGCCTTGTCATGCAAGGGTTATGCGGAACATTACCTTGCAATGCAAGTAACTTTTGGCTCCTCGTGTCGAGAATCCGCGTCGCCGCAGTTTGACCGTCGACGAAGCGTGCACATCCCAGCTGAGACGCTCAGGGCAGGCGTCAGGCCTTGTTCAACAGTCCCGGCCGTTTTCCGAACATTGGCATTCGGGTCGCCCGGAGCCGCCATTAGCGCGGGCAACGTTCATCAACCCCGTTCGAGATACAATGTGCAGGAAAGGTCCGCCTACGGAAGCTATCTGCACCGAGGGGTCCGATAGCTGCCCGACAGCGATGTCCCCACAATTCGCCATTTGGGACGGTTGAGGCCGTCCCGTTATTAGATCCCATGCGAGACGGGATCGCTATGCGTTGGGGTGTCATTCCGCCCCCAACCGGACCCGGCCACCAGCGGCGCATTTTTCAACAGCCCCTACCGTTTCGCGCATCGTGGCCGCGCACCGCCAGCAGCAAGGAGAGTGAGTATGAAGCGCGGCCATGACCTGTCCGGCATCATGAAGTTCGCCACATCGCCCGCCTGGGCCGACCATTTGCGCGATGCCCTGGACGATCATCTTGGACCGGCGATGGAGGAATTCGAGTTCGAGTTCGAAGACCTTGTCGAGATCGTCAGCGACCATTGGGCCGGCGTACTGTGGGGATGCGCGTTCGAAGATCTCCTGACGCGGACCGTCGAACCCGGCGCGCTGAACCTCGTCGACGATTATATCCGACGTCGCGGCTGGAATGAGGCCGGCCCCGCCAAGCTCTATATGCGTGCGCTGCAATCTTCGGTCATGAGCCTCTACGAGGTCAGCGACGTCGAGGCTGGCAGCGGATTTCTTGTTCGTGATCTCATCCGGGGCGGTGACGCGGTCCGCGTCACCGAACGCAGCGCCTCGCAGACGCTCAAACAATGGGACAGGATCGGTACGCGGGTCGTCATTGTGGGCGGAAAGCATCTCCTATCGGGTGGGGTGCTATCGTTCACGATGGAGGCAACCGACGCTCTCATGGCCGATCTTCGGCGCGTGGAGGGAAAGCGCAGTCCGTGCAGCCAGCTGGCGCTCACCGACGCCAAGCTGCGCGCGCTTCCTTCACTCCTCAGTACGGCATGGCTGTTCGACGTCGTGCCCCGGGCAATGGGTGCGATGACCGTACCGACGCTGCACAACGGCGATGGTGAGGAAGTGGTGTTCCACCGCGTCCGGTTCCCCTTTGCGCGGGGCGCAACCCATGCGCTGATCGGCGACCAGCTCGATCTTTTGCCAGCCATGCAGCGCGAAACTTCGCATGTCTGGAACTGGCTTGGCGAAAAAACGACATCGACCCGGAAGGGCACAGGCCACATGGCCTGGGGTGTGACGATGATGGACGGCACGCCGGTGCTGGGCAATATCGAGCTGAAAGGGCGCGCGCTGATCCTGGCCGTTACCTCCGCCGAGCGTGCGGCACGCGGCACGGCCCTCCTGGCAGACACATTGGGCGACTTGGTCGGCACGCCGCTTAGCACGATCGAGACTGTCGAACAGGCCATGACCGCACATCGTGAAAACCGGCCTGAGCCGGCACCAGCCATCGCGCCTGAGGTGGCAACCCCACTCGTCCATGCCATGCTCGATCGTCAGTATCGCGCTACGCTGGACGAGCCCGTCGGCATGCTAGGCGACATCACGCCGCGCGCTGCAGCCCGGACCGCAGCGGGCCGCCAACGTCTTTCGGCATGGCTGAAGCATCTGGAGAACCGCAGCGGCAGTCAGCCGGATCCGAATGATCCGATGGCCACTTACGATTTCACCTGGATGTGGCGAGAACTCGGTATCGAGAAGCTGCGCAAATAGCGCTTCGATCCCCGCAAAAACTGGCAGGCACCAGCCGGTGTCGGCCTACCGTGAGTCTGTGTCCAAATAATGCACAGGGGCCATCTGGCGGGTCTGATTTAACACGGACGAGAACCTGAGGTCTTGTCCAGTCGCGAGGTGCGCCATTGCAGTGGGACATTTGCGAATGTCGGCCTCTAGCCACTCCAGTCCCGCCTTATCGAGCAAACGGAGCAGGGCATCATCGCTTTGCGGCGGTGACTTTGCGATCATGGCAAATAGTCGCTGCCCGCGGACTCGCGCCCTTGGCGGTTTGCCTACGTAGGGTGAACGGACCATCCGGGCTATCAGGCGATCTCCGCATGTCCGGCGTGCCTCGCCTAGGTCGGCATCGGTGCAGCCCCTACGGACTGCGATCGCGTAAACCGGAAAGCCGTAATCGTCTCCCAGGTAGCGGACCGCCATTGCCGGTTCGGACCGTTCGGGAAAGAAGCGGACCGGGTCGAATGCAAGTGCGCGAGTCCGTTCCTGGAAATCGTATGCCCGCGGAGCGTCCTGTGCCGCCAAGGGCGCGGCTTGGCCGAGGACGAGCGCAGCGGCGATGCAGGCAGATCGGATCATGCTCATACATCACACGGCCTGTCCGGGCTGCATAGCCAGTTTCGCTGGCGTCGCGAATGCCGCCTACCCCCAACCCAGTCAGTCCACTTAGGGTGTCATTTCGCCCTCAGCCGGAACCGACCCCAGTAAGTTTTTATTATTACAAATATATTCAGCTTTTTCTACTAAGCAGAATTGGAGCTCCTGATTATTAGCTTTATTAGTATTTTGCTTTCCCTAACCATAGCTCTGCTTGTAGATTTACTCTGGCGAGCAGAAGCGAGAGCTGGCAAAATATTGTTAACAGCCGTTACGATGGCTACACTGATCGTCGCAATTGGGTTCGCTCAGGTAGGCTCATCCGAACAAACGGACCCTTTAGTTCCTTGGATTGCCATCTTGTCAGCGACGCTCCTGTTAAAGTGGCTTCATACCATATTCCGGGAAACGGACGGAAAATGACGCAATTCCTCTGCTTGGGGGGACCCGGATACCGTCTAAGGTTATTAGGGGCCGGACCGCTTTTTCGGGATGCGCTGTCTTACGTTGAGCAGACCTACATATTCATCTAGCATCGCGATACGCCCTGCCTGCCGACACACGGTGCCGGCGATGGGGGTCAGCAAGGTTTTCAGCGCCGTTGACCCTTGAAACGCTAAACGCTCCGGTCCGTTAAGGCCGCGCTTCTCTCTGCCCGTCGCCTCGAAACAATGTTGAGCGCTTCGACCGCAGCAGAAAATGCCATCGCGGCGTAAATGTAGCCTTGTCAGCGATTGAGGCCGGGTTAGGAGTATCAGTTCTGCCGATCAGCACGACGGGGGCACATGCCGTTCGCACCAGCCCCATCTTCGCTGCAGAAGCACCACTAGTACTGTCTGTCTATGCGTGGGAAGCTGGAGGAGCGACGGGCGAACTGGTTGCCGCGATGACCGATGTCATATCCGAGCGAGACTGTTGAAAAACGCGTGCTTGCGACGGCGATGGAGGCGTGATTCACTCTTGGCAGACGGCAAGGGATCACGGACATGATGGGACGGCAGGTGGCACAGGGCGCGCTGTTCTACGGCTTCCGGCTTGATGAGCATGTGCCGGTTGACCACCTGCTCCGACGCATCGACGGCGTGTTGGACTTCGGCTTCGTGCGCGAGGCACTGGCGTCGAGCTACAGCGCGAGTGGGCGACCCTCGATCGACCCGGAGCTGATGCTCAGGATGCTGCTGGTTGGCTATCTGTTCGGCATCCGCTCGGAACGGCGTTTGTGCGAGGAGGTGCACCTCAACCTCGCCTATCGTTGGTTCTGCCGGCTTGATCTGGCCGACCGGGTGCCCGACCACTCCACCTTCTCCAAGAACCGGCACGGCCGCTTCCGCACCTGCGACCTGCATCGCCTGCTGTTCGAGCAGGTGGTCGCACGATGCGCCGTGGCCGGGCTAGTGGCGGGGCGCGACGTGGCGGTGGACGGCAGCACGATCATGGCCGACGCCAGCCGCGAGAAGAAGCTGAAGGGGGCCGACGCCGCAGACGAGCTTCGTGGCAGGGAAAGCATATCGCGACCCGTCGCCGAATACCTGGCGGCGCTCGATGCCGCGTTGCCGCCGGGCCCCGACGAACCGGCGCCCGTCGATCCGACCAGCATATCGCCGACCGACCCGCAGGCGGCGCTCACCTGCAAGCACGGACCGGCGCGATACGCATACGCCATCAACCCCCTGCTTGACCTCGACACCGACTGCATCCTCGACGTGGAGGCCACGCCCGCCCGCTTCGCAGCCGAGGTGGCGGCGACCCGGACGCTGGTGTCACGCGCCGGCATCAGGCTGGGCATCGAACCCGCCAGTCTCTCGGCCGACAAGGCGTATGGTAGCGGTCCGCTGCTCCGCTGGCTGATCGACCGGAACATCACGCCATACATCCCGGTCATCGACCGGACCCGCCAGCGGGACGCCTTCTTCACCCGGGATGCCTTCCGCTACGACCGGGAAGCGGATGCCTACCGCTGTCCGGCGGACAAGCTGCTCGGCTATTGCGGCACCAACCGGACCAAGCAGGTGCGCGTCTACCGAAGCCGGCCGGCCGATTGCGCCGCCTGCGAGCTGAAGCCGCAATGCACCATCGGTCCGAAGCGGGGTGTCACCCGGCTCGTCAGCGAGGAAGCCCGCGATACCGTGCGCGCCCTTGCCGGCACCAAGGCCTATGTGCACGCACGGCGTCGAAGACAGCGGATCGAGCGCGTGTTCGGCCATCTGAAACGCAACCTGGGGCTACGAACGCTCAAGCTGCGGGGCCTGTCAGGAGCCGCCGAGGAGTTCACCATGGCTGCCGCGGCATACAACCTTCAGTTGCTCGCCCGGCAGGCCGCGGCGGCCTGATACGCGGCGTATCCCCGGTGGCCGGCGTCACCAGCCATCCGCCACGCCGATTTCGCGCAAGCCTTTTTCAACGGTCTCGAGCGCTAACGAGAGCTAAGCCTCAAGCCAGGCATGCTCTCAAAAACCGAGCGTATATCTGGGTCCGTTCTATGTACCGACCCCTTTATTGCAGTTCCAGGCGATCATCATTGCGAGCCGCTACATCTATCGATCCGTTCAGAAGCCGTTAACCATTCCAGTCGGTCCAGGTTCCCGTATTCGTTAGCGGTTGAGGTTGAAGGGCATAAAGATTGACCATGGCCTTAGATCGACGACAGATGCTGCAACTCGGGACCCTGATTGCCGGTGGATGGGCCGTCAGCTCAGTCCTGAAACGAACTGCACCGATCGGCCGGGATGTCGCTAATCCCGAGGCACTGGCGGCTATCTTCGACGACCGAAGATCTCCTGCGAGTGGCCCGCCTACAGCGTCGCTCCGTTTGGCGGCCTTTACCGACTATCGATGCCCTGCGTGCAGGCGTGCATTCCCGGCCATGGAGGAAGCGATCCTGAGCGACGGAGATGTCCGCGTCATCTACAAGGACTGGCCAATTTTCGGACCGCCCTCGGAGCGCGCTGCGCAAGTTGCGCTCGCAAGTGCCGAGCAGGGTATTTACCCGGCGGTTCACAAGCAGCTCATGATCGACAGCAGAACCATCAGCGACAGCGTTTTGCAAGATATCGTCGAAAAAGCAGGCGGTAATTGGAAGCGTATGAGTGCTTACCTAGTATCACACGACCAGCAGATCATGGCGCAGCTGCGTGCCAATGGGGCGCAGGCTCTCACCCTCGGGCTGGCGGGGACACCGGGCTACCTTGCCGGATCGGTGCTGGTAGTGGGCGCTATCGACAAAGCTGATTTCCTTAGGCTGTTCGCGCGCGCACGCAGTTCGAGGAAATGATATTGGACTGCACACCTACCGATCTGGTTTTTGTTAAATTGCCATGCTCATTATGTCTTTGTACGCTGAGAGAACCTTATTGCGCACTTGCAGCGTCGCCTCAAACCCGATTGAAGCCGCTTGCCGGGCAAGCATAACCTTTGCGATATCGGTGGTTTCGCCCCGTTCATAGGCGACCGTCAACGCCCCGGCCTTTGCACCTGTTTCGTTTACTTTTAGCACCTGTTCTACAATTGTCGATGCGAAGCTGCTATTCGCTCCAGTAGCCGAGCCAACTGAGCCAGGGCCTTCAACTTTTTGCAGCACTTGGCTCATGGCCGCATCAAACGTAGGCCTTGCAATCCCGCCAGCGCTTGCCGGCGACGCCGCACTGCTGTTGACGACATTTCGGAGGGCGGAATTCCGGTCGAGAACCGCACTTCGCAAGGCCATGACATCACTGACCGAAATATTGCTCACAACAATCTCCCAAGCGAAACGGTAGCTGGGAAGCGTTACGAGATGGTTAAAAAACCTTAGGACAGATTGCCGATGTTTTAAGGGGACCGGCGCAGCCGCGTTGCTCGGGGCGAAGAGGCTTGCCGGTCTGCTCGTGTGCGCCTCTGGAACGTGCACCGCCGAAGAACCCTGAGGGGTAAGCTTCGCCGTCGCGTAAAATAAGATGCGGCCTGTCATGTTCAGACAACCTTGGGGTCGGCCCGCGGTTGGGGATCACGAGATGGCCTGTGTTGCAACGCATCGCGCCGAACGAACGGCGGAAGAGCGATCACGGTCCTTTCATATCCTCAACGTTCTACGCGGTCTCGCCGCTATGAGCGTCATCACCTTGCATTATCCGCAAGCCTTTGCGCCTTTCGTAGCGAGCGGAGCATACCTTGCCGTTGACCTGTTTTTTGTCATGAGCGGCTTCGTGCTCGCCCGCGCTTACGATGTAAGGCTTCAAGACGGAATGGGTGGCAGAGCGTTCATCGTCACTCGGCTGATACGCCTTTACCCATTCTATATCCTGGCCCTGGCGCTGGGCACCGTTGAATTAGCATACTATTATCGAAACGATCATCTCGCAGCAGAGATAATACTGTCCAGCGTCTTCAACTTCGTGATGTTGCCATCGCCGCCTGTGGGCATCCCCTACCAACCGCTGTTTCCTGCCAACTTCGTAGCTTGGACTCTTTCATTCGAGCTGTTCGCGAACGCTGCTTACGGCTTTGGTTTTGGGGTTCTAACTCACAAACGACTGGGAGTGATCGTTGGTATATCGGGTTTGATGCTTTTGGCATTGGCGCTCGTTCGCGGCAATCTCAATGGAGGAGCATATTGGCCTGATGCTCATCTTGCCGCAATCAGGGTCACCTTTTCATTCTTTGTCGGAGTTTTGATTCATCGCGCGCGGGAGACAGGAAAACTAGCACCGCTATTTTCCGTGAAATTACCCCAAATCATCATCATCGCAATCACGGTCGGTGCCCTTGGTTCACCCATATCACCTGTTTTGCGGGGGTTATTCGATGCGGCCTGCGTGCTGCTCGTCTTTCCACTGATTGTAGCCGCTTCGATTGGACGCAACCCTGTACCAAGCCGAGGAATGTGCGCTTTCCTCGGGGAAATTTCTTATCCCATCTATGTCTTGCAAATCCCCGTCTTCACGATTGGGGTAATGGGCCTGCCCAAACTTCTACCAGGTCTGCCGCAATTACCCGCTCCCTGGTCCGGGATTCTCCTGCTGGCTGCACTCTGCACCGCGTCCTGGTTCATGGCCACGCGCATCGATATCCCGCTGAGGCGCCGGTTGAACGCTGCGGTACTGCGGCATCTCCAACCTGGGTAGAGGCTTAACCCCACTATTCATGAGGCCACCGCTCTGGGTTCGTCCGAGCATGATTTGTCGGTCGCCGGGTGATCAGGGCAAGCGCCTCCGGCGGCGTTTTTTCACCGCGTCAGGATCAATGGGCTTTTCGAGGTTGAAGGACGAGGGCTTGGGCTTTCGGCGGCACTGCCGGGCTAGTTATGTGGGTGCCGGCCGGAGGCCGGTGGCAATGGCTCTGAACAGGCTGGCATCGGGGCAGGCTGACGCGAAGGCGACGCGGATGCGCGTAGCGGTTTCGATGACGCGGGCGGCGACCTTGAGCAATCGCAGGCGCAGCGTTGCGAACTCGGCAACGGCGAGCGGGGCAGCCTTCGGGATTTCCTGCTGGATGCGCCACACGAGCCAGTAGGCGGCGGTGTGCAGGATGATGCGCATCTGGTTGGCGTTGGCAGATCGGCACGAGGTACGATCGCTGGCGAGCTGGGTCTTGTGGCGCTTGATCAGGTTCTCGGCGTTGCCGCGAGCGCAGTAGAGGGTGTCGTAGATTTGCTCAGCCGAGCCTTCGGCCAGCGAGGTGACGACATAGCGGATATCCATGCCCAGCGTGCTGGCCTCGATCCGGGCGACGACGCGGCGCTGGCACTTCCAGCTCTTCGCGCCGTAGCGGGTCTCGGCATAGTTGCGCAGGACCGGGTATTGGCGCTGAGCCCGCTTAACCGCGCAGGCATCAGCGGCAGCGACGATTTCGGGATCAGCACGCAGCGCGGCGTTGGTTGGCAGGCCGAACACGTAATCGACGCCGGCCGGCTCGCAAAAGGCCATGACCTCGGGTCGGCCATAGTGCCCGTCGCCGCGGATGGTGATGTGCGTTTCGGGCCAGTGCCGGCGCAGATGGCGCACCAGGCGCCGGATGTGGCCGGCAGCTTCGGCGCCCGACGGTGTCTTGCCGGTGCGCAGTAGCATCGCCACCGGTCGGCCGGTGGCAGTGTCGTAGACATGGATCGGCAGGAAGCAGCGCTCGCCATGATGCCCGTTCCAGAAGGAGAGCTGCTGATAGCCATGAACAACATCACAGGTGTCATCGATATCCAGCGTCACCGCCGCCGGCGCGGCAGGGTAACTGGCGCAGTAGATGTCGATCATCGCGGACATCATCCTGGCCAACTCGCGTGTGGTCGGCGCATTTTCCCACC
>NZ_JBIQFL010000017.1:0-39154 GCF_045369135.1 Sphingomonas sp. 179-I 2A4 NHS | reverse complement strand
CTCGATCAAGACGGCTACCGCGCACTCAACATCGCCGGCGGACCCGGAGCCAAGGTGGCCTGAGCCGCCCTGTTCGCTACCTGTTCAGCTTACCGCTGTCCGTGTCACAAACCTTGAGGTGCTCCCAAGTGGGGACTTTCCTGCCAGTCAGCTTCAGGATCGGAACGGTTGAATGCCGCCGGGCCGCGATTGCTGAAGCCGTAATGCATGTTCTGCGCGACGGCGTTGATGATGCCGTCCGCCTTCGCGGTGCGGATCAGCTCGCGATAGAAAGGTTTCGCACCCCAGAAGCGACGTGGGCCGACCTTGTCAGACGGCTTCAAATAGATGCGCAGCATTCCAACCTCGCGGTGCTGGACGGTGAAACGATCAGGCATAACGGGCCTTTCGATAGGAAGCAGGATCAGACGCGCGAGCGTCGGCGGGAAGCACGGTGCGTGCGGGCATCACGCAGGGTCGCACCGGGTGTGAGGTGCGCAGCAGGCACCTTGGGGACTGCGACGCGCTGCGACAGATAAATGCCGTTATGACCCGAGCAAAGGTAGGCGACGAAGCATGCGACCGCGATCGGCACAGCATAGGCCGCCCCGAACAATTCGATCCCCATGAACGTGCAGGCAAGCGGCGTGTTGGCAGCACCCGCGAACAGCGCAACGAAGCCGATCGCCGCGAAGACCCCCGTCGGCACTCCGAACATGGGCGCGAGCGCATTGCCGAGCGCCGCGCCAATGAAGAACAGCGGCGTCACCTCTCCGCCCTTGAAGCCAGCGCTCAGGGTCACGACGGTAAAGAGCAGCTTCAGCGCCCAGCTCCATGGATGGGTGTCGGGACCAAAGAAGCTGGCGATGGTCAGGCCGTCCGATGTCGCGGCGAGCGTGCCAAGGCCGAGATAGTCGCGCGTTCCGAACAGCCAGACCAGTGCGATCACGGCCACGCCACCGATGACGGGTCGTAGTGGGCCATAAGGCACCATGCGCTTCAGCCATCCGCCAAACGCATGATTGGCCTCCGCAAAAGCTAGTCCGACCAACCCGAATACGACGCCCGCGACGCCAGCCTTGATGACGATTAGAGCGTCGACCGGCACTGTCGCATCGACCTGGTAGATACCGTGGTGAATGCCCCAGGCAAGACAGGTCCAGTCGCCGACCAGTGCCGCGACCAGGCACGGCACCAGCGCGCGATACTCGACCCGGCCAATCGCCAGCACCTCCAGCGCGAAGACCGCTCCCGCAATCGGCGTCCCGAACACTGCGCCGAACCCTGCCGCGATCCCGGTCATCAGCAGGATGCGCGTTGCTTGCGTATCCAGCTTGAGGGCGCGCCCGAACCCGCCGGAAAGACTGCCGCCCAATTGCACGGCGGTGCCTTCGCGCCCCGCCGATCCACCAAACAGATGTGTCACGACCGTGCCGAAGAAAATGAGCGGGGCCATGCGCAGCGGCACGCCGCCCCCCGGTTCGTGGATCTGCTCGACGATAAGATTGTTGCCACCTTCGACCGAGCGCCCTGTCAGATGGTAGAGCAGTCCGACCATGAACCCGCCGATCGGTAGCAGGTAGAGCAGCCCGGGAAAGGCAAAGCGAAGCCGGGTCACGGCATCGAGGCTCCACAGGAAGGCCGCGCAGAGCGTTCCCACCGTTGCGGCCATCGGGACCAGGATCAAAGCCCACCGCAGCACCGACATGGCATGGGTGCGGCGATCGCGAATGAACGCTGCCATGTTGAACTGGTCGTAGAGATTGCGAAATGTCGCGCGCATGATTCCTCCTTGCTGCCTTGCGGCGCCTGGTAGGAATCATCGGCCCTTGCGAGGGCGGTTCGGCCGAATGGCCCGGCGGAAATCCATCGCCGTGCCCGAGCATATGCTGTCCGACGGCGACCTGGTCAACCAACGGCAGGGTCACGACGAGACCATTGTTTTGCTGAGGATCAATAATCGGCTCACCCATGGAATAAACCCCGACGGGCGTCGTCTACGCTTTCGAGACTGATGCGCCGGAGGCTTATGCGTAGACGAAATTGGATGCTGGGTCTGACTGCTTCGGCCATGCTCACCGGCGCAGTCGCGGCCGCCCCCGCCGATGGCTACGCCAGCATGGTATCTGCCGCGATGGACCGGATGATGGCGGGCATGATGGTCAAGCCGTCCGGCGACGTCGACCGCGATTTCGTCGCGATGATGCTTCCGCATCACCAGGGCGCCATTGATATGGCGGTGGCAGAGCTGCGCTACGGCCATAACGAGCAGCTCAAGCGCATCGCGCAGGAGATCATCATCGATCAGCAGCAGGAGATCGCCGCCATGAAGCTGGCGATCGGTCAGCCGCTACCCCCTTCGACGCCAGCCCCGACGCAGGGCGGCGACCACCACAGCCATATGGAGCACTGACATGATCCGGACCTTCCTGCGCTCGGCCGCCTTGCTGATGAGCGCCGCACCGGGCATTGCCATGGCTCAGCAGGCGCCGTGGAACGCCAAGGACGTGCCTGTCAGCCACCGCGACCGCGTCTATGCATCCGAACAATTCTCCAACACGGTGTCGGTAACGGACCCGGCCGACAACAGGTTGCTCGGCGTCATCAAGCTCGGCGATCCGCAGCCGATGAATTTTTCCCCGCTCTACAAGGGGCAGGTGCTGGTTCACGGCCTCGGCTTCTCGCCGGACGGGAAAACACTGGCGGTCGTGTCGATCGGATCCAACGCCGTGTCGTGGATCGACACCGCCACCAACACCGTCAAGCACACGACCTATGTCGGGCGCAGTCCGCATGAGGCGTTCTTCACGCCGGACGGCAAGGAGGTGTGGGTTACGGTACGCGGCGAGGATTACATCGCCGTGCTCGACCCCACGACGTACAAGGAGACCGGTCGCATCAAGACGCCCGGTGGTCCGGGCATGACGATCTTCTCTCCCGATGGCCGATACGGCTATGTCTGTTCCTCATTCAATCCGGTGCTGGCCGTGTTCGATGTCTCGACCCACGCGCAGGTCGGACAGGTGGCGCAGCCGAGTCCGTTCTGTCCCAACATCGCCGCGACGCCGGACGGCAAGCAGGTGTGGTTCACGCTGAAGGACATCGGCAAGACGGTCGCATTCGATGCCAGGCCGCCTTTCGCGATCCTCAAGGTGCTGGATACCGGACCGATCACCAATCACGTCAACTTCGCCCGCACGGTCAGGGGACAGTTCGCCTATGTCACGGTGGGCGGGGAAAACGCGGTGAAGGTGTTCCGCACGTCCGACTTCGCGCTTGTCGCCACCATCCCGGTCGGCAAGATGCCGCACGGCGTCTGGCCATCGGGCGACGGCCGGCGCATCTATGTCGGGCTGGAGAATGCCGATGAACTTGCCGCGATCGACACCGCCGGCAACAAGGTCGTTGCCACCGTGCCGGTCGGACAGGCACCGCAGGCGATCGCCTATGTGCCGAACGCTGTTCCGACAGGCCCCGGCACCGACAATCTCCAACCGCTCGGTACGGCAGGCAAGGCGGTGCATCTGAACATGGGGCCGGTTGGCGGCAATGGTGCGGCAAGCAGCATTACCCTCTTCGACCAGGGCATCATTCAGGTCGTGCAGAGTGCCGTTACCGGTCTGCAGCCCAAGAAGCCTTACATGCTCGTGCTCACCGCCAACGCGGACGGCAGCGGTGCGGTAGAGCCGCTTGCGAACTTCATGAGCAATCCGGCAGGTGCGGCGATCGTCAACGCATCGGGTCCGATCCGGCAGATCGTTCAGGGCAGTGCAGCGGCCCCCCGGCGCTTTCTGGCGGTCGCCGAGGTGGTGAATGGCGCACCGGGCCGCATCGTGCAGGTGCAGCGCGACTGAGATGGACCCGCTTGCCGCCGCGATCGAGCCCCTGGTCCCCGGTCTGCGCCGTTATGCCCGGTCGTGGTTGCGCGATCAGGCGATGGCGGATGACCTGGTGCAGGATTGCCTTGAGCGCGCGGTCGGGCGCTGGCGGCAACGACGCGGGACGGAGGTTCGCCCCTGGGTCTATGCAATCCTGCATAATCTGTTGGTCGATCATAAGCGGCAGCATGTCCGGCGAGGTACGGCGGTTCCGCTCCACCTCGTGGACGACGCTGCTCTCGGCCTCCCGGCCGATCAGGACGCAGGCCTGCACCACCGAGACCTGTTGCGCGCACTTGATGCGTTGCCCGAGGAGCAGCGGACGGTGCTGCTCCTCATTTCCGTCGAAGGTCTGTCATATGGGGAAGTCGCTGCCGTCGTCGGTGTGCCGCTGGGAACGGTGATGTCGCGCATATCGCGGGGGCGCGACCGTCTGGCGACGCTCCTCCGGGAGGGTGAACGGCCACGATTAAGGAGTATTCGATGACCAGCCCGATCGGAGAGGACGATCTGGCCGCGTGGATCGATGGCAGGCTGTCGCCCGAGCGGCAGCGTCTGGTCGACGCTTACCTTGAAGGCCAGCCGGACGTGCATGCCCGTTTGCGGGAGCAGGCGGAGCAGGCGCGAGCCCTTGCATCGCTTTTCGCTCCAATCGCGGATGAACCTATCCCGGCGACGATGCGCGTCGCAGCCATCAGGGGACGGCAACGCCAACCGCGTTGGCAACTCGCCATCGCCGCGTCGCTTCTGCTGGCGGTCGGGTTTGGCGGGGGCTGGTCGAGTGCGCGTTGGAGCGGCGAACCCCGCGCGGGCATCGCGGCGCTGGCCAACGAGGCGAGTGACAATTTCCGTGTCTATGCCGCCGACCGGATACGACCGGCGGAAATCGGCCCCGACCAGCGCGCCATGCTGATCCGGTGGACCTCCGCCCGATTGGGTGAGCGCGTGACCATCCCGGACCTCAGCACAGCCGGTTACCGCTATGGCGGGGGGCGATTGGTCGCGACGCCCCACGGCCCTGCGGCTCTTCTCCTCTACGATGGACCGCAAGCGTCAAAGCTCGCGGTGCTGACGAGGCCTATGCAAATCGACAAGAGCGCAAGCATGACCAGCACGTCCAGCGGGACCATGGGCCGGGTCACATGGGCTGTCGACGGGATCGGCTATAGTGTAGTGGGCGAGCGACCCGCTGCCGAGCTGCATCCGATCGCCGATGAGGTCCGGCGCCAGGCCGATGCGGGGCTTGTCTCCTGATAGCGCCTGGCCGCTTCTTAGCGCCGACAGGCACTGGGCGGACCAGCGGGATCACGGCTTGCGCTCGGCATCCTTCCGGTCGGCCTCTGCCGGAGTCAGCCTGGCCCGCTCGCGAATGCGACGTTCGAGCGGAGCGCCCGCGAACAGTACGAGCATCGCAAGGCTCAACCCGCCGATGATGAGCGGCCACACCGCCAACCCTGCTGCCGCGCCGATCGTGGCCGTGACCCAGATGCACGCGGCGGTCGCCAATCCATGCACTTCCTGACCCTGGCCGACCCGCAGCACCGCGCCGGCACCGATGAAGCCGACGCCGGACAGAATGCCCTGCATCGCCCGTCCTGCGGCATCGGCGTTTACGTTCGGCAAGCCACTGTGCACGATCGCCTGCACGGCGATGCAGCTCGCCAGACCGACCAGACCCAGCGTTCGCAATCCCATGATCTGCCGGTTCTCGCGCGAGCGTTCCCAGCCGAGCACCATCCCAGCCGCGGTCGCCACCACCAGCCGCCCGATCGCATCGATCCAGAAGCCGAGGTCCGATGCCGCTGATGCTTCGATCATTCGACCAGCACGTGCACATGATGCCAGGCGGTGCACAGATAGCCGGCGAAGTTCCACACCGTATCCGGCCGCTCGGGCTGACCCTGTCCAGTCTCGTCGAAGGCGCGCACGACAAGGTGCTGGCGCCCCTTGGCGAGCGTGGCGTCGAGGGTCCAGCGCCGCCAACCCCAGTGCGCCTCCGGATCATCGGTGAACGTCGCCTGTTGCCAGTCGCGACCACCGTTTACCGACACTTCGACCCGAGAGACGCGGCGATCATAGGCGATGGCATAGCCCTCGATCCGCACCTCCCCGGCCGGCAGGCTTTCGCCAGAGCCGGGCACGCAGATCGCGGCGTTGAGCGGCATGGCATTGATGGTCAGACCCTGGCTCCAGTCGACGGTGTCGCTCGTCACATCGGCAGGAAAGAGCTTGTAGTCGTGCGCCTGGATCGGTGCGTCGGATGGCGTCTCGCGCACCTCGATCCGTGTCAGCCATTTGGCGCTCCGCACCCCGGCATAGCCCGGCACCACCATGCGGAGCGGTGCGCCGTGTTCGGGCGTCAGCGGCTCGCCGTTCATCGCCCAGGCAATAAGGACGTCGGGTTGCCGCGCCTTGTCCATGGCGATCGAGACCCCGAACAATGCTTCCTCGCCTTCGACGTCCACCTCGTCCGCGCCGGTGAACGCCACGAACAGGTCGGACGCATTCGGCGCACCGACGGCATCCAGTACGTCGGACAGTCGTACGCCGGTCCATTCCGCATTGCCGATCGCGCCCACGTCCCAGGGGTCGCCGGACGTTTTAGCGACCTGCTGGAGATCCGTGCGCCGGTTGCCGGCGCACTGGAGAACTGCCGTCACCGTCCGCGTGGCCAACGCGCTTTTCAGTTCCTCCACCGAGAAGGAGCGGCTCGCCATGCCCGTCCCGCTCACTGCGATCCGGTGATCGGCAGGCAGATCGGGCACTGCACCATGGCTGCGCACGTAGAACAGCGCCTGCGGCGTCAGGAACCGCTCGATCAGCGCGCCGGGCGTCGGCTCGGCGTTGTAGGGATCGGATTTGCGCTCGATCATATCAGTCATGGACGAACCAACGCCGCAAGCGCGCGGATCGCTTCAAGCCTTCAAGACTATCGCAGACGAAGGATTACCGATCGTTCCGATATCCAGATTGGAACAAACAGATCGAACGGTTGGTCGTATCGATCAGTTTGCGCGATACAAGCTGCATGACCCTGGAGCAGCTCAGAATCTTCGTCGGTGTCGCCGAGCGCGAACACGTCACCAAGGCAGCAGAGGTGCTGAACGTCACGCAGTCCGCTGCCTCCGGCGCGGTCGCGGCCCTCGAAGCGCGCTACGGGGTTCCTCTGTTTCACCGCGTCGGGCGTGGCATCCAGCTGACCGAAGCGGGCCGCGGCTTTCTGGAGGAAGCGCGCGCGGTGCTGGGGCGGGCAGCGCATGCCGAGACGATGCTGGCGGACTATGCCGGGCTTGCCCGTGGTTCGTTGCGGATCGTCGCCAGCCAGACGATCGCAAGCTACTGGTTGCCCGCAAGGCTTGCCGCCTTCCACGACCGCCACCCGCAGATCGCGGTCGAGCTGGCGATCGACAACACCGAAGGCGCGGCAGCGCAGGTCCTTAGCGGAGCGGCGGAACTCGGTTTCGTTGAAGGCGAAGTGGACGAACCAGCGCTGGCGCATTGGGAAGTCGGACGCGATCCGATGGTGCTGGTCGGACGCAGGGACGCCGAGCGTGTCGACGAGGACTGGCTTCGCGCTGCACGCTGGATCGTCCGCGAGCAGGGTTCGGGCACGCGCTCGACCTTCGAGGACGTGCTGCGAACGCGCGGGTTTGATCCGGCCCAGCTGACGGTAGCGATGACGCTGCCGTCCAACGAGGCGGTGCGTACCGCGGTCGAGGCCGGTGCCGGCGTCGCTGTGTTGTCGCGATTGGTCGTCGCACGCGCGCTCAAGGCCGGCGATCTGGTCGAGCTGGCGCTTGAGTTACCCGATCGCGCCTTCCACGCGCTGCGCCACAAGGAACGCTATCGCACCCGCGCGGCCGACGCGCTGACGGACCTCATCAAGGAGCAGGTCGCATGACTGCCGACGCACCTTCGGCCCTGACCGGCCTCAAGCCGCTAAGCAGGCTCGATCACCCGCGCGAGATGATCCGCCAGTTCACACCCAACTGGTTTGCCGCGACCATGGGCACCGGCATCCTCGCTCTCGCGCTGCCGCAGGTGCCCGGCATCGGCCCCGCGCTCAAACCGATTGGCGAGGTGTTGTGGTTCTTCAACATCGCGCTCTTCATCCTGTTCGCCGGTCTCTATGGCGCGCGCTGGGCGATGTTCGGGCATGAGGCACGGCGCATCTTCGGCCACAACACCGTGTCGATGTTCATCGGGACCATCCCGATGGGCCTGGCGACGATCATCAACGGATGTCTCGCCTTCGGGATCGCGCGATTCGGTAACGGCATCATGCCGGTCGCACACGTCCTGTGGTGGATCGACGTCGCCATGTCGCTCGCCTGCGGCGTGTTGATCCCCTACCTGATGTTTACCCGCCACGAGCACAGCCTGGACGGCATGACCGCGGTATGGCTGCTGCCGGTCGTCGCAGCGGAAGTGGCGGGTGCCAGCGGCGGGCTGCTCGCGCCGCATCTGACCGATCCCCACGCGCAGATCGTGACGCTCGCGACCTCGTATGTGCTGTGGGCCTATTCGGTGCCGGTCGCGTTTGGCATCCTCGCTATTCTGATCCTGCGCATGGCGCTCCACAAGCTCCCGCACGAGAGCATGGCGGCATCCTCCTGGCTCGCGCTGGGGCCGATCGGCACCGGGGCGCTGGGTATGCTGGTGCTTGGGGCGGATGCGCCGGCGATCCTCGCGGCGCACGGGCTGGTCGGTGTCGGTACCGTCGCGCAAGGGATCGGCGTCGTCGCCGGGCTCTGCCTGTGGGGTTTCGGCCTGTGGTGGCTGGCGCTCGCGACGCTCATCACCATCCGCTACTGGCGCGCCGGCGTCCCATTCAACCTTGGCTGGTGGGGCTATACCTTCCCGCTCGGCGTCTACACCGTCGCCACCTTCCGCCTCGGTACGACGCTGAACCTCGGCTTCTTCGGTATCGTCGGCACGGTGCTGACGATCGCGCTCGCGGCGATGTGGCTGCTGGTCGGTGCCAAGACGCTCGCCGGAGCATGGCGCGGCAACCTGTTCGTCTCGCCCTGCATCGCTACCCCGAACTGATCCACCCTGATGATCGGATCAGTCGGTCCGATCACTTGCAGAACGCCCCTTCGATCCGCCAGCGTGGCTGGCCACAGGAGAGCCTTGTCATGGACAATTTTGACGCCGCGCTGGCGAGTGAAACCAGCCGTCGCCGCTTTCTCAGGCGTACGGCGCTCGGCACCGCCGGCCTTGCCGCAGCACCTGCGCTGGCGCAGCAGCTCGTCGACCTGAAGCTGCCTGGCGGCAATGCCGAGCGGCCGATGACCAGCGCCTTTCCTGGCAAGGGCAGCATGATCCTCCAACGCATCCATCCTCCGCTGTTGGAGACGCCGATGGACGTGTTCGACAAGTCGGTGTTCACGCCCAACGACCAGTTCTTCGTCCGCTGGCACTGGGCCGACATCCCGACCTCGATCGACGTCGAGAGCTTTCGCCTCAAGGTCTTCGGCCACGTCAACAGACCGCTGTCGATCAGCCTTGCCCAACTGCTGCGCCTGCCGCGCGTCGAGATGGCAGCGGTCAATCAGTGCTCGGGCAACAGCCGTGGGTTGTTCCAGCCGCGTGTCGCCGGCGCGCAATGGGGCAACGGCGCGATGGGCAATGCCAAATGGCTCGGTGTGCGCCTGCGCGACGTGCTTGATCTCGCCGGGGTCAAAGCAGGCGCGGTACAGGTACGCTTCGGCGCTCTCGATCAGCCGGTCGTCGCTGGCGCCCCCGACTTCGAGAAGGCGCTTGGGCTCGACCATGCCCGCGACGGCGAGGTGATGATCGCCTTCGGCATGAACGGCGAGCAGCTGCCGCTCCTCAACGGCTTCCCTTGCCGGTTGATCGTGCCGGGCTGGTATTCGACCTATTGGGTCAAGATGCTGAACGCGATCGAGGTGCTGCCCGGCCCTGACGACCAATATTGGATGGCCAAGGCTTACAAGATCCCGGCGACGCCGGGCGCCAACGTGATGCCGGGACAGAAAGACTTCCCGACCGTCCCGATTAACCGCATGATCCCGCGTAGCTGGATGACCAGCCTGCCGGATGGCCAGGTGATCGCCTATGAAGCGTCCATCCCGGTTGGCGGGATCGCGATGGGCGGCGACTGCGGCGTCGCCAAGGTCGATGTCTCATCCGATGGTGGCCGCACCTGGTACAGGACGACGCTCGGATCGGATGAGGGCAAGTATAGCTTCCGGCGCTGGGATGGTCGCGTGCCGCTTAGGCGCGGTCCCAACCCCATCATGGTGCGCTGCTGGAACGCCAACGGTGTCGCTCAGCCGATGAAGCCGATCTGGAACCCCGGCGGGTTCATGCGCGGCAACATCGAAACCACCACCATCATTGCGGCCTGAGGAGCGAGTAGCATGAAGACCCCGTCTCCCGGCATCATGGCCGCTGGCCTGATCGGCCTGACCGGCATTATCCTCGTCTCGATCGGGGCGCCGAGCAGCCGCAAGGCGCCTGCCCCGATCTCCGAGACATCCGAGCCGGCACCGCCCACCAGCGTCTCAGCCCGCGGCTTTTCGCTCGCCTCGACCAGCGTCGACCTGCCGGTCGACGACGCGACCTATCCCGATGGTCTGCACGCCGACGTCGTCAACGCCAACTGCACTTCGTGCCACTCGGCCAGCATGGCGCTGACCCAGCCTGCGCTATCGGCGGATCAGTGGAAGGCGACCGTCACCAAGATGCGCGAGGTCTACAAGGCGCCGGTGGCCGAGAAGGATGTCGACGAAATTGTCGCCTATCTCACCGCCATGCCGCATCAGAAGGCGGCACCCGCAACCGGCAAGGCGCAAGACCCCGATCCCAAGGTGGCTCCCGATGTTTCAGGTGGCACCGGCTAACCGAGCCATAATCCCAAAATACCATTTCAATCGGGAAAGTCGTCATAACCGGTCGGTTGTGACGCTGTGGAACCTACCACGGCCTCTCAAGGGTTTGCGTGTGTCAGAACCGTGGTTCAGAATGCCCGCTTCGGAGATCGGCAACGTGCCTCGGCTACGACCGACTTTGGGTCGGGAGCCGACCGGCAGGACGTCGCTGGTGGCCGACCGACTGCTCGTGGGTGGCTAGCTGCCGTCCAGAGAACGGCCGGTTCAATGAGCGCGGTCCACAGGGTTTTCATTGCTCCACATGGCGCGCGCCTAACACTCAAGCGTGATCGAACGCTTGAAGGATCGGACACGGCCCGGCCGAGCCGCTTCCGCACTCTCTCGCGAGATGGCGAAGGGAGGCGCGCACCCGCTCAAGCTCCTGAATCTTGGTGTCCAGCGCCGCAATCCGCTCATTGGCAAGCTCGCGTGCGCGGGCGCGATCGTCGGTTGCGTCGAGCGCTAGCAGTTCGCCGATCTGCTCCAACGTGAATCCGGCTGCCTGCGCCGAGCGGATAAACCGGAGGCGGCGCACGTCATCGACACCGTAGCGCCGAATACCACCGCTCGCGCCGGAGCCTCCGGGTCGGTCCGGCGTATCGAGCAAACCTCGGCGCTGATAGTAGCGCACGGTCTCGACACCGACGTCCCCTTCACGCGCGAGACCCGCAATCGTCAGTGCCGCCATGCCTTGACTCCGTACTATAGTACGGACCCTATATAGGTTCCGCGAACAGGATGGAGAAGTGAGATGGCGACCGCGGCGCCCAAGAAAGCAACGATCTATCGCATGGTGATGCCGACGCACACCTGCCCCTATGGCGTGAAGGCCAAGGATCTGCTGCGCCGGCAAGGTTACGAGGTCGAGGATCATTGGCTGCGCACGCGCGAGGAGACCGACGCGTTCAAGGCGGAGCACGGCGTGAAGACCACACCGCAGACCTTCATCGGGGGCGAGCGGGTAGGGGGTTATGACGATCTGCGCCGCTTCTTCGGCAAGGCGGTGCGCGATCCCAAGGCGGTCACTTACCGGCCCGTAGTCGCGGTGTTCGCCATGACCGCGCTGATGGCGCTCGCGGCCAGCTACGCTGCCTTCGGCTCGCCGTTCACGGTCCGCGCTGGGGAATGGTTCATCGCCTTCTCGATGTGCGTGCTCGCCATGCTGAAGCTTCAGAACGTCGAGAGCTTCTCGAGCATGTTCCTCAACTACGATCTGCTCGCCAAGCGCTGGGTGCCCTATTCCTACGTCTATCCCTACGCAGAAGGTGTTGCGGGCGTGCTGATGGCCGCTGGTGTCCTCACTTGGCTTTCGGTGCCGATCGCGCTCGTCATCGGGACGATCGGTGCGGTATCCGTCATCAAGGCGGTCTATGTCGACAAACGCGAACTCAAGTGCGCCTGCGTGGGTGGGGACAGCAATGTGCCTCTGGGCTTCCTGTCGCTGACTGAGAACGTGATGATGGTCGCCATGGCGCTATGGATGGTGATCGCTCCGGCAGCGCTCTCGATGCCGCACTGAGCCGTTGACTTCAGGTCCAAAAGGCTGCCGATAGCTGGCGTGAAATCCGGATCTCGCCCTCGTGTCAGCTTCGTTCGCACTGCCGTCCTGGCCGTGCTTGCGATGATGCTGCTCGTCCGGTTGGGGCCGATCTGCGAAACCAGTGCTCAAGCAGCTCCGATCGCCTCGGCAATGGCTGGGTGCGAGGAAAAAGGCTCTTCGGCACCGGACAAGAAGGCACCTCAGCCGGCCTGCGCGACGCCCTGCATCGCCGTCCCGGGGGAAGCCCTGGCGAGGGCAGAGCCGTTATTCTCATTCCCGATCGCCGCTTGGCCTTCGCCGACCCCTGTCATGAACGGGTGGCTGATACCGCCCGCCACTCCACCTCCACGAGCCGTGTAACCATCCAACAGGTTTCACACATTCAATCGACGGAGCTTTTAATGACCAAGTTCAAGCTGATCGGCGCAGCGCTGGCGCTCGCCCTTCCGACCGCAGCCTTCGCGGCCGGGTCCTGCTGCGCCGACATGGCGTGCTGCAAAGACGGTGCCGATTGCTGCAAGGACGGCAAGGGCGATTGCTGCAAGGACATGAAGAAGGGCGGCGATCATGCCGGTCACGACATGTCCGGAATGCCCAAAAAGTAAGCCAGGGGAGGGAGGCGTCTGCGCCTCCCTCCTTTTCAGTGGTGGGCGAACACCTTGCGTCCACCAGGTCCGAACGCAACGACGTCGTAGGGCTGGGTCTTCATGCCCGGCATCTCCATGCCCGGCGAGCCCATCGGCATCCCGGCAACCGCGAGCCCCGTCACACCCTTTGGGTGCGTTGCCAGAGCCCGCTTCATGTCGGCGATTGGCACATGACCCTCGAAAGTCATGCCGTCGATGATGGCCGTGTGGCATGAGGCCAAGTCCGCGGGCACGCCCCGGGCCTTCATGAACGCGGGCCGGTTCGCGTCGTCGACGACGCGGACCGCCCGACCGAACTGAGCCTTCACCTGCTGCGCCCACTTCTCGCAACATGGGCAGCCCGGATCGCGGTGCATCAGCACCGGCCCGACAGCCACGGCTGCGACCGGCATGGCGAACGCTGCAACAGCGGCGAGAAGGCGAATGCGGGTCATGTCTATTCCTAGATGGCCGCCCCACCGCAGGCAAACCCTGCGGTGGGGCGGGGGCCGATCACTGTGCAGCCTTGCCGTGCGCCCGCAGCCAGGCGTTCAGCTCGCCGACTTCCTTGTTCTGCTCGGCGATCGTCTTGGTGGCCATCATGCGGACCTTTGCGTCCTTGGTTTCGCGCAACACTATCTGCGACATGGCAATGCCACCGCGATGATGCTCGACCATTTTGCGGACCCAGGTCTCGGTCGCATCAGCGCCCATGGCCGACATCATCTTCTGATGCATCTGCATTTCAGAGGGCGGATAGGGGTTCGCCGGCGTCGGCTTCATCATCTGACCGTGGTTCATGCCCGAATGATCCATGCCCTGCATCTGGGCGATGGCCGGAGCGGCGCCGAGCGCGGCCGCGAGGGCCAAAACAGTCATCTTCTTCATCGTGTCTCTCCTGGGTAAACGCCCCCGCCCACAGGAGGGATACGGGCGCGCGTACCGTATCCCTCACGCCCATGATCGAATTCAGCGGATCGGCTGAAGGGTATTCACCCCGACGCTATCATCAGTTTCAGGTGGGGGAGGGGGAACCTGCTTGTCACGATAGGAAGGCAGGTCGGGCGCATTCGCAGGCGTAGGATTTGCCTCAAGCCTGGCAATGGCCCGCTTCATTTGCGTGATCTCACGAACCTGAGCATCGATGATTCCGTCCGCCAGCTTGCGCACCTCGGGGTCTTTGATGTGCGCGCGCTCGCTCGTCAGGATCGCGATCGAGTGGTGCGGGATCATGGCTTTCATCCAGCTCACGTCATCCACCGTCTCCTGGCTGCGGACGAGCCACAGCGCGAGCGCGAACACTACGATGCTACCGCCGATAATCGCGGCATTCGTCCGCTTGTTCTTGTACATCGACCACATGAAAAGGAGCATGATGATCGCCATCGTGGCGCCCATCACGAAGGCCATCCAGAACCGCGTCTGGCTGAACTCTATATGCCCGAGGGCATAGACGTTCACGTACATCAGCCCGAACATGACAACGGTCGAAGTCGCCACCATTGCCGCAAAACGACCGTAGCCCATGCCCATGTTCATCTTGCCTTGGTGCTCGTCCATCATGCGACTCCCTGTCTGGAAATACGCCCCCCGGCTTTGCGGCGCGGCCGTCTCGGCCAGCGCATGAAGAGAAGGATCGCACCCGACACTGCGAAGACGAGACCGCCTGCGGCGAAAGCGTTGAGCCACGGCGTGTTGAACCGCTCGTGCTCCGTCCAATCCATGATGTGGAGACCCCAGAAGAAGTCGTACAGCCGCCACGTTCCTGTTCGGACCGACGTGAGCCGTCCCGTCTCGGCCGCTACATAGATTCGGGTGGCGTCATCGTCGGCGAACGTTGCACTCCATGCCGGCAGCGCCCCGCGATACTCGGTACTGGCTCGTTCAATCCGCTCGATGGTGGGTGCGGGCACACCAGCCCCCCGATACGCCTTCTGAGCGATCGTCCCGGCCACCCTGGCATCCAATGGTGGGATCGGCGCAGCCGTGCGAGCGTCCAGCAGACGGATGCGACCATCCACAAGCTGTGCCTCAACGATCGCTCGCCCGAGCAGCATTCGGTGCTGAAGCTGGCGGACCGGCGCTCCGGCCGACGCCAGCAAGGCAGGCAACGATGCGAAGCCTTGGGTGCTCGACAGCGCCGGCTCGGCGTTCCGTTCGATCCGGTGATCGCCGTGCACGGTGTCAATGGGGAGCAGGCTCATCACAAGGCCGCTGGTGAACCAGACGATCGCCTGCGCGCCGATCAGGAGAGCAAGCCAGCGGTGGATCTTGCTCGCTCCAAGGTGGAGGCGGAGCCGCGGGCTCAGAACCAGGTCCTCACGCCGGCGACGAAGCTGAAGCCCCCTGTGTCGTCGCCCCGCGCCCGCGAGAAGCGGGCGGTGTCGCCGAACTGCCGTTCCCACGACACGCCGATATAGGGCGCGAACTCACGGCGGCCCTCGTAGCGAAGCCGCAAACCGGCCTCCAGGTCCGTCAGCCCGGAGCCGATCCCGGTCTCCCGCACGTCCTGGGCGGCGAAGTTGGCCTCTACCCTGGGCTGGAGAACGAAGTAGTTGGTGATGCGCTGGTCGTAATAGCCCTCGGCGCGGGCGAGCACGTCCCCCTTGTCGGAGAGGAACAGCGCGCCCTCGACCTCGAACTGGTAGGGGGCCAAGCCCTCGATCCCGATCGTCGCATAGGTGCGCGACGGGTTCGGCTTGAAGTCGTAGCGGACGCCGGCCTGGAGATTCCAATAGGGATCGAGGGCATGGCTGTAGAGCGCCTGCACCTCGGCGCTCTCCAGCGCCTTGCCGAAACCACCTTCGCCTTCTGACTTCAGCCAAAGGCGATTGATGTCGCCTCCGACCCAAGCCTCGCCATCCCAGCGGTAGCCGTCGCTTCCTTTGCGGGCCTGATACTCCGCAAGATTGAAGAGCACCTGATAGTAGGTCATCCCGCCATGCTCGCGCCGCAGGTCGTTCTCGCGGGAGCTGGCCATGGCATCCGCCCCCCAGAAACGATCGGCGAGATGATCGCCGGGCGGAGCGGGAGCGGGCTTGTTGCCGGGGGGGAGGTCGGTCCCGATCTTGGCGCCTGTCTGGCTACCATCCATCGCCATGCCGGGCATCGCGCTCATGTCGTGCCCGGCGTGCGGGTCCTGCCCGGCTGCTGCCGGGGAACCCATGCCGGGCATGGCGGACATGTCGTGCCCGGCGTGCGGATCTTGCGCGGGCGCGGGCTGCTGCTGAGCGCCCATGTCCATTCCCTGCATCCCGCTCATGTCGTGACCGGCGTGCGGATCGGCCACCCGAGCCGGCGCGGCCTGAGCGCGACGCGGGGCCCTCCGAACCTGGGCCTTCCGCTTGGCCGCGGGCTTGGCTGCCGCTTTCCGCGCGGGCTTGGGGGTCGCCTTGGCCGCGGGCTTCGCCGGCATGGTCATTCCCGGCATGTTGTGCATGGAATGATCCATGCTCTGCCCGAACACAGGGCCGGCGACGACTGCCGAGGCAAGGCCGGCGAGAAGGAGTGACCGGTTCACGCTGATGCCTCCCCGGCCTTGCGTACCTGGACGACGCGCATCATCCCTGCGTGCATGTGGTAGAGCATGTGGCAGTGGAACGCCCAATCGCCTTCCTCGCCTGTCACGTCCCAGCTCACCGTGCCGCCTGGCTGGACGAGCACGGTATGCTTCCGGGGCGCATAGGCACCTTTCCCCGTCACCAGGTCGAAGAAGTGACCGTGGATGTGAATGGGATGGCCCATCATCGTGTCGTTGATGAGGGTGACACGCACCCGTTCGCCGTGCAGCAGGGTGATCGGATCGGGGCTCTCCGACAGCTTCTCGCCATCGAAACCCCACATGTACCGCTCCATATTACCGGTAAGGTGGAGCTTGATCTCGCGCTCGGGTGCCCGCGTGTCGGGATTGCGATCGAGTGCCACCAGATCGCGATAGGTCAGCACGCGGTGCCCGACATTCTCGAGGCCCTGACCGGGCTCGCCCGTGCGATCGACTGGCATGGCCGAAATGGTCTGGACACCCGGACCCTTCTTCACACCCGGGGCCTTCGAGAAATCGCGCATGTTCATGCTGCCCATGTCCATTCCGGCCATCGGCTGCCCATCTGTCATGCCCGGCATCGCACCCGACCCATGATCCATCCCGGGCATGGCGCCGCTCTGACCCTGCGGCGCGGTCATCCCGGCCATGGCGCCGGCAGCAGCGCCGGCGGCACCATGGTTCATCTGGGAATGGTCCATGCCCTGCATCGAACCGGCACCTGCGCCATGGTCCATACCGCCATGGTCCATGCCCGCCATTGATCCAGCCTGTGCGCCCGTCGCAGCGCTTCCCATGCCCTGCATGGAGCCGTGATCCATCGTGCTCATGTCATGGCCGCCCATGCCCATGTCCTTCATGGTCGCGAGCGGCCGCTTGCGAAGTGGCGGGACTTCGGCAGCCATGCCCTCGCGGGGTGCGAGCGTCGCGCGCGCCATGCCGGAGCGATCGACGCTCTCGCCCACCAGCGTGTAGGCGCGCATGTCGGGCGGCGTGACGATCGCGTCATAGGTCTCGGCCGGGCCGAACTGGAACTCGTCGATCTGAACGGGGCGCACGTTCAACCCATCAGCCGCGACGATCGTCATCGGCAGGCCGGGGATGCGGACGTTGAAGGTCGTCATGGACGATGCGTTGATGAACCGAAGCCGCACCCGCTCGCCCGGCCGGAACAGCGCGGTCCAATTGTCCTTGGGACCATGGCCGTTGACCAGATAGGTGTAGGTCGAGGCGGTCACGTCGGCGACATCGGCGGGGTCCATCCGCATCTTGCCCCACATCAGCCGCTCTTTGAGCGGCTGATCCTTGCCCGCCAGCAGCCCGCTTAGGGTCTGGCGCTGGCGGTTGAAGTAGCCCGACTCCTTCTTGAGGCGGTCGAACAGGTAGTGCGGGTGCTGGAAGCTGTGATCGGACAGCACGATGACGTGCTCGCGATCGAACTGCACCGGGTCGGGGTCCTTGGGGTCGATCAGGATCGGCCCGTAGTGCCCCTCCTGCTCCTGGAGCCCCGAGTGGCTGTGATACCAGTAGGTGCCGCTCTGGATGATCGGGAACTCGTAGGTGAAGGTCGATCGTGCCGGGATGCCTGGAAAGGCAATGCCGGGCACGCCGTCCATCTGAAAGGGCACCAGCAGCCCGTGCCAATGAATAGAGGTTTCCTCATCCAGATCATTAACGACGTGGAGGCGCACGTTCTGCCCCTCGCGCAAGCGGATGAGCGGAGCAGGCACGGTGCCGTTGATGCCGATCGCGTGGCTCTGCCGCCCGTCGATCATCATCATCTGGTGAGCGATCTTTAGCGTAATGTCGTCGCCCGAAACTGTCGGCAACGGCTTGGCGATGCCCGCGGACACCGGCTGCGCCCACGCCGGCATATAGGCCGACAGAGCAAGGCCGCTTCCGGCTAGGGTGGCACCGCGCAGCACTTGGCGGCGGTCGAGAACGCGCGACATGAAAGCTCCTAGAAGGTGGGCCGCTACCGGCCCGTTTCACTCCTTCTACGCGTCCCGCACGCCGATCCCTTGTTCGGTGTTCAACTTTTCGAGGAGGCGCGAGCGGGCACGGTAGAGGCGGGTTTCGACAGCCTTCTGGCTGATCCCCAGCACGTCGGCGGTTTCGGCTTGGCTCAAACCCTCGATGGTGCGCAGCACCAGAGCCTCTTTTAGATTCATGGGCAGAGCGGAAATGGCATCTGTTACCCGGTCCAACTCCTGGCGGTCGGCTGCGCCGTCGTCGATTGCCACCTGATCGTCCACCACAGCTTCAGCCCGATGATCGATGGGGGCCGCGAAGGAGAAGAACCGGCGCACCGTGCGCTTTCGCGCCCAGTCACGACATTTGTTGATCGCGATCGTCGAAAGCCACGCTCTCATGGCGCGCTGCCCGTCGTAGCGCGGGAGGGCCTGGTGTGCGGCGACGAACGTCTCCTGCACCAGATCAAGCGCTTCGTCGGGTTCGCCGACGCATGCCCGCGCGAGCCGGAACACCGGCTGTTGGTAGCGTCGCACGATTTCGGCAAAAGCGGCCTGCCGACCGGCAATGCTGAGCGTCGCCAGCTCGCCATCGGACAGCGTGGTCCAATCGAGGCTCACCCCTGGCCGTCGGTGAGCGCCTTCACCACCGCAGCATCGAATTGAGAGGTCTGATCGGTGCGCAGAAGCTGCCGCATGGCAAAGATATGCGCCAACGTGGCCTTCTGCAGCTCGCCCATCGCGGCATGGCTCTGATCGACCGCGGCCGTGACCCGCGGGCCGTTGCCGTGCTCGGCCTCGATCGCCTCGGCGAGCCGAGCATTGGTCGCGCGCAACTCCAGCTCGAGAGCGCGCCGTTGCACCGCGAACCGGTCCTCCAGAACCTTCAGCTTTGCCTGCTGATCGGCATCGAGCGCGAGCTTGTGGTGCAGGACCTCGTGCAGCGCGGCGCCCGGCTGCTTGGGCTGGGGCAACAGCGCACGTCCAACGAACACGCCCCCGATCGCCGCGAGAAAGGCGAGTACGACACACAGCAGGACGCGCTTGGTCGAGGTCACGGCTCGCCGATCAGCAAAGTCGAGGGTGCGAGCGGCGAAGCCTCGCCGAGCGGTGCGAGCGACACCGCAGGGCTCGCGGTTGCGGGCAGCTCGGCGCCGATCATGCCGATCGCCAATGCCGCGACCGTCACCGCACCGATGCCGAGCCCGGTCTGTCGCACGACCGGCCGTGTGCCGATGCGCGCGAGAACACGTGCTTCGACGTCGTCCAGCGCAGCCGGAACAGGTGCTCCCGCCAATCTCGCCAACGCTCTGTCCAGATCATCCATGTTTTCCACTCCGCCCCTCTAACACTGGTTACGCAGCGCTGCCCATCATCCCTCATCGGTCGCGTAAGGGGTGCGCGACCGTGCCGCGTAGAATGGACAGAACATCACGGAGTAACCGCATGCGTCGCGCCCTAATCCCTGCCGCCCTTGCCATCCTCGGGCTAGCCAGCGCCGCCCAGGCTCATCCTAAGTTGCTGTCAGCCTCACCGGCGCCAAACGCGACTGTCGCCAAGCCCGCGCGTCTCGCGCTTCGGTTCAGCGAAAAGCTGATGCCGAAGTTCTCGGGCGCGGACCTGATGATGACCGCGCATGGCGGCACCGCGCACGCGCCCATGAAGGTCGCGGCTGCGGCCGGAGTCGCCGATGATGGCCGCACGCTCGTCGTCACGCCCAAGGCGCCGCTCGCCGCGGGGCGCTACAGCGTCGCTTGGCACGTGGTCTCGGTTGACACCCACCGGGTAGCCGGAAACTTCGCCTTCGCGGTCAAGTAAGGGTGGAGACCGACTGGCCGCTGATCGCGGTTCGCTTCGCGCTTTATGCAACGCTGAGCGGATTGTTCGGCTTGTCGGCCTTCAGTCTCTACGGCCTCAAAGCCGGCGAGCGCGCCGACGCGCTCGCCTTGCGCCCCTGGCTCGTCGGAAGCGGCCTGCTCGGCCTCCTGTTCTCCGGGATCGCCCTCGCGCTGCTCGCGGCGGCGATGGCCGGGGCACCGCCCTGGCCAGTCGATCAGGAGGCGATCGGGATGCTCCTTTCCGGGTCCGCGACCGGCACCGCGTGGGAAGCGCGCATGGCTGCGCTCGTGGTGGCGTCGGTCGCGGCCCTCGTGGCAGCCGGTCGCGCGGCTTTGCTCGGCCTGGTGGCGTTCGCTGCGGCCGTGGCGCTCGCCACGCTTGCTTGGACAGGACATGGCGCGATGGACGAGGGCGCTGTTGGCTGGGTGCATCTGGGCGCCGACATTCTCCACCTGCTTGCGGGCGGAGCCTGGGCCGGAGCCCTGCTCGGGCTCGTGCTTCTCGTCGCCCGGCCGGCCGGTCGCGTCGACGCCGCCCATCTGACCCTGACGCATCGCGCCCTGCACGGGTTCGGCCTGGTCGGCACGATCCTCGTCGGCACCATCGTCGTCACTGGCATCGTCAATGTGTGGTTGCTGGTCGGCCTGGCCAAGCTGCCGGACCTCCCGACTACGCGCTACGGCCAGCTTCTGATAGCCAAGCTTGCCCTCTTCGGCGCGATGCTCGCGCTCGCATCGCTTAACCGCTTTCGCCTCACGCCGGCGTTCAAGCGATCGATCGCCGCGGCCGATCATCACGGCGCGCTTCGCGCCCTGCGGCGCAGCCTTGCGGTCGAGGCGAGCTGCGCAGTGGCGATTCTGGCGCTCGTTGCATGGCTGGGAACACTCGAACCACCCGCTTCGGTGATGTGAGGGCGGGCGGCCGAACGCCGCCCGCCTCGCCGCTCACACGGCCATCTTCTCGCATTCCTCGGCGCACCGCTCGCACGCAGCGACGCATTCCTCCATGCCGTCCAGCTCTTTGCAGCTCGCCGCGCAGGCCCGGCAAATCCGGGCGCAGATGCCGCACACGAGCTTATGCTGGTCGGAGCCGCGGGCCATGAAGTCGAGCGAGGTGGCGCAAACCTGCGCGCAATCCAACATGATCTTGATGTGGTCAGGCGCAGCGTGCGCACCGCCTACCTGAAGGCAATGCTGGGTTGTCATCGACAGGCAGGTGATGTGGCAGTGGTGGCAGGCATCCATGCAGGCCTGCATTTCGGCGCTCATCTGGTCGTGCATCGGTCGTCTCCGCTAAGCCCCCCGCCCTTAGAACAATACGCGGCATGCCGGTTTGGCCCTCGGCTACATGGCCTCATTCTTCGCCGGTCGGCAGGGTTTTCACCGCTTCGGTTTAGGACCACGCTTCACTGTTTCACGCCAAGGCCGCGCAGGAGACGGAAGAGCGACCCGTAGCGATGCCGCCCTGCCGCGAACGCCATCCATCGTTCTGCCCATTTCTCTGGCGATCGTCGCTAACGGCTGCCTCGCGGCGATCCGATGGCGAAGCTCTGCGTCGGCTTCCTCCGTCCATCGCCATCGCTTTCTCGTCGTCACATCGGGCTCACGGGTGCAGGTGCCCGGTGCCCTCGCAAGGATCGGCTGCTGCCTCGGTCTGGATCGTACAATACTCAATCCCGAACAGTTTCATGCCACCGTGTTCTTTGGATCGCGGTAACGCAGCAGGCGCAGCGCGTTGATGACGACTAGCAAAGTCGAACCTTCGTGAACGGCCACCGCCGGGCCAATCCCAAGACCGAGGATTGTCGCCGGCACGAGGAAAGCGACTACGCCTAGGCTTACGAACACGTTCTGGCGAATTATACCACGCGTCTGTCGGCTTAGGCCCACCGCGAACGGCAGGTGCGCGAGGTCATCGGCCATCAACGCCACGTCAGCCGTCTCCAGGGCGACGTCCGAGCCGGCAGCGCCCATCGCGATCCCCACTGTCGCGTTGGCCATTGCCGGTGCGTCGTTGACGCCATCACCCACCATCGCGACCTTGTCGGTCTCCGCCATCTTCTTGATCGATGCGACTTTGTCCTCAGGCATGAGGTCGCCCCAGGCTTCATCGAGACCGACATCCTTGGCGATTGCCTCTGCAACCTTCTGGTGATCGCCCGAGATCATGATCATCCGGGTGATGCCCATGCCGCGCAGACGCTCCAGCGCAGCCTTGGCTTCGCCACGCGGCGTATCGAGCAACCCGATGGCACCAAGATCGCGATCGCCTTTCCTCACCACCATCGTCGTGCGACCGTTTTCGCGCAGCTCTGCCACGGCGGCCGTTGCCGCCGCTCCCAGCGTGGGGACGCCCTCTGCACCGAACATTTCGACCTTGCCGATCCACACCGTTTCACCGTCGACGGTCGCAACCACACCGCGACCGGTAAGGCTCTTGAGGTCGCTCGCAGCCGGTATCGCGTTGTCACCAAGCCTGTCTCGTCCGTCCTTGACGATTGCCTGTGCCAACGGGTGATCGCTCAGGCCTTCAACGGCGACGGCAACCGCCAGCAGGTCGGTTTCGCTCGCGCCATCGACCGGCACCACGTCGGTGATGCGAGGACGACCTTCAGTCAGTGTCCCCGTTTTGTCGAATGCGATAGCCTTCAACGACCCAAGATTTTCGAGCGCCGCACCGCCCTTGACCAGCACACCGCCCCGAGCGGCGCGGGCCACTCCGGACAGAACGGCGCTCGGCGTTGCGATAGCCAGCGCACACGGGCTCGCCGCGACCAGGACTGCCATTGCCCGATAGAAACTATCGCGGAACGGCTCGTCCACCACCACCCAGGCGAAGAGCAGCAGGACGGTGAGGATCAGCACGGCGGGCACGAAGATGCGCTCGAACCGGTCGGTAAAGCGCTGCGTCGGCGATTTCTGCGTCTCTGCCTCGCTGACCATCTTCACGACCTTGGCGAGCGTGCTTTCGCTTGCCCGACGCGTCACCTCGATTTCGATCGCGGCACCTCCGTTGATCGTGCCAGCGAAGACACGGGAGGCGGCATCGACGGCGTCGGGCTTCGCGCGGGCCACTGCGACATCGGCGACAGGTGCCTTGTCGACAGGAATGCTTTCGCCGGTCACGGGCGCTTGATTGATTGCGCTCAAGCCCTTGATGACAAAGCCATCGGCCGGGAGGCGTTCATTGGGGCGGACGATCGCGACGTCGCCAACCTGTAGTTGTTCGGCCGGGATTTCCAGGGTTTGCCCGTCGCGGCGCACCGTTGCGGTCTCGGGAGCGAGTTCAGCCAATGCCTCAATCGCGCGTTTCGCGCGGCCCATTGCGTAATGTTCGAGGGCATGGCCGATGCTGAAGAGGAACAGCAGCAGCGCACCTTCCGCCCATGCGCCCAAAGCAGCCGCACCGGCTGCCGCGACAAGCATCAGCGTATCGATCTCGAACTTCTTGAGTTTCAGATTGTCGATCGCCTCGCGCAACGTGAAGAACCCGCCGAAGCCGTAAGCCGCGATGTAGAGGGCGGTCGGAAGCCATTCCGGCGTCCCGGCCACCAGTTTTTCAATGGCGAAGCCGATTCCCAGCATTGCGCCACAGGCGAGCGCAAAGATAAGCTCGGTGTTCGGTCCGAGAAAATCAGCATGGGAGTGGTCATGCCCGTCACCCGGGCCATGCTTCTCCTCGCCGGCAGCATGGCCGCCGGGGCCATGGTCGTGGTCGGCGTGATCGTCGGTTGTGAGCTGCTTGGGTCGCTTGAGCCCGAGCCCGGCAAGCGCGTCAACGATCGCGCTTTCGGTGATCCGCTCACGGTCGAATTCCACCCGTACCGTGCCGGCCGAACTGGCGTCGGCCTGAAGGACGCCAGGGATCGCACAAAGCGTCTCCCCTATTGTCCGGGCGCGGCGTTCATGGCCGATTCCCTTCACCTCCCAAGCCGCGTGGCCGTACCGCCCGCTGATCTCGGCGCCCGCCGCACGAACCATCTCGCGTACGCGGGGCAGCGGCAGCGCCGTGGGGTCGAAATGGATGCAGAGCTTGGCCGGAGTGTCCCCTGCGGCGGGCAAGACATGCGCGCGATCTACGCCAGGCTTGGCGCTCAACGTCGAGACGAGCCGGCCGACGCAGGCATCGGCCTCATCCGGCACTTCAGGAAGGAGGACAGGTATGTCGAGTTCGAGTTTGTCGGTCATGCGGTCTTGTCCTCGTCGCTTTTGCTTTCGGCGCGGGCGTCGCGCAGGATCTCGATGCCGCCCTTGATCGCGATCAGCGCTGTCGCGAGCCCGACCACGAGGTCGGGCCAGTTCGTCCCCAGCCAGAGGACAAGCGCGCCGGCTATCAGAATGCCGCCATTCGAGATGAAATCGTTGAAGCTGAACGTCGTCGCTGCCCGCAGATTGACGTCAGGCTGTTCGATCCGCTGAAGGAGCCGCAGGCAAATATAGTTCACGACAGCGGCAACGGCCGACATTGCCATCATCGTCGGACCAATCGGCTCGCTGCCCTGAATATATCGGCGGCCGACATCGAGAAGGATGCCGACAGCAAAAAGCAACAGCATCACGCCCGAAGCCGTAGCCGCACGGGTCTTCCAGACCGGTCCGTGGCTTAACGCCACCAGACTGAGGGCGTAGACGGCCGTGTCCGACAGGTTGTCGACACCATTGGCGATCAGGGCGCTGGAATCGCCGATCAGGCCGGTGGCGAAGAAACCTGCGGCGATCGCCGCGTTGAGCAACAGCACAATCCAGAGCGTGCGACGCTCGTCGGAGACCTGCCCGTTCTGTGAAGCCGTCATGCCATAATTTCCTCAATCAGGAGGAGCGCGAGGAAGCCGACAAAGAACATCGCGCTGATAAGCGACGAGTCCGGCTTCTCGTGCGCCTCGACCAGCAGTTCTTCGGTGACGAGGTAGAGCAGCGCCATCAGGCCGAAGCTCAGAAATCCGGTGATCCACACCGGCGCCAACAACGCCACCGGCTGCGCGACCAGCGCGCCGATCGGCACCAGCAGTGCCAGCACGCAGGTCAGTCCGATCGCCTTCATCTTGCGATACCGGCCTGCCAGATCGTTGGTGAGGGTCAGGGCCAGGAACAGCACTTCGAGGGTCAACGCGACCGCCAGCAGCGTGCCGGCCTTCTCGCCGGCGATGAACGCGAGGCCGAGGACCAGGCCGTCTATCGCAAGATCGAGTCCGATCGCGGCGAGGAGCGCGACAGGTCCCTCAAACCGGTTTTCCGCGGCCTTGAGGCCGAGCATCACGGCGACGCCAAGCGCTCCGCCGATAAGCGTGGCGGTCGGAGACCCGCCGTGCTTCACCAGCGGCAGGATCTCTGTCGCAGCGGCGGCGAACACCACGCCGGCCGCCAGGTGCTGCATGGCCGCGACCAGCTTCTCCCCTGGCGTGCGCCACCCGGCGATGAGTGCCCCGATCATAATCGCGAGCATGGGGATCAGGGAGAATTTGAGCGCTGCCATCGTCAGGCCCGTTCAATCCGAGCGCGATCAGTCATTGCCGCGTTTCCTTTCTGCACACGACGGGACGCTGCCCCGCCGCCTCAATCCTGATTTCGTTGCCCGAGAAGGTCGCGCTTTGGGCGTCGCCAACATATTGCAGCCCCTGCGAGGGCGCGGTGAGGACGATCGGCGCTGCGCGAGCGTCGCTCCGCAACTCCACCGTCAGACCTTGGTCTTTAAAATCGATCAGAAGCGCCCGATTATCGTCACACCGATAAGGGTGACGACCGGGTGTGCCATTGGGGACACCACTGTCGCTGGCATGAATCTCCTGCTCGGTCGGCGGCCCCTTTCGGGGCTGTTCCGAGCAGCCCGAGAGGATGACCAGCGCCGCACCCATGCTCAGGCTGGCGGCCGCAGCACGAAACGCTGTCATTTCCGCCTCCGCTGTCCATTTACCCCGGCACGGACAGGCGGGGTGCGATGCTTTGACAACGGCGAAGCAGACAGACGCCGAAGATGGCGCTCAAGGCACTCGTCAGATCGGACCAGGCTAGCCTGAAGCTTGCGACGCATCAGCGCCGCCAATGGAGAGGCGAGAAGGCCCGAAAAACGCAAGCTATGGCGCAGACGCGTGCCCGTAGAGTCCCCTTCCAACGCATAGGCTTCCTCAAACAGGAGGAACTTGGCGACGCCGGCGGTCCAGGCAAATGCCAACGGCTTGTCGGCGCGGATGATGTCGGCCTTCGACGTCATGGACCTGTCGAGTCCGCCGATGCGGAATGTGTAGGTAGCATCGCCACCAGGGACAGCGGCGCCGGAGAGCTGAATGAAGGGCTTCCAACGCGGATGCCCGGCAAAGTCCGTGAGAACCGTCCATACGCGCAGCGGCGGTGCATTGAGGGCCGTCACATTATCTATCGTCGTCATCTGTGCACCTCCCTTTCCGGTTTGTGGCGAATGGGAGGGCGGTTCCCGCCCTCCCTGCCGATCACGCAGGCTGCGGCACCGGAGCGGCATCGTCCGGCTCATCGACTTTTATCGCCTGGCTTCCGAACCGGGCGTAGAGCGTCGGCAGCACGAACAGCGTGAGCAACGTCGCCGAGATCAGGCCGCCGATGACGACGGTCGCGAGCGGCTTCTGCACTTCGGCGCCGGCACCGCTCGCAAACGCCATCGGCACGAAACCGAGACTGGCGACGAGCGCCGTCATCACGACGGGGCGAAGCCGTTGGAAGGCACCCGCATGCGCAGCTTCGGCCCGGTCCATCCCCGATCGCATCAGGTCATGGATCGATGACACCATGACGAGGCCGTTGAGCACGGCGATCCCCGACAGTGCGATGAAGCCCACCGCGGCGGAGATCGAGAAGTCCATGCCGCGCACGAACAGCAGCAACACGCCTCCCACCAGCGCGAACGGCACGCCGGTGAAGACGATCGCGGCATCGCGCACCGATCCCAATGCCCCGTAGAGCAGCAAGAGGATCAGGACGAAGCACGCCGGGATGACAAGCTGGAGCCGCTGGCTGGCAGACTCCAGGTTCTCGAACTGCCCGCCCCATTCGAGATAGCTGCCGGCAGGCAGACGTACGCCGCTAGCGACCGCAGCCTGTGCATCCGTCACCACGCCGCCGACGTCGCGCCCGCGCACGTTCGCCTGAACAACGACGCGACGCTTGCCGTTCTCGCGGCTGATCTGGTTCGGCCCGTCTACGACGCCGATGTCCGCGACGCTCGACAGCGGCACATAGCCGCCACCGGCGACCGGCACCTGCACCTGTTCAAGCCGCCCCAGATCGGCGCGTTCGGCATCCGACAAGCGGATAACGACCGGAAACCGCCGATCGCCCTCGAAGATCATGCCGGATTCCCGTCCCCCGAGGGTGGCGGTGATGGTATCCTGCACGTCCTGAGCAGTGACGCCGACCCGCGCCATCGCATCACGGTTCACGCGGATGTCGAGCATGGGAAGGCCCGTCGTCTGCTCAACCTTCACGTCCGCCGCGCCCTCTGTCTTGCGCAGAATGCCGGCGATCTGTTCGGCGGTGCGGTTCATGCTGGCGAAGTCGTCGCCGAACACCTTGACCGCAATATCGCCGCGGACACCGGCGATCAGCTCGTTGAACCGCATCTGGATCGGTTGTGTGATCTCATAGGCATTGCCGGGAATTTGGCCAAGCTTGCCTTCCAACCGCTCCACCAGGGCTGCCTTTTCCAGCTTGGGATCAGGCCATTGGTCGCGAGGCTTCAGGATGACGAACATGTCGGTTGCGTTCGGCGGCATCGGGTCGGAGGCGAGTTCGGCCGTGCCCGTCTTGGAAAAGACGAACCGGACCTCCGGTTGCTTCGCTACCATCCGTTCGATCGGCACCTGCATCGCCTGGCTTTGCTGAACCGACGTTGCGGGTATGCGCAGCGACTGAATAAGCAGGTCGCCTTCGTCGAGTTGGGGGAGGAACACCTGCCCGAGTGTCGTGAAGGCCAGCGCTGCTGCGACGAGACTAAGGACGCTTGCCCCGATCGTGATCGTGGGCCGCTTCATCGCCTTGTCGAGACCCGGTTCGTAGCGTGCCTTTAGCCAAGCAATGATCCGACCGTCCTTCTCCTCGACCTTCTTCGAGAGCCAGATGGCGATCGCTGCGGGAACGAACGTCAGCGACAGCACGAAGGCGAAGAGCAGCGCGATGATGACGGTGAGCGCCATCGGTCCGAACGTCTTGCCTTCCACGCCCGTGAGCGTGAGCAGCGGCACATAGACGAGGATAATGATCGCCTGCCCGTAGACCGAAGGACGGATCATCTCCCGCGCCGCGGTCGCCACCGATTCCAGTCGCTCCTTTACCGTCAGCAGCCGTCCTTCATGATGCTGTTGCTCGGCAAGGCGTCTGAGCGCGTTCTCGACGATGATGACCGCACCATCGACGATCAGGCCAAAGTCGAGCGCGCCGAGGCTCATGAGGTTCGCCGACACGCCGAGGCGCAGCATCCCAAAGCCGGTCAGCATCATCGTGATCGGAATGACAGCCGCGGCAATCAACGCGGCGCGAAAGTTGCCGAGCAGCAGGAACAGCACGACCACGACGAGGAGCGCGCCTTCGCTCAGGTTCTTTGCAACCGTCTTGATTGTCGAATTGACCAGCGCGGTGCGGTCGAGCACCGGCTGCACCACCACGTCGGGCGGCAGCGAAGCATTGATCTCCTTCAAACGATCAGCGACCGCGGTCGCGACGTTGCGGCTGTTCTCGCCGATGCGCATGACCGCAGTGCCAACAACAACTTCGGTGCCGTTCTCCGACGCCGAGCCCATCCGGATCGCCTGTCCTGTGCGGACGCTCGCAACCTGATCGAGCGTGATGGGCACGCCCTCCCGGGTTGCGACAACGGTACGCGCAAGTTCGTTGGCATTACGCACCAGCGCATCAGAGCGGACCGCCAGACCCTCGCCATTGCGATTGACGAAGCCGCCGCCCACGCTCGTATTGTTGCGCTCCAGAGCGGTGCCGAGATCGGTGAGCGTAATCTTGAGTGAGGCGAGCTTCTGCACGTCGGGGACGACGAGGTACTGTTTGGAGTACCCGCCGATCGAGTCGACGCCGGCAAGGCCGGGCGTGTTCTTGAGCAGCGGCGTTACGATCCAGTCCTGCGCGGTGCGGAGATAGGTTGCCTTGTCCTCCTGGCTGGTCAGCCGCTCGCCTTCAGGGGTGATATAGCTGCCATCGGGCTGCTGTCCGGGTTCGCCAGGTCGATGCTTGTCATCTTTCCGATGATCGAGGCGCACGGTCCACATCAGGACCTCACCAAGCCCAGTTGCGATCGGACCCATCTCCGGATTGACGCCATCGGGAAGGCTCTCCGCAACGCCTTGCAACCGTTCGCCGACCTGTTGGCGGGCAAAGTAGATGTCGGTGGATTCGTCGAAGACTGCGGTGATCTGGGCGAAGCCGTTACGGCTCAACGAGCGGGTGTTTTCAAGGCCGGGAATGCCGGCAAGGGCCGTTTCGATCGGAAACGACACCTGCTTCTCGACCAGTTCGGGCGAGAGTGCGGACGCACGGACGTTGATCTGAACCTGATTGTTCGTGATGTCCGGCACCGCGTCGATCGGGAGCCGGTAGAGGGACCAGCCACCGATAACGGCAGCGATGGCGGTGAGGAGCAGGACGAGCCAGCGCTTCTCGACCGCCCATGTGACGATGCGAGCGATCATGACATCAATCCTCGTGCGCCGCTTCGCCCTTGCCGAGTTCGGCCTTGAGCGTGAAGCTGCCGGTAGTGGCGATCTGCTCCCGACCGGTGAGGCCGGAGCGGACGATGACGGTGTCGCCGGCAGCATCGCCGAGCGTGACCGGGGTTGCCTGAAAACCCTTGGGCGTGCGGACGAACACGACCGACTTGCCTTCAACCGTCTGGACGGCTGTCGTCGGCACGCGAATGGCCGAGCTTCCGCCACTCCCGCTCAATTGGACCGAGGCACTGACGGGCTCGCCTACACGCCATTGGCCGCCTCGGTTGTCGAGCGTAGCGATAACTGGCACCTGCCGTGTCTCCGGATCGAGCGCTGGTGACACGAAGCTGATGCGCGCACTCGTCTGCCGCCCAGGCGCCGTCACCATCACCACATTGCCGGGCCGAACCCGTCCGGCATCTTCTGGCTTCAGGTTAAGGGCCAGCGACACCCGTCCGAGGTTCGCGATACGGTAGAGTTCCGTGTCGGCTGCAACGGTCTGCCCGAGCACGACAGGGCGAGCGATGACCTGACCACCAATCGGAGCGACGATGCCGAGCCGATTGAGTCCGCCCCCGCCACCGCCTGCCGCGGACACCTGGCTTTGTGCCTGCCGGTAAGCGATGCTGGCTTCGATCGCCGCAGTGCGTGCGGCGATCAGATCCTGCTCGGGTGAAACGCGTTGCGCGAACAGCCGCTGCTCGCGCGACAGGTTCGAGTTAGCGAGCGCGAGCCGGGCGCGCGATGCCTCGACCTCGCCTTTGAGCTGAGCCGCTTCCCGGCTTTCGATGATCGCGATGGTCTGTCCGCGCCCGACCGACTGGCCAAGGTTGCGGGTCAACGCCACGACCCGCCCGCCGATCGCGGCCGAGACGACCTGCGTTCCTTGCGGGTCGCCTTCGATCGTTGCCGGCAGTTCGATCGTACCGGCACCACCCGTGATGGGGCGGCCGATCTGGACACCCGCGGCGGCAATCTGGTCAGGCGAGAGCGTCACGACACCCTCGTCGGCATGAGCCGACTCACCGCCACCGGCTTCGGTGCCGACTTCGGTTTCAGCTTCAGCCGCGTTGCCGCCTTCCGGGCTGCTACCGCAGGCCGCGAGTAACAGGGCAAGGCCGAGCGGCAGAACGCCGCCCGTCAGGATGGTCTTCATCGATCGGTTCCCCCGGAATTGGTAGTGGGCGCGGGGGCGGTCAGTCGCTCCAGTCGCGCACGGGCATTTTGATAATTGGCGAGCGCTTCGATCGCGGCGATGCGCGTTTCAGCGAGGGTGCGTTCGGCATCGAGCAGGTCGAGCTGGCCGAACTTGCCCTCGCGGTAGCCGATACGCGCGATCCGGGCCGCTTCCTGTGCTGCAGCCAGCGCCGGCCCCGCCGCGGTGCGAGCCGTGGTCGCAGCGTTCGCTGCCTCGGCTTGTGCATCCGTAATTGCCTGTTCGACATCGAGGGCGGTCACGCGTCGCACCGCTTCAGCCCGTGTCCGCTCCGCCGTGGCCTGAGCAATGGCAGCGCGGCCATTGTTGAAGACCGGGATCGGAATGGAGATCGAAAACATTGCGGCGGTATCGTTCGTTGCTTCCAATCGGCGCAGCGCCGGCCCGACGTTGATGTCCGGCACGCGGTTGGCGCGAGCTAGCCTGATGCCGGCATCGGCAATGGCGAGATCGGCATCTGCCGCCGCCAGCGCCAGCGTGCCCGCCGTCTGCGCGGGGGCCATCGGCCCGAAGGTCGATGCGGGAATTCGGTCAAGAAGCCCAACGTCCAGCGCGCCGTCAATCGGTCGCCCGATCCGTCGCGCTAGGTTCGTTCGTGCCGCTTCGGCGAGCCGTACCAGTCGCTCGACATTGGCATCCGCGTTGATGCGCGCGACGTCCGCCCGTTGTTCTTCAAGCGGCGATGCGCGCCCTGCCTGGACCCGAACTCCCGCTCCTCTCAGCACCTCGGCTGCAATCCGGGCTTGATCACGTGCCGTTACCAGCCGGCGTTCGGAAGCGACGGCCTCGACGTAGAGCTGTGTGACCTGCACGCGGATATCTGCCGCAACGATCGCAGCCTGCAATTCGGCCCGCGACACCTGCGCGCTGGCGACCGCCACGCGGGCGCTCCGCTTGCCGCCAAGCTCAATCGGGAGCGCAACTCCAACCGTCGTCTCGGCACTGCGCAAGCCCCTGTAAGGGCCGGAGCCGACGATGTTCTCGACTTGGCCCTGAACAACCGGATTAGGCCGTAGACCGGCGACGCTGCGGCCTTGGCGAGCCGCCTCAATAGCCGCGGTTGCCGCTTCCGACGCGGGTGCCGAGCCGCCCGCGGCCAAAACAGCTTGGTCGAGCGTGTAGACTGGCGCAGCGGACGCTGCCACCGGCGCCTGTTGCGCCTGCGCCACTGAGGCGCACGACGCCGCGGCCAGCAAAGCCGCGAATAAACGATGCATGATTGAAGGACTCCTGACGCAACCGGGCATCCCGCGACGTTCTCTCGCGGGGGTCTAGGGTTCGTCAGGCCTGTGGTGGACGGAGAGCCGGATCGCCTATGAGGCCCGCGCCATGCGCCTGCTCCCAAGCCATACTTTTCGCAGTCTGGCTAATAGCGTTCGGAACGACGTCGGCCGTAATCGGCACGCCGATATGGTGCCCGTGGCACCCTCCATGATGGTGCGGGTAGCCCTTCTCGGAATCCGCAGGGACTTGGTCACCATCACCATCGACGTGAACAAGGGTTGATGCTGCAGACTCAGCCGACGTTTCGAGACAAGTGATTGGCTCGGCGGCATGCACGGCCGCGCCCAGCCCCAATGACGAGGCGAGCAGCAGGCAAAGAACAAAGGCGAGCAGCCGACGCATATGGGATTGGGTACCAGTTACCGGTTAGGATGTAACGACATAGTTGCCGAACGGTCGTGCCTCTTTCCGATTGACCTCAACTCGGTCCTGGCTTGGCCGATGATCTGGAAGCCACCCCAAAGCCCCAATGTTGCCATCAATCCGGCGACGATCAGGTCAGGCCATGCCGTTCCGGTCCCGAACACGCCCGCCGCCGCCAGCACGACGGCAATGTTGCCGATCGCGTCGTTGCGTGAGCAAATCCACACCGAGCGCATGTTCGCGTCGCCGGTTCGAAAGCGGTAGAGCATCACCGCGACAAGTCCGTTGGCGACCAGCGCCGCGACCCCGACGACACCCATAACCTCGGCGTGAGGCACAGTGCCGTGGAACGCGCCCCAGCCCGCCGCGAGCAGGACATAGAACCCGAGCAGGGCAAGCGTCGCCCCTTTCAGCATCGCTGCGCGCGCCCGCCAGGCTATCGCCATTCCGGCCACACCCAGGCTGATCGCGTAGTTGGCGGCATCACCGAAGAAGTCGAGCGCGTCGGCTTGGAGCGCTTTCGACCCGCCCGTGATCCCAGCTACGATCTCGACCGCGAACATACCGCCATTGATGGCGAGCGCGATCCACAGCGCGCGCCGCCACTTCGGGTCGTTGAGGGTACCCGCCTTGTCGGACGCGCAGCTCGTGCAGGCCATGTTCGTCACCTCGATAGAATCGATCTGGCAGCCTATATGCACCCTCTAGTCGCTAGAGGGTCAAGCGCTGTGTCTGATAAACTGACGATTGGAAAGCTGGGCTCGGCGACGGGCACAAAGGTCGAGACAATCCGCTATTACGAACAAATCGGCTTGCTGCCGGCGCCAGCGCGGTCGGCCGGCAATTACCGGACCTACGAGGGCGAGCATCTGCGGCGCTTGTCCTTCATTCGTCGGGCGCGAGACCTCGGCTTCTCGATCGATCAGGTACGCGAGTTGATGGGGCTCGCTGATCGTCGCGAACAGTCCTGCATGGCCGTGGACGTGATCGCCAACCAGCACCGGGATGCGATTACGCGGAAGATTGCCGATCTAACGGCCCTCGCTGGTGAACTGGACGCTCTGATCGACTCCTGTAGCCGCAACACTGTGGCCGATTGCAGGATCATCGAAGCCTTGGGTCCGAAGTGATCGCTCCGGGTCAGAGCACGGGTGTGCCACGTGGCACACCAACACGGTGAAGCTGCATCTGCCAAGAGCGGAAGAAGGCAATGCGCGAACGCAAAGCCTCCGCAGTCAGCTCTAGCACCCACCGTGAAGTTGGCAACTTCGCGAAAACGAGCAGCTTCGCAGCTTGTCGCTGCGCCTCGATACGAAGAAGGCCGCCCCTTGATGCCAACGGCAACAGCGGGGACGGCCATGTTGCCGCGATTATAGGCGGGGAAAGCCTTCACGCATAGGTTGAAGACGCTGCAGTCCAGATAAACCAAAGGCCGCCCATTGGGCGGCCCTGGCCATTAGTTCCCTGGCGGGAAACGGACTCTCCCTCTCCGAGGAAGGCCGCCTGTGCCTCTCACATAGACGGTAGCTGATAACCGTTCAACTAACGGCAGGTGCGACCCTGACCGTGCACCGTACTTCCTCACGCGCCTTGTTCGCGCGCTTTCGACACGCCTCCAGAACCGCACGGTTGGCGGTGACGATCCGGTCGCCCGCCGCGATGTTGGCGAAGGCATCGGGTGCAGCGCTCTGCATCATTCGCTGCCCTGCTTCCCAACGAGGAAGGCCGAGCGTCCGCGCCGCCATACGCTCGGGCCATTGCCAGCTCGCCGGCGCGACCTCGCGCGCGACCATTCCGGGCAGGATCGTCCATGCCAGGATGCCAATCGCCGCCCCGCCCAGCCCGAACCAAAGCTGCCTGTTCTTCTGATCGGCCTTCGTCCATGCCGATCCGGCGATGGCGCGAAGTTCGGCCATGACGCGGGCCTTGTCCTCGCCTGCCTTGGCGAGTGCCGCCTGATCCTCACGCCGGGCAGCGTTGCCCGCTGCGGCAATCCTCTGTGCCATCTGTTCGGGCGTCATCGCCAGCGCCGGACTCCGGGCGATCACATCGTTGATGACAGCGATCCGGTCGGCCGTGGCGTCCACGCCCTGCTGCATCCGCCCCAGCGTCTCGGAATAGTCGGGAACGTCGATATGCGCCCGCTCGGCCGCCAAGCCCTCCACGGCACGGCGCAGCAACGCCAGCTCGCGGTCCTGGCCTTCTATCACGGCGCGCAACCGGTCGAACGCTTCCGCTGGATCGCCGCCTTCCTGAATATCGTCGTCCATCGTCACCTACCGGCTCATGCCATGATCGCGGTCGCGGCTAATCGTGACCGACTGCGCCAGCTCGTTTGCGATCGATCGACCGCGCTCCATTTTCAGTTCCAGCTCGGGCGCGCGCCGGTGCAACGCGGATTCGAGCTGCGGGTCGCGGTGCAGCCCGCCCGCGATGCTCTCCATGCGCTTACCGAGCCGTTCCGCACCCGCATGGTCGCCGGCGCGCTCCATGCTGGCGCGAGCTTCCATCATGCCCTGCCACTGCTCCACGAACCGTCCGGCGCGCTTCTCCGGGTCGATGCGGACCTGACGCTCCGTTTCCATCGCCTTCGCCGCGCCGCCCGTGTTCCCCTCGGCCGCGTCGCGCGCGAGCCGGGGATCGCGTTCGATCGCGCTGGCGAGGTCGCGCGCGCCATGCGGCCGCACCTGGTCGAGCGCGTCGCCGGCCTTCGCCAATGCCTGTTCCTGGTGCGCCAGCACCGGCAACCCCTTATCCCGCATCCGGCCTATATCGGCTGCGGCACGCCCATAGCGTTCGATCGCGCGGGCCTGCGAGGGCGCGAGCGGCCGATCGGCCGCGGTACGCTCCAGCGACGTTACCTTTTCGGCCGCCGGTTTCGGCCGGAAGCCGTCGAACATGCTCTTAGCCTTGTCGCGCACCTTCTCCGCCACCTGGCGCGCGAGATCCGGGAACCGGATCTCGCGCCGATCGGCGAACGCGCGCGCCTGGTCCTGCTCCGGACGGGCATAGTCGCCGGCCATGTCCTTGCCCCGGTCGCGCGAGAGGGCGCGGACGAGCTGGCGCTGGTCAGCGAAGTCGTCGCGACCATAGTGGAGCTGCACGTCGTCGCGGTGCCGCGACATGCCGACGTAGGCGCTGTGGCGGTCCATGCCGGGGGTGGCGAGGACGTGCGCGCGATCAACCGTCACGCCCTGCGATTTATGGAACGTCGCCGCATAGCCATGATCGACATGGGCATAATCCTTGATGTCGAACGCGACGCCGCGCCCGTCATCGAGGCGCACCGCCATCCTCTCGGGCGATACCCGCTCGATCGTCGCCAGCGTGCCGTTCTTGACCCCCATGCCCCGCTCGTTGCGCAGGAACATGATGCGGTCGCCGGTCGCGAACTGCCGCTCGCCCCGCTCGGCCTTCACCGTCACGTCGTCGCCAAGGTCGCCGGATGCACGCAACCGGTCGCGCGCCTCCCCATTGAGGCTCTGCACCTCGGCGTTGGTGTGGGTGAGGATGATCCGGCTCTTGCCCGGCTCGGCCTGGCGCGCGCGATCCCAACCGTCCACCAGCTCGCCCCGCGCCTGCTCGCGGGTGTCGGCCGCGTGGATCATGCCCTTGCCGTCATAGGCGTGGATCGCCTCCCCGGTGCGCCCGGTCGCCAGCGCACGCGTGGCGTCGCGCTGCCAGTCCTCGCGCTGCCGGCGTATCTCGGTGATCTCGGCCGCGCCGTGGCGCTCGGTAACGCTGCGGAACGCCGCGCCGGCCTCGATCGCCTGCAACTGCTCGGGGTCGCCGACCATGACGACCTTGGCACCGGCGTCACGTACCTGGGACAGCACCCGCTCCATCTGGCGCGAGCCGATCATGCCGGCTTCATCCACGACCAGAACGTCACGCGGGCCTAGCTGCTCGCGCCCCTGCCCCCATGCGTGTTCAAGGCTGGCGATGGTGCGGGACTGGATACCGGACCCGCCCTCAAGGTTCTCAGCCGCGATACCCGACAAGGCCGCGCCGCGCACCGTGTAGCCCTGCCCCTCCCAAGCCTCGCGCGCGACGCCCAGCATCGCCGACTTGCCCGAACCGGCATAGCCGACGACGGACGCCAGCCCGGCGCTGCCGGTCACATAATCGAAGGCGTCGCGCTGCTCACCGGACAGGACAAGGCCCTTGGCGCTGGCCGCGCCGATCGCCGCATCACGATGCCGATCGGCGACGCCATGCCCGACGCGGCCTGTCAGCTCGTCGCCCACGCGCTCAAGCCGGTTCTCCACCGCAATCATGTCGCGCGACGTGAACCGCTCCTGGTCGCGTCCGTCCTTCCCCAATGCGACCAGTTCGGGCGATCCCCGCACCGCCCCCATCACCTGGTCGAATTGCTCCTTGCCGTCGCTGTGCCGGAACGCGAACGTCGCAAGATCGCGAGTGGTGAACGTGGCCTGCTGCCGGGTGATCGCGTCCAGCGCGATATTGGGATCGGCGATGATCTTCGCGCCGTTTTCACGGGCGATCCGCGTGTGATCCTCGATCCGCTCCGCCTCAAGCCCCTGCTCCGGCCTGCGCGACGCTGCCGGACCGATCTTGTGCTGCGGCTCAAGCTCGATGCCCTGCGCCTGATAGCTGCGATGGTCGATGCGACCCTCAAGCCCCAGTTCGGCCATGCGCTCGTTGACGTGTGCGCTCCACGCCTCGCGCCAGTCCTTCAACAGTTCGGTGCTGTTCCAGTCACGGTTCTTCTTCCCGAACCCCTCCGGCCCTACGTCGCGCATCGTCATCATCACATGCGCGTGCGGCTTGGGCGTGCCGTCCTTCGCCTTGTCCCAATGCACGTTCAGGTCCGCGACCATTCCGCGATCGACAAACTGCTTTTTCACAAAATCGCGCGCGAGCTGGACGCCCTGCTTCTCGTTCATCTCACGAGGAATCGAGAACTCCACCTCGCGGGCAAGCTGCGCGTCCTTGCGCTTCTCGCCTGCCTCCACCTCGTTCCACAGCGTCGTGCGATCGTTTAAACGCTCCGGTGCACCCTCCGGCAACATCACCTCGGAGTGAATGACACCCGTCTTGTTGCTGAAATCGTGGTTACGCCCAAGCCGATCATCGTGCAGCTCGGAAGCGGAACGATAAGCGCCGCTCGCAACGGCACTCGACCCGTTTGCGCGGCTCACAACCTTGGCGGAGAAGTGGTAGATCGCCATGATGCCGCACACTGCCTTACTTAGCGCATGTCGGCAACGACGTATAAGCGCGCACTCACAACTCGCTGCGCTTTTCATGATTGACTTGGTGCGGCTTTCTGACTTGAACTCTCCCCACACTTTGGCAAACTGCCCGAAGCAGAGAGAATATGATGAGCGGTCCCGACGACGAAACGACAGAACGTCACCGCGATGAGCATATCGCGAGTGCATTGGGGATCAGCGCTATTACGCTCGCTAGTTACCCCTTCAGCGTGACGAAAACGCCAGTCACGACGGCATGGCGGGAGGATGGCGTAATCTATGGCTGGCGCATTGTTTGGGGCACGGAAGCGCCACCCGGTGTCGATGTGAGCGGCACAGCGGGTTCGCTGTGGTCGGATATTCCTGCTGCGCTGGAGAACCCGGATGAGGATGACGCGTGATGCGTAAGGTCCGCGATTATGATGCTGAGCTGAGGGCGCTGAGTGACAAGGCTCGGTCGCTCAAGGCGAAGCGGGTCGAACAGCTCGGCCAGCTCGTCGCCGCAACCGGGGCCGATGCGTTCGATGCGGAAACCCTTGCCGGCGTCCTGCTCGATGCGATCGGATCGAAGGATGCCAGCGCGAAGGAGGCATGGCGCGCGAAGGGCGCTGCCTTCTTTCAACGGCGCGGGCGCAAAGGTGCTGGCGCTGCTGCAATCGACGGATCGGGCGCTGCGACTGAACCGGGCGGCGACGCTGCGGGCGGAAGCAGCGGAACGGCGGACGGATAGCAGGGGCTGGGTCGTGCAACGTCGCGAACGAACGCGCCACCTGATTGAGCTGGGCGGGCTGGTCCAGAAAGCCGGCCTGGTCGAACTAACCGACGACGATCGCGCCACCCTTTACGGCGCGCTGCTTGATCTCGCCGGACGTGGTCGTGGCGACGATTCTAGCGACATCCTGGCGCTATGGAAAAGACGCGGAAAACGCGCGTTCGACGCGGAAGCGGAAGGGAGCGAAGCGCAATGAGCGATTTCGATATTAAGGCGATCCGCCGCCAGGTCCGCGCGATGGATTTCGTGCGCGGTACCCCGGCGGAAGTTGCCATGTGGGCCCAGTCGGCCCGAAGCTGCGATTTTGGCCATGTTGAAGAACAAAGATTGAACATGGCGATCTACCAGGCTCGCT
>NZ_JBIQFL010000016.1:0-49567 GCF_045369135.1 Sphingomonas sp. 179-I 2A4 NHS | reverse complement strand
CATCAACCTCCGGACGAGGCCCGCACTCCGCTAATCTACGCCGCGATCTGTGCCGAATGTTCTGACGACTGACAATCCCGACCTTGATCAGCCCTTGCTCTGCCCGGCCAACCGCCGCCACCTTGGTCACCCCAATGTCGATCTGGCGGAGAGCATGGCGAGCGTTGCGCAGGAATTCCCGCCCGGCAACGGTCAACCGCACCCCGCCAGCATGACGCATGAAAAGCGACGCCCCGAGTTCATCTTCGAGATCACGGATTCGTCGGCTGATGGAGGATTCCTGCACAGAAAGCGCGGCAGCAGCCTTGCGAAAACTCCCATAGTCGACGGCGGCAACAAAATATCGCAACTGGTTCAGCCGGACCGCAGATGTACCGGGTTTCCCCTCAACGACGTTTGTGAGGCTATCATCAGGCGAGGTCTGATTGTTCCCGATCACAGCCATGGTGCATCATCCGAAACAGCGTTCGGCTTCTGACGGGCACCCCGCCATCATCAACGCGAAAATCGATCTGTGTGCGTTCATCAGCTCTCCGCACATCCTCAAACTAAACGACGTTCAGTTACCGAATGCTGCTTCTTGACTTCCGTCCCGTCAACGAAAAAAGTAAATGTCGTTTAGTTTTCACGACAAGTTGCAACAGGCATCGGAATGGCCCGTCCCCGGAAAGAGCAAGAACTTGATATTGCTCGTCGTGCGATCGACGAAACGATCCGGCTGCTGTCAGAGCGTGGCGACCTCGACGTACCGTTGACTGCGGTCGCGCATGCCATCGGTTGCACAGCACCAGCGCTTTACGGCCATTTCCGCAACAAAAGCGCCTTGCTGCGCGCCGTTCGGGAAGAAGGGTTCAACCGGCTATACAGGGAAAAGCTGGCCATCTTCGAACAGATGCGCGGCAATCCATTCGGCTATTTGCGTGATGGCAGCTATGCTTATGTCCGCTTTGCCCTGGAAAACCCCACGCTATATCGGCTGATGTTCACACCGCCGCCGAAGCTCGGGGTCAGCGATGACCCGTGGTCGAGCGAAACCGGGAGCCAGATATTCAATCTGTTTCTGACGGGGCTTCGCTGCTCTCAGGAGGAAGGTTTTTTGCGCGGCATGGATCTGAGTCGCTACAGCTTCATGTTCTGGTCAACGGTACATGGTGCGGTAAGCCTCACCCTTCAGAACCGGGAAATGGATCAGCCCGCCAAATGGGACGCGACACGAGAGGCCGTCGATACGTTGATGGAAATCATCGCCGCGACGCGCAATGGCACGCGCGGCACCTCATGAGCGAGATCTTCGGGCGCTGGCAAAGCCCCGATCTGTCGCAATGAACCGCTCCAGCATCGGCACAATCAGCCTGACAGGATCGGCAGCGGGCTGGCCGGTTTCGCGAGCCAGCACTTCGGCATAGGCGGCAAGATCGCGGTGCAGCGGCCCCGGCAGTTCCACCGCCACCTTCACGGGTTTGTCTTCGATGAGAGGCCCGAGCTTCAGCTTCGTCATGGTCAGTTCCTATAAGGTTCGAGTACGAGATCGCGGGTAACGATGACCCTGACCGGGTAGCCCGGCCGGATCGTCAGGGTCGGCGCGACCTGCAACTGGCGCTGGACGATCTGTTGCCCTGCCTGATTGATGGTATCCTGCGCTCCGTCGCGGATGGCCCGGATCAGACGATCCTCGTCGTCGGTCGCCAGTTCCGTGCCGATGCCGAGCAGCGTGGACAGCCCCGCCGCCTTCATGAGATCCCACCAGTGGTAATCAACGCCATCTTCCAGCCCGGCATAGCCGGAAGCGTCCGCACCGGGCTGGCGCTCCAGCACGATAGAGCGGCCGTTGGGCAGGATCAGGCGGTTCCAGACCAGCAGCACGCGGCGCTGACCGAACTGCACACCGGCGTCATACTGACCGATGATGCGCGTTCCCTGCGGGATTAGCAGCAGGCTGCCGGTCGGGCTGTCATAGACATTTTCCGTGACCTGCGCGGTGATCTGGCCGGGAAGGTCCGAGCGGATGCCGGTAATCATCGCCGCCGGGATTACGGCCCCTGCCTGAAGGATGTAGGGCGAGGCTGGCGCCATGATCCGATCCATGGCGACGGTCTGCCGTTCCACCGGCCCATTCAGAAATGCCGTGTGGCGGTCCTGTGTTGCGGGCTGGCCACCAAGGTCAAGGCCAGCAAGGCCCGGCATATTGGAGCCAGGCGTCGTCGCCACTCTTGGCCCGGACTGGAAGAACACTGTACTGAGACGCGCAGCTTCTTCTTCGGCAAGCCGGCGCTCTTCGGCAGGATCGCGGGCAGGCGTCGCCATGGCGGGCGGCGTGACGGGCTGACCCCGGTTCTGGGCATCCAGGATCGGGCCACCGAGATCGCCCGGCAATGCCGGCCCCAGGACCGGCCCGGTATAATCCTTCGGCAGACCCGCCAGTCCATCTGCCGTGGCGCGATTCTCGGTCGAATAGAGTTCTTCACCGTTTCCGCTCATGTCGCGCGTCTGGAGCGCATAGATCAGCGCCCCGCCGATGCCGAGGAGCGCAACAGCCCCGGCACCGGCCAGCATCTTGCGCGACAGGCGCGTGACGCGCGGCGGCTCGGCACGCAGACGCATCGGCGTTGGGTTGGTGGTGGCCTCTTCACTCATGACGGTTGCTCCCCGGTTTTGGCGGGCTGGGCAGCTTGCCTTTGCTCGATGCGAACGATCCTGACCGTCTGCTGCTGCTTGCCGCTACCAAGACGCAGCTCAGCCGCTCCGAACAGCCGATCGACGATCAAGATGTTCTGGTGAACACGGGAATTGACGATCTGGGTCTCGCCCTTGGAACCGATGACGAAGATCGGCGGCATCTCTCCCTGCACGATGCCGCGCGGGAAAACGACATAGACACGGCGGCCATCGTCGAAGACGGAAATCGGCCGCCATGGCGGCGTATCTCCGGTCAGGCCGTAACGATAGTTGCGTGCCGCCTCGACCGGGATGATGGGTGCTGCGGGAACGGTCTGGCGCTGACCGGCAGGCAGCGCCGGATAAGACCAAGATACGGACGGCATATAGAGCGCCTCGCGGGCGCGCAGCTCGATCATATAGGTGCGTCGATCGGTCGTCACCACGAGATTGGTTGAGATGTCGGATCGGGATGGTTTGACGAGAATATGGACCCGGCGCGACGTACCGCTCCCGCTCTCGGTATCGCCAATGATCCAGCGAGCGGTGTCTCCCGCCGCGATCGGTCCCGCGCCGGTCAGGCTTTCGCCCGGCTCCAGCGCGATATTGGTGATCTGTCCTGGTGCTGCATAGACCTGATAGAGCGCGCCTTCCGACCAGGGATAGATCTGGATGGCGTTATAGTAACCCTCGCGGCGCGGTTCGACGCGGGCGGCGGCATTGGCGTTCTCGACCCGGCCTGCCGGTGTTCCCGCTGCGGTCCCACCACGCGCAACCGTCCAGGCTGGCGGCGTGTGAAGCGGTCGGGGCCGATCATCCGTAACGGTGGCCTGCACGGTCGGTAGAGCCGGAACATTGGCATCATAGCTGAACTGCGGCGTCTTGTTGGTGGCGCAGCCTGCCAGCATGGCGGCCGAGAGCATCAAAGCCGCGAGGGCGGGCTTACGGAAAACCGGCAAGGCGGAATTGCGGGGAAACGCGATGGTCATTGGCTCATCTCCCGCGACCATGAAATTGCATTGACGTAGATGCCGAGCGGATTGGCGCGCAGACGCTCGGCATCGCGCGGCGTCTGGATCACGATGGTCAGGATCGCGGTCCAGCGCTCGGTCCTGGAAAGCTGCCCGTTCTCATAGTGACGCTCGGTCCAGGCGACGCGGAAGCTGTCGTTCGAGGCGCGTATGACGCTGGAAACCTCGACTGCGATCTGCTGGCGGCCGACACGGGTGAACGGATCGTTGGCGCGGGCATAGTCGTTGAGCGCGGCCGCTCCCCTATCTGTGGTGAACTCATAGGCGCGCAGCCAGTTCTGGCGCACGATGATGGCGTCCGCCGGGATCGAGCGCGTCTGCTCGATGAAGCGGCCAAGATGGAAGGCGATCTGCGGATCGGTCGGACGGTAATCGGCCGTGGCTGAGGCGACGGTCTGGGCCTGGCCGAGATTATCGACCTGCACCACCCAGGGCACGACGGTCCCTCGCGCCGATTGCAGAACGAGCGCGGCAGCGAAGCCCGCCGAGAGGATCAGTGAGCCGAAGGCCATATAGCGCCAGTTCTTGGCCTGCGCGCGAGCCGTGCCAATACGCTCGTCCCATACTTGCGCGGCTTTCTGGTAAGGCGTCTCGGGTTCGGGCGATTTGCCGTAATGGGTCGCTGGACGTCTGATGATGTTCATGAGCGGTCACTTTCGGAAATGTTGACGGAAGAGCCGCCGCCGTGGCTGTCACCGGAGCGGACGGCATGGGCGGCCATGGTCGTGCCGTGATTGAGCGCCTGGCGGCGGTGCATCTGCTGCGCCCATGCAGGCGGTCCGCCCGCCGGTGCGGAGGCGGGTGCGGCACCGGCCACGCTCGCACCACCAATGGTTCCCTGCGAGGACGATCCACCGGTGACGCCGAGCCCGGCGCGCGCGCCATCGGAGAAGCTGGATTTGACGTTTTCCGCTGCTTTCGGGGCCGCTCGTTTCAGGGGCGATGCGGCGGCGGAGCCTGCCGCGCGGGCAACACCGCCGAGGCCGGAGGCAACACCGGCAGCCCCTGACTGGCCGAGCGATCCGACACTATAGGCGGCGCTCGCCGCCCCTGCGGCAGCAGCACCGCCACGGACGGCAGCAGATCCACCCGACAGCGCCGCTGCCCCTCCCTTCGCGGCCATGCCTGCGGCAGCGCCGCCAGCAAGCATCATGCCGCCAGCGGCGAGACCGGTTCCAACTGCTGCACCTGCGCCAAGCTGCGGGCCGCCAGAAACCAGACCGGAAGCGATGCCGGGACCGAAGATGCCGAGGCCGAGAAGGGAAAGTGCGGCCAGCACGATCGCCATGGCGTCGTCGATGGTCGGCGTCACGCCGCCGAAACCGGCCGTAAACTGCGAGAACAATGTCGAGCCGATGCCGATGATGACGGCGAGCACCAGCACCTTGATGCCGGAGGAGACGACATTGCCAAGAACGCGCTCGGCCATGAAGGCGGTCTTGCCGAAGAGGCCGAAGGGAATAAGGACAAAGCCCGCCAGCGTGGTCAGCTTGAACTCGATCAGCGTGACGAAGAGCTGCACGGCGAGAATGAAGAAGGCCAGCAGTACCAGCGCCCAGGCGAACATCAGGCAAGCGATCTGGATGAAGTTCTCGAAAAACGACCAATAACCCATCATGTCCGAGATGGATTCGAGCAGCGGGCGACCGGCATCGAGGCCAGTCTGCGCCACCTTGCCGGGCCGCAGCAGATCGGCGGCGGAAAAGCTAGTGCCCGAACCTTTCAGGCCAAGACCAGCGAAGCTGTCGAAGATGATCTGGGCGAGATTGTTCCAGTTGCCGATCAGGTATGCGAAGACACCGACAAAAAGCGTCTTCTTGACGAGGCGTGCGATGATGTCGTCATCCGAACCCCAGGACCAGAAGAGTGCGGCCAGCGTCACGTCGATGACGATTAGCGTGGTGGCGATGAAGGCGACCTCGCCGCCAAGCAGGCCGAAGCCGCTGTCGATATAGCTGGTGAAGACGCCCAGAAAATTGTCGATGACGCCGGTGCCGCCCATGGTTCACTGCCCCCCGTTCTGATGCGGGGCGGCGGGCACCGGCGTCCGGCCGAGGAACCGGTCGCGGTTCTCGGCCCAGATGGCGAGGCAGTCGGGATCGTTCACGGCTGCCTCGCCAAGTTGCTGGCAGTGGCGCAGGCTCTGGCGCAGTGGATCGGCAGGCGCCTGAAGCGCCGGGGCCGGACGGGGCTGGGCTGGTTCGTCCTCGCGTGTCATTTCGATCACCGTCGCGGTGATGGCGATGGCCACGAATATGATCGCGCCCAGCCGGGCCAGCATCTTGCCGTCCATGTCGCGCCCCTCCTGTCCGGTCAGTTGTTGCCGTTGCCGAACATCCGGGCATTGCCGGGCTGATAGCCCGATCCCGGCGTCAGAAAGCGCTCGCGCTGGATGCGGCCTTGTTCGGCGGCGGTGGCACGCTCGGCTTCGATCAGGGCTTCGGAGCGACCATTGGCGGACATCAGCGCGATCAGGTCGGAAAGCTGCTGCGACTGGAGCGCGAGAAGCTGATTGCCCGCCTGTGTCGCCTGCAACGCGCCGGTGGCGTTCTGGCTCTGCCCGACAAGGGCGGACATTTCAGCGCGATTGGTGTCGATATTGCCAACGACACCGGCCTGCACGCGCATGGCGTCCTGCAAGCCGCCGACCGTATTCTGCCAACGGGACCGCGCATCGGCGACGAGCTGGGCGTCGGTCGCGGACAGCGAAACCTTGCCGTATTTCTGGTGGAACATTTGATCGACGTTCTGCACGTCGAAGGCAATGTTCTGCGCCTGGGCCAGAAGCTGCTGCGTGCGCTGGACATTTTGCTGCAAAGTCTGGAGCGAGGAATATGGCAGATTGGCGAGATTCTTCGCCTGATTGATGAGCATCTGCGCTTCATTCTGAAGCGAGGTGATCTGGTGGTTGATCTGCTCCAGCGTGCGTGCGGCAGTCAGAAGGTTCTGCGCATAGTTGGTCGGATCATAGACGATGCGGCCGAAGCCAAAAGCGTGAGCGGGGCTTGTCAGCATGGGCGACAGTGCAACAGGCATGGCGAGCGTCAGCGCCAGCACGGATGCACTGACATATCGGGAAACGGGGATACGGATCATGGCAGGGTCTCCTTTTCTTGGCTGTCATCTGGATGGATTTGATCTGGCGCGACCGGCCGAGCGGGCTCTGTCCGTTCGACAAGATTGGTGAGGTTCGGGATCAGATCGACGGCCCATTCGACGCCGCGATCGCGCAGCCAGGCCGCGAGAAAACCGTCCTGCCCATGCTCGGCGACGAGTTCGGCGATACGGGTCTGATCGGATTTGGATGATGCGGCGCAGAGCGCGAGACCGACTTCGCTAAGGCCAAGCTCGAACAGGCGATTGCCGCGCCGCGATTGGCAGTAGTAGTCCCGCTTGGGCGTGGCCCGCGCGAGGATCTCGATTTGCCGGTCATTGAGGCCGAAGCGGCGGTAGATTGCCGTGATCTGCGGCTCGATGGCGCGTTCATTCGGGAGAAGCAGCCGCGTCGGGCAGCTTTCGATGATGGCGGGCGCGATATTGCTGCCGTCAATGTCCGAGAGCGACTGCGTGGCGAAGATGACGGAAGCGTTCTTCTTCCTGAGTGTCTTCAGCCATTCGCGGAGCTGATTGGCGAACCCCTTATCATCGAGCGCCAGCCAGCCTTCGTCGATGATGAGCAGGGTTGGCCGACCGTCGAGCCGGTCGCCGATCCGATGAAACAGATAGGACAGGACGGCAGGCGCAGCCCCAGTGCCGACCAGCCCCTCGATCTCGAAGGCCTGTACATCGGCTGATCCGAGATGTTCGGCCTCGGCGTCGAGCAACCGGCCATAGGCGCCGCCAATGCAGTATGGGCGCAACGCCTGTTTCAGATCGTTGGATTGCAGCAGCACGGCAAGGCCGGTAATGGTCCGTTCTCCCGCCGGGGCGGATGCCAGCGATGTCAGTGCCGTCCAGATGTGCTCCTTCACCTCCGGCGTGATGGTCATGCCTTCACGCATCAGGATCGCGGCGATCCAGTCAGCGGCCCATGACCGCTCATAGGCATCATCGATCTGCGCCAGCGGTTGCAGGGAAACGGAAACCTCCGATTCCTCGGTCAATCCACCGCCGAGATCGTGCCAGTCGCCACCCATGGCGAGCGCGGATGCCCGGATCGATCCCCCGAAATCGAAAGCGAAAATCTGGCTGCGATCATAGCGGCGAAATTGCAACGCCATCAGCGCCAGCAGCACGGACTTGCCCGCGCCGGTCGGGCCGACGACGAGGGTATGGCCCACGTCGCCGACATGAAGGGAAAGCCGGAACGGAGTCGAACCTTCGGTCTTGCCGTATAGCAAGGGGGGCGCTCCGAGATGTTCGTTCCGTTCCGGCCCCGCCCACACGGCCGATAGAGGGATCATGTGGGCGAGGTTGAGCGTCGAGATCGGCGGCTGCCGGACATTGGCGTAGGCATGTCCGGGGATCGAGCCTAGCCAGGCATCGACGGCATTGACGGTTTCCGACATGGCCGTGAAGTCACGGCCCTGAATGATCTTCTCGACCAGACGGAGCTTCTCGTCGGCGATACGGGGATCGGCGTCCCAGACGGTGACGGTTGCTGTGACATAGGCCATGCCGGCGACGTCAGCGCCCAGCTCCTGCAAGGCCATGTCGGCATCGAGTGCCTTGTTGGACGCATCGGTGTCCACCAGCGCCGATTGCTCGTTGGTCATCACCTCCTTGAGGATCGCGGCGATGGATTTTCTCTTGGCGAACCATTGACGGCGGATTTTGGTGAGGAGTTTCGTCGCGTCCGTCTTGTCCATCAGGATGGCGCGGGTGGACCAGCGATACGGGAACGCGAGCCGGTTCATCTCGTCGAGCAGGCCGGGCGTGGTCGCTGTCGGAAAGCCGATAATGGTCAGGACGCGCAGATGCTTGTCACCAAGGCGCGGTTCCAACCCGCCAGTCAGCGGCTGATCGGCCAGCAGCGCATCGAGGTGCATGGGCACTTCGGGCACGCGGACACGATGGCGGTTCGTGGAAATCGTGGAATGGAGATAGGTCAGCGTGCCCGCGTCATCGATCCAGTGGCATTCGGGCATGAAGCCGTCGAGCAGCGCCAGCACGCGGTCGGTGCGGTCGATGAAGCCGCGCATCAGCTCCCATGGATTGACGCCGGATTGCTCACGGCCCTCGTAGAGCCAGGTCTCGGCGCGAGCTGCATCTTCGGCGGGTGGCAGCCAGAGGAAGGTCAGGAAGTAGCGTGACACGAAATGCGTGCCCGCTTCCTCGAAGGCAGCTTTGCGCTCGGCATCGACCAGAGCGGAGGCAGGATCAGGAAATTGGCTGCCGGGATAGGTCGAGGCTTCGCTTCGTTGTGCCTCAACAAAGATCGACCAGCCGGAGCCGAGCCGGCGCACGGCGTTGTTGATACGCCCGGCGACCGCGACCAGTTCGGCGGCAACAGCGGAATCCAGATCCGGCCCGCGAAACTTTGCAGTCCTCTGGAAACTACCGTCCTTGTTCAGCACGACGCCCGAGCCAACTAGCGCGGCCCAGGGCAGGAAATCCGCGAGGCGGGTAGCGGTACGGCGATATTCGGTGAGGTTCATCATGGCTGCGCCCTCACACCGACAGATGACCGGGTATGCGCAGATGCCTACGGCCCACCTCGACAAAAAGCGGATCGCGTTTGGCAGCCCATACCGCGAGGAAATGACCGACCGCCCAGATGGCGATGCCAACCAGCCAGAGACGAAGGCCGAGGCCGACGGCGCCGGCCAGCGTGCCGTTGACGATGGCAATCGAACGCGGTGCGCCGCCGAGCAGGATATGCTCGGTCAGCGCCCGGTGAACCGGGATGGAGAAGCCCGGCACCGCATCGAGCTGTTCAAACCCGCCCGCCATCAGATGAGCGCCCCGCCGCCGAACGAGAAGAACGACAGGAAGAAGCTCGACGCGGCGAAGGCGATGGACAGGCCGAAGACGATCTGGATCAGGCGGCGGAAGCCGCCGGAGGTATCGCCGAAGGCCAGCGCCAGGCCGGTGGCGATGATGACGATGACGGCGATGATCTTGGCGACAGGACCCTCGATCGACTGGAGAATTGATTGAAGCGGGGCTTCCCAGGGCATCGACGAGCCGGAGGCGTGCGCGGCGGGTGCCAGCATCAGGTTGATGGAAACAGTGGCAGCGGCGGTTGCCATGATGCGGCAGCCGCGTGAAATCGTGCGGATCATGAAGGGTTTCCTTTCGGGGTGGTTGCCAAAGTGATGGGATGCGTGATGGCGTAATCGCCGTCCGGCCCCAGCCCATCGACGCGGGCGAGTTCAACCAGCCGGCGGGAAGAGCCGCGTCCAGCAAGAACGGCGACGAGGTCGATTGTCTCGGCAATCAGGGCGCGCGGGACGGTGATGACGGCTTCCTGGATGAGCTGTTCGAGGCGTCGCAGCGCGCCAATGCCGGAACCGGCATGGATGGTGCCGATCCCGCCCGGATGGCCGGTGCCCCAGGCTTTAAGGAGGTCGAGAGCTTCGGACCCGCGCACCTCGCCGACCGGGATGCGATCCGGGCGCAGGCGCAGCGACGAACGCACCAGGTCGGAGAGGGTCGCCACGCCATCCTTGGTGCGCATCGCGACCAGATTGGGCGCGGCGCATTGCAGTTCGCGCGTGTCTTCAATGATCACGACGCGGTCCGAAGTCTTGGCGACTTCTGCCAGCAGCGCGTTGGTCAGCGTGGTTTTTCCGGTCGAGGTGCCGCCCGCGACAAGGATATTGGCGCGCGTAGCGACGTTCAGGCGCAGCACCTCGGCCTGAGCACTGGTCATGATCCCAGCGTTTACATAGTCGTCGAGCGTGAACACCGCGACGGCAGGCTTGCGGATGGCAAAGGTCGGCGCCGTGACGACAGGCGGCAGCAACCCTTCGAAGCGCTCTCCGGTCTCGGGCAGTTCAGCCGAAACACGCGGATTGCGGGCATGAACCTCGGCGCCGACATGATGGGCGACCAGCCTGACGATCCGCTCGCCATCGGCAGCCGACAGCCTCTCCCCCGTATCGGCCAGCCCTTCGGAGAGCCGATCCACCCAGATGCGGCCATCGGGATTCAGCATCACCTCGACCACAGCTGGATCTTCCAGAAACCGGGCAATCGATGCACCGAGCGCGGTGCGCAGCATCCGCGCACCACGCGCAATCGTCTCGGGTTTCTGATGTGATGCGGTCATGGCGGCCCCATTCATGGCGGGACGCGCAAAAGACGGACCCCGGATTGGGGTCGATTAAAAGAACCTGATTTAGGGCCGTTTCAACAGATGTTTACGCGTGTGCGGGCATCGGCGGCGCAGGGCGGTAAATAGGATGGATCGAAAGTTCAGAGCTGGTTTCCATCCGCTTCGGACTGGCCTTGTGACGAAAGATCGTGAAGCGAATCCATATCCCGCGACAACTCTTTCAGGAACCTGTCGCCGGAAGCCAGGCGCTTGCCCAACGTCTGCATGAAGCCTTCGAAGCGCTCGTTGCCCTTGATGCGCGCCGATTGTTTCGCGCTATCTGACAGCGGCGGCGTCATGGTGAGCCAGAATTGTACGAACAGCGAAAGCGTCTCGCCGAGGATGGCGACATCTTCGTCCAGCATATCGAACTGGCGGCCAAGCTTATCCAGGCGTCGCGACATTGCGGCTTCCAGCCGTTCGGTCGTGTCACCGGACAGGAAGGATGCTACCGCAGCCTCGATCACTGCGGATTTTGAAACATTGCGACGCAGCGCCAGACCCTCGACCTGCTTCAGCAGATCCGGGGAGAAGTAGACATTCATGCGGGTGCGACTCGTCATGCCTGTCTTCCTTCTCAAAGCTCGATGCCGTCATTTGGGTCGAGTGACGCCTGCCGCGCGACCATGCGCATCCGCTGACGCATGGCACGGGCTTTGGCGGCATCGACGTCGGGCTCATCATCGAGAAAATCGAACTCCTGCGATGGCGGCGGTGGCGGCGGGATGATTTCCTCATGCTCGGGAAGCTCCGGCTCACGACGGATACCGGCATTGGCAGGATCGTCGTCGGACGTGTTCGACGTGGGGCCGTGGCCGGCCGCGGCCGCAACAACACGGCTCGTCCAGTCGTCTGGCGCCGATGTTGCCATCTTCACCGACGGCTTGCGCAGATCGGGCGGCGGCAGCACCCGTTCCTGAAGCCGCGCATCGGCATAGTAGCGCGCCTTGGCGGCGCGGATGGGCGGCACACCCGCTACCATGACGATCTCGTCGGTTGGCGGAAGCTGCATGATCTCGCCCGGTGTCAGGAGCGGCCGCGCTGTTTCCTGCCGCGAAACCATGAGATGCCCGAGCCAGGGCGCGAGGCGATGACCGGCATAGTTGGTGGAATCGCGCATTTCTGTCGCCGTGCCGAGCGCGTCGCTAATCCGCTTGGCGGTGCGTTCATCGTTGGCAGCAAAGGCGACACGCACATGGCAGTTGTCGAGAATGGCGTTGTTCTGCCCATAGGCGCGCTCGATCTGGTTGAGCGACTGCGCGATCAGGAACGCTTTGAGGCCGTAGCCGGCCATGAAGGCGAGCGCCGATTCAAAGAAATCAAGCCGCCCGAGCGCGGGGAACTCGTCCAGCATCAACAGGAGACGATGGCGTTTTCCGGTGGTTTCCAGTTCCTCGGTCAGCCGCCGCCCGACCTGATTGAGGATCAGACGGATCAGCGGCTTGGTCCGGTTGATGTCCGAGGGCGGTACGACGAGGTAGAGGCTGACCGGTTCTTTTGCTCCGACCAGATCAGCAATGCGCCAGTCGCAGCGGGCCGTCACGCGGGCCACGACCGGATCTCGGTAGAGACCGAGAAAGGACATCGCCGTGGACAGCACGCCGGAGCGTTCGTTCTCGGACTTGTTAAGCAGTTCGCGTGCCGATGAGGCGATGACGGGATGCACACCGGCTTCGCCCAGATGCGGCGTGTCCATCATGGCGCGCAAGGTCGCCTCGACCGGACGGCGCGGATCGGACAGAAAGCTCGCGACCCCCGCCAGCGTCTTGTCCTTCTCGGCATAGAGAACATGCAGGATGGCGCCGACCAGTAGCGAATGGCTGGTCTTTTCCCAATGGTTGCGCTTGTCGAGACTGCCCTCGGGATCGACCAGAATATCCGCGATGTTCTGGACATCGCGGACTTCCCACTCCCCCTGACGGACTTCCAGCAGCGGGTTGTAAGCTGCGGAATGCACATTGGTCGGATCGAACAGCAGGACGCGGCCGTGATGGGACCGGAAGCCGGCCGTCAGATTCCAGTTCTCACCCTTGATGTCGTGCACGATGCAACTTCCCGGCCAGGTCAGCAGCGTCGGCACAACGAGACCGACGCCTTTGCCTGATCGGGTGGGCGCGAAACAAAGGACATGCTCGGGGCCGTCGTGCCGGAGATAGTCCTTGCTATGCCTGCCAAGGACCACGCCATCGGGACCGAGCAGTCCGGCAGCATGGATTTCCTTGTCCTCGGCCCATCGCGCAGAACCGTAGGTGGCGACGTTGCGCGCCTCGCGCGCCCGGATGATCGACATGAAAAAAGCGGCGGCGATAGCGAACAACGCCCCGGACGTGGCGATGAACGCGCCTTCGGTGAAAATACCGGGCGCATAGGCGTCATAGGAAAACCACCACCAGAAGAAGGCCGGAGGATAATAGACCGGCCATCCCGCAACATCGAACCATGGATTGCCGAGCTGGGGCTGAAAGCCAAGGCGGAAGGCCACCCATTGTGTCGAAGTCCAGACCATCACCAGGACAATGGTGAATACGACAATGATCTGGCCCCAGAGTATTCGGCCACCACGCATACAGGCTCCAATCGGCAAGAGAGTCGGAGCCGATCAAAGAATAGACGTTTTCGAAAGCGGCAACAGGAAAAGCAGGGGTGCCGTGTTGCCGGATACTATCGGCGGCACATCGGACAGGCCCTTTCAGATGCCGATGTCGACAGAACAATTTGCGAGGTGCCAGATCGGCAAAGGCTCAAATCCCGAGTCCTCGTGTTCGCCCCATTTGCCACGATACCGATCCACCCTGCACGATGCCCGCAACCTCGCGGCCGAGCTGGCGGTCGATCACTGGCCGCCATGGGACAAGAGTGAACTCGTGGCTCTTTTCGACAATGGCGAACTTGCCGCTCGATAGATGTGCGGTCCCGGTGAACTTGCCGCTGATATTTTCGCCATCGGCAGCCGCCCGGAACGGCAACGCCTTGCTCTCAGCCATCTCTGCACCGACGCGGGCCACTTCCCGTTCCCGCAGATTGGCGAGCAGGTTGCGCCGATAGAGAATGCGTCCATTCTGCTGCCGCGTGGCATCGCCCTGTGCGATATGATGCTCGCGGCGCTGGTCCATCGCCTCTCGTACCTGTTCCCCGAACCCTGCCGGGGTAATATCCGAGGCGTCCGACGTAACCAGTCGCCGGTCCAGCCAGGTCGCACCATCGGCGCCGATCTGCTTTTCCAGGTCGAAGGTCGAGACGACACGGATGCTGGCCTGCCGGTTGCGACCGGCATCATAGGCAGTGGCGCGGCTTTCGAAGTCTTCCGGGATGCGATACCGGTCGGCGTCGATCCGCTCGGCAATCCCGGCCCGGCGCAACGCCTCCAGCCGCCGGACATGGGCATCGACATAACCCTCGTAATCCCCGCCCGGCACACGCCCCTCGAACTTCGCCTGTTCGAGGTGGCGGCTCGGGCGATAAATGCCATTCTCCGAGATCGCAGCGATGGTGCGATCGGATGGGCGCTGTGCTGTATCGGCGGGACCGACCTCGATGATGCTGCCAATCCGGGCGTCTTCGACGCGGGCCGGATCAATGCCGGGAAGATGGTGTGTTCGCCCGTCGATGCCGTCGACCACGAGGGTCAGGTTCTCGCCCATCTCGTCGGTGAGATATTTGTCCACGACGCGGCCGGTGATGGGCGCCGCGGGTGCGGCATGGTGAAGCTGGAAGGTCATCGGATCACGTTCCTGCCCATCGGCCTTCAGCGCCTTGTGCATGTTGCGGATGATGTCACCGCGCTCACCGAGTTCACGCAGCGCCGGTTCCATCTTCGCGCCAAGCTCCCAGACGCCGGGTGCATGTTCCGTAGCCAGCCCCATCTTTTCCAGCTTGGCGAGACGGCGCAGGCGAAGTGTGCGGTTGAACTGGCGGCGTGCATCTGCCGGTTCGTGGCGCAGATCGAGGAACCTTTCGTCGGCTTCCTCGGTCATGGCGCGGTCGATTCGCGTGAAGCGGTCCTGATCGATTTCGGCAGACAGCTTGCGGCTCTGCTCGATCTCGGTCACGGGGCCGAGTTCCAGCGTGGTCAGTTCGCTCGCCCGCTCACGAATGCCATTGGCGAGATAGTCGCCATTGATGACCAGGTTCTCGCCCAGATCGTCCTTGCCCCGAACGATGACATGGACATGGGGATGGCCGGTATTGTGGTGATTGACAGCCACCCAATCGAGTTTCGTGCCAAGGTCGGCCTCGATGCGGCTCATCAGATCGCGGGTGTGTTCGGTGAGGTCGGAAAGATCGGCGGCATCTTCGGGCGAGACGATGAAGCGGAACTGGTGGCGGTCATCCTTGCCGCGTTCAAGGAACGCATCACCATCGGCGCGGTCCTCGGTGGCGGAATAAAGCTGACCACGCTCGCCATCACGTGAGGTTCCGTCGCGCTGGATGTAGCGCAGATGGGCAGCCCCTTTTCCATTCTTTCCCGCGCTCTGGACATAACGGGTTTTGACGACGACGCGGCGCACGCCGGCCGCACTGTGCCGCCAACCGCCCGACAGGGTTCGGGCGCGGACATAGGCCGCGCCACGGCCACGCTTGACGCCCGGACCTTTGCCAGCGCGCGATGCCTTCCCGCTCTTTCCGGCCGAACCCGATGAGGACGACGAGGACGACGAGGACGTCCGTGATGCGAATGACGATGATCTGCTAGGGCTGTTGCTAAGCTGACGCGCCAGCTTCTTCGCCTGCGTCAGAAAGCTCTTCGCCTTGCCTGCCTTCGGCACGTCCGACCTGATGCGGCCTGGCTTCGGGCGAAAGCGATTCTCGTCGTCGGCGCTCATGAGCCCATTCCCTGCCGTTTAGACACGGAAACGGCAGATATTAGGCTATAGTGCCGGTCAAAATCCAACAAAGCCAAGGCTTTGCGCCATATCGCGGCACGCGAGACCCAAAAGCAGGGTGCCGTGCGCCGCGCCCCAAAACAGTGTGCAGACAAGGGCTTGCCCAGAAACCGCCCCGACAGGGTGCCGGTTTCCTTTATCTTGCCCTCCGCCTTTCCTTCCCTTTTTGCCCTTCCTGCCGGGAATGCTGCCAGGCGCACCCAAGCCTGACTGCACACCGGAAATGGACCGAACGAGCGCGTAAACGCCATGCTCATGGCTTGTCGCCATCGCTCGCAAGGGCCACGAATATGCCGCTGTCCTGCGGCTCCTGAACGGCGGGATCGCGCAGAGAAGCGGTTGCGTGGATGTCGCTCGATGGCTGATTAACCGCCGCTGAAATGCCGCCGGATTGCGCAACGAAGAGCGGGGCTTCGCGCCAATCCGGTGGCGGCGGCGGCACGATGGTCGGCACATCAGGCGCAGTCGCCCTGCCGAGAACAGGTGCGAGCGTGGCGACATAGGCGCGTGTTTCTGCGGGCAAAGTGCGACCTGTCGCCAGATGCTCGTCATAGCGACCGGGACCGGCATTGTAGGCGGCAAGCATGGCCGCGACATTGCCATAGCGGTCCCACATCTCCCGCAGATACGCCGTACCTGCGAGGATGTTGTCACGCGGATCGTAAGGATCGCGCCCGAGGCCATGGCGGCTGCGCAGGCCCGCCCAGGTATCGGGCATGACCTGCATCAGTCCCATCGCGCCCGCCGATGAAATGGCGCGCACATCGCCCGCGCTTTCCACACCCAGCACGGCCCGAATCCAGTGCTCTGGAATGCTGAAACGCCGTGACGCCTCTGCAATGAAAGCAGCATGGGGATGCGCGGTAACAGGCGCGGGTTGCGGCGTGACCTGCGCCATGGCCGGCATCGAGCCGCTGCCAGCCGACAGAAGGGCCGTGAAGAGAAGAAGGGCGCGGGATCGCATGATCTCAGTCCCGATCTTCGCGGGGCCGCGGGCGGCTCCAGTGCAGCGACCATGACGAGCCTGCATCGTCGTCGCGAAACAGATTGGCGCGGATCGGCTGCGGTAGGGCGGGATCGTCGAGCAGCACCGAGAGATATTCGCCAGCCTTTTCGCCGGTGCGTTTCCATGCAGCACCGACCTCCGGCCCGTCATGTTCAATGAAATGGACGCGATAGTCCGGCGCATTCTCCGCATCGGAATGTTCGGCGGGCACGATAACGAGATCGCGCTTCATGGTGAGCGTGACGAGCTGACCGGCGAAGCCGGATGCGTCACGCGCAAATTGACCGATCTGTGGCATGGTATGTCTCCTGTGTTTGTGGATTTGGCGTGGGTTCAATGCGTGGCCGCCCGCCATTCGTAGCGGCCATCGCCTTCCTCATCGGTCCAGAGCGGGAGCGCTCGCCCGATGACGGAACTGGCGAGAACAGGTCCGAAGTAACGGCCGTCGAGGCTGTCCCGGATGTCCCAATTCATGAGGAAGAGTTCGCCGTCGCGGATGATGCGGCAGCCCTGCCAGACCGGCAGATCGCGGCCCATGCGGTCGCGCTCCAGTGCGGCGCCCATCTCGACGTTATCGACGGTGATCGTCGCACCGCTGCGGCAGACGCGCTGTCCCGGCAAGCCGAGGACGCGTTTCAACAGCGGCACGCCCCGCCCGATATAGCCGCGCTCGACCATGAACTGCTCCAGCGGTTCGGGCGGCGCGATGACGACGAGTTCTGGAATTTCGAGCGTATCGGCGGGAGCAACCGTGTAGAAGCCGATGGGCGCGCTGGCAGTCGCGTTCCAGATCAGCCGGGTTGGCAGATCGGCAACCGCTGTGGCGACAAGCGTGCCGACGGCCAGCATGGACACGGCGAGGATATGACGGCGGCTCATGTCCAGATCCTCCGGCGGTTGAGCCACGCGGCATGGCGTTCCGGGGTGTAGGGGTTGGGTTCCTGACCGGCACTCAAGCGGTTGTGGACGTGCCGCCAATGGTCCGGCGCAACATCCGCCGGATCGATGCAAAGCGCGTCCACGGCATCAATCAGGGCCAGCACCCGCTGGACTTGTCGCCAGCCATCAATACGCAGCAGGATCTCGCAGCCAGGACGAACGAAGGGCACGGTCTGGTACGGTTCGCCGCGACCAACGGCGCGCAGGATGTCGAGCCGCGAGACGATGGTGCCGTAATCGTTGGAGGCCCAGCGGACGAAGGCAAAGATGCTTTCGGGCGCAAAACCGATCAGACTGCAGCGGCGGTCGATGATCTGCTCAAAGCTCTTGTGACCGAACCTGATCCAGCGCTCGACCTTCTTCTTCTGGAAGGTCAGTTCGACCAATGTGGTGAACGGAGCTGGTCCGCCCGGCCGCGGATGTTCATGCACTGCACACGCGGTCTTGCCGGTCATGGCTGATCTCCTTCGGTGGGTGGAAACTCGCGGACCAGCAGCTCGCGCAACATCACGGCGACCGTGACGCCGCGCCGGAAGGCAGCGACCTTGATGCGCCCGCGTAGCTCGGGCGTGATGTCGATGGTCAGGCGGGCGGTAAACGCCTCGGCAGCCATCTTTCCTGTTACCGGTGTATCGGCAGCCCTGACCCAGCTATCGGGATTGCCCGGACGCGATGCGAAGCCGGATTTGGCGGGTGGACGTGTCATCGCACAATCCTCCCGAGCCCGAGGCTATCGATCTCGGCCACCAGCGCTGTGACCTCCAGTGCAGCCCGTTCGCCGCCATCGGTCTCTGAGACCAGTCGCCCGGTTTGTGCGGCTTCAGCGAAGGCGACGCGCTGGCCGATGGTCGTGGCCAGCAAGGGTGGATCGTGGTCCGCTAGTGTTTGGGCCGTTTCGCGGGCGATGATGGTGCGCGCACCGCATCGGTTCAGCAGAAAACGGGCGGCAAGCTCGGGACGATAGATGCGTGCTTCGCTCAGAAGCGCCAGCATCTCGGCCGAGGCCCAGCCGTCGAAGGGCGATGGCTGCACCGGGATCAGCGCCAGATCGGCTGCAAGCAGCGCAGAGCGCATCAGACCAGCGACACGGGGCGGACCATCAATGACGACATGATCCGCGTCACGCGCCAGTTCCGGCGCCTCCCTGTGCAGGGTATCGCGGGTAAGTCCGATGACGGTGAACAGCCTTGGCAGCCCTTCATCGCTGCGCCGCTCCGACCAGTCGAGTGCGGAGCCTTGCGGGTCGGCATCGATCAGGATGACGCGCTTGCCTTCCGCGGCCCAGGCTCCGGCGAGATGCAGCGCCAGCGTCGTCTTGCCCACGCCGCCTTTCTGATTGAGGAGCGCGACAATCATCGCCGTCCTCCCGGTTTGCCGAGAGGAAGTTCAGGCGTGCTTGTTGACGCGGGCGATCCTTGCTTTGGGGGTGTCAGCTTGCCTTTATGGGCACCCGATCTGAGGGCCGCACCAGCCTTCGCGATGAGCTTTTCCACATCGCGCTGCCGCTCTTCAAAGTTAGATTCTGTGTTAGACTCTAAGTTAAGGGCGCGATTTTCGCTTTTGTTACCGAAGGATAGGAGGTGTTTGGGTTCCCGATAGCACGAGCCTCCGGTTCCTGATGGCACGATAGTCCGGGTTCCCGATAGCACGAGACTATCCACAGGTTTTCCACAGGCCGGGACAGGCTCGAAAGCGAGCAGCATCCGGCCGCCGGTCTCGACCTCGGCGAACAGGGTGTAGCCGGGCAGTGGCTGGCGGCGGATAATGTCGCGCAGCTCGAAGGCAAAGCGCTTGAATGGCGAGAGACTTCCCGATTTCTGGTGAAGGTGATGGAAATCGAAACGCCAGCCGTTTTTCTGCCGGCCACCATGTTTGCGCACCAGGCGATAGAGCCAGCGTTCTAGCCCACCGGTCAGATTGAAATAGGCCCGGTCGATGGTGAGGATCAGGGCGTCATCCAGAACCGCGCTGTAGAACCAGTCAGGCACGATCATCTCGATGCCGTCCGGACGGCCATTGGCATCGGTTCGTTCATGCCATTCGTTGATCCACGAGAAGCGATGGCGCCGTCCGTTGGTGCGCTGGCGGATCGACGTTGCAACTGTGGTTGATTGCAGGCGGTCCAGTGCCGCTTTCAGGCGCTGATAGTCCCGCAGGGAGGTTCCTCGCCCCGTGAACGTCAGGATCTCGTAGGGCGTTGCCGCCATCAGCCGCGACGTGCGCAGACCTGCGTCCCGTGCCTCAACAATCTGACTGGCGGCCCAGATCAGAATATCGGCGTCCCAGATCGTCGCCATCCCGTGATCGGGCACGGCTTCCACACGGATGGAGACGTTGCCCAAGGCAAAATCGATGGGGCGGACGCGGTGCGATTTGGAAAGGGAGAAGAAGGGATAGGCCATGAGGTCCTGCGCGTCTCGTGGCGCGAATTCACCGGGTAGCGCCCGAAACAGATCGAGTTGCCCGCGTTCCAAAGAGGGTCGGTGCCGAGCTGCCATAGAGGGCTGACCGCCGTGTTCAGCGCGTAATGCGCTTGGGCGAGGTGAATGCGGTCGGCGGCAGAGGTTTCGCCGGGAGAACCTGTCCGCGTGGGTCCGACGTGGAGGTAACCGATCCGCGTGCAACCCAGGCTGCGAGATCCTCGACCGAATAGACAACGCGGCCGCCGAGCTTGTGATAGGCAGGTCCCGTTCCGTAGGTTCTGTGCTTTTCCAGCGTGCGCGCGGACAGGCTGAGGAAATCGGCAGCTTCCTTGGTGCGCAGGTAGCGTGGCGGCAAGGCGGCGAGATCAGGTCGCATGGGGTGGCCTCCGTGGTTGTGCAGGATGCCGCTGACGATCAACGGCATGACATGCGCACGGTGGCGAAGGCGCGGCGGCAAGGGGGATGAGGAAGATCGAAGGGGTAGAATCCTCACCCTCGATCAGACGTCAGTGTCAGGGTTTGCGACGATGGCGCAAAAGGTCCTGATAACCGCCGTCGATCAGCGCGGCGGCAGATCGGACAAGGGCGATGACAGAGGCGCGCAAAGCCGATGTCTTCCACGGCTCAGCGCGAACGCGCGCCTCTCCGTAGATGGCGATGGCAATCTCACGATAGGTCGCGTGGTTGGCGTTTCCGTCGGCAGCTTGCATCATCAGGCGAAACCGCCGGCGCTGATACGGCGTCATCCTGGGGTCGCGGCGCGCGGGTTTCCCGGCCAGCATGTGCCAGAGCCTGAGAATGGCTTCGAGCCGATCCGGCAGATTTTCGTCAAGTGGCAGAATGATCGCCGGCTGCGAATTGGCATCGGTGTCGGCGAGGATCAGATATTGAACGCCGTCTCTGGCGTCACAGACACCATATACCCCCTCTGGTCCGCAGATGGCATCAGCAAGATCTACCGATAAGGCGGACGGAGAAGGCGGAAGAAAATCGGGCGCTGCCCCGAGCATCAGCATGTCCGGATTGGCAACAGGCGACCAGATGACCGGTTGGTCGAGCGCGGAAAAGCCGGGGTCTGCCGGGAAATCGCAACCCCCAGCGATGTTGGGCGTGATCCGCAAGGGGAAGATGCCCGGCGCCTTGCGCTACAAGGTCATCGAAACAGGCCTGATAGGACGCGTTACGGCGCAGGCATTCCCAGGCGACGCCCTCAACGGGCAGCGCATCGTAGAATTCATACTGGTCCTGGTCTCGCCAGCGGGATGTATCCGGCTTCATTGCTCCGCTCCTGGTTGAAACTGCACAGGTGGAGCGTGAAAGAATTGCGGTGCCTCTACCGAGATGGAAGCCAGAACAAGGACATAGGGTGATGCTCTGAAGGCATCACTGGTGCGACGGCGGCGAGGTCAGGTCCGATCTGTCGGATGACGCAGCAGCTGACGATAGCCGCTCTGTGTCATCCAGCGCGCCCGTCCCAGATGGCTGTCATGGACCTGCCGGGCGCGTTCAGGTTCCCGAACAGGATCAATTCCGAACAAAACATTAACGACTTCGGCCCATTCCGCCCCATCATCGGCCGCATCGAGCAGCCGCATATAGAGCTTGATATGCGCGCGGTCATATTCGGTCAGCTTGTCGCTAACAGGCGCGATGTCGTCGAAGGGGGCGACCGCGGACGTCATGTCGATGGTCGCCACAAGCCACAGGCCGCAGCAGCGGATCGATGATGGCGCCTGCGCCGATCAGACGTCGCGGATCTGTCGGTGTCTCTTCTCGTCTTGGTCATGAACCAGCAACACTCCTTGCCCGCGATCCGTGGACAGGAGAACGATCCCTGCTGCTTCAAGCGCCCGGCGCACCTGATCCCGCGTTGTCTCATACACCTCCAGCCGGTTCTCGGACTCGAGGCGCTTCAGGGCAGTTAACGATATTCGGGCCTTGTCAGCGAGCGTCTCCTGCGTCCAACCCAGTAACGCGCGCGCGGCCCGCGACTGTCGAGCGGTGATCATGCATGATCACCTCCCATCGCGACCGGCGCGCATTCCAGAACTACGGCTATTTTAGTCGTTCTTGCTCAATCCGCCACATGAAATCGCTGAGGCACACCGTGAGGCAATTTGCGCAGCACAACGTTCGATGTGCCCGATTCGCTGGCCATGGCTCGAAAGAGCAGCACTTCTGCCTTGGATTAGTTCGGCGTTGCTCCGCGATTGATTGAGCCCCAAACGATGCAGCCGACATCTGAATGATTCGTTTAGAGATCATATCCTTGACGTTCGCAATAGACCAGGATACGTATTCAGATCAAAGCGACAGAAATGATCCGTAAAGGCATCACATGAAGGCGGAAAAAGAAACACTGGGGCTGATCGGCGACCATTTTCGCCGCGCGCGTCTTGCAGCGGGGTTGACCCAGGAGCAGGTGGCCGATCTTGCGGGCATTTCGCGCCCGCGCTACCGCGACATCGAGACGGGGGCGGCGGCTGCGCGCACCACGACATTGATCAACATTGCCAGGGCGCTTGGGCTGGAAATGATGCTGGTCCCGCAGGCAATGGTGCCCGCCATCGAGGCGCTTTTGCGCCCCGAGGCCGAGGATGATCATCCGGCCTTCAGCCCGCAACCGGAGAGCGACGATGACAGCCGTCCGTACCGCTGAGACCATCACCGCGCTGGACGTGTTCCTGAACAGTGCGAAGGTTGGCACGATCGTCAGGACGCCGGGTGATTTCAACGCCTTCAGCCTTGATCCGGCCTATCGCGCGACTGGAGGCCATCCGGTTCTGAGCCTATCCCTTCGCGCGGCATCAGGGGGCTTGCGCAAGGATCCGCGACCGGTCGCAGGCAGCCTGCCGCCCTTCTTTGCCAACCTGCTGCCCGAAGACCGGCTGCGCGAGGCGATGGAAAAGCACCATGCGGGTAATGTGCGGTCGGGGAATGATTTCGATCTCCTGGCCACCCTTGGTGCGGATTTGCCGGGGGCCGTTCGGGTGCTGCCCAGTGACGGTCAACCCGGCATCGGGGCGGCGCCAACCCAAGGACGGCCCAAGGCCCGCTTCTCGCTGGCAGGCGTGCAGATGAAGCTCTCGGTGATGAAGAACACCGGCAAGGGCGGCGGGCTGACCTTGCCGCTCGGGGATGACGAGGGCCAGTATATTGCGAAATTCCCCTCGACCGCCTTTCCGGGCGTGTCGGAGAACGAGTTCGCGAACCTCGCGCTTGCCGAAGCCATCGGCATGAATGTGCCCGAGCGGGAACTGGTCAGCCGAGACCAGTTCGAGGGCATTCCCGAAGAGTTTGAAACACTTGCCGAGGGGCTGGTCTTGCTCGTGCGGCGTTTTGATCGCGGGGCAGACGGGCAGCGCATCCATATCGAGGATTTCGCGCAGGTTTTCGGCCTGTACCCGGCGCGCAAATATGATGGCGCCGCCTCCCACGACATCGCCTCTGTGCTGAATGTTGCGATCTCGCCGTTCGCCGCGCTGGAGTTTGTCCGGCGGCTGACCTTCTCGGTGGTCATGGGCAATGGCGACATGCACCTCAAGAACTGGTCGCTGATCTATCCGGGCGACGGCGACACGCCCGCTCTAGCACCGATCTACGACATGCTTTCGACCGTGCCCTATATTCCGGCAGATGGGCTGGCGCTGTCTCTGGGCGGCGAGCGGGCCTTCAAGGGCTTGGCCCCGGCCCGCTGGAAGACGTTTGCCAATCGGGCAAGGCTTCCCGAGCCAGCCGTGCTCAAGGCCGTTGTCGAGACGGTGAAACGCATTGATACGAAATGGTGGACACTGCCGGAGCGCGAAGTGGTCCCGCCGCCCGTGCTGGAACGCATCGACGCCCATGTCAAAACCATCATCCCGATCCTAAGCGCCTGATCCGTGCTAGACACGACAGGGCGCGGTGGCGTGACGACTTTCCCGCGGACATGAGAAAGGCCCCGACCTTGCGGTCGGGGCCTTTGTGCCGCGCCTTAGTCGCCGCGGCGACCGTTGGGGCGGGACCAGATGAGGGAGAAGGTTTCGCCTTCTTCGTCATCGAAGAGGTTGGCGTAGATCGGAGCGTTGAAGCTCGGATCGTCCAGCTTGAGGCCCAGATAGTCGCGGCCCTCGTTGGAGCGCTTGGACCAGGCGGCGCCGATCTCGGCGCGGCCGACCAGAACCCGGTGACTGGGAGCGTTCTCGCCGGTGGCGCGCAGGTCGGGGATGATGCGCACGCCCTTGGCCTGGACGCTGAGGGTGACGATTTCGCCGGTGAATTCGTTCGAGCCGGTCTTCTTGAATGTGCCGATGGTTGCCATTTTAAGTCTCCGTTTTCCGTTTCCGAGCCCGCACCATTGCGGCCTCGATGGCGATCGACCGGCCGGAGACGAACGCCGGCGCACCCCAAAGGGGCTGGACAGCACAGGAGAAACTTTCTTGTTCCGCGCGGAATGTCGGCTTTGCCGGCAGGGGAAGAAAGTTGTGACGACGCTGTTGCGCTAGAGCGGTCGAAGCGCATCGCGCTGGTTTTCGGCCAGATCAGGCCATTGAAGAGGCCGTTTGGAGCGGTCGAGACACGGGGGTTGAACGGGGACGGTGGCAACCTCGAGGCTCCATCAGGATGACCAGACCGGCGCACCGGCTTGTCTGGTCCCCCGCGTTTCAGGCCGTGCACATCCTTTTCTCCGGCCTGTGCTATCGGCATTGCCCCAACCGGTTTTCGGTCAGTCCTCGAATGCTGGCACTGAACGTCCTGCGCTCCTATGGGCCGTGCCTGTGCCTCACGCTGATCAGAGATTTACACGCCATCTACCCGCCCGCCTCCTGACGAAGACGGCAGATGATCCGTATCCGCTTCTGGTCCTGCCTCAACGGGTCACTCCAGTTCAGGTGCGTGCAAGGTTCCCGTCCGCAGGGCCGGTTGCCGCCATGCCTGCAACGCGCAGGAATGCTGTCACGCCCACCGCGACCGCACCGACCACCGAGAAGATGATCTGCCAGGTCTCGGACGGCATCATGTGTTTGACGATCCCGAGCGTAGCGTAAAACCCGGCCGTGCCCGCCGGGGCGACGAAGGCCAAAGCGATCAGCAGCCGTGCCCAGATCGGACGAACCAGCATGAGCAGGCCCTGACCGACCGCCAGTGTCAGACCCGCAGCGATAAGACCGATGAGGATGCCGCCAGGCCAGCCAGCGCCCGTGCCATAGGCCCATATGCCTGCGTTCAGGCCGATAAAGAACGGCAGGGCGAAGACGGCGAGATTGAACAGCAGCCAGCACATGGTACCGATGGCTGCAATGGAAACGAGGATTCCGAGAACGATCATGGTGGTGTCTCCGTGCAAAAGGTTGGACGGTTGCGCCTTCCACCACCACCATGGCGCAATCACAGCATAGCAGCATTCCTCTCACCGCGCGAGAAGCGATGGCTTTCGAGGCCAGGCCTGTCCGAAAACTCGCAGTTTGAATGAGAAAGCTTATGCGTCTGGTGGACCAGTATCTGCTGCACCTCTACGATGACCATATCGTTGGGCGGAAGGATGCGGGTTAAAGTTTATGGCAGAAGTCGATTGGTCAGATCGGGCATTTTATGATGACGGCGAATGGGTGACATGGTCAGACATTGACGAACAGCTTCGTCACAAGGAATGGGGAGCGAAGTATCCAAACGCCATCCGATCAATGATCCCGTATTTTGAGGACCTGATCTCACTCGCTGAGAGCTACCATCTGGAGACGGGCCTGCATTTATCTGTGTATGGCGACATCGGTGAGCTGTTCGGTGCCATCACCTACGGCATCAAGTTGAACAAGACCTACGCGCAAGGTTCGGACGGCAGGCTCGAAAATGATCATGTCGAGATCAAAACCATCACTCCTTTCAAGAGCAAAGACGTGGTGATGGTGGATACATCAAGGCATTTCAGCAAGCTGCTCGTGGTCAAAATTAATGCGGAATTCCAGGTCTCCGGGCGAATGGTCAGCCGCAAGCAATTGCCAAAGCGCTCAGGCCGTTATGTCCGAATTCGTTGGGACGACCTGGCGCTATTGCAGTAGTGCTTATGCTGAACAGGCAGCGCTCACGCGCTGCCGGTCCCGAAGCGATAAACCGGGATACCCATCTTGCGAGCCTTGTCGGCCAGATTGTCCTGAATGCCCGTGCCGGGGAAGATGATGACCCCGATCGGCATGATGCCGAGCATCTGGTCGTTGCGCTTGAACGGCGCCGCCTTGGCATGTTTAGCCCAGTCAGGTTTGAAGGCGACCTGCGCGACTTTGCGATTGCTGGCCCAGGTGGCCGCAATGCGTTCCGCGCCCTTGGGCGATCCACCGTGCATCAGAACCATGTCCGGGTGCTTGGCATGGACCTGATCGAGCTTGGCCCAGATCGTCCGGTGATCAGTCGTGTCTCCGCCCGAGAAGGCGATCTTTGGCCCGGCGGGCAACAGCACCTCGTTGTCGGCCCGGCGTTTGGCGGCGATGAAGTCGCGGCTGTCGATCATGGCCGAGGTCATCTGGCGATGGTTGACCCGTGAACCGGAGCGTTGCGACCAGGGCGTTCCGGTGGTGCGCAGATAGATGTCCGCGGCAGTCTCGCGGAAGATTTCCATGCTGTCACGGCGCTCGATCAGGCTTTGTCCCGCGCCGATCAGGGTTTCCAACTGGACGGATTTAACCTCGCTGCCGTCCTGTTCGCGTTGAAGGCGTTTCTGCGTCTGCTCGTTATCGTCAAGCTTGCGCTCGATCCGTTCGACAGCGCGGTGGAAGGTGTTGACGGTGGACCAGAGGATTTCGTCGAGGTCGAAATCGAGGCTGGTGTCGGCCATGGTGGAAATCAGGGCGTCGAAGATGTCGGAGACTGCCCCCTGGATGACGTGATCTTCGGGTGTGATCCGGGGATCGGCCTCGTCTTCGGAGGGGCGGTAGCCGTAGAGTTCGAGTTCTTCGATGGCATGGCCGGTCGGGGACGTGCTGTGATCGGGTTCGAAATCGTCGTGTGCGTACATGGGATGCTTCCGTCAGTTGGACCGCGACCGTCGCGGCCTTCATGGCGAGACACGCCCACGGGCACTCCGGTCTGGCAGCACGAGCCTCTGGCGAGGGCCTTGATGGCAAAGCCCGACTGATTTGTTTCGCGCTGTAAAGGCGGGCTTGCCCGCCGACGGAAATCAGTCGGGCGCCGCCATTGCCTGACCGGAGTGTTTGTGGGCCGATCGCCCTCTCGGAAGGCCAAGGCGCGGTCCTCTGCTGATGACAGGCAGCCTGCGCGCATGACCGGATCGGAACGCCCCCGATCACGGCCCCGTACCGGCTATGCTATTGAAGCCATGAAGCGGCTGACGTCCTCGGGGGCGATTTGCACCCGGATCTCTGCTCGAGCGGCATCCAGCCCATGAGTTACGAGATCTTCGTTGAAGTCCCCCATCATGGGCGAGAGCGTGATGGTCTCGATTCCGACCTCGTGCGCCCGGTCCACCAGGCTATCGCGGGCGCTGTTCCCTGCCGGATCGTTATCACGGACGATATAGAGCCTGCACAGTTGCTGCGGGAATAGAATAGCGGCGAGATGTCCGGCCGAGAGTGCGGAAACCATCGGCATGGTGGGCAGAGCCTGACGCAGTGACAGGATGGTTTCGATACCTTCCCCTGCTGCCATGACATCCTGCGCATCACCGAAACGAACCGCATGTCCGAGCAGGTCGCCCATTGCCTTCCTTGGCGGATCGACAGGTGCCTTGCCGGAACCGTCCGGGGCCAGCCAGGTGCGGTGCGCGCCGGTGATCCTGCCATCGAAGTCGGTGACGGCGGCGATCATGGCGGGCCAGGCTTGCGTCGGGGCATCGTCCTCGGGCCGCCAGTAGCAGTTGGGATGGAAACGCAGATTTGCGGTTTGGCGTAAATCCGTCATCCCGCGTCCGCGTAAATACGCTTCTGCGGTACTGCCAAGCAGCGGCTGTGTCATGCGCCAGAGTCGGCGTGCGGCCTCCGATGATCCCGATGGTGCTGGCGGGCGGAACTGACGGGATGGCGGCTGCGGTTCAGGATGCGGCAGGCTGAGGAAGCGCCGGGCTTCTTCGGCAACGTCTGTGAAATCGATCAGACCGAGCGAGTCCCGGATCACGTCTAGCAGATCGCCATATTCCCCCGTGGCCGAGTCCTGCCATTTACCGGCAATGCCTTTCACGCTGTCGTGCAACCGGACGAACATGGAGCGGCCCGCCGTGTTTCGGACATCGCCAACCTGCCAGTAATTGCCCTGTTTGCGGCCATTGGAGAGATAATGGCGGCACACCGCCTCGGCCTGTCGGCCGAGACGCTGCGCCAGTTCGGAAGCGTTGAGACGCGCCATTATACGGCCTCCCGCTCACCGATGCGCTCAACCGGGAAGCGGTCAAGCAGTTTGCCGATGATCTCCGGCCCCGTTGCATCGACGGGCACGAAGAAGCGCAGTTTCCACGAGATGATCTCACTGAAGAGGCCATAGGCTCGCAGCCGGTCACGCATCGCATCGGTAAAGCCGGTCAGTTCGATCCGGTTGGCGCCCATGACGCGGACGCGGCGCAGTTGCAGCCCTTCGGCGAGATCAAGGATCGTGCGACCTTCGATCAGCGCGGCATAGGCGGCATCCGGTGTCAGGCTGTTGGTGACGCCACTGGTCGAAGCATTGGCGGCCCAGGCCGGCGATACCCGGCGACCGATGATGCGTTCGCCCTCGTCGGTCTGGAGCCGATAGACCCGGGCGGAGTCCTGAGGCAGGCGTTTCCAGATCGGCAGAAGTAGCCCTGTCACCATATGCAGGATGCTGTCGGTGAACTCCGGCACCTGGGCCAGTTCCGCCTTCCAGGCTGTGGTGAAGGCGGCACGGTCAGCCTCGATCCAATGGGTCTCGCCCATCGCCCGCACCGGAATGTTCATCGCTTCCATCGGCCGGATCAGCCGCACGCGCCTTTCGATCTCACCATCATCCAGCATGACGCTGGTGGTCGGGACCTGAACGGCAGCGCGACCGGATCGCTCGTTGATGAGCAATCTTGCGCGGGGATCATCCAGTTCCGCCAGGGCGGCATTGAGCGTAACCGGCTGATTGCGTTTGCGCTCGGTGAGCGTCAGGAGCCGGGTTTCCGCGCCGGTGCCCGGATGGGTGTGGATGACCTGCCGGTCTGTGACGATGAAGCTTTCGGCCTTCAGCGTCTCCAGCCCCATATCATAGGTGCCGGATGCGATTGCTCCGTCGATCCGTGCCTGCAGAAGCTGCTCGAAGGCCGAGAACAGGATGCCCTGCAATTCGATGGTCAGCGCCAGCAGGCGGTTGAGGAAGGTGGTGATCGGCGGCAGTTCGTCCTTCACACCGGTGCTGTCCATCAGCTTCAGGCCGGTGGCGGATTCAAACCGTTCGAGCGAGCATCCCTCGACCTTCCCGCGCACGATCAGCAGATAGAGCTGGCGCAGCGCATCGCGGGCATAGGCGGATTCCAGATTGTCCTCGGGACGGAACAGCCCCTGACCGCCTGTCTGGCGCTGGCCGCGTGTAATCGCGCCCAGCGTGTCGAGGCGGCGGGCGATGGTCGAAAGGAAGCGCTTCTCGGCTTTGACATCCGTGGCGATGGGCCGGAAGAGCGGCGGCTGCGCCTGATTGGTGCGGTTGGTGCGGCCCAGCCCCTGAATGGCGGCATCTGCCTTCCAGCCTGGCTCCAGCAGGTAATGCACGCGCAGCCGCTGGTTTCGCGCCGAGAGTTCGGCGTGATAGCTGCGCCCCGTGCCACCGGCATCCGAGAAGACCAGAATGCGCTTCTGATCATCCATGAAGGCCGAAGTCTCGGCAAGGTTGGCAGAAGGCGCACGGTTCTCGACGGCTAGGTGGGCCGCTGCTCCAATACCCTTGCGCACGATCCGGCGTGAGCGGCCCGTGACCTCCGCCACAATATCCGTGCCGAAGCGCTGCACGATCTGGTCGAGCGCTCCGGGGACAGGCGGAAGCGAACCCAGCTGCTCCAGCATCTCGTCGCGCCGCGCCACGGCTTCACGGCATTTCACCGGCTGACCATCGCGGAAGACGGGGCGTGACGACAGGTTGCCCTCGCCATCGGTGAAGGGTTCATAGAGCTGCACCGGGAAGGAATGCTGCAAATACGAGCCGACATACTCCCTCGGCGTGACATCGACGGAAATATCGTTCCATTCCTCGGTCGGGATCTCGGACAGCCGCCGTTCCATCAGGGCTTCGCCAGTCGAGACGATCTGGATGACGGCGGCATGGCCCGCTTCCAGATCGGCCTCGATGGACCGGATCAGGGTCGGGGTTTTCATGGAGGTCAGCAGATGGCCAAAGAAGCGCTGCTTGGTGCTTTCAAAGGCCGAACGGGCGGCGGATTTGGCCTGCCGGTTCAGCGTCCCCTCGCTGCCGGTGATGTTGGCGGCTTCCATCGCCGCGTCCAGGTTTCCATGAATGACAGCGAAGGCGACAGCATATGAGTCGTAAATGTGCCGCTGTTCGTCCGTGAGCTGATGCTCGATCAGTTCATATTCGACGCCATCATAGGAGAGTGAGCGGGCGGTATAGAGGCCGAGAGATCGCAGGTCGCGGGCCAGGACCTCCATGGCCGCAACGCCACCGGATTCGATTGCCTCGACGAACTCGGCGCGGGTCTGGAACGGAAAATCCTCGCCGCCCCAGAGGCCGAGGCGCTGTGCATAGGCGAGATTGTGGACGGTGGTGGCGCCGGTTGCCGAAACATAGACCACGCGAGCATCGGGCAGCGCGTGCTGAAGGCGCAAACCCGCCCTGCCCTGCTGGCTGGCGGCGACATCACCGCGTTCACCTTTTCCGCCACCGGCATTCTGCATGGAATGGCTCTCGTCGAAGATGATGACCCCATCGAAATCGGACCCCAACCATTCGACGATCTGCTTGACGCGGGAAACCTTCTCGCCCCGGTCGTCGGAGCGTAGCGTGGCATAGGTGGTAAAAAGGATGCCTTCCGACAGCGTGATCGGCTTGCCCTGCGGAAAGCGTGACAGAGGCGTGACCAGCAGCCGTTCCATGCCGAGCGCCGACCAGTCGCGTTGCGCGTCCTCGATCAGCTTGTCGGATTTGGAGATCCAGATCGCCTTGCGCCGACCGCGAAGCCAGTTGTCGAGAATGATGGCGGCGGACTGGCGACCCTTGCCAGCGCCGGTTCCATCACCGAGCATGAAGCCCCGGCGAAAGCGGATCGATCCGGCAGCATCCTCGGGCGCGGCACTCACATTGTCGAAATGCTCGTCCACGGTCCAGGCGCCGGCGAGATGATCGGCGTGGGCTTCACCTGCATAGATCACCGTTTCAAGCTGGGCGTCCGACAGACGCGCGCAGATGTCGGGCGGCAGCATGGGCCGGTAGGACGGCTTGGGCGGTGCGACCGAGGCCATGGCGGCGGATTGCACCAGCTTGGTCGGATGCGGCTGTGCACCAGCGATACGCAGCGATTGCAGCGCATATTCCTCATAGATCGCGTCGGACAGGCGAGCGCCTTCCGGTGGCGTCCAGTCCACGGTCTCATAGGCGAGTTCGACGCCATCAGGATCATTGGCCGAAGCAGCGACAGATCGCGTAACCGCCGAGCGTGCGAGATAGCCCCGCACGGTCTTCGGCGGGGTGGCCGAAGCGGAAACCACGATCTTCGGCAATGACACTGGCAGGCGCGGCGGAACCTGTTCCTCGATCCATCTGATCAGCGTGGCAACATCAGGCGCGATCCCCGGCGAAGCCGGCAAACTGGCGGGATCGTCGGCGGGCAGTTTGTCGATCACGGTCAGCCGCGTGTCGATCGTGGTGCCGTGCTTTGCATAGACCGCGCCATCGACGGCAGCGCTGAACACCACGCGGCCACGGGCCTGCAAGCGGATGAAGGCGTCCCGCCATGCCGGAGCTTCGGGGCCAAAGCCAGCGCCGGTGATCGTCACCAACCGCCCGCCGGGAGCAAGACGGGCCAGTGCCGCGGCAACATGGCGATAGGCCGCATCCGCGACACGCCCGCTGACATTGGCCATGACCGAGAATGGCGGGTTCATCAGCACCACGGACGGGACAGCATCCGGAGCCAGATGATCATCGATCTGGGCGGCGTCGAAGCGGGTGACGGCAAAAGCCGGAAAGATCTGGGCAAGCAGATCGGCGCGGGTCTCGGCCAGTTCGTTGAGGATCAGCGAGCCACCGATGGTCTGCGCCAGGATCGCCAGAAGGCCGGTGCCCGCCGATGGTTCCAGCACCCTGTCATCGGGCGTAATCGCGGCAGCCGTCAGAGCGGTAAGGCCGAGCGGGATCGGCGTCGAAAATTGCTGGAGGTTCTGGCTTTCCTCGGAACGCCGGGTCTGCGTGGGCAACAGCGCCGCGATCTTTGCCAGCACGGAAATGCGTGCCGCCGGAGACGCGGCTTTACGGAAAAGCGCCTTTCCGTATTTGCGTAAGAAAAGGACGGTAGCGACTTCGCACGCCTCATAGGCCAGCTTCCAGTCCCAGACGCCAGTAGCGTCGGACGCGCCGAAGGCCGTTTCCATAGCACGGCGCAAGGTGGCGGCATCGATGCGTTCACCGCGTTCGAGAGACGGAAGCAAAAGATTAGCCGCAGCCAGAATCGCGGGCGCAGCCGCCAGTGGCGTGACCGGATCGGCCACGGGAAACACCATGTTCATGTCGGAAACCTCAGGAGAGCAGAAATGGAAGAGCCCGAACAGCGCTCTCTCTCGACCGCCCGGACTTAACCCCTTCCGGCCCGCCTCTGACTCTCAAAGCGCAGCATAAAAAAAGCGCCCCGACCGGACGGTGGGGCGCTTGTCAGTGTCTTCTCGGGATCATCCGAAGCGGTGACCAGCTGCGGTGAAGGTGTATTCATTGGCGGCAATGGTTTCATCGACAGCCTCGTCCGAGGACAGATAATCATACTCGCGCTCAAGCTGGCGGTAGAGCCAGCGGGCCAGATCGCGCAGCGCCTCGATGATCGTCTCCTCGGCATCGCCGGTCATGTCCTGGTATGTCGGACTATCGCGCTCGACCGAGATCGCCATGCAATATTCGTGGTAATAATGGCCGCGATGGCTGGCATCGGCGCGAAGCTGATAGAAGTTGCGGCGCTGGACCGCCTGAAGGGCATCGGCAATACGATGCAATTCGGTGTCCTGCGGTACGTGCTCCCGGATAAGGCGCGGAGCATGTTTCCGGTAGGAATACCACGATTCAAAGCAGGCACCGTCACCTTGCGACCAGAAGCCCCGGAACCAGATGCAGGGTTCCTGCCGGGTGCCGCCGCCCATCAATCGGACGGTGCGGGTCTTGAGGTTCAACCCGAGGATATCCGCGATGCGCTGGAAATCCTCATAGACGGCATCGTACCAGTCATAGTCGAAGCCGCCCTCACGATACCAGGCACGGGCCTTGTCCTTTGCCACATCAGACAATTCGTTGAGGCGATAGACGGTGGTTTCGATGACCTCAGGCATAGTGGTCTCTCCCTTCCAGAACCGAGGAAAGCCAGCCATCGGTATAGATCCAGTCCACTGTCTCGCCGGTGGCGAGATCAAGGACATGCGCCCCACCACCAAATCCGTCGATGCGCGGTTTCGAGCAGCTATTTGCGTACTGGAAACCCCACAATCCGCTCAGGCCAAATTCGGCAGCGCAGCGTTTGACGAATTGGATGACATGCTCAGGGTCACCCGTGACATCATCGCGCATCCAGAGTTGCGTACCGCCATGCTCTGGCTGGATGGAGAGCAGGAAGCCATCCGAGGGCGGATCCTCAGCGGCATTGTCATCTGCCAGAGCGTTGTAGAGATCGAGCGCGCGGGCGGCGTTTGCGGGGGTGCCTACGTCGAGCAGGCAGGAAAAGTGCGTGTAATAGTCGGCCATGACGGTCTCCGGACATGACATGGCTCGGCGTATGGCCGAGCCGAATGGGATGAAATGGGTGAAGCTCAGGCGGCCTGTGGCAGGCGGAGTAGATCGGCCGAGGTTTCGCGCCAGAAGGGATCGACCAATCGGGCCTCCAGCGCAGCGGCGCGATAACGCAGCCGTCTCGCATCACCGGGGTCCGAGGCCCGGAATGCCATACTGCGCAGGCGGCTGGCCTCGGTCACGATCCTGCGTGCCTCGGCATCGGATGCGACTGGCTGTTGCCAGAGGATAATGCCGGCGCGGATTTCACCGGCGAGGACCAGGCGCTGATCTCGGTCCTGAATGAGCATAATGCGCGGCTGAAAATATGGGAAGCTGTCCGGCCCCGTGCAAATATCACCGCGCGCCACGCGCAAGGCCGCGGCCTGGATGGCCTCTTCCGGTGACGGGTATTCCCCAAGCGGAATCGCGCGGTCGAAACTGTGCGCTTCGTCACTGCCGTCATAGCTGGCCACGCCCAGACACGAGATGCGCAGCGGCAGCTTTTGCGCCCGATACAGCGCGGGCAAAACATCGGCAGCCAGAATCTGACCGATGGAACGGAAGCTTTCGGAACGGGCAAAGGTCATCGGGATCACTCCATGACGGGCGCCGGAAAGCCTCTCTCTCCGACCCTCAACCCGTCACGGCCGAACGGCCCGCACTCTTCCTTTCTGACCGGGCTTGTTCCCGGTTCCGCTGCCGGCGATGGGGATCATCGCAAGGCTGAAGGCCCGGTCGCGAGTGCCGCGCTCGGGCCGTTGGGGATGAGGCGCTTTCGCGCCTTATTCCCACGGGTCCAGTTCCAGCTTCACCATGTCGTCGTCGCCGTCGAACTCGGCGGCGGGGCAAGCGGCGTGGGTGCCGTCTCCGGCCTGGAACACAACGATCGAAACCATCAGCGTGGCGGCAAGGCTGGCGGCGAAGGCGGTGGCATCTGCATAGGACATGGGTTCCGGCTCCTGTCTTGGGAGGCGGGGGACCATCCCCCGCGTGACAGGCGCCCGAAGTGTCTGACCGGATCTGCAATCACCCGAGCGCGTTCGGACTCTTGTCCAGAACCCCGAGGGCGGCACGCAAAGCGTCAAGCCGACCCCTTTGGGGTTGAATGTCAAAGAGACAGGTCGGACCAAGGTTTGCGAATGGAAGCGGGGGTGGTTTTTCGCATCTGACAAGATGCCGGATACCCGTCGCAGATGCTCTGGCGCGCCAGCCTTGCCGCCATGCTGGCATCAGGATCGTGTTACCTTCAGGCCAGAGATGGCTGCCGCTTGACCTGATGGGAATGGCGGATTGCATGGTGAAGCTGAAATTGGACTCGTCCGGTGCAGACCTCCCATCCTCACGGCCCGACGCCCTGCGATCGGGTCTTCAGCTCCAAAGCCCATCGGCAATTTCTCGGGCGATCATCGCGCGCGCCTTCATCATCAGATCATCGCCCGACGTATCGATATGACCGAAGAAACGGGCACGAGCGCCGTGAGCGGTCCACTCGGCGTAGCGGCAATACTCACGGGCATCGAGCCGGAACACCCGCATGTCGTCGGCCCAATGGGGCTTAGGTTCCACGACAACAGTGATGCCATCGCAGGTTTCGATCCACGGTAAGGTGCGATCCGACGGGGGATGTTCACGGTCCTCCCGAAAAATCTGATCGATGTCGATACTGATCGGCATGGTGACTCTCCAAAGAAAAGCCCGATCACGAGGACCGGGCGAGTTACGGAAACGGAGCGGCTGGAATGGGGCGACCGAAGCCGCCCCGATTGAGGGTTATTCCGCGGCGACCATGTGCTGCTCTTCCTCGTCGTCGGCAGGGTTGTCCTCGCCATCGCCGGAAAGGAAATCGGGCAGATCGTCGGCTTCCGCCGTAGCGCCCGATGCCGGATCGACTTCGATACCGTCATCCACCATGCGCAGCGGCTCAGGCAGCCAGCCGGATTCGGCCAGCAGGCGTTCGGCTTCCTTGGCCATGTCGCCCTTCTTGAGGTGTCCGATCAGCTCGGCGGCCCGATCACCGGCCCCTTCGCGCACAGCTTCAAGGATACGCGGCTTGGTCACGCGGCCGAGATAATTGCCTACCGTCGGCCGCCAACCTACGGCTACCATGTCGAGGCCCGTGGAACGGGCCAGCCGGTCAGCCTGCGACAGGCGGATGTCCAACCCGTGCTGGCTGACGCCCATGCCGCTGTAGGGGTTAGGCTTCTCATAGAGCGCGTTGATACCGAAGCTGACGCAATGGGCGAGCAGGTCCATGCGCGAACCGTCATCAAGATCGGTCAGCCAATCCCAGAGGACGGCATCGTCTGCTGGGACATGGTCGCCCCAGCGTTCGTGCCGGTCTGCGATCGACTTGGCGGACGCGCTATCGCGCAGATCCTCGGCCTGTGCGGGCAGGTGCACCTCGCGGACCTGTGCTTCCAGGCACCCGCGGATGGAATGCGGCATGAAGCAATCCATGACCAGCCGGTGCAGCAGTGCCGTCATGGCGACATGCGGGTTCACTGCAACCGCATCCCGCAGTGCCAGCGTGCGATGTGCGGTCAGCTCGCTGACCAGCCGATCGGGCAGCGGCTTGATGGTGTCTGCCTCGTCTTCCTCCGGTTCGACCGGCTGGCCGCCCAGCGTGATAACCGCACGCATGCGGCTCACCTCCGATTCTGCCCGCTGGATCACTTCACCGGTTTTCGGGTCAACGATCTCAGCTTCCGGTTCCGCAGGCGTTTCATCCTCGGCGCGAACATAACCGCGTTCGACCAGCAGGGAGCCATCGGAGTCGATACTGACGAAGACGCCAGCCATGCCGATTTGAGCGAGGTCGAAGGTCATCGGGCGGCGCTCGAAGGTTTCCAGCGCCTGTTCGATCTCACCGAGGCGGGCGTCGATCTCGTCAGGCAGTTCGTCAGCCTCGCCATATTCGGCTTCAAGCCGGTCATATTCGTCGCGCAATGCCTCGCGGGTTGTGCGCTCTTCCTCGGTCAGGTCGACGGTAGTGCCGACAAGTTGCCGCAGTCCATGATCGTGACCGTAGGGGAAGGTCATGGCGACCTCGACCCATTTCCATCCCTCGGCGGCGATGGTTTCCGCGTCTGCCTTGAGCTTTTCGCCGACCAACCGGTCGAGCAGCACCGGATCCTGGAGCCAACCGCCATCGTCCTGCTGGAAAAGATCGCGCAGCACACAGCCGCCAGCGTCCTCATAGGCATCGATGCCGACGAAGAGCGCCCGCTTATCGGCGGCGCGCACCGTGGTTTCGGTCAGCAGGCGGCGGATGTGGTAGGGTTCTTTCTGCCAGCCGTCCTTGATCGCGTCCCATACCTGCTCCTGACGAGCATGATCAAAACTGACGCTGAAGGCCATCAACTGTTCCAACGTCATGCCATCCTCGGCATAGACATCGAGCAAGGCCGGTGAAACGGAAACGAGCCGCAGGCGCTGCTTTACTACCTTGGCATCCACGAAGAAGGCGGCGGCGATGGCTTCCTCGGACATGCCCTTTTCGCGCATGGCCTGGAAGGCTCGGAACTGGTCGAGCGGATGCAGCGGTGCGCGCTCGATGTTTTCGGCGAGCGATACCTCGTCGATCAGCACATCGGCGCTGGCCTCCGACACCACACACGGAACCGGCGCGATTTTGGCGAGGCGTTTCTGCTTGACCAGCAACTCCAGCGCCCGGAAGCGGCGACCGCCGGCGGGCACCTCGAACATGCCGGTCTCCTTGCCCTCGGCATCTACGACCGGGCGGACGTGCAGGGACTGGATCAGCCCACGCCGCGCGATGGACTCGGCCAGTTCCTCGACCGAGATCCCGGCCTTGACGCGCCGGACGTTGGACTGGGAAAGCACCAGCTTGTTGAAGGGAATATCGCGCGAGGACGACAGGGTGATCTTCTGAGCGGCAGTGGCCATGTCGGTTACTCCATGACGGACGCCGGTGAGCCTCTCTCTCCGGCTATCAGCCCGTCACGAAGCGAAGCGCCGCCCTCTTCCTCTGAAGAGAGCGACGCCAGCCGCAGAACCTGAAACCCGGAAATCAGGCACTCCGGTTTTCTGTATCGGCGGATGTACGGGAGAATCGTGCGCCGATGCGGTAGAGCAGACGCTCGGCGGCGCGGATGCTGCCGGTTTCGCGGGCGGCCTCGGCCCAGACCGAGATCGGGAAATCCCCGGTGAACAGCAGATCGCGCTCGATGACCATGCCGAAGGGCAGCCGGACTGATGCCATCTCGCCAAGGCTCCACGAACCCAGTTCGGGATGGCCGAGATCGGCCAGGCCGAACATGATGTCGCCATCCTCATCCAGCTCGGTGGCGAGCCAGGCGCCCTCGCCGAGGGGGTTGAAGAACTTCACGACCGGGATGTGATCCTGTTCGCGCTGGCGGCCATTTTCCAGCAGGCGGTCGCGCTGTGTGCTGGTCAGGAGGATCATGCCGCAGCCCTCCGGTCGGTTACGCTCGTATCGGGCTCCCCGGCGTCGTCGGCCGGAAGATGCGACAGCAACCAGTCCGCCGCCTTGCTGGCCTGCGAGGCCGCGCGGACAATCGCGCGGGAATCCTCGCGCATGACCTCCAACCACGATCCGATATAATCGGCATGGCGGACGGTCGGCACGATCCCGAGCGCGGCGCAACTGAAGGCCGCGGTCTGTTCGGCAATCATTTCCTCGAAGGCGTATTTCTTCGAACCGAACGAGCCGGTCAGATCGCGGTTGAGGCGGCTGTGATGGCCGCTGGCGTGCCCCAGCTCATGCAGGGCCGTCCTGTGCCAGTTGATCGGCTCGAAATAGGCTTGCGGAGGCGGCACCTGCACATAGTCGAGCGACGGCATATAGAAGGCGCGATTGCCGCCAATACGGAAGTCAATGCCGGTGGCCCGAATCAACGCCTCGACCCGAGGTTCGATAAGGCCCGGCGGCGGTGGCGGCGCGACTGCCGTGATCTCATCGGGTAGGCCATCGCATTGCGCGGCGTTAAAGACCGTGAACCGCTTCAGGAACGAAATGGCATGCGCATCCTCACCCGTTTCGCGAGCACGGCGCTTCTCGTCCTCGGGGGTGAAACGGTCGGCATAAACGACAGTTGTGCCACGCTCGCCCTTCCTGACATTGCCGCCAAGCGAAAGCGCCTGGCGGAACGTCAACCACGCCTGAGCGGGGAAACCATGCTGGATGACAGCGCCCCAGAGGATGAGAATATTGATGCCGGAATAGGATCGGCCGGTTGAAGCATTTCTCGGCAGGCCCAGCGGGGCGGTATCAGGCGACGCACCCCAGGGCTGGACCCATGGCAACCGCCCTTGCTCCAGCTCGGCGATGATCTTGTTGGTGATGTCGTCGTAAAGGTTGCTGCGCGCGCCACCTTCCGCGAGGTTACGACCCTGTCTGGCCATCGGGATGATCTCCGCGACGGGCGCCGGAAGCCTCTCCTCCAGCCCTCAACCCGTCACGGAAAATCCGTCCGTACTCTCACTCTGAAGGGGGCGTTGCGGGGATCTCCCCGCAGAAGGGGTAGGCAGAGACCAAGGCTCGGCCGCAGGGGAAGGCGTTCCCCTATCCGGACTTCCTTGAAAACTGTCAGAAACTCGCGTACATTTCCAACAGGAGAAAGACGATGACACGGCTGACCGAACAGATTCTGGCACATGCGACGGGACTTCCCGAAGGGATGCCCGTGTCCGCCAAGGGCTTGCTCCACCTCGGAAACCGGGCGGCCGTGGATCAGGCATTGTCGCGTCTGTCCGAGCGCGGGCAGCTCATCCGCGCCGGTCGTGGCGTCTATCTGCGTCCCATCGCCAGTCGGTTTGGCACGCGCGCACCTTCGGTCGAGCAGGCTGTCGAGGCCCTCGCTACCCAAAAAGGGGAGATCATCGTCTCGAACGGAGCCGCCGCGGCGAACGCGCTTGGCTTGACGACGCAGGTGCCCGTCCGCTCGGTCTATCTGACCTCCGGACGCAGCCGAAAGATGCACCTCGGCAAGCAGGTCGTCGAATTGCGGCACGCGCCGCGCTGGCAACTGGCCCTGGCCAACCGCCCCGCAGGGGAGGCCGTGCGGGCGCTGGCTTGGCTCGGCCCCGAAAGGGCGGAGGCCGCGCTCACGACATTGAAACGGAAGATGCCGCCCGGCGAGTTCGGCGAACTGGTCGCCGCCGCGCCGCAGTTTCCGACATGGCTCGCACAGAGCGTCGGAAAGGCGGCCTATGGCTGACGTTTTCCTCCAGCTTTCGGCCGAGGATCGGCGTGATGCACTGGGCGTCGCTGCCGACCGTTCGGGTCGCCCCACCCATCTTCTCGAAAAGGATGTGTGGGTGGTGTGGGCGCTGGCGACCCTCTACGCGGCACCGCTCGGCGAGCATCTGGTGTTCAAGGGCGGCACGTCGCTGTCGAAAGCCTATCAGGTCATTCGCCGGTTTTCGGAGGACGTGGATCTGACCTACGACATTCGGGCGATTGCGCCCGATCTGGTTGGGGACAATGGCGAGGGTCTGCCGAAGACACGAAGCGAGGAAAAGCGCAGGTCCAGCGAGGTCCGTCGGCGGTTACCGGCATGGGTCGCGGAAACCGTGCAGCCTGTGATCGAGACCGCACTGGCCGTCGAAGGTCTGGCGGCGGCCGTCCGCGTCGAGGATGAGAAGCTCTTCATCGACTATGAGGCGACCGCAGCCGGGTCCGGCTATGTGGCTCCAAGCGTCATGCTGGAGTTCGGCGCGCGCTCGACGGGCGAACCCGCGAGCTTGCGCGACGTCGTCTGCGACGCGGCCGGCCTGATCGAGGGCTGCTCTTCCCGACGGCGCGGCCGCGCGTCATGCACGCGGAGCGGACGTTCTGGGAGAAGGCGACCGCCATCCACGTCTTCTGCCTCCAGGAGCGGCTGCGCGGCGACCGCTTCGCGCGACATTGGCGCGATGTTGTCCGACTGGACGAAGCCGGCTTCGCGGAAGCCGCTTTTGCCGATCGCGACCTGGCCAACGCTGCCGCTCGGCACAAGTCGATGTTCTTCGCAGAGAAGGCCGCCGACCGCACGCCGATCGACTATGCAGCGGCTGTCAGCGGCGGCTTGCAACTCGTGCCGGTCGGCGATGGCGCGAAGGCGTTGGAGGATGACTATGCCCGCATGGTTGAGGATGGACTGCTCTTCGACGACGAGGAGCCGTTCGAAGCGCTCATGGCGCAGTGCGCTGATATAGCCGCGCGCGCGAACAGAGCAGCCAAGTAAGAAACTGGGAGGACCGGGGGTATATGAGCGAAGTCGAAGAAGAGCGAAAATTCCAGTTTCTGCGGGACGGCGATTCCGAGCCATCTGAACTGGACTGGAACAAGGGGATCGAGAGCGCCCGCAAGGCGATTTCCGAGGCCATGAACGCCAAGAACATCGCATTTCTGCTCGGCGCCGGATGTTCTTCCCTGATGAAGGACAAAAAGGAACTCGGCATTGCGACCATGGCGCCGTTGGCCAAGGAGTTTTGCGGCGAAACCATCGAGGCACGCGCGGCGGGATTCTACAGCGATCCGCCAACAGCCGGCGCTGTACCGGCACCGTGGCGGCTGACCAAAGACGAACTCGACTATCTCGACGCGCTCGGAGTCGACCTGGCGAAGGATTACAGCCGTAACCTGGAACGCTTGATGGAGGTGCTGTTCGCGCAACGGTTCGTGCTGCGCCAGAGCGAGAATCCCGATCTTCACCCCTATCGCGCTGTTCTCGACGGCATCATCAAGAAGGTCCAGGACTTCCTATGGACCCGTGTCACCCAAGGGGCCTTCGCCACGGAGGGCGACACGACCGTGCGCGACCTCTACGAGCGTTTCTACAAGAAACTGGTCCTACGCGATCGGTCCTTGCCCCGGCCCTGGGTGTTCACGACCAACTACGATCATTTCAGCGAATTGGCGATGGATCGCCTGGGCATTCCCTATGCCAACGGTTTTTCCGGCGTCGTAGAACGCCGCTTCAACCCGGCGATCTTCCGCTATGCTCTGGCCGAGCAGCTCGACGTCGCCAGCCGCAAATGGACTGCCGTCGACGCCTTCGTCTATCTCTGCAAATTGCATGGTTCGGTCACTTGGACCGAGGACGATCATGGCCTGTTCCCGATCAAGGAGGTCTGGCCGCCGGAATCCTCAAACCAGATGCTGATCTATCCGACGCCGGCGAAGCAGAACTCTTCGCTCGGCTCGCCCTACGCAGACCTGTTCCGGGAATTTCAGTCCCGGATCGTGCGCGAGCAGAGCGTTCTCATCACGGCCGGCTACGCCTTCGGCGACGAGCACCTGAACAACATCATCTATCAGGCTCTGACGATCCCGACCTTCCGCTTGGTGATCTTTGCGGCGCCCGACACGGAGGGAGAGATCGCCAAGCTGCGGGCGCTGCGCGATCCGCGCATTTGGATCATTGGAGGCAATGGCCCTTCCGACGGGACGAGGGCGCACTACTTCGACATGATCGTCGAGCATTTCATGCCCCAGCGCCCCAGCGACAGGATTGATGACGCCGTCCGCAAGGTGTTGTCGGAGCTGGCGCCGAAAAGGGGCGACGAGACAAAGGATGGCGAGGCATGAGCCACGACGATCGCAAGCGGGCGATCGGCAAGGTGGTCTCGGTTGCGGCCGACCGCTTTGTTGTCGAGATGCACGTCGGCACCGACAACTTCACGGTCGTCGGCTTCGACGACGTGCATTATGTGGCGCGACTGGGATCATTCCTGATGATTCCGTCGCAGTCGGAATATGTCGTGGTCGAGGTTGTCGGCCTGCGTGAGCGCGACGCGAGCACGCCTTCCGAGCGGGGCGATTTCGACCGGGCCGGCTCCTCGAAATATCTGGACGTGGTGCCCGTCGGCATGTTGCCGATGCGCGGCGGCGCGTTCCGCTTCGGTGTGTCGGTTTTCCCGTCTCTGTATGCGGACGCACTGTATGCGCTGGATGGCGAGCTCGATCGCATCTTTGAGACCGAGGCCGCCGTCGAGCCGTCAGTCGGCCCGGATGGCGGCGCCTGCCAACCCGAAGGGGCCACGCGCTATCGGGTTCTACCGATCGGCAAGTCGGTGGTGTTCGAGGACTACGACGTCAAAGTTCGTCTGAACGAGTTCTTCGGCGGTCATGTCGCCGTCCTGGGCAATACCGGCAGCGGCAAATCCTGCACGGTCGCCTCGGTCTTGCAGTCCCTTTTCTGCAAGCCGAAGGAGCATCACGCCCGCGGCGCGACCTTCATCGTCTTCGACGTCAACGGCGAGTATCACGCCGCTCTGAGCGCTTCCGCGAAGGTGGGAGCGATCGGAGTCGAGCGCGTCGTCCTCGACGGTACGGCAGCGGGCTTCCGCTTGCCGCACTGGTTTTTGGAACTGGCGGAATGGGAGCTGTTGCTGCAAGCCAGCGAGCGCACCCAGGTGCCCATCCTGCGCATGGCGCTCGGGCTCTCGACCTTGTTCTCAAATGCGGGGGCCGCAGAACTCAACAGCGTCCGCAATCACATCCTCGCCAAGTGCATCACCCAGATTATGCGCGACGACTCGTCGAGCCCGTCCAAGCATGATCGGATCATTGGCATCCTTCAGCGCTTCAGCACGAACGAGATCAACGCGGCAAAAATCCGGCCATATATTGCGATCAACTTTGGCCAAATGGCCAACCCTGCGGGTCTGGATGCTTATCTGGTTGGCCCGAACGGTTTCGAGTTGGAGGATTTGAAGCTTCCAGCCTATCAAAACCTGCCATTCGACTTTGCGGCACTCGGCGATGCAATAGACCTCGCCATCCTGTATGCGGAGGCGCACGGTAATCGGCAAATCCGAGACTACTGCTCCCAGATGGTGACGCGCTTCCAGGCACTGGAAGATCGCCCTGAGTATGAATTCCTCCGACATGAGGCGGGCGCCGCAGCCGCCGACAATGGAGAGCTGAAGTTTCTCACTCGGCTGGTCGGCCTGAACGGCAAGGGAACCGGCCACACCAAAGCCAATCAGATCATCATCATCGACATGAATGACGTCGAGGACGAGGTGGTCGAACTGGTCAGCGCCGTGATCGCGCGGATGCTGTTTCGCCTGCTCCGGCGCGCCGATCCGCGCAATCGCTTTCCGATCCATCTTCTGCTGGAAGAAGCGCACCGCTACATCTCGGCGACGCCATCCCGCTATGCAGTGGACGCGACCAAGATATTCGAGCGCATCGCCAAGGAAGGACGCAAATACGGCATGTTCGTGCTCTTGGCATCACAACGCCCGAGTGAGCTGTCCAAGACGGTTCTCAGCCAGTGCTCCAATTTCCTGGTTCACCGCATCCAGAACCCCGACGATCTTTCTCAGATTCGGCAGATGACGCCGTTCATCTCGGATTCGGTCCTGAAACGGTTACCGTCATTGCCTCGGCAGCACGCGCTGGTGTTCGGAACCTCGGTCAATCTCCCGACGACATTCAAGGTGCGGGAGGCATCACCGCGGCCGCGCAGCGACGACACCGCCGTGGTCGATTTGTGGTTCCACGAAGAAGGTCGAGCCGCCGGCATTCGACTCGCTCCGGTCGATACTGCTGGAGGGGAGCCGATGGCAGCAAACGAAGCGTCAGACGATGACATCTTCTGACCATCTGGAGACCCTGGCGCAGACGCTGGAGGCCACGGGAGACTACCGGGTCGTCCGGCGTCTCAAGCCGCGCCCTCGCATCGTTCCTCCGCCAGGCACGCCGCTGCGCCTTGGCCTGGTGGTTGATGTGGAGACCACGGGGCTTGACCATCAGTGCGACGAGATCATCGAACTCGCCATGACACCATTCAACTATGGCTTGGATGGCACCATTTTCAGCGTGGGTGACAGCTTCCAAGGGCTGCGTCAGCCGAGCGAGCCTATCGCCCCGGAAATCACCGCGATCACGGGCATCACCAACGAGATGGTGGCCGGCCAGATTATTGATCCCGCAGCGGTAGCCACATTCGCAGCGCCGGCTTCGCTCGTCATCGCACACAACGCGGCATTCGACCGCCGCTTCCTTGAACGATTCAGCGACGTGTTCTCGACGAAGCCGTGGGCATGCTCGCTCAGCCAGATCGATTGGGCAGCGGAGGGGTTCGAGGGCACGAAACTCGCCTATCTCGCTCAGGCCGCCGGCTTCTTCTACGACCGCCACCGCGCGATGTACGACTGTCTTGCTACGGTCGAGTTGCTGGCAATGTGGCTGCCCCGATCTGGCGCTACAGGTCTCAGCCGTCTCCTGGACGGCGCCCGTGCCGTTTTTTGGCGAATCTGGGCTGTGGATCGGCGTGGAAAAGGGACCCCGGTAGCGGGGTGATCGGCGTCGAAAAAGGACCCCTCATCCCGGTGGTCTAGGCTGTTCGCTTGGCGGTGTGTCAGGCGGCGAGATCGGGATGTTGGTATTGGAGACGGTGTTGAGGATCCGGCGCGAGCACGCGTCGGGGAAGGCCATCAAGGCGATAGCGCGGGACCTGCACCTGTCGCGCAAGGTGGTGCGCAAGGTGGTGCGCAAGGCGATTCGGGCGCCGGAGGCGGACATGGCGTATCGGCGGGAGGTTCAACCGCTGCCCAAGCTGGGACCGTTCCAGGCGCGACTGGATGCGTTGCTCGAAGAAGACGAGGCGCGGCCGCGGCGCGAGAAGCTGCGCTTCACGCGCATCCACGACCTGCTGCTGCGCGAGGGGTTCGCATTGCGACATCGTCGAAACTGGCAACGACAGCTGGCGCTTCAAACATCGAAGCTGACGCCCAGGACCACCGGCAGAGAACGCTTCGCGCTGGTTGCGCCTCCGGTCGGGCTACGCCCGCCCTACGCCGCAACCAGCGCGAACAAAGCACCCGTCATACCCGTCACGCTGCTCGACGAAGGGGGTCCCTTTTGCACGCCGATAGGGGGTCCCTTTTGCACGCCGATAGGGGGTCCTTTTTGGAAGCCGATTGACAAATCTGGGCGGAGAACGCACCCTTTGACCTCAAGGATGTCCTCAAAGCGCGCGGATACCGCTGGAACGGCGATCCCGGCCCGCAGCCGCGCGCATGGTATATTGACGTTCCCGAGGCTCAGCTCGAGGCCGAGCTACGGTTCTTGAGAACGGAAATCTATCGGTATGAGGTCGATCCCCCGGTTCGGCGGATCGATGCCTATGATCGGTTTTCAGACCGGATCTGAGTACCGTCGAAGGCCGGGCTATTGCATTCCCTCCGGCACTTGCGCGCACTTCTTGGCAAGCATGGCGCAGACGAACCTGTGCCGTTTCGTCATGTCGGCGCGCTTTTCCACTATGTGGTGCCTAGCGGTCATGGTTCTTGCAGCTGGCATCCTGCAACGCGTGGTTCTGGAGGCGGAAGCGGATTTCCTTCGAGATCCTCGCCTTGCCGGTCACCGTCTTGAATGTCCGGCGTAGGTCCTTGCCTCAAATTTAGCAAGGAAGACGTCCACGAAACATTGGACCATTCACCTTCCAGCCTCACGGAGCGACGCAGCAATATCGCTGATCGAGCGAAACAGGACCAGTCCATCATCTCTGGCAGGCTCAAATCCTCGACGCTGCCAGAATTCGGCAGCCTCCCCGTCGACGGCGTTGACCATCAATGCCCGCCCACCGATCAGCGATGCGGCCTGAACGCAGCGTTGGAGGGCGTGCTTCACAAGGCCAGTCCCGATGCCCAACCCTGCCGAGCCGATATCGGTCGCGAGCTGGCCAAGCAGCATGCAGGGAATTGGATTAGGGGGCTGCCCCGTCCGGATGGAGCGCGGTAGCACCGATGGCACAACGGCTGTTGGTGCAAGGCCGTAATATCCCACCACACGCCCTGCCTCATGCACGACGAGAACGGCGGTAAAGCCCTTCTGCTGATTGGAGAGCGCGCGGGTTTTCAGCCAGCGGTCGAGCGTCGGATTGCCACAGGTAAACTCAGAAACATCGTGGGCGGCGGAAAGCGGCTCGGGTCCTGAAAGCAGCAAGGGATTACCGCTTCGCCGCGTAGCCGGGCTCCCACGGCGCAGGCCGCTTCAGCACTTCAACCATCTCCGGAACAGGAGCGGCCGGGCGCGACAGCACATCCATGAACTGAGCAAAGCCTTCCGGGCTCATCCGGATCAGGCCCTGCTCCATGACGACCTCCTCGGCCGCGCGCACAGCGGCATCTCGCACGAAATCGGTGCGCGAACGGCCGCGCAGGCTGGCGGCACGATCGATCATGGCAACATCGGCCTCGGGCAGACGCATTGAGATAGGATATTCCTTGCGTTCGGCAGTGTTGGCCATGGCGATTCTCCTTGGTCGGAAGATGGCATCTTGTATCTCTAAATACAATACGATAAAGTCGCATCCACAAGCAACAGCTTCCGATGGGGTAGTATCGAGGCGAAAGATGACGGCGACAGCGATCGATTCCGACAGGTCATTTCACTATGCCACGGCACGCCAGACCACGCCGCCGCACGCCATGACACGCGTCGGCATACTGATCGCCGCCAAATGTTCGCCCGTAAATTCCATTGCTTATACCGGGCACGGGACGAATGCTGTCAGTTATGACCTTGCGAGCCTCACAAAACACAGCAAAGATGACAGGAGCCGAGCGCGAAGCGCTGCTCGAATCTTTGCTGCTGGACGCGCCGGAGTTGACGTTTACGCCGCGCGGCAGTCCCGACCTTCGCCTTCTGCGTCTGGTCGGCATCCTGGCAAAGCAGGCGGCACGGGAATGCTTTGCCGAGGAAGTGAAGTTATCCAGGCAAAGGAGGAAGCGCACCTCCTGATGCGGATGGGAGCCATGTTTTGAAAGTCGCGATCTACGCCCGTTATTCTTCTGACAATCAACGCGACGCTTCCATTGCCGACCAACTTCGCATGTGCCGCCTCCATGCCGAAAAGCAAGGCTGGCACGTCATCGAAGAATATACCGACCACGCAATCTCCGGCGCTTCGCTGATCCGTCCGGGCATCCAGGCTCTGATGACCGACGCCATGGCCGGTCGCTTCGACGTGATCCTCTCAGAGGCTATGGATCGCCTCTCGCGTGATCAGGAAGACATCGCCGGAATCTTCAAACGCGTGTCCTATGCGGATGTGAAGATATTCACCCTGTCGGAGGGCGAGGTCAGCCATCTGCATGTCGGCCTCAAGGGCACAATGAATGCCCTCTTCCTCAAGGATCTTGCCGACAAGACCCGCCGCGGCCAGCGCGGCCGTGTCGAGGCTGGCAAATCGGGTGGCGGCAATTCCTATGGCTACGATGTGGTCAAGAAGCTGGATGCCAATGGCGAACCCATTCGAGGCGACCGCACCATCAACGAAGACCAGGCCGCCGTCGTTCGCCGCATTTTCCGCGACTACGCGGCCGGCAAGTCGGCCAAGACCATAGCCTTTGCACTGAACAAGGACGGCATTCCGGCCCCTTCGGGCGGCGACTGGGGTTTCAGCACGATCAACGGCAACCCGAAGCGTGGCAACGGCATCCTCAATAATGAGATGTATGTCGGCAAGATCGTCTGGAACCGGCAGCGCTTCGTAAAGGACCCGAACACCGGAAAGCGGCAGGCGCGCCCCAACCCAGAATCGGAATGGGTCATCCAGGAGACACCAGAGCTCCGGATCCTCGACGACGATCTCTGGAATGCTGTGAAGGCACGGCAGGAGAAGAACAAGCTCACCCGCGACGACAACGGCTGCACGGATGTCCGCACTGTCAATCATCGGCGGCGCCCAAAATACCTCTTCTCGGGCCTCACCAAATGTTCATGCTGTGGTGGCGGGTACTCCGCGATCTCGGCAACGCTGATCGGATGCTCTACAGCTCGCAATAAGGGCACCTGTAACAACCGCGTCAATATCCGTCGCGACGAGTTGGAATCACGCGTGCTGAATGCGCTGCGCACCCGACTCGTTGACCCTGAGCTATTTGCCCATTTCTGCGAGGTGTTCACGCAAGAGATGAACCGCCTACGAATGGAAGGCCGCGCCGGTATTGCCTCAGCGGAAGCCGAGATCGCGAAGATTGATCGGGAACTCGAAACCCTGCTCAACCTGATCCTTAAAGGCGGCGCTGCCGACGCTCTCAATGCGAAGATGGTGAGCTTGGAAAAGCGGAAGAAGGAACTGGAACTGTTCCTGGCCGAAGCTGACGAGCCGCCGGCCCTGTTGCACCCGAGCATGGCGCTGCAATACCGCAAGCGCATCCAGCAGCTCTACGACTCGCTTCAGGATGAAGAAGAGGGCAAGCGGGTAGAGGCAGCCGACACCATTCGCTCGTTGGTAGATAAGATCGTGCTGACGCCTGTTGAGGGCAAGGTGGAGATCGACGTTCAAGGCGATCTTGCTGGAATACTTACGATTTCCGCACAAACGAAAAACCCCGCCTCGGGGGCGGGGTCTTCGCAAGTAAAGATGGTTGCGGGGGCTGGATCTAATCTTCACTTGTTGCCCGAGCAAGTAAAGATGGTTGCGGGGACAGGATTTGAACCTGTGACCTTCAGGTTATGAGCCTGACGAGCTACCGGGCTGCTCCACCCCGCG
>NZ_JBIQFL010000015.1:0-52407 GCF_045369135.1 Sphingomonas sp. 179-I 2A4 NHS | reverse complement strand
TGATCGCGACCGCGGCGAGGGCAGGTAAGTGCCCGCAGCGGAACAGAAATCCGCCAGTCTGATAATATACATTATGTAAAGTCGAGGGAATTTTCCTGAGGCTTTCTTTGTTCCCGATCCCTCTGAATGAGGATGCGTTACCTCACACTCCGCTATATCCTGGCTCTGTCTGCATCGCGGACAAGAACGGATGCATCGGCGCGCGTTCACGCTTTAACTATGATTTGGTTCCGGCGCTTCCCTCAAGTTTTGGGTTCGCCTAAACTGGAAGCAGGCCGTGCAGTGGTTAGCCCGTTGAGATCACCGGACGAGCCATCCCGAATGAACGCCTCTCTCGCCATCAGCATGCCCGAGTTGAACATGGCCGAGCGCACCCGGGCGTTCGCATGGGACCGCACGCCCCTGGGTCCGCGCAGCACTTGGCCGGCGGCCCTTCGCATCTCGGTCGATGCCATGCTTGCCTCGCTCCATCCCATGTGCCTGATCTGGGGGTCGGAGCGCATCCTGCTCTACAACGACGGTTATGCCCCCATCCTGGGCAGCCGGCACCCCGACGCGCTTGGTTACCCGACCGCGGAGGTATGGCCCGAACTATGGCCTGACCTGGAGCCGCTGATCGAGGGGGTGTTCCGGGGCGAAAGCGTCGCCTTCCGGGATCAGCCGCTCACCATGACCCGCAACGGGTTCACGGAGGAGACGTGGTACGACTTCGCCTACTCGCCCGTCTGGGACGACGAAGGCGAGGTCGCGGGCCTGATGAACATCACCTCCGACAGCACCGCGCGCGTGAAGGCGAAGCGCGAGCGCGACGCCGCGACCGCCGAGGCGCAGGAAGCGGCGGTGTTCATGCGCAGCGTGCTGGCCGCCTCGACCGACTGCATCAAGGTCGTGGAGCTGGACGGCACGCTCTCCTTCATGAGCGAAGGCGGCATGAAGACGATGGAGGTCAGCGACTTCAACGCCGTCGCCGGATGCCCCTGACCGAACTTCCTCAAGGAAGGCGGACCCGCCTACGCGAAGGAGGCGATCGAGGCAGCCAAGCGGGGCGAAACCACGCACTTCGAGGCGCCGGCCGATACCTACCTCGGCACCGCCAAGCATTGGTCCATCTCGGTATCGCCCATTCCCGGGCTGGATGGGGAGACCGCCCGCATCCTGTCGGTGTCGCGCGACCACACCGCCCTGGAGCAGGTGCGCCAGCAGCAGCAGCTCCTCAATGGCGAGCTGGCGCACCGCATCAAGAACATCCTGACAATGGTGCAGTCGATCGCCAGCCAGACGATGCGCGACGCGCCCTCGCCGGAGGAGGCATCGGCCGACTTCGCTCCCGCCTCGCCTCCTTGGGGCGTGCGACCGACGTGCTGACCGCATCGTCATGGCAGGAGGCTGGGCTGCACGAGGTGCTGGATGCCGGCCTGACGGCGGTCGCCGGGCAACGCGACCGGATAAAGATGGAAGGCCCGCGCATCCGGTTGAACTCCCAAGCCGCTCTGGCGTTGACCTTGGCCCTGCATGAATTGGCGACCAACGCCACCAAGTATGGAGCGTTGAGCAACGAGACGGGCACGGTGATGATCCAGTGGCAAGTGAGGGATGAGGAAGGTGGCCCCCACTTCTCCTTCCTCTGGCAGGAGCAGGGCGGTCCGCCGGTGTCGGCGCCGACCCGCCGGGGGTTCGGCTCCCGCATGATCGAACGCTCGCTACGTGGCTATTTCCGGGGCGATACCACGTTGAGCTACCCGGTATCTAGCGCCGAGTTCCGGATCGAAGCGCCGCTGGCAGGTGCCGGCGAGGCGATCGGCGCATGACCATCGAGCAAGCCGAGCGGGCGCGAGCCATCCTGATCATGGAGGACGAGGCGTTCATCCGCTACGACCTTGTGGACTTCTTCGAGGATCGCGGCTTCGAGGCCGAGAATGCCGACCAGGCGATTGCGCTGCTGGAAGCGAACGCCACGATCTGGATCGTGCTAACCGACGTTGCCATGCCCGGATCGATGGATGGCATGAAGCTCGGCCACTATGTCCGCGACCGCTATCCCCCGACATTGCTGGTGGTGGTGTCCGGCATCGTGAAGGTGCACCCGTCCGAGCTGCCGACGCGGGCGGCGTTCATTCCCAAGCCTTTCGATTTACGATCGATCCTACGCACGATCGACCGTTTAGCGGCGTAATGGAAAGTGAAGGGGCTTGCTGCTGCCTCCATGGCGACAGCGTCCGTGGATATTCCTGGCGCATCCATTCGGTTATGACACCAACCAAGCGGCGGTGGTTCTCCGAGAATGATGCGTTTCTGCGGCTCGTTTCCGGCGAGCAGCTTCACAGGCGTATTTTGGTAGTTTGGAGGAAATGGCGCTTGCACACCAAGCTGAACCCGCAGGTGCCTTCCTGCGCTATCGGGTCATCCCTGCTCGTTGAAAGATGCTCTCGATGCTGCGGGTCAAGGCGCCTGGCCACTGTTTGCTCGATATTGCCAACTCCACGACGATCTCCGGCCAATGTGCCAAGATTGGGGTACGCATTGGGATCGAGCGAGCCGACCGCTTCAGGCTGCCAGACAGCGATCGGCCGCGCGCTTCGTCCGCCAGCTTTGCAGCAGTTCGATCTGTCTCGTGTGCACCTCGTCGATAGATGGCGGCTCGGCCTGACAGATCGCATCGTCCGCAATGATCTGAGGTTCTGATCCGGAAGCCTCATCGCGGCTCGCGTGATCCATGAGTGCGCGCAGCATCTGCCGCCCCCTTACCACGCGGCTCTTGATTGTGCCGACAGGAACCTGCTCGATCGTGGCCGCTTCTTCGTAGCTCAAGCCCTCGATTCCAACGAATTGAATGCACCGCTGCTGCTCGGGCGTCAGGCGTGGCCACAGGCGGCGAACATCGCTCAACGTCACGACCGACTCCTGGTTTGACGCCACCGGAACGTCGTTGAGTTCGGCAGTCTCGCCCACTTGTACCGTGCGTCGACGACGTACATGCGACAGAAACGAATTGCGAAGAATACGGAAGGTCCACGCCTTCATGTTCGTACCGGCTTCAAATGATGCGCGGCTGCGCCACGCCTTCAGCACGGTTTCCTGAACAAGATCCTGTGCAGCATCAGGATTTCTGGCTAGCGATCGTGCATAGCTTGCCAGCATGGGCATCAGGTTGCTCAATGCAGCGCCGAAATCAGCCCAGTCCTCGGCAAGTGGATGTTGTTCGTAGTCCGGCTGTTCCACACGCAAGGCCCTCGTTCGATCTAACCAGGGTGCGGTTTATACACCAGCCGGTTTACTTATAGAGAACACCCCCTCCCCCTGGATTGTTCCGTCGTTCACAGATGAAGCTCGAGGGGCGGTCTCAGCGCGCGCTAGACGGAAGGCAGAAACCGTGAATCCGTCACATCGGGCGATGGCAGGTCAGCGCCTCCGCCTGCTCGCGAACCAGGCCCAGCTTGCGGGCAATACCGCTGACGCCATCAATATCGTGCCGACAACATCATGGTCACGCTGAAGGATCGCGCCGGCGACCAGCATTCCGGCAGACAGGACGTTGGGATCGGCGCGCCGGAGCGAGGCCGGGGGTGAGACTGCGCGTTTGTGCAACTCGATCGGCAGCGCGCCCGACCGTGCGACACGCTCCGCGAAGGTCACCAAATCGGGGGATACCGCGGCCAGCCGGCCAAGGCTTGTCGCCAGCCGCCGTCCGCCCCGCTTGAGTCCGGCCGGGCCGATCCGCTCGCGCAGAAGTTCGCGCGCGATCGGCGCGGCGCGCGCGGCGATGTCGAAGCCGGGATCGAGCCGTCGCACGAACCCTTCGGCGATCAACAGGGTGCGCAGCAGCAGGGCGAGATCGGGCGGCAGCGCCAGCCGGTAGGTTCGCAGCAGCGCGAATACACGGCCGAAGATGTCGGCTAGCTCGATCTGCTGGAGTACCGCCCCGCGGAATCGCCCAGTGAGCGCGTCGAGGTCGCGGGCCAGCGCCTGACGATCGACATCGGTTTCGCCGGACCATTGCAGCAGCACGTCCGTGACCGACCGCGTATCCTCGCTTGCGATCGCAAGGATGAGCGTGACGACCTCGTTCCTCCGGGCGGGGCTGAGCACGCCGACCGCGCCGAAGTCGATGAACGCGAGCGAGCGATCGGCAAGGACAAAGACGTTGCCGGGATGGGGGTCCGCGTGGAACCGGCCGTTGAAGATGATCATCCGCAGCACGGCATCCGCGTAGCGGCCGGCGACCTCCACGCCCCCCTCCTGCGCCCCGTCGATAATCTCGCGGACTGGCACGCCGTTGAGCCGCTCCTGCACGTTGATCCGGCGCCCGACCTGATCCCAGTAGAAGGCGGGCGTGCGGACGCCGAGCGGCTGCAGGAAGGCCCCGATGCTCTCGCAGGCTGCCGCTTCGGCACTGAGGTCCATTTCCTGCGACAGACTCTCCGCGAAAAACCGGAGCAGGTCGTCAGGTTTGAGGCGCCGTATCTCCGGCGAGTGCCTCGCGGCAAGCCGCGCGATGCGGCGGAGCAGCCGAAGGTCGGCATCGACTCGTTCCGCGATCCCCGGCCGGCGTATCTTGACTACGACTTCGGTTCCGTCGCGAAGGGTGGCGGCATGAACCTGCGCGATCGACGCCGCGGCGATCGGGTCGCGGCCGAAGCTCGCAAACACGTCCTCGATCGGGGAGCCGAGCGCGGCCAGGATCGTCGGCTCCAGCGCCTCGAACGGCAGCGGTGTCACGCGATCCTGCAGCGTTGCCAGCGCACGCACCCATTCCGGCCCTAGCAGGTCTTCACGGGTCGCGAGCACCTGCCCCAGCTTCACCGCGACAGGTCCAAGGTCCCGCAGCAGCGCGACGACCCGCTCGGGCGTACAGACGTCTGCCGGCTGCTCCGAGCGACCTGGCAGCAGACCCAGGCGAGCGGCCAAGCCGTTCAGCCCGTGGCGGCCCATGATCTGGATGAGTTCGGCAAGGCGCGCGCGCTCACCGAGTTGAGGCTCGTCGTCGTTGACGAGCATCACATGGTCCCTTTGTCGACGTGCCGCGGACGGCAGCCGTCGAGAAACAGATCAATCACGCGCAAGATACGTTCGCGAGCTGCATCGTCGTACGCGGGAGGAGACAGCCCGAGCGCCGCGCGGCGCATGGGCGCGACGACGACGAGCGTGACGAACTGCTCGGCAGCGAACACCGGGTCCGCCAGCGACAGCTCGCCCTTGGCATCGGCATGGGCGAGGATGGAGGCCACCCATTGGACAGCCCGCTGATAGCCGAAGTCGTGGATGTTCGCCGCGAGCGCAGGAAAACGCACCGCTTGGGCAATGACGACGCGTTCCATCGAGGCGATCCGAGGCGTCAGGAGCCACTCGAGCAGGCGATCGGCGATGACGCGAAGGCGCGATGCAATGTCGGGTTCGTCGCTGCCGGAGGGTTCGAGCGCGCGCAGCTGCGTATCGATCTCGTCCAGGATGACAGCCTCGAACACGCGAGCCTTGCTGCCGAACCGCGCGTACAGGGTTCGCTTGGAGATGCGCGCCTGTTCGGCGATCATGTCGGCACTGGCGCCGTCGAAACCGTGCTGGAAAAACAGCTCGCGGGCGCTCTTGAGGATATGCGAAGTCAGTCGGAGCGCGTCCTCGGTCGTCGGTCTGCCCATCTTCCCTGGGCGCCGGCTCTTCTTCTCGTCATCGCTCAATCTCGTTCTCCTGGAGCGAGGGTAGCGCGATCCGGACCCGTTGACGAGGATCACGCCGGGACGGTCGGTTCCTCGCCTGCCAGCCCGCTCTCCGACCAGAGTTGTCCTATCGTGTCGCGGTCGATCACTGCCGCGACCCCGGCTTGTAGGTCGGGAGGGACGGTGCACCCACACCCAGCCCTTCCTGATCGAGGCGAACGGCCGTATCTCTGACAGCGCCTGCCTTCTTCCTTGCTGAACGAACGGTTTCACGCAGTTGGGCCTCTTTCACGGTCGCGCTGCGGATCGTGGGTCGAACAGCCTCGACGCGAGCCGTGAGACGCACGGCTCCGCCACGGGCATTCAGCAACGCACGGTTCGCCCTGGCGAGGACGGTTGCGCGGCTTTCTACCACAGCGCTCCCCAACCGTTCGGCGCTTTCGCCGGATCGCTGCAAGGCGTCCCCCAGGGCCACGACACGCCCGCGGGCGCCGGTAAGCGCGTCAGATGCCGCTCCAGCCTTGTCTGCCCAGCCTGCGGAACTCTCCGCGAGCGCCGCCAGCCGATCGCTGGCCCGCTGCTGTTGGGCGGCATCGAGGTTGCGCGACACGGAGTCGACTGTCCGGCTGATCTTGTCCACGAGCGCGACTGGATCCCCTCCCCCGCCAAGAAGCCCACCCTCCTTGGCGGGGATGATGGGAAGCTCACCGACCCTCGTCGCGACGATCGGGGATGCACCGGACTTTGCGCCGTCGAGACTGATGTTGGCCGTCCCTGCCAGTGCGGATCGCGCGATCGTTGCCTTGACACCTGTGACGATGGGGGTTCCCGGTTCGAGGCTGATGGTGACGAGAACCGCTGAGGGATCAGCTCCGTCAAACCGTATGGACGTGACATGGCCCGCCGGGACGCCCGAGAACGTCACTGGTGATCCCTTTTCCAGGCCGGCGACGCTCCCGGTGAAACGGATGAGATACGGGTTTCCGTCTCCACTTCGCGCATCGAAAAGCCAAAGGGTGAAGACGAGAAGCGTGCTCAGCAGAAGGCCGGTGACCGCGAGCACAAGGAATTTGTTGGATCGCGTTTCCATCGCAGGATGCAGACGTTAAGGCGAAGAAGTTTGTAAGTAAACCGTACCGTTTTCCTGTGCTTGGCTTGTGGACGCGGCGGGGAACAGGAATCGTCTGGGCAGGGAGGGGTTTTATGGTTGGAGACTTGAGCTTGCGACCGGGCGACATACCGTGGGGCAATCGGCTGGGCCTTGAGCTCGTTTCGATCGGCGACGGGCTCAGTTCGCTCCGGGTCGATTGGCACGCGGAGCTGGCGGACGAGGAGGAGGCGCTCGCGACCGGTGTGTTGACGAGCCTCATCGATCAGGCCTGCGGCGTTGCCGTGATGTCTCGATTGGGCAGACGGCTGGCGATCTCCACCCTTAACCTGAAGGTGGACCATGTGCGATCCGCCGAGGCGAGATGCCCCGCGACGGCGTGGGCTCACTGCTACGACGCGACCGAGCACCGTGCGTTCGTACGCGCCGAAGTCTGGGATACAGATCCGTCTCACCTGATCGCGACTGCCCAAGGCGTCTTTTCGATCAATCGGGCTGTCGCCCCATGAACGAAGGCGCGATCGGGGCCAGTACCGGGCGGAACGGCTTTGCGAAGCTACTCGGTACCATGATGACGCAAAGCGGTGAAACGTTCACGCTGATCCCCACGGAGGAGCTTGTCGGGAATCCCATTCTGCCCGCCTTGCATGGAGGCGCGATCGCGTCCTTTCTTGAGCTGGCCGCACAGCTTGCTCTCTCCCGCACACTCTCGCCAGGGCAGTCCTGCCGGCTGATCAGCATGAACCTTCAATTTCTCGCCCCGGTCAGACTGGGCGCAGTCAGCACGACGCCGACGCTGGTGCGCGTAGGGCGTCGTGTCGCAGTGGTGCATGCCGAAGGCGTCGAGCGAAACGGAACCGGAAAACTGTGCCTTGCGCAGCTGGAATTCGCCGTCGGACAATCCTCCGGAGACGAGGATCACACCCGACATTCCTGATTGGTTCAGCGGGCCGATCTCCAGAGAGCAAGGATGCTTCTGAGCGCCGTCGCGAAGGCGAGCGGCTCATCCAGCATCAGGTGATGGCGCGCGTTGGGCACCGCGACGATCGGGATCGCGCCGGCTCCCAGTTCGCGCAGATATGCCGCGGAATCCCTGCCGAAGAGCGCGCTGTGCTCGCCGTAGATGATTGCCAGCCGACCGGGCGCCGCGGCGACACGGCGACCCATCGTCATCCATTCGTCCGCCGAGTTGCCGCGCGCGAACACCGCGGGCGAGAACTTCCACGTCCACGCGTCCCCGTCCCGCCGGAGCGAATGATAGGCCATGTAGTCCATCAGGAACGGCTCACCCGCGGGCTGTGGCGGCGCGAGCACGTAGCGCGCGCGTGCGGTCGGGTAATCGGGATACCGGCTGGCGGGCTTGTTCGGGTCGCCCGAGCCGGGGCTGCCGCGTCCGCCACGCCAGTAGGCGGCAAGCGCCTCCGGCCGCATGATCATCAGGTCGCAGATGATCGCGCCCGCGAACCGTTCGGCCGCGATCGTCATCGCGGTCACCGCGACCCCCGCGCCGAAGCTGTGGCCGATGATCACGGGCGGCGCAGCACCGTCGAACAGCCCGGTCGCCTCCGCCACCGCGATCATCTCGCGCCCGCGGCCGTCACCATCGATCCCCACGCGCGCGTCGCTGTCGCCCATGCCCGCAAGATCATAGGCGACCACATGGTAGTCCGCGGCGAGCAACGGCGCGATAAACGCCCAGCAGCGCGCATGGGCAAGAAAGCCGTGCGCCATGAGCACGCCCGGCTTTGCGCGGTCGCCCCAGCGCAGGTAGTGGATCTGCGCGCCCTCTACGGTGACGAAGCCTTCTTCCCGCGGAACGGCCAGCGCATCGACGAACCAGTCCGGCAGGTGCGACCCGTCCTCGGCCCATATCGGGTCGATGTCCGACGATCCGGTAGCCTCGGCGGCGCTCATGCCGACAGCCGGAAACCGCTATAGCCCGCCTCGGCGACCGCATCGCAGATCTCGGCATAGCCGACCACAGACGGATAGTTGAGTAGCTGACGCGGTTTGCCTGGGATGTTCGCTCCCATGTACCAGGAATCGGCCCTGGGAAAGAGCGTCATGGCGGCGATCTCGTCGATGTGGCGCGCCCATGCCGCGTGCGCGTCCGGCTCGGCCTCGAAGCGGGACCACCCGCCCGTGCGCAGATGCTCGAGGAACCGGACGACCCAGTCACCCTGCACCTCCGCGGCAGTCGGACCATTGGAGAAGCCGGACGGGCTCTGCGGGCCGTAGAGGAACACCATGTTAGGGAAGCCCGAAACCGCGTAGCCGAGATGCGTGCGTGCGCCTTCGCCCCACGCGTGCGCCAGCGTCGCCCCGCCGCGCCCGCGAATGTCCATCTGCATCAGCCCTCCCGTCACTGCGTCGAAACCGGTCGCGAGCACCAGGACGTCGTGTCGGCGCTCACCGACGCTCGTGGCTATGCCGTCGGGCAGGATCCGTTCGATCGGCTCTTCCCGCAGGTCGACGAGTTCGACGTTCGGCTGGTTGAAGATGTCGTAATAAGTCTGCTCGAGCGACGGCCGCTTGACCCCGAACGGATGCGGCGGGTCGCTGGGTGCGAGCTTCTCCTGCAACGCTGGGTCGGTGATCCGCTCGCGCACCTTGTCTCGCCAGAAATCGTAGGCCAGCCGGTTGGCGCGCTCGTCCACCAGGATGTCGGCGTAGTTGCCGACCCAATAGTGGAAGCCGCCCGCCGCCCACAGCCGCTCGAACGCCGCGGTGCGCTCCTCGCTTGACACCTCGAGCGCGGACTGGTCGAGCCGCAGGATCTCGAACCCGCCGCTGCTCAGTCGGCGTTGACGGAAGATCTCGGGGTAACCGGGCTTGGCCTGCTCCTGCTCAGCCGCGGTCAATGGGCGCTGGCGCATCGGCAGAGCCAGTATAGGTGTGCGCTGGTAGATCGTCAGCTGCGCAGCCTCGCGTGCCGCCTCCTGAGCGACCTGCACACCGCTCGCGCCGGTCCCGATGATCGCGACGCGCTTGCCGCCAAAGTCGATGCCCTCCTGCGGCCAGTGGGCGGTGTGGTGGGCCGGGCCGGCAAAGCTGTCGAGTCCCGAAAGTGACGGGATGTACGCCTTGGCCGCAAAGCCGGTACACGGTAGCAGATAGCGGGTGGTCAGCCGCTCTCCATCGGCGAGTTCCACTCGCCAGAAGCCGGCATGTTCGTCGAACACGGCGGAGCGCATCCTGACGCCGAGCGTCATTGCAGGCCAGAGGTCGAGAACGTCGCAGGCATGTCGGAAATAGCGACGCAACTCGCGCCAGCCTGGGAAGCGTTCCGACCAGGTCCAGTCGCGCCACACCCGCTCGTCCGAGAACTCGTAGATCGGAACATGCGAATCGACTCGCGCGCCAGGGTAGCAGTTCCAGTACCAGATGCCGCCCGGCTCCGCCGCCGCATCCACCAGCCGAACGTTGAAGCCGTTCTCGCGCAACTTCCCGAGCAGGTAGATCCCGCTGAAGCCCGCGCCGATCACCAGCGCGTCGATGTCGGGCACGCCCGTCATCGCGCAGCGACTGCCGCGACGGCGATGTCGGTCGCCGCCTTGTAATCCGCCTTGCCGTTCGGCGCGCGCAGCGGTCGGTCCGTGACGACGATCGCTTTGGGCGTCTTGTAGCCGGCGAGCGCGGCGCGCACGTGAGCGCGCACCGCCGCCTCGTCTACTGTCGCCCCCGGTGCGGCATGGACCACCGCCGTCACCGCCTGGCCCCATTTCTCGTCGGGCACGCCGACCACAAGCGCGTCCGCGACCGCTGGATGCGTCTTCAGCACCTCCTCCACCTCTTCCGGATAGACCTTCTCACCCGCCGTGTTGATGCACACGCTGCCGCGCCCGAGCAGCGTCAGCGTCCCGTCCGCGGCGACGGTGCACCAGTCGCCAGGCATCGAGTAACGGACGCCGTTGATGGTGCGGAACGTCTTCGCGCTTTTCTCCGGATCCTTGTAGTAGCCGATCGGGATCGCGCCCTTACGCGCGATGAAACCGGGCGTGCCGCTGCCCGGCACGACCGGCCGGTCATGCTCGTCGAACACGTCGCACAGCCCGCCGATGGTGAAGCGTGCGGTCGCCGTCTCGCCCGCCGCGCTGGTGACCGACAGGCCGAACCCCAGCCCTTCCGACGCGCCGAAGCTGTCCATCAGCACGACTTGCGGGATGTGCCGGATCAACCCAGCCTTCACCTCGCGGCTCCACATCACCCCGGATGAAACGATCGTGACGAGGCTGGACGTGTCGTAGCGCCCGGGCGCGGCATCCAGCGCGGCCAGCATCGGCTTGGCGAAGGCGTCGCCGACGATCGCGATCGATTCGACGCGGTCGCGATCGACCGACCGCCACAGCTCGTCGGCATCGAACGATTCACCGCCGAGCGTCACGATGCAGCCGCCGCTCATCAGCGTGCCGATGGACGTGATGAAGCCGGTGCCGTGCATCATCGGGCAGGCGGGCATCGTACGCCGGCCCGGTCCGTCGCGCGCGGTCAGCGCCGCGGTTTCTGCAAGGTCGGCGGGCGTCGGCCCCATCAGCCGCTGCGCGTCGAGTTGCGCCTCGCGCATGTCGGTGTGCCGCCACATCACGCCCTTCGGCATCCCCGTCGTGCCGCCGGTGTAGATGAACAACTCGTCGTCGGGCGAGCGCGCGATGCCGAGCGGCGCGCCGTCGCCCTCCCGCGCGAGCGCCTCGTAGGGCAGCGCGAACGAGGCGCGCTCCGCCTCAGGACCGATCTCCACGAAGGTATGCACCTTGCCGAGCCGGCCGTGCAGCTCCTCGATGCAGGCGCGGAACTCGGCGCTGTAGACCACGACCTCGCTGTCGCTGTCGTCGAAGATGTAGAACACCTCGTCGGGCCGATAGCGGTAGTTGATGTTGACGTGGGTCAGGCGTCCCTTGAAGCACGCCGCCATCAGCTCGCCGTATTCGGGCCGGTTGCGCATATAGAAGGCGACCTTGGCGCCCGGTCCCGCGCCCCGCGCACGCAGCGCCCGCGCGATGTTGTTTGAACGGCGCGCCATCTCGGGCCAGGTGATGACCCGGTCGCCGTGGATCAGCGCGGGGGCGTCGTGGGGCATTACGGGCTCGATCGCGTCGAGGATGTCGCCCAGGTTCCACTGCGTCATGCCTGCTGCTCCTCGTCTCAGGCGGCGCGTTTGCCCCAGCCCTGCAGCGCGGCCGCCTCCGCGCGCACGATCTCCGGCCCGCCGAGCAACTGCCGGTCGAAGCCGATGCGCTTGAACCAGTAATGGAGGCCGAGCAGGTCGGTGAACCCCATCCCGCCGTGGACCTCCGTGGCGGTACGCGCGACGAATCGGCCCACCTCCCCGGTGTGAGACTTGGCATGACATGCCATCAGCAAAGCCTCATCCGGGACCGCGTCGAACGCATGCGCCGCGTACCAGACGAGCGATCGGCACGGCTCCAGCCGCGCCGCCATCTCGGCGCACATGTGCTTGACCGCCTGGAAGCTGCCGATGACGCGCCCGAACTGCTCGCGCTCCCCGGCATAATCGACCGCCCGCGCGATCATCACGTCGCCCGCGCCCACGCTGTCCGCCGCGAGCAGCACGCGGCCCGCGGCGACAAGCCGGTTGGCGGTCCCGCCGTCGTCCTCGCCGAGCGGCTCGGCCGCGACGCCGTCGAGCCGCAACTCTCCCACCGACCGCGTGAGGTCGATCGTGGACAGCGGAAGGCGTTCGAGCCCGTCCGCCTCGCCGGCGACCAGATGCAATTGGCCGCCCTGGTCGGCGATGACAAAGGCATCGGCGTCGGCGCTGTCGAGCACGAACAGCGCGGAGCCGCTGAGCGTGCCGTCCGCGGCCGTGACGCCGCCGCCGTCGCGACGGTTGACGACCTCGGTCAGCCCGACGCCGAAGCGCGCGCTGCCGTCGGCAATGCGCGGCAGCCAGCGCGCCTGCTGCGCCGGCGTGCCGGCAAGCCGCAGCGCAAGCGGGGCGAGGACGCAGCGCGCCACGAACGGCACCGGCGCCACCGCTGCGCCGAGCGCCTCCGCCACTACTAAGGCATCGAGCAGGCCCAGGCCGAGGCCGCCGTGCTCCTCGGGCACCATGATGCCGGAAAGGCCAAGCTCGGACAGCGCCGCCACCACCGCCGCACTGACGGCATGGCCGCCCTCCGCGACCTCGCGGACGTGATCGAGCGGGCAATGTTCGCGCAGCAGCCGATCGACCGCGTCGCGCAGCATCCGCTGCTCGGGGGAAAGACCGAAATCCATCTATGCCGCCCCCGCCTTGGGTGCGCGCGCGTGCTCCAGCTTCGGCTCGCGCGGCATGCCGAGCCCCCGCTCGGCGATGATGTTCTTCTGGATCTGCGCGGTGCCGCCGCCGATGATGAGGCCGAGCTGGAACATGTAGTTCCACTGCCAGCTTCCGCCCGCCCGCTCGCGCCGGCTGCCGCCGTACAGCAGGCCGAGCTCCCCCATGGCGTCGATCGCCAGCGCCGAGATCTGGTGCGCCAGTTCGCACGACTGGAGCTTGACGATCAGCTTGGCGAGGCCGCCGGGTTCGCCCTTCAGCGAATTGGACAGCAGCCGCAGGCCGTTGAACTTCATCGCCGCGACTTCGGCCTGCAGCGCCACCAGCCGGTCGCACAATGCCGCGTTGTCGATCGCGCGCACGCCGTCGATCCGTTCATCGTGCATCAGCTGCACGAGCGCGGCGAGGCGATTCTCCAGCGCCGCCGGGTCGCCCAGCATGCCACGCTCGTAACCGAGCGTGGCGTTGGCCACCATCCAGCCCTGCCCGCGCTGGCCGACGATCTGGTCCACGGGCACGCGCACGTCGGTGAAGAAGGTTTCGTTGAACTCGGCGTGGCCCGTCATCGTGCGCAGCGGGCGCACCTCGATCCCGGGTGTTTTCATGGAGAAGATGAGGTAGCTGATCCCCGCATGCTTGGGCGCGTCCGCTTCCGTCCGCACGAGGCAGAAGATCATGTCCGCCTGATGCGCGGTGCTGGTCCAGATCTTCTGCCCGTTGATGACGAACTCGCCGTTCTCCTCGCGCGCGCTGGTGCGCAGCGCCGCCAGATCAGAGCCCGCGCCCGGTTCCGAATACCCCTGGCACCAGACGATCTCGCCGCGCAGCGTCGGCGCGATCCAGCGGCGCTTCTGCTCCTCCGTGCCGAGCTCGAGCAGCGTCGGAACGAGCATCGAGATGCCCTGGTTCGACAGCCCGCCCGGCACGCCCGCCGCGGCGAACTCCTCGGCGATGATGCGCGAGGTGAGGATGTCGGGTTCGGCGCCGAAGCCGCCATATTCGCGCGGAATGGTGCGCGCGGTGTAGCCGTGTTCGAGCAGCAGCTGCTGCCACGCGACCGCGTCCGCCCCGGCGCGCTGCGCCGCGCCGGGCGCGGCCGGGGCACGGTGGCGGTTCTCGGCGATGAACGCGCGCAGCTCATCGCGGAACGCCTCGTATTCCGGGCCGTAACTCAGGTCCATCGGTTCACGCTCCTGCAGCTGGTGTGAAGACGGGCAGCCGAAACCCGTCGCCGATCGTTTCGAAGGCCAGCGCCACCGGCATGTCGAGCGCGAGCGTGGCAGGGTCGGCGCCGGTCAGCCGGGTCGCCATGCGGACGCCCTCGTCCAGCTCGACCACCGCCGCTACATACGGCACGTCGGCCGCGAAGGCGGGGTGAAGCGCCTGGTGCGTCACCGTCCAGGAAAACAGCCGCCCGCGCCCGCTGCTCGGCTCCCAGGCGAACGACGGCGAGCCGCAGCGCGCGCACATGTAGCGGGGCAGGTGGCGCCACGTCCGGCACTCGCCGCACCGTTGGAAATGGAGCGTGCCGCCCTGGCAGCGCTGCCAGAACTCCTGCTCTACCGGATCCTGCGGGTGCGGCAACGGCTTGGGCGGCGAGACGGCGGGTGCCCGCAGCTTGGGCGCAATGTCGTCGTCGTTCATGCGAACCTCCGCAGGATGGCGATGCTGCCGTCGCCCAGGTCGCCCCAGCCGGTGACGAGCCCCGTCTGTGCTCCCGGCACCTGGCGCTCGCCGCAGTCGTGCCGCAGCTGGCGCACGGCCTCGACGACGTGGTTGAGCCCCCACACGTGCGCCTCGCTCAGCAGCCCGCCATGGGTGTTGAGCGGAAAGCGCCCGCCGAGCTCGATCTGCCCGTCACGCACGAAGTCGAGCGCGCCGCCCGGCTCGCAATAGCCCATCGCCTCCAGCTGGAGCAGCACGACGTAGGTGAAGCAGTCGTAGACCTGGAGGAAATCCATCTCCTCGCGGCGCACACCGGCCATTTCGAAGGCCTTGGGCGCGGCGTAGCTCAGCCCGATCTTGAACGGATCCGGGCGCGAGGGGATATCGTCCGCGGGATAGGGATGCCCCTCGGCGGCGCCTGCGATTGTGACGGGCACATGCGGCATGTCGCGCGCGCGGTCGGTGCGCGAGACGACGACCGCGCACGCGCCGTCGGTCTCGAGGCAGCAGTCGTAGAGCCGGAACGGCTCCGACACCATCCGGGCGTCGTGGTAGGTTTCCCAGTCGAGCGGCCGGCCGTAGGTGAACGCCTTCGGATTGAGTTGCGCATGCCGTCGGCACGCCATCGCCACCGCCCCCATGGCTTCCGGACCGACGCCGTGGAGCTGCGAATGCCGGGTCGCCAGCCAGGCATACATCTGCACCGGCAGGAACACGCCATAGGGCATGTAATACCCGCGGATCGTGTTGGTCAGCGTGTTCATGTTCATCGGCCGCGTGGGCGGAGCGCCCGGCTTGGGCCGCAGCGCGGAGAAGCCGTTCCAGCCGAGCGTGACGAGCACGTGGTCGCACAGCCCCGCCGCGATCGCGATCGCCGCATGCTGGAGCGCGGTCGTCGGACTCGCGCCGCCCATGTGGACGGTCGCGGCGTAGCGCAGCACGTCGTTGCCGAGGTTCGCCGCCAGTTCCTCCGACGTGGTGTAGATGGGCGGCGGCACCATGCCGTCGATGTCGGACGGGCGCAGCCCCGCGTCCGCGATCGCGCGCCGCGACGCCTCCAGCATCATGTCCACCGCGGTGCGCTCGGTGCCCTTGACGTAATCGGTTTCCCCGACGCCGGTGATCGCCGCCTTGTCCGAGAAGGTCATATCTGTCCCTCCTGTACCAGCCGCGACCCTCAGCGGAGGCCCGCCGCGCGGCCGAGCGCGCGCTCGGCATCGGCGACGAGGTCGCGCATCACCTCGGCGGCGGGGCGCACGGCGTGGATCAGCCCCATGCCCTGCCCGGCGAAGCCCGGGATGATGTCCTTGCGCTTCGCACGGATGCCCGACGCCATCACCGGACCGGCGATCATCGACTGGTATGGCATCGGCAGCGGCTCCTTGCCCGCCGCCACCCAGGCGTCGGCCCACTTGCTGCGGATCATGCGGGCAGGCTTGCCCGTGATCGAGCGGCTTACCACGGTATCGGCATCGCCGCTGTCGACGATCGCTTCCTTCTGGAAGTCCTCGATCCCTGCCTCCTCCGTCGCAAGGAACGCGGTGCCGACCCAGGCGCCCTCGGCGCCCAGCATGAAGGCCGCGGCCACACCGCGCCCGTCGGAGATGCCGCCAGCGCCGAGCACCGGCACCCGGTCCCCCACGGCATCGACGACCTGCGGGATGAGCGAGATGGTGCCGATCGGCGAATTATGCCCGCCGCCGTCGTGCCCCTGCGCCACGATCACGTCGATGCCCGACTCCACCACCTGCAGCGCGTGCTTCACCTTGCCGACGACCGCCATGACGACCGTGCCGTTGGCGTGGAGTCGATCCATCCACGGCCCCGGATTGCCGAGCCCCGCCGCGTAGACGGGCACCTTCTCCTCGACGACGACCTCCATCTGGGCCTCGAAGAACTCCTTGGAGAACAGCGCCGCGCCGCCGTTTGCCGCACCCTCCGTGACGGCGCGGCCGGAATCACGCGCGACGATCTCCAGCCCCTCGCGCTCCATGAAGTCGCGCGTGAACGCCTGATAGTCGGCGAGCACCGCGCGCGGGTCCGCCGGCGCGGCCCCGGTTTGCGGCGCCGAGCCGCGCCGCACCGAGGCGGGCAGGAGCGTGTCGACGCCGAACGGCTTGTCGGTCAGCGCGCGCGTTTCGCGGATCCACGCGCGGAGCTGCTCGGGTGAGCACGCTGCCGCGCCGAGCACGCCCAGCCCGCCCGCGTTGGACACCGCCGCCGCCAGTCGCGGGACGCTTGCCCCGCCCATGCCGGCCAGGACGATCGGATAGTCGATGCCGAGCATCCCGCAGATTCGGCTGTTCAGGGCCATTGTCCGTCTCTCCCACATCGTTCTCGTTGCTGATCTACTCCGGCGGCTACGCCTCGAACGCCTGGGTCCAGCGCACCTTCTGATCCATCAGGTCGGGGCTGCGCCGCCCGAGATACTCCGCCGATCCCTCGACGAGCCGTTCCATCTCGCGCCGCGCCGTGACCGCGTCGCGCAGCCGCACCGCATGGACGACGCGCGCGAGGCGACGAACCTGGTTCTCGCGCTCGTGCTCGGAATAGCCGAGCTGGCGCGAAAGGTCGCGGGTCAGCAGATGCAGCGCGGACGTGAGCAACCCGAACAGCGGATTGCCGCTCGCCCATGCCAGAAGGTCGTGGAAGCGCCGGTTGGTTTCCTCGAACAGCATCGATTCCACCTGCTGCTCGAGATCGGCGAAGCAGCTTGCCAGCGCCATCAGATCCGCCGCCGTTGCGCGCCGGGCAGCGTGAGAGGCCGCCCGCGGGGCCAGCGCCTCGCGCAGCTCGATCAGCGCGCGCAGGTCGGTGCCGACGAAGTGCAGTACGAGCGCAAGCGAACTCGTGAAATCGCCAATCTGCGGCCGCGCGACCACCGGCCCGCCGCCTCGACCGGGCTGCAGGTGGAGCACGCCCTGCAGTTCCAGAAAACGCAGCGCCTCACGCAATGTGGCGCGGGCGACTTCGTACCGCGCGAGCATGTCGTGCTCCGGAGGCAGCCGGTCGCCGACCTGGCGTGCGTCGGCCTCGATGTCGTGCACGATCGCCTGCGCCACGCGAAGCGCGCGCTTGCCCCTTGCGAACGAGAGCGCCTCGCCCTGCTCATCCACGTCCGGCATCAATGAATCCTTATCATGGTTTTATGTTGCTCCACTGCTTTATCTTTGTCCAGCGGCAAATTGCTGCCGTCGCCGGCTTGCAAGGCTATTAAAAGGGTATAATGTTAAAGCGCGGGAGGGGAATTGATGACCGACAACGCAGCCTGGATGGAAACCGATGGATATATCGCCATCATCCATCTCAACCGACCCGCGGCGCGCAACGCGCTTGATCCGCAGATGCTGGTGGAACTGGCCGACTGCTGGAGCAGGGTGCGCGACGCCGCCGAGATCCGCGTCGCGGTCGTGACCGGCACCGGCGACGCCTTCTGCTCGGGTGCCGACCTCGGCCGCCTTATCCCGCTCGTCAGCGGCGGGCGACCGCCGGAGGACGAGTGGGATCGCCGCGTGCTCGCTGACCGCGATATTCTCGGCACCGCGCTGCTGCGCACATTTGACGTCGTCAAGCCGGTGATCGCCGCCATCAACGGGCATGCGATCGCAGGCGGCATGGAACTGGTCCAGGGTACAGATCTCAGGATCGCATCGAGCGCCGCGCGCTTCGGCGTGCAGGAGGTCAAATGGGCGATCTTCCCGGGCGGGGGATCGACGGTGCGACTGCCGCGCCAGCTTCCCTTTGCGCGCGCGATGGAATTGCTGCTCACCGGCGATCTGATCGATGCCGGAACCGCGCTCGACTATGGCTTCCTCAACCGCGTCGTTGCGCCGGAGGAGGTGCTGCCTGCGGCGCTCGACTTCGCGCGACGGATCGCCGCCAACGGCCCGATCGCGGTGCAGGCGATCCGCGCGTCGGCGCGCGCCTGTATCGGGCGGCCGGAGAGCGAAGGCATGAACCTCGAGTCGGGCTTCGCCGCGCCGGTGTTCCGAACTGAAGACGCGCGCGAAGGTCCGCGCGCCTTCATGGAAAAGCGTACACCCGTTTTCAAGGGACGTTGAGATGGTTGACGAGGCATCCTCGGGTATCGCGAACGGGCTGGCGGGCGCCGCATTGCAAGGCGCGCTCTCGATCGCGCCGTTCCACGCCTGGCTCGGGCTTCGCGTCGAGGACGTGACAGACGGTGTCCTTCACCTCAGCATGCCGTGGCGCGACGAGATCGTATCGAATCCGCGGATCCCGTCCGTGCATGGCGGCGTGCTCGCCAGCCTGATCGATCTCGCCGGCATGTATGTCCTGCTGACGAGGACGCGTGCGGTCAGCGCCACCGCGTCGCTCCACGTCGATTATCACCGTCCGGCAAGCGGCGGCCCGCTTCACATCCACGCGCGCGTCGTGAAGATAGGACGGACGCTGTCGGTCGCGGACAGCGAGGTGCGCTCGCCCGACGACGTGCTGCTCGCCAGCGGTCGCGGTTCGTATCTCATGCGGGACGGCGGCATCGCGACATGACCGTGCAGAGAATAGGAGAGATCATGAGCATCGAGACCGCGTCGGCGGACGCCAGGCGCACTCCGGCCGAGCCGCGACCGGCCGGCACCATCCTGCTGCTGCGGGATGTGCCCGAATATCAGGTGCTCATGGTGCGACGACACCACCAGATCGATTTCGCCTCGGGAGCGCTGGTGTTCCCGGGAGGCAAGATGCACCCCGGTGACGACGATCCGCGCTGGCGCGATCACGTAACCGGGTGGGACGAAATCGACGCGACCCAGCGCGCGCTGCGCATCGGCGCCATCCGCGAGGCGTTCGAGGAAGCGGGGATCCTGCTGGCCAACTATCCCGACGGCCGCGGCTTCTCCAGTGTATGCGACGCCGAGGCCCGCCGGAAGGTCGATACCGGGGAACTCGCCTTCCTCGATGTCGTCGCCGGATTGGGGGTGAAGCTCTCGCTGACCGCCCTGACCGTTTTCGCCCGCTGGATCACTCCAGAAATGATGCCGAAGCGGTTCGACACCTGGTTCTACGCTGCCCCCGCTCCGGCCGACCAGGTCGCGATCTGCGACGGACATGAAACGGTCGATGCCGAGTGGATCGCGCCAGAGTCGGTCCTGGACCTCGCCCGAAGCGGCGCCCGAACCGTGATCTTCCCCACCTTGATGAACGTGAAGCTGCTGGCCGAGGCCGAGAGCGCAGCGGATTGCCTCGCCCGAGCGGAGGCACGTCCGCTGGTCACCGTGCTCCCGCAGATCGAGACACGGGACGGAGAGCGCGTTCTGACCATTCCGCTCGATGCTGGCTATGGTGAAGTCACACAGAGTTTGACTGAGCTCAGGGCCTGACATCCCAGGTTCCGACTATTGCAGAACCTCCCCATGCCGCTCTGGCAAAACAGAGCGGCCTTTTCTTGGGACTTTGGCCTGACACCTGGAAGTTGCCGAAGGCCGACGTTTCGCGTCGGCTGGCGCCCGGCCAGATCGAGATCAGGATCTGCACATACCGACCGTCACATCTTGGGTGGCGGCGAGACACAATTCGAACGTGGTTTGGCCAGCGTCGGATTAGCTTCCCGACGCGACTCATTCGGGCGTCATATGTGCGACGCCCGGAATGTCTGTAGCGTTACTCTCGAGCTCCGACTATGCTACGGTTCGGTTTACATTTGACGGGACGGCAGGGTGGCTGACGATCGGGCTGAGAACCACGAAAACAAAGTGAGACATGACGACCCGGACGCGAATTTTCACCCAGAATCCAGGTCGGAGGACGGTTCCGAGGAGATGAATGGCGAAAAGAAGCCGTCGCTTCTCGAGCGCTACCCCATCATTCGCTACGTCCTCATCGCCGCGCTTGTCGCCGGCATCATCGCGGCTATCGTTTGGTACATGAATTACCGCGCGAGCGGCCAGTTCCTGCAGTCGACCAACAACGCCTATGTGCGCGCGGACTTCGTGACCGTCTCGCCGAAGGTGGGCGGCTATGTCGAGCGTGTTCTCGTCGCCGACAACCAGCCTGTCCGTCGCGGTCAGCTGCTCGCCGTGCTCGATCCTCGCGACTACCGCGCCAATGTCGAAGAGGCGCAAGCCCAGATCGCCGCAGCCGGCGCCAACATCACCACTGCGCGCCGGACACTTGATGAGCAACAGGCCACGGTCGCCCAGGCGGCCGCCCAGGTCGCGAGCGCCGAGGCTGCCGCCGCAGCGGCAGAGAACGAGGTAAGACGCTACGAACCGCTCACCCGGACAGGGGCGGAATCGCGTGAGCGGCTGGCAAGCCTGGTGCTTCAGCGTGACCGGGCTGCCGCGGAGCTGCGCGCGCAGCGAGCGGCCTACCTCGCCGCCCGTCGCAGTGTTGCAACCCAAGCGGCTCGCATCGGTCAGGCGGAGGCGCAGCGTGGCACCGCGCAGGCGCAGCTTGCGCGCGCCTCGACGGACCTCGGGGCCGTCGAGATCCGCAGCAGCATCGACGGCGTTGTCGCCGACAAGGCCGTCCGGGCTGGGCAATATGTCCAGCCGGCGACCCGGCTGATGTCGGTGGTGCCAGTCGATCAACTCTACATCGAGGCGAACTTCAAGGAAACTCAGGTCGCGCTGATGCGCGTCGGGCAGCCCGTGACCATCAAGGTGGATGCACTGGACGGTGCCGAACTGCGAGGCCGGGTCGCCAGTTTTTCTCCGGGGACGGGCGCGCAGTTTTCACTCATCCCGCCCGAGAACGCGACCGGGAACTTCACCAAGATTGTCCAGCGCGTGCCCGTGCGGATCAGCATCGAGGCGGGTCCGGAGGCGCGGCGGGTGCTGCGTCCCGGACTGTCGGTGGAGGTGACGGTCGACACGATCGGCGCCAAGGGAAGCCGGGAACGAATCAAGCAGGAAACCGAGCGGCTGAAGCGCGGCGAGACGCAGGGCGCGCGCTGATGGCGGCGGAACGCGCCGGCCTGCGCGACTGGCTTGCCGTCGCTGCAGGCACGATCGGGTCGTTCATGGCGCTTCTCGACATCTCGATCGTCAATGCGGCCCTGCCCACAATCCAGGGCGAAATCGGCGCGAGCGGCACCGAGGGCACCTGGGTCGCGACCTCCTATCTCGTGGCGGAGATCGTCATGATCCCGCTAAGCCCCTTCCTGGTGCGCCTGTTCGGTCTGCGCAACTTCCTGCTGGGCGCGGCGATCAGCTTCACCGGCTTTTCCGTCGTGTGCGGCATCTCGACGACGCTGCCGATGATGATCGCTGGCCGTGTGGGCCAGGGCTTTACCGGTGGTGCGCTGATTCCGACTGCCATGACCATCATCGCGACGCGGCTGCCCCCGTCACAGCAGCCGATCGGCACCGCCGCGTTCGGCGGCACCGCGATCCTCGGCCCGGTGCTCGGGCCGATCATCGGTGGTTGGCTCACCGACAATTACAGCTGGCATTATGCCTTCTTCCTCAACGTGCCGGTCTGTGCCGGGCTCGTCCTGCTCCTGCTGTTCGGGCTCAAGCACGAGAAGCTGCGGCTCGACCAGCTGCGCCATGCCGACTGGTTCGGGATCGCGGGGCTCGCGATCGGCTTGGGAGCGCTCACCGTCATGCTGGAGGAGGGACAGCGCGAGATGTGGTTCGAGTCCGCGATGATCGTGAAGCTCGCGATCGCAACGGTGTTCGGCTTTGCGCTCATCACGATCGGACAGGTCCGCTCCGCGCATCCGGTTCTCAAGCTGTCGCTGATCTTCAGCCGGTCGTTCGGCAGCGTCTTCGTCCTCAGCCTTGTCATCGGCGTCGTGCTCTACGGCGTGACCTTCCTGATCCCGCAATTCCTCTCGTCGATGGCGGATTACAGCGCCCTGCAATCGGGCAAGGTGGTCTTCGTCTCCGGCATCCCTGCCCTGATGCTGATGCCGTTCCTGCCGCTCGCGTTCAAATATCTCGATGTCCGGCTGGCTGTCTTCGTCGGGATGACGCTGATCGGCGTCAGTTGCGCCATGGATTGGCACCTCACCGCACAATCGGCGGGGGGCGATCTGAGGGATTCCCAGCTCGTCCGCGGCTTCGGGCAGATCTTCGCCATGATGTTCCTTAACCAGGCCGCGATCAGCGCCGTGGCGCCCGAGGATGCCGGCGACGCGTCCGCGCTGTTCAACGCGGGACGGAACCTTGGCGGATCGATCGGCCTCGCCCTGATGGCGACCCTCCAGGACCGGCAGACTTTCCTGCATTTCAATCGGCTAGGGGAGACGGTGTCGGCCAACGCGGCGACCACGCAGGAGTGGTTCGCGAAGGCCATGTCCATGCCGTCCGGCGAAGCGGGCGCCTATAGGCAGCTTGCCGGGCAGCTCCTCGAGCAAGCTACCGTCATGGCCTATAACGATCTGTTTTTCGCGCTCGGCGTCGCGATTGCGATCACTACCCCGCTGGCGCTGTTCCTCCGCCCGATCTCCTCCGACACGCAGATGGCGATGCACTGATGAAGCGACTTAGCTGGGCCATTCTGCCCGCCCTCCTGACCGGCTGCGTCGTCGGATCCAATTATGGAGGCCCGCCGGGCGTCGCGAGCGGCGAGCGTCCCGGAACGACATTTCGCCGCGCAGATCAGGTAGTCACGTCACCGCAAGCCCCTGTTGCGCGCTGGTGGGAAGGCATGGGCGATCTGCAGCTCACGACGCTGATCAACCGCGCGCTTGCCTCAAATCCCGACGTGGCGATCGCGGAGGCGCGCATCCGCAAGGCGCGCGCCAGCTTGCGCGAACAGCGCGCGAACCAGCTGCCCACCGTCTCGGCGTCGGGCACTGCGATCGTCGCCGATCTTCCCGCAGGCTCGCTCGCGCTGCCGACGCAGGGCGAGCAATCCGATCGTATCAGGGCCGAATTCTACAATGCCGGCCTTGATGCGTCGTGGGAGATCGATCTCTTCGGCGGACGGCGCCGCGCGGCCGAAGGTGCCGAGGCCCAGGCTCAGGCGGCCGAAGCCAATAGAGCTGATGCGCAAGTTCGTCTCTCGGCGGAGGTGGCCCAGAACTATGTGACCTTGCGCGAACTCCAGCAGCGCCTGATCCTGGCGCGCCGCTCCGCGCAGCTTCAGCAGCGATCACTCGCCCTGCTGCAACAGCGCGAGCAGCGCGGCGCCTCATCGCGCGACGAGGTGGTGCGTCTGAAGACCGAGCTGACTCGCACGGAGGCGGGACTGTTGCCGCTTGAGGGACAGATCGCGACCACGCTGGACCAGCTTGCCCTGCTCACCGGCGACGAGCCCGGTGCGCACGACGCGGCGCTCTCCGCGCCCGCTCCGATTCCGATGATCCCCGGGACTGTCGCGATCGGCGATCCCGCCGCCATGCTTCGGCGCCGCCCAGACATTCGCGCGGCCGAGCGGCAGCTGGCGGCATCGAACGCAAAGATTGGCGTCAACATTGCCCGGCAGTTCCCTTCGGTCAGTATCATGGGCATCATCGGCCTGGGTGGTCCCAATATTGCCGATGCGGTCGATCCTGACAGCGTAGCGGGTCTGCTGCTGCCGCGGATCAGCTGGAGCTTCCTTGACTTCGGCCGCAATCGTGCCCGGGTCGAACAGGCGCGGGCCGACCGTGACGAGGCTGAAGCACAATATCGGAAGGCTGTTCTCGGCGCGCTGTCCGATGCGGAAACCAGCCTGACCCGCTTCGGCAATCAGCGACGTAACCTGTTTTCGAGCATCGCGAGCCGGGATGGTTCCAGGCAGTCGGCGACCTACGCCAAGCAGCGATACGAGCAGGGGGCGATCCCGCTGACCACATCCATCGAGGCCGAACGCGCGGCGCTGGCTGCTGATCAGTCGGTCCTGGAAGCGACGGGTGAACTTGATCGTGCATTCATCGCCTTGCAGAAGGCGATAGGACTGGGATGGAGCCAGCAGTGACGGTCTTGCAGCCATGCCAGGGAGGGGCCTGACCGCGTGACGGCGCCGCTTCTGCCGCCACCTGCCCAGTATCTGCGTGATGACGCGATCAGGGGAGGGATGGACCTGATGTTCTTTGCTCACCGATCCCATCTGGCTCATGTCGATACCGAGCTGGCTAAGCAGAACCTCGGGCGGGCACACCACCGCGTTCTTTATTTCTTGGGGAGGCATCCCGAAATTTCCGTCAGCGAACTCCTGGACGTTCTAAGCGTCACCAAGCAATCGCTTGGCAGGGTCATGAGGGACCTCATGGATCGCGGGCTCGTCTCCGGACGGGTCGGGGAGCGCGATCGTCGTCAGAAGCTGCTTTCTTTGACCGATAAGGGACGAGCGCTAGAAAACGCGCTTTTCGAGCATCTCAGGAGCAACATGGCGAACGCTTACCAAGCGGCAGGAGAAACAGCCGTCACGGGCTACTGGATTGTTATGCAGCAGCTCATGCGCGCCGAAGCACGGGAGCAATTCCGCCGGCTGCACTCCAGACAGTGATCGCCGCAAACAGATGCCGGACCAGGTCGAAGGGGGGCTTCATCGACCTGGCCCGGCCGGTTTCACCTATCCTGCAAGCCCGGAGGGGGTAAGGGACTTGCCAGTGGTGAGCTCGTTCTCCAGCACCGGGACCGCAGTGCCGGCGACCTGCTGCAGCGCCGGATCGGTTCCATCCTGCGCGTAACCCTTGTGCACGGCCCATGCGGCCTGCTGGACCTGCGCGGACTGGGTCAGATACAGATTGTCGAACGCGCTTTTGGGCGCCTTCTGGAGCAGCTTGAGCAGGGCGGCTCGGTCGGCGGACAGGCTCGAGGGCGGCGCCTTTATCGTGCGCTGATCGTTCTTCAGCGCCGCAAGTAGCGCCTGGTGGCTGCTCTGCGTTTCCGCCAGCACGCGCTTGGCATAGGCCTTGACGTCATCCCGCTGCGCGCGTGTCGCGGCGAGCTGCGCGGCCTTGATCTGGTAAAGGTTGGCGTCGGCCGCCGCGAGCACGTAATTGGGTCCGCTCTGGCTCGCGATCGGCGAAACGCCGACGTCGGCGCTGGTCATCGTTCCCGAAGTGGCGGGCGAAACGGCCTGCGCCAACACTGGTATCGGCGCCAGGGTGAGCAACGCAGCCACTATCGCAGTCTTCATTGAGATCCTCCATTGGTGTTGTGAGGCGTTGACCGAAATCAACGAGCTGAACGATAAGGAAACGGAACGGTTCCCTTTCTCTAAACTCGTTTGGTGAACCCACTGGATGGATGGCCGCTCGGACGGCTGGAGGTGCGCGGCGATGAAGAACACGACGGCCAGGGGGACCGTTCCCGCGCCGGCAGCGTCAAAAGCTGAAGCGCCAGGCCGGACTGCCGGGTCCTTCTTGCGCAGGAGCGAAGTCTCGAGTGCCTCGATCGCATCCGTCCTGCTCTGCGTCGCCTGCCTCGCTGGCTGCGACCGAACGCCTCGCCAGGCGCCGCCGCGAGCGACGGACACGATCAACGTGCCACCGCAGACGTCCACCGTCGATGTGCCGATCGTCGCGGACCTGGACAAGCTGGCCCGAAGCCTCGAACAGGCGATTCCACGTCGCCTCTGGTCGATCGACAAGCCGGGGCAGACCTGCCTTCCGCCGAAGAAGGTCAAGATCCTCTTCGCGAAGATAAAGACGCCCGCCATCCAGTGCCGCATCACCGGCACCGTCGTCCGAGGGCCGCTGGTGCTGGAGGGCTCGGGAAAAACGATCATTGTCACCATGCCGCTTCACGCCGCGATCAGCGCGCGCGACGTGGGAGGCGTACTCAGCCGGGAAACGGCCGAGGCGGACGCCCGCGTCCGGGCTGTGATCAGGCTCGACATCGCCCGCGACTGGTCGCCGCGCGGCACGGTGTCGATCGCCTACGACTGGACCGACGAGCCCCACGTCGACTTCCTTGGCCAGCGCATCGAGTTCACCAGCAAGGCTGACGCCAAGCTCGCCGGCGTCGTCGCGCGCCTGGAGCGTTCGCTGCCGCAGGAACTCGGCAGATTGCAGCTGCGCGAGCAGGTCGCGCAGGTCTGGGGGTCGGCGTTCACCTCCGTCCAACTGAACCGGGCGAACCCGCCGGTGTGGATGCGGATCACGCCCCGGCAGTTGAGCTACGGAGGCTACACCATCTCGCGCAACCGGGTGAACCTGGCTCTAGGGCTGACGGCAGTTACGGAGACGTTCGTCGGCGACCGGCCACCTGATCCGCAGCGCCGGCCGCTCCCCGACATGACGCGCACGCAGCCCGGACCCGGCCGCATCCTGTTCGCCATACCCGTCATCGCCGACTATCGTCAGCTGGAGCCGGTCCTCGCCAAGGCATTGGTGAAGCGGTCGCGCCGCCCCTTCGAAGTGCCCGGTGTCGGGGCCGTGCGCGCGCAGTTCCACCAAGTGACCATCTACGGCACGACGGGCGGCAAGATCGCAGTCGGGCTTCGCTTCAGCGCGGCAGCCGAAGGCGGGGAGCCTTCGCGGGGCACGATCTGGCTTACCGCCACGCCGCGCAACGCCGTCAACGATCGCCGTGTCGCGTTCGACGATCTCACCGTCGCCAGTGTGACCGACTCGGTCCGGACAAGCCTGCTGCTGAAGCTTGCCAACACTCCCGGCATATCTGGCACTGTGTCAGCCGCGCTGACCCAGAATTTCGAAAAGGATTTCGACAAGCTGTTCGGCAAGATCACCCGTGCGATCGACGAGAAGCGTATCGGCGACCTGATCGTGCGCGCCCGCATCACGGACGTGCGGACGGGCCAGCTGAAGGCGGCGGGGCAAGGCGTCTACCTGCCGGTATGGGGGCGCGGCACGGCCACGATCGGCCTTGCGCCACGGCGGGCCGGAAATTGAGATCTCTGCTGCAGCCTTGACGCCTGCTTGATCGTCCCAGCGGCAACGCTGCAGCCTCTTTCGATCTTGGCAGAACTATTCAAAGGTCAAATCAAATCATCCGGCTCTGTCTCACGGTATCGTCGGACGCGCATCGCTCTGCTTGGTCGCCCGGTGGAGGGCTGTGACGCGCTTGACTTGTGCGATGCTGCAACCCGCCAGCGCCGCCGTTTTCGCTATGCTCATCCCAGCCTCACGAAGTGAGACGATGCGGCGATGATGGGCCAAGTCTGGTTTTCGACCGGTGTAGCGTCCCTCCCGCTTGGCGATCGCTATGCCTTCCCGCTGCCGCTCGCGGCGCAGTTCGTAATCATCGCGAGCGGTCTGAAGCGCAACCCTCAGTAACATGTCTTGAATTGCCTCTAGGACGATGCGCGTCACCCCGCCATTGTCCTCGGCAAGATCGGTAAGATCCACGATTCCTGGTACGGCTAGCCTCGCTCCCTTGTCGCGGATAGCGGTGACGAGCCTCTCCGCCTCAGCCAGCGGCAGGCGACTGATCCGATCGATCTTTTCGGCGATAACCACTTCGCCCATTTGCAGGTCGGCTATCATGCGAAGCAACTCGGGCCTGTCAGGACGCGCGCCGGAAGCCTTCTCGCGATAAACAGCTGCGACATAATACCCCGCGGCACGCGAGGACACGACCATCGCCTCTTGTCGTTCAAGATCCTGCTCGTCGGTGCTGACGCGCAGGTACACGCGAGCAGCGCGGACTGTCGTACTCATGTTGGCTCCGTTGGGTACACCCATGTGAGCCAGTGCTGCGGCAACCGGCTCGGAATAGCAAGCGCCGATCCTGTCGAGCCTAGCTCAACAAACCAGGCCTAAGTAGCTACTGGGCACGGACATGAACGAGCACTGATCACCAAGAGCGTAGGAGTGCCCTCCTTCGTGCTATGCATCAGCGACGTCATGCGGTACATTTTGGTGATCGGGTCAGCCAAGCGAGTTCAGTGCAGATGGAAGCACAGAGGGTCAAGATCGTGGATGGTGGTAAGCTCGTTATCCCGGCGGCTATGCGCCGGGAGCTCGGGATCGCCACGGGTGACACCGTTCTCGTCGATGTGGACGATGGCGAGTTGCGGGTACGATCAGTACCTAGAGCGCTTGAACGTGCTCGCGCGATCCTGCGCAGGTATGTGCCCGAAGGCGTCGGCTTGGCTGACGAGCTGATTGCGGAGCGCCGGCGCGAGGCGGAGCGTGAGTAGCAAGGTCGTCCTCGACGCCCCCGCCCTGCTCTGCCTGCTGAATGACGAGCCCGGGGCGGATCGGGTAGCGGACGTCCTGACCCGTAGCATCATCGGAACGACCAACCTCGCCGAGGTCGTCTCCAAGCTTCGAGACCGAGGATTGCCGCTCGACGAGGTGCGTGAGGCGCTTGGCGGGCTTCACCTCGACGTCCGGCCGCTCTCTCCTGCCCAGGCACTGATAGTAGGCGACCTCCGGCCGTCGACGAAGGCGCTTGGCCTCTCGCTTGGTGACCGAGCGTGCCTTGCCTTGGCGATCGACCTGCAGGCGGAGATGTTCACGACCGATGGCCCGCTGGCGAGCGCGGACGTTGGCATCACCATCACCAATGTGCGGCCGCTTGCGGAGTAGTTGCACATTCGTGCTTCTGGGTACGGTCCGGTCGATGGCGATGCAGAAGGGGCGTATGTGATCGAACAGCACGCGCTAATGCGCCTCAACCGACACGAAGTTGGTGTGGTTCACGATTCAGATGAGATAGCACGGTTGCCAAGGCTGCATCGGCTCCGCCCATCCTTCCTGTTCTCTGTCCGTTCTCGATATAGTACACCAGCTGCGACGCGCGTAGGACCGGTGGAGCATGGCTGAAACCGAGATTGAATGGACTGACGCGACTTGGAACCCGGTCGCCGGCTGCTCGATCGTGAGCGCCGGCTGCAGTCATTGCTATGCGATGGACATGGCACGGCGTCTTGAAGCGATGGGCGTCGGTAAATACGCCGGACTCACACGGCGCAGCGGCCGGCGAACTATATGGCAGGGTGTCGTGCGCGAAGATCAGGCCGCCCTGGCGATCCCATACCGTTGGAGAAAACCGCGTAAGATCTTCGTCAATTCAATGAGCGACCTGTTCCATGAAGAGGTCAGCGACGCCTTTATCCAGGCGGTATGGCACGTCATGCGCGAGACGCCCCGCCATCACTATCAGATTCTCACCAAGCGCCCTGAGCGCATGGCAGCGGTGGTCAGCCGACTGATCGGTGAGGTGCTGCCCAATGTCTGGCTGGGCACCAGTATCGAGGATGCCGAGGTTGTGGAGCGCGTCGACCACCTTCGCGCGGTGCCGGCAGCCATCCGCTTCATCTCGTTCGAGCCGCTGATCGGGCCGGTCGGCGCGATCGATCTGACAGGGATCGATTGGGCGATCGTGGGCGGTGAAAGTGGCCGTTCAGCGCGACCGATCCGCGAGGCTTGGGTGGATGAGATCCATGATCAGTGCATCGCCTACGAGACAGCCTTCTTCTTCAAACAATGGGGTACTTGGGGCAAGGACAACAAGAAGCGGTCAAAGAAGGCGAACGGGCGCGAGTACCGTGGTCAGACTTGGGATGAAATGCCCAGCGGTTTCATAACCGCTTTATGATCAGCCCGAAAGCGACAGGATTGCATGGCCGAGAAACCTATAGTTGGGCGAGCGGGGCAGCGCTCGAGGAACACTCCCGACGCAAGCATAAGATCCTCCGCGAGTATTTCGCGCAGTATCTTGGCGTTCGCTGTCAGCTCCCTCAGCAGACCCAATTCCGGCTGGCGATCGTCGATGGTTTCGCGGGCGGTGGCCGGTACACCTGCGGCACGCCAGGTTCGCCGCTCATCTTCATTGAGGAGTCGCAGCGTGCAATCGACACCATCAACACGATGCGCGCGGCACAGGGCTTCGGCCTTGTGTCAATGGAGTGCTTGCTCGTGCTCAACGACCAGAGCCCGGCAGCGATCGACAGCCTGCGCGCCAACGTTGCGCCGCTTCAGGCCGAGATCGCAGACAACGTGCCCCGGCTTCATCTCCGCGTCGAATATCTGACCGAGAGCTTCGAGACGGCATACCCCACGATCAAGAAGCTGCTCGCACAGGGACGCTATCGCAACCTTATCTTCAACCTCGACCAATGCGGCCATAGCCACGTCGAGCGTACCACCCTTCTCGACATCATGCGGTCGAATCCTTCTGTCGAGATCTTCTACACGTTCGCTATCGAAGCGCTGCTCTCCTTCCTGCAGAAATCGGACCCGGTGCAGCTTGCCGCCCAACTTCGTCCGTTCGGGATCGAAGCTACCGATCTCGAGCAGCTCGAAGGGGCGATGAGCAAGAACCTGTGGCTTGGCGCCGCGGAGCGGCTTGTGTTTGAGACGTTCCGGACCTGCGCGCCGTTCGTAAGTCCATTCTCCATCAATAATCCGGGTGGATGGCGCTATTGGCTGATCCACTTCGCGAACATCTACCGCGCCCGAAAAGTATATAACAATGTGCTCCATCAGAACAGCACCACCCAAGCGCACTTCGGTCGGTCTGGGCTCAACATGCTGTCCTACGATCCGAGCCACGATGGTGGCGCGCTGTACCTCTTCGATCTCTCCGGTCGCGAAGAGGCCCGCAACCAGCTGCTCGTCGATATTCCGCGCCTGATCTCAGAGTCCGGCGATGTCATCGAAGTGGGGGATTTCTACGAGGGCATATACCACGCGACGCCAGCCCACACCGATGATGTGCATCAGGCGATAATCGAGAACCCTGATGTCCAGGTCATTACGCCTGGGGGCGGCGAGCGCCGCAGCGCGAACGCTATCGGTGTCGGAGACGTGCTGAAGCTCAAACGCCAGAAAAGCTTCTTTCCGATGTTTCTCAACGCGGGGGGAAACTAGGATCGGCCTAACCGGGAAGCTGATCGTCCACTGTTTCAGGCAAACGTCTACTGCTTTAGGGCGCGCCATGCACAGGCAGTTCCGTCCACCGTTTCAGGAAAACCTACAGTGGCAGAACGACTCCGCAGCGTGGTTGAGGGCATGGTGGCGGACGAGGAGAACGGCGAAATGAGCGATGAAGCCGGGTCGACCCCCGCGCTTCCCGCGCTCGTCGCCGCCAGCGGCATGCTCGCGGTCCTGCATGAGGACCTAGAGCGCGCGGCTGCCTATAAGAAAGCGGCGCGCGCCGCGGCGACGCACCGCGCCTATGCGTCCGACTGGAAGATCTACCAAGCATGGTGCAGCTCGCGCGGGCTCCAGCCGATGCCGGCCCACCCCGAGCAGATCGCCGCGTTCGTCGCCAACCAGGCCCATGCCGGCGCCAAGGCGAGCACCGTCGAGCGGCGGGTTGCAGCCATCGGCCACTATCACCGCGCAAGCAACTATCCGGCGCCCGGCGCGCACCCCGAAGCCGGGGGCTTGCGCGAGGCGCTCGCCGGCATTCGCAATGACAAGAAGGTCAGGAAGACCAGGAAGGACGCCGCCGACGCCTCCGCGCTGCGCAACATGCTAGCCGAGATCAAGGGCGATGGCCTGCGCGCCACCCGCGACCGCGCGCTCCTCGCGCTCGGCATGGCCGCGGCGCTGCGACGCTCCGAGCTGGTAGCGCTGACGATGGACAGCGTCGGCGTCCTCGAACGCGGCCTGGAGCTGTATCTAGGCGCGACGAAGACCGACCAGGCAGGAGAAGGCGCGACGATCGCGGTCCCGGAAGGCTCGCGGATCCGCCCGAAAGCCTTGTTGCTCGACTGGATCGCTGCGGTGCGTGCCCTTGAGGTCGACGTCCAGAGGACCCCGACTGAGGGAGCCGCCATGCCGCTGTTTCGGCGGCTGACCCGCGGCGACCAGCTCACCACGTTCCCGATGTCTGACAAGGCGGTCGCCCGGCTCGTCAAGCACTGCGCCGCCGCCGCCGGCTATGACGCAAGTAAGTTTTCGGGTCATTCACTGCGCGCGGGGTTCCTGACCGAGGCAGCCAGCCAGGGCGCGACCATCTTCAAGATGCAGGAAGTGAGCCGGCACAAGACGGTCCAGATCCTCTCCGAATATGTCCGCTCGGCCGATCGGTTTCGCGACCACGCTGGCGACCGGTTCCTCTAGGAACGGCTGAGGAAGAAGGAGCTGCTGGGCCGTGCAAGAGCGTATCACGATCGACATCCCGAACTTCGCCGCCATGGATGACGATCAGGTCGCTGGACACATCCTTACGCGTGTGGTGGACGGGCGTTGGAGCCACCTCACGCGGTCTTTGATGCAGAAGCTGCAGGCGTCAAAGCTCGATCTGAACAGCCACTGGGCGTCGACATGGCAGGGGTGGGAATGTCCGTGCTGTCAGCGTGCGAAAGCGTCTATCGCGCGGGTGACCGCCGATGGGGTCCTCCTGTGCAAGCTCGTGTGGCATCATGATCACCTCGGAGATTTCGCCAAGACGCTGCTGCGCCCGGTCAAGGAACTGGACGGCAGCGACGACGAGCGGGCTAGGCGACAGGTGGCGCATACCCTCGTCTTTCCGTTGGTCGAGCGGTTTGCGGCCACGCTGGTCTGCGAGGATTGCAACAACGCCGACGCGGACATGAAGGCGGCGCTCGCGCCGGATATCGACAGATGGTTCAGCTTCTCGCCCGACGAGATCAGCCGCTTCATCCGAGTGCGCGCCAACGAGCGGCACGAACTCGACGCCAACGCCGCAAGCAGTGCCTGGCAAGCAGCCGAACCCGTTTTTCGCGACCGGGCTTCCTTCGCGCGGATGTTCGCCGAGCGCGTGAACGCCGGTCGGCACGATCGTGAGGCCCACGGCACCGGTCAGGTGGATTCCTCCACAAATGCCACCATGCTATATCGCATGGCCTCGGAAAGGAGCAGTCCCCGCTCCGGGCTCTCCGAGATGGAGGAAGCGCTCTGGGCCCGATCGCGCGCCAGTGACGGGCATTCCGTGGCCAAGAGCAAGGGGCAGAACCGGCGGGTGGTGGCGCCGAGTGCCGCCGACTTCGCCGCCGTTTGCGCCGCCAATGCGACCTCTCGCCCGTGGCTGGGCGCCGGGGAGGATTGGATCTGTGGCATCTGCGAGCGGAGCAAGTTCGAGGTCACCAGGCGGGGCAACACCGGCAAGTTCGGTGCCCGGATCCAGCAGCTGCGGGACTTCTGCGTCGAGGCGAACCCCGATAACCTGGCGTGGCGCCGGCGAGCCCATGACATACCCCTGATCTTCGACGCACATCGGTCCTATTCAGTGTGCCAGGACTGCCGATCGGTCGTCGTGGAAGCGGGCAAGGTCGTGCCGGGGATTGGCGAAGACGCGTTGCGCCCCGCCGACTTGCGAGCCCTGATCGGCGAACCCACGCCCCACGCCCGCCACCAGGTCGACCGTGCGGCGCTCGCTGAAGCAGTGGCGGCGAGCGCTACGTGGCGGAGTGCGGCCAAAGATTATTGGGCGCACTTCAACGAGGCCTCGGACGCGCAGGCTTCGGTGACGATCTTCGCCCGCCAATTTCCTATGCCAAGGGCCAAAGAGCTCGCTCTTGCCCGGCACGAGGAGCGTTTCGATCTCGCTCCGGGCACTGCGCGCGAGCGGTTCGAGTGGCTCGTCTCGGAAGGGATCCGCTTGATCGCCATCGCCAAGCAGGACCGCCAGCAAATGGGTGATGCGTAGCGCCGTCCCGACGCGAGAGCTTAGAAGCTTGGACGGACGCAGGCGGGCCCGCTATCCATTTGCCATGGCTCGCGAGTGGACAGACGAGGAGCGGCGACGCGCTGACGAGGAGGAGGAGGCTCATTATTGGGCCACCGTCGAGGAGAAACGCCGCGAGGAAGAGGAGCGAAAGGCGGCCCGGGAAGCAGCCGTCGAAACGATGGTCGCCTGGTTCCACGAGCAGTTCGAAGACCCGCAGGTGCAAACCCCGCGCGACAACGAGACCGACAGCTACATCTATCCGTGGGGCGGACCGTTCGAGGCAAGTGACGTGCTGTACGGCGCCTTCCAAGAGGAGCACGATGAGGAGCTGATCCTGTCCGCCGTCAAGGCGATCGAAAGCGATGGCACCACGGAGTGGGCCCCCTCCTCCTCGGGCGACTATTACGAGCATCCCGAGGATGAGGATGGCGGGCTTAGCGACGCCAACGCGGCGCAGCTCACGGCGTCCGCGCTCGAACGGCTGGACGCACTGGAAGCCATCATCGCCGAACTTCCCAGGGTTCCAGCACAGCTCGGGCACAATGCTCCCCCCGACGAGGTGGGCATTCCACCCTACTCCGATGAGGATCGGGAGACCGTCAGGGCGACGATCGTCGAGGCACGGGCGGCGCTTGCTGATCCTGCGCCCGATGCACTCGAGCTTGCGACGCTCGGCCGCCGCTTCGAGCGATGGGGAGCCAAGATCATGGTGTGGCTCGGCAAGAAGGCGGACCTCGCCGTCGACGAGGTCATCAAGAATTCCATTCGCGCCGTGACCTGGGCTCAGGCGGCAGGAGCCGCCGCGGCCACCGCCGACATCTTGCTGCACCTGGCGAAGCATCTACTTGCCGGCGGCCGACCATGAGCGAGCGCTTCGAACAGGTTGAACTGCAACCATTCCGCGTGCTCGGCGACCGCCGCACACCGAAGCGCTGCTACGTCTATGCGCATCTCGGGCCCGACCGGATCCCCTTCTATATCGGCAAGGGATCAGGCTCTCGGGCCTGGTCGACGGACCGCGATGCGCAATGGCACCACTTCGTCCGGAGCCGGTGTGGCTGTGCGTACGAAGTCGTGATCGTCGCCGAGGATATGGACGAGGGGTACGCCCTCGAACTCGAAGGCGAACTGATCGTACGCCACGGCAAGACCCTTATCAATTGGGTCAACCCGGGACGTCAATTCGACTATGCGGCGCTCGACCGCTTTCACAAGCTGCGGGATGCGACAACCAGCTTCATCTCGGCAACGCGGCCGCTGGAGATCAGCGATCCGGAACGGGCGGTCGCGCGGTATCGCGAGGCAATCGCGCAGATGCACGAATACAGCGCGATCACCTACGAGACAGGCCTTGTCGCTGACTTGAGACGTGAGATTGGTGTCTCTGCTCAAGGTGACATCGCAGCTCTGGATCGTTTGACGCTGGTCCTGCGCAAGCTTGGCCGCTTCGGAGAGATCGTAGAGAGTGTCGACGAGTATTTCGGCCGCTACCCCGATAGCGTAACGCCGAACCATCCCGTGCTCAGGCGGCGCGCGGAGGCTGGCGCTATCCTGGCAGGCGAACGGAAGGCGCCGAAGATCCCGGTCGGCAAACCTCGCGCCCAAAAGACCGGCACCGTTCCGGAGGACGAACTGGCGCCGCTACTGGCGAAAGCGCGGCGCGACCGCGCGCCCTGGGACTGGCTGGTGGCCGCACGGCTTTGTCGCACGCATCATGATCGTGACCGCGAGATCGCGCTGCTGGAGGAGTTCCTGAGCGGAGCGCGTGTCCCGGGGCGATCGTGGCTCGAGCTGGAGGAGCGCCTGTTCAAACTGCGGGCGATGCTCGCCTCGGGATAACTCGGCCCACGCCTGCGGCCGCGCAAGCACCGCCTCGCTGCCGATCAAGCGTGTCCAGCAGCGTAAATAAGGTTGGGTGCGATCGACCAACCCACCTTGCAAGCTCTGCTCAGATGAGCCATATAACTGCTCAAAGGAGCATTTCCGTGGCCCACGCATCCGCCGCTCAGAGGAAAGCCGACCCGGCGTTCCCGCCCTCATTTCCCTATGTCGACCTCTTTCGGGCCGCACCCGTGGAGCGCATCGAGTTCATCAAGGCCGGCGTTTCTGCGCGCAAGGTCAAGATTCTCATCACCGAGCTCCACCTGGACCAGAACGTCATGTTCGATGCGCTCAGCCTCAAGACCGCGACCGTCAACCGAAAGGCCGCTCGAGACGAGGTTCTGTCCGTCGAGGAGAGCGAGCGCGTCGTGGGTCTCGCGAAGCTCGTCGGCCAGCTGGAAGCAATGGTCGAAGAGTCCGGAGCGGGTGAGGATTTCGATGCGCCCACCTGGCTATCCCGCTGGCTGCGCGAGCCGCTGCCTGCGCTCAAAGGCGCCAAGCCGATCGATTTTCTGGATACGATGGAGGGCCAAGCTCTCGTGTCGCGTGCGCTCGCTCAGATCCAGAGCGGAGCCTATGCGTGAGCCAGCGGCTGTTTCGGATTGCCACGGATACCAAGACCTACACGGCCGACGACATGACGGGCACGGGCGCCAAGCTTACCGGCGGCCGCTGGAATGATGTGGGGGTCGCTGTCGTCTATTCCTCCCCCACGCGTGCCCTCGCCTGCCTCGAAACTCTCGTCCATCTGAATGCTGGCGGTTTGCCGCTCAATCGGTATCTTGTCGAAATCGAGGTTCCGGACGATCTATGGGCGGCCGCAGAGAGCACGGCGGCTTCGTCGCTGCCCGTAGGCTGGGATGCGGAGCCGGCGGGCCTGGTGAGCACGACCTTCGGGACCGACTGGGCCAATAGTGGCCGATCTGCGCTTCTGATGGTCCCTTCGGTGGTCATCCCGGAAGAGCTGAACGTCCTGATCAATCCGGGGCATCGCGATGCCGGAAGGATTGCGGCCCGAAAGGTGCGCAAATGGATCTACGATCCGAGGATGGACAAAAGAGCTTGAGTCCGATCGCCCCAAACGTCCTCGTGAATGACGCTCGCGTTTCCGCGACCACTCCAGCTTGAGATGATCAAGCAACGCTTCATAGAATTGCAGGTCGCCAAGTCCCGTGCGGGAAAACGCACGACGCCCTTCCTGCGCCGGCTCGTTGCCGGGACCGTCGACGAAGTTGCGCGGATCCACTACGCCGAGACTTACCCCACCAAGTGCGTGCAGACCAGTATCGCGGTTCAGCGGCTGCTCGGCCGCCTGGGGATCGCGTCCCGGGTGTGGCTGGGAGCATTCTGCGCCGCGGAGGTCTTCGAAAACCCAAACGTTGCGGGATGGGGCGGCTTCTGGGGTGACGACCATCATGCCTGGACGACGACGGAGTTCTACGAGCTCGTGGACCTCCCGGTTGGCGAAATGACCAAGCACCCCCGCTCCGCCCGATCGGATGGCATTCCGATGCCGCCGCTTTGGTGGGACGACATCTCTCAGTGGCCGCCGGTACTGCGCTACTTGCCCGATCGCGCCGTGGAGCCGGCTTTCCCGGATCCTGCCGACATGGAGGATCTCGCTCGTTTTCTGCAGCGCGTCGATCAATCGTTCGACGAGAGGCTTGCGAGCGGAAGTGTCGAAGCTGTGCGGTTCGGTCCCATGCTTCACGGCGCGGACTCGATGAACGAGCTTCACAATACCGGTCATCCGTGGCTCGAACGCGCGAGCTTGTTCCTCGACCGCGGAGCAGTTCTTCCACCCTGGATCCAGGAGCGAGAGCAGGAGCTGATCGCCGCGCATCGAGCGGGGCAGCGGGCGCCGACAAGGCTGAGCCACGTAACGGGCGAAGTAAGAAACGGCTGATCCGGCCCCAGGCTTTGGCTTCTCGCACTCTCCTCCCCCGACTGATCTAGCGCAGGGCGAGGCAACCACCCCGATTCTAATCGTAACGTCGCCTTGGCAGCGGATGCGGCCATCTCGATCGCCCGCCGCCGAAAGGATTCGGACCGATGTCCCTCTTGGGAAAGCGCTGCTCTCCCCAGGGACTTAGCGAAAGAGGGGCGAGATCCCATGCAGTTGATCCCCGTCATCCTGTCCGGTGGCTCTGGGACAAGGCTGTGGCCACTTTCGACCGAACAGACGCCTAAGCAGTTTCTGCCCTTGGCCGGCGAAAAGAGCCTTCTGCAACAAACAGTTCTTCGGGCCAGGAGCATCCGGCATGCAGCCGCTCCGATCATTGTCGCAAGCCAGGAGCATGAGAGGCGCGTTATCGCCGAGTTGAGTGCGGTGGGCTGCGCTCCCTCGCGACTGCTCCTCGAGCCCATTGGGCGCAACACCGCCCCCGCCCTTGCGATGGCTGCGCTCGAGAGTGTGGAGGAGGACACCCTGCTGCTGGTCATGCCAAGCGATCATGTGATCAGGAACGTTGAAGCGTTCGGCAAGGCCGTTCATCGTGCGCTTTCATTAGCCGAAGACGGCTGGTAGTGACGTTCGGTATCACGCCCGACCGCCCGGCAATCGGCTACGGCTACATTCACATGGGAGACTCGCTCTCCGGCCCGATATGCCGGGTGAACCGGTTCGTCGAAAAGCCCGAAGCCGCCCGCGCCGAGCGCATGCTCGCCGAAGGCAGTTATTTGTGGAACGCTGGAATATTTCTCCTGCGCTCCGACCGCCTCCTCGAGGAGCTCTCGATCCAAGCCCCCACGCTCTTGGGTTCGGTCCGCAAGGCGCTGTCCACTGGCCATCGCGAGGCAGGTCGGGTGATCCCCGATCGTGCGACCTTTGCCGCCATCGAAGCGCAATCGATCGATTACCTGGTCATGGAGCGCGCATCGCGCATGGCGGTCGTGCCTGTCGATGTGGGCTGGTCCGACATCGGGAGCTGGGACGCGCTCCACGAGGTCGAAACTCGGGACGATAGCGACAATGCCTTCCACGGCGATGTGCTCGCCCTCGACAGCCAGGGCTGCCTGATCCGGAGCGATGGCCCCCGCGTCGCGGCCTTGGGCATATCGGATCTTGTCATCGTTGCGACGGAGGACGTGATCCTGGTGATACCCCGCGAGCGTGCTCAGGAAGTGCGCCGGCTAGTACGCTTGGCAGCTGAGGCGACCGAGCCGCCAGCGCCCTCACCGGCTGCGGCGCTGTCGGCGGCAGCGCCCGCCTCCTGACCTGGAGACGACGCGGCACCCCCTGACCCTGAAGACGTCTTAGAAGGAGAGCTTGATGAGTGGCTATGCCCTGACCCCGCCGGTCCGCCACATCGCCCTGATCGGCAACTTCCCACCGCGCCGCTGCGGCATCGCGACCTTCACGGCCGACCTGCGCAGCGCGCTGGTTCAAATCGCGCCTGACGCCAGTCTGTTGACGGTCGCCATGAACGATCCGGGCATGCGGCACCTCTATCCCTCGGAGGTCGGCTACGAGATCGCGCAGGACGATCCCGCTGCGTACCTGGCCGCGGCGGATCATCTCAACGCGCTCAATCCCGACGTGGTGTGCGTCCAACACGAGTTTGGCATCTTCGGCGGGGATGCCGGCGGCTATCTCCTGCCGATGCTCGAGAAGCTTCGGGCGCCGATCGTGACAACGCTCCACACGATCCTGACGCGGCCAGACCGTGCTCAGCAACGGGTTATGCAAGCGCTCGTCGAGCGGTCGTCGCGCCTTGTCGCTATGACAGAAATGGGAAGAACCATCCTCGAGCGCGACATGGGGGTAGCGGACAGCAAGATCTCCGTGATCCCGCACGGAATCCCTGACGTGCCATTCCTTGACCCCGCGTTCCACAAGCACCGCTTCGGCCTCGATGGCCACCGGGTCATCCTGACCTTCGGCCTGCTCTCGCCGAACAAGGGCATCGAGGTCATGATCGATGGGCTCTCTCGTCTCGTTAAGGACCACCCCGATCTCGTCTACGTCGTCCTGGGGGCAACGCACCCTCATCTGGTGGCCCGCGAAGGAGAACGCTATCGCGAGCGGTTGGAAGCTCGCGTTCAGAGTCTCGGTCTTTCGAGCCACGTCCGGTTCGTGAACGAGTATGTCGACGCACCAACCCTACAAGCGTGGCTGTCAGCCTGCGATATCTATGTGACGCCCTATCTTTCCGAGGCGCAGATTACGAGTGGCACGCTGGCCTACGCCGTGGGCCTCGGCAAGGCGGTAATTTCGACGCCCTACTGGCATGCGAAGGAGCTGCTCGCCGACCGCCGCGGGCAGCTCGTGCCGTTCGCGTCACCCGAGCCGCTCGCCGAGGCGGTCGGCGCCGTCCTTTCCGACCGGAGCCTCTGCGACGAGCTGCGTCGAAACGCCTACCAAGCCGGCCGGGAGATGATCTGGCCGGTGGTCGCGGAGCGTTACACGACCCTCTTCCAACGGGCACGTGTCGAAGCCAGTTCCAAGCAGGATCTGGTACAGCTCAACCCCTCCAAGGCAATGTCGCCCAAGTCCACTCTCAATGCCGTCGCCCGAATGAGCGATGGCTGTGGCATGCTCCAGCACAGCCGGTCCACGGTGCCCGACCGGCGACATGGCTATTGCCTCGACGACAACGCTCGAGCCCTGATGCTTGCCGCAATGTTCGAGGCGGAGGGGATAGACAGCAAACGCGCTATCATGCTCGCATCTACCTACGCCTCCTTCGTCGATCTCGCCTGGGACGAGCACTCCAAGCGGTTCCGCAACTTCATGGGCTTCGATCGGCAATGGCTCGAGCGCGAGGGCTCGCAGGACAGCTTTGGCCGGGCGCTGTGGGCGATCGGGCGCACGGCGGAGCTAACCCGCAATCACGGTCTCAAGCTTTGGGCTACGGCGCTTGCCGACAAGGTGATCCCGGCCACTGGTTATCTCACGAGCCCGCGAGCCCGAGCGTTCGCCATACTCGGCCTTGCCGCTCATCTTCGCGTCTATCCCGGACTTCGGCCCGCAAGGCTCCAGCTGGAGACATTCGCGGGAGAGCTGCTCAGCCTGCTCCGCGCAGAAAGGAGAAGCGGTTGGACGTGGTTCGAACCGGTGCTCGCCTATGACAATGCCCGCCTCCCCGAGGCGTTGCTGCTGGCGAGCGATGTTCTTGATGATGGTGACATGCGCCGCGAGGCGCTGGAGGCGCTCGACTGGCTACGACGGCTGCAGACCGCATCCGAAGGTCACTTCCGACCCGTAGGGACCCAAAGCTTCGGGGCGGAGTACCAGGCCCCCCGCGCCTTCGACCAGCAGCCACTTGAAGCCTGGGCAACAATCGACGCGTGCGCCCTCGCATTTGAGCAAGACGGCGACCAGCGTTGGCGAGCGCATGCCGAAGCGGCTTTCGCCTGGTACCTGAGCACCAATGACCTGGGAGCGCGCATCGCCAGCCCCGATGGCGGTTGCTACGACGGATTGCAGGTAGACCGCGTGAACCTGAACCAGGGTGCGGAGTCCATCCTTGCCTATCAGTTCGCGGCTCTAGCGATTGCGCGTATCGGCAGCGCTGCCGAGGGTTCAGAGAGAGGCAAGGCGCGAGCCGCTGCTTCCGGAGGCGTTGCATGCCGCTGATCCAATCCAGCCTGCGGCTGCTGCCGAACCCAGATCGGGTCGTCGTACGGCCCCTTCATCTCGCTCCGGAGCCGCGGGACATCAACCCGGTCAATAATGATCGAGTGCGGCGGATCATTGCCGCGGTGCGCGCCATGGACGGCCGCACGACCCAAGCCGAGCTCGCCCTTGTGCTCGCGGATTTCGAAAGCCGCCATCGCGAGATACGCCGGGTGTTCGAGGAGCGGTACGATCAGGTGGCGTCCGAGATCGGCCTGGCTGATCCATTGGACCGCGCTCAGCGCCAACTCATCGGCGCCTATTTTTGCCACGAATACTCCTTCGGCGCCGCGGCGGTCATGAACCCGAGCATCGTTCCGCACCCCGACCAGATGGGGCTGACCGAGGGGGCGCTTCGATTCATCCTGTCGCTGCGGGCCGTGGGCGAGGGGCACATTTCCTCTGTGACCTTTCGACAAGGGATCGTTCGTGCCGACGGCACTATCGAGCTTGATCCGGAGCCCGATCTTGCGGTCGCCGCCAAGGCTGAGAGCCAGCCGGACGGCAGTGTTGTCTTTCGCCGGCATGACTGCAGCAACCGTCTCGACGAAATGGTCCTGTTCCCGTTCACGCCGGCCCAACGCAACGGCCTGGAGGATCTGCGTCTCGTCAGGTTCGAGGATGACGATGGGAAGCGCGCCTATTACGGCACCTACACCGCCTACAGCGGCGCTGCGATCGCTTCGGAGATACTGCTGACCCGCGACTTCGAGACTTTCGAGTTGCGGGTTTTGCAAGGGAGTGCCGCGCGCAACAAGGGCATGGCCCTATTCCCACGCAAGTTCGATGGCGATTATCTGATGGTCGGCCGGCAAGATGGCGAGAGCCTCTACCTGCTGCGTTCGCCAGACCTGTATCGATGGGAGCGCGGTGAACTTCTCGCCCGTCCTGAATATGCCTGGGAACTCATCCAAATCGGCAACTGCGGGGCGCCCATCGAGCTCGAGGAGGGCTGGCTCGTACTTACCCACGGCGTCGGCGCAATGCGCAAATATTCAATCGGCGCACTGTTGCTCGATCGAGAGGACCCATCCTGCATCATCGGACGAACGGCGGTGCCGCTACTGTCGCCTTCCGATGAAGCTCGGGAGGGCTATGTTCCCAACGTCGTCTATACCTGCGGGGCACTGGCGCACGCCGGCCGGCTGATCATGCCCTACGGGGTCGCGGACAGTTCGGTGAGCTTCGCATCGATCGACCTGGCCGAACTACTGGCGATGCTTTGCCCGCCAGCCGTTTCCCGTTCCTCGCTGATCCGTGATTTCGGGCAGGTGCGGGATCGAACGGATGCGTGATCGTCGGCAACGAGCATAAGCGCCGGATCTGGCTTCGACGCGCAATCGGTCGGTATCACCGCTCGGACCTGGCAAGAGCGAACTCTGGCCAAGCCACAATCTCATCAAGTCGACCTCTTCCGAGAGTGGGCATCGGCTTGGGGCACCGCCTCAACGCGGCAGCCGAGGATCGAAGGCGGACAGGTGGGCTTAAGGGTTGGCCCCGCTCATAACCTTACGACCTAATGCACAGTGGGCTTCAGCTCGACGCCAGCTTCAGCAATAACATACTCGTTCCCATCCCCGGCAAAGAACATCTCGACCCGCTCCTCCTCATCCTGTGGCGGAGGCTTGTCGGGGAATTGCTGCGTCCAGGCATCGTTGACGTAAGACAGGAGAAAGGACCAGGCAGTCGCGTGGCTGTGATGCGTCGACCAGAACACCTCGCCGAGATGCTCAATCATGAGAACGACTACGGCCATTCGTCTACCTCCGCCGACGTGATCTGCGGGACCCGTCGCTTGGCCAGGTCGCAAGGAGAGGATCAGGCCATCAAGGGCTTCCAGCCGGCTCGGAAGCTCGAATGCTCGACAGTATTTTCTGGACTTCGAAAGCATGTCGCGGTGTCTCGGCGCCCGGTTGACAGAGGCGGATCAACAGGCGCCCCTCGACGACACGGTTCCCGATGCGCGAAACTGTGCCGAGGCCGAAATGGATACCCGGCGAGGCGAGCACATTCCTGTAGAGCCGCCAGTAGCGCCGCCACTCCGCTGCGCTCCCACTCGTCGAGATCGTCATGTGACCGGATCGAAGCGGCACGTACGATACATTGCGGTTCAGTTGTGCACGTTCGATGGCAAAGCAGTGTGCTCCGCGGCCGGCTGCGACCTGGGCGGCTTTCCGCAGCAGGCGGCTTCTCACCGAGCGATCGCCCCAACGAGGAGGGGCAAGGATCGCGACTTCAAAGGCGGTTTGATCTCCGCTCACGACCTCGCGAACGTCGTAGACCGGGAGCCGAGCGTCGGTTGTCGCGGGCGAGGGCCTTGCCTGCCCGGCCGAGATGCCGGCCACGCTCGCTAGCGCGGCAAGCCACCAGAGCAACCCGACCGGCCATACCTGCCCTCGCTGCATATCAGGCCGGTTCCGCTGCACCGGAAGAATGAGGGGCGATGGCGTCCCGATGCATCGGATCCGCCCTCCCGCTCAGCCTGCTGAAGATATCACGACGCGTGCGGGGCGGATGAGCCTGCTTCCGACTTTATATCCCCGCTGCAGGGTCTCAAGCACCAGCCCCTCAGCGGTCTCGGTCTCGGATCGCGAGGCGATCGCATCATGTCTGTTCGGGTCGAACGCCTCCCCCTTCTGTGGGGAGATCCGTTCCACCCCCGCCTTTGCCAAACCATCCACGAACGCCCTGCTCGTCGCCCTGAGCCCGTCGAGCAGGGAATCGAGGCTTGGTTGCGCCCCCTCCGTTCGAGATGCCGCCTCGATCGCCAGATCAAGGCTATCGAGCGCTGGAACGATCATCTCGGCTAGATCCGAGATGCCGGTTTCTCGACCCTCGGCGCGTGCGCGATCGGCCCGCTTTCTGGCGTTTTCGGCATCAGCCAGTGCGCGTAGGAGCCGCTCCCGCAGTTCCTCGACCTCCGATGCAGGAACTGCGCGGTCCGGCCCGGCGTCCTCGCCGCTCGCGCCTTGGGAAGGCGCCGCCTCCCTTTCATCAGCAGTGTCGTCTTGGTTCATCTTGCCCAGCCTTCATGCTTCCGGGGGGGGCAGGCGCCCCTCTGACCAATGGGGGCCAGCGCGCAGCGGCCCTCATTTCTTCGTGTCGTCCGCCTCCTCGAACTCGGCGTCCACGATTCCATCGTCCGCAGCGGATGCGCTGCCGCTCTCAGCACGCTGAGCACTGACGACCTGCTGGGTGGCGGCCTGCAGGTCCTCACTTCTCTTGCGGATCTCCTCGATCTGCTCACCCTCCATGGCCGTCTTCAGCTTCGAGACGGCTTGTTCCACTGCCTCCCGATCGGCAGCGGCTACCCGGTCACCGGCATCCGACAGGGTTTTCTCGGATAGGAAAATCAGCGCATCGGACTGGTTCCGCGTCTCCGCCAGCTCGCGGCGCTTCCTGTCCTCGCTGGCGTGCTCCTCGGCGTCTCTGACCGCCCGCTTGATGTCCTCGTCGCTCAGGCCGCCCGACGACTGAATGGTGATCTTCTGTTCGCGCCCGGTGCCCTTGTCTGTGGCAGAGACGTTCACGATACCATTCGCGTCGATGTCGAATGTCACCTCGATCTGCGGCTCGCCACGCGGCGCCGGCGCGATGTTCTCGAGGTTAAACTGGCCGAGCAGCTTGTTGTCCTCGGCCATCTCCCGCTCTCCCTGGAAGACGCGGATGGTCACGGCGGGCTGGTTGTCCTCGGCTGTCGAGAAGGTCTGGCTCTTCTTGGTGGGGATGGTCGTGTTGCGATCGATCAGCTTGGTCATCACGCCGCCAAGCGTCTCGATGCCTAACGACAGCGGCGTGACGTCGAGCAAAAGCACGTCCTCGACTTGCCCCTTCAGCACGCCCGCCTGGATCGCTGCGCCCAGCGCCACGACCTCGTCAGGATTGACGCCTTGGTGTGGCTCCCGTCCGAAGATGGACTTCACCGCCTCGACGACCTTCGGCATCCGCGTCATGCCGCCGACCAGCACGACTTCGTCGAGCTGATCGGCCTTCAGGCCGGCATCCTCGAGTGCAGCCTTGCAGGGGCCGACAGTCCGGGAGATGAGATCATCGACCAGCGCTTCGAGCTTCGCGCGGGTGAGACGGATGTCGAGATGCTTCGGGCCGGATTGGTCGGCGGTGATGAACGGCAGGTTCACGCTCGTCTGCGATGCCGAGCTGAGTTCGATCTTCGCCTTCTCAGCGGCTTCCTTCAGTCGCTGCAGGGCAAGCCGGTCCTGACGCAGGTCGATCCCCTGCTCCTTCTTGAACTCATCGGCGAGGAAGTCGATTATCCTCTTGTCGAAGTCCTCGCCGCCGAGGAACGTGTCTCCGTTCGTCGACTTGACCTCGAAAACACCGTCGCCGAGCTCCAGAACGGAGACGTCGAAGGTGCCGCCGCCGAGATCATAGACGGCGATCGTGCCGGTCTTCTTCTTCTCGAGGCCGTAGGCCAGCGCCGCAGCGGTCGGCTCGTTGATGATGCGCAGAACCTCGAGACCGGCAATGGTGCCTGCATCCTTGGTCGCCTGGCGCTGCGCATCGTTGAAATAGGCGGGCACCGTGATGACGGCCTCGGTGACCGGCTCACCCAGGTATTTTTCGGCCGTCTCCTTCATCTTGCGCAGGATGTGGGCGGAAATCTCGCTAGGGCTGGACTTCTTGCCGTTCACTTCGACCCATGCGTCACCGTTAGCGCCGGGGACGATCTTGTAGGGCACCATGCCCTTGTCCTTCTGGACGATGGGATCGTCGTATCTGCGGCCGATCAAACGCTTGATCGCGAACAGCGTCTGCTCCGGATTGGTGACGGCCTGGCGCTTCGCCGCGGCCCCGACCAGCACCTCTCCGTCAGGGCGAAAGGCCACCATCGAGGGGGTTGTCCGCGCCCCCTCGGCATTTTCGATAACCTTGGGCTCCTTGCCCTCCATCACGGCGACGCAGGAATTGGTGGTGCCGAGATCGATGCCGATTGCTTTCGCCATGCCAGCCTCCATGAGAAAATCGAACGCCGACGATGGAGAGTATCGGGCCGGTGAGTCCTGACCTGGATCAGTCGTGCTACCAGCAGTGCGGCCTGCCCTCGACAGAGCGGTGTACCAATTGCGATCGGAGGCGAGCTTACCCGAGCAATCGAGCGGGCTGAACGACGTTCAAACCCCCGCCCCGACCTTGGTGTCGAAAAGCCAGGGGGTCACGGCAGGAACGCTTAGGCTCCCCCATTGTCCAACCTGTCGAACTTCAGCGGAGTATGGGATCGCCATCCAGAAATAGCCGGTGCCGCTCCGAACGACATGCCCCAGCCCAGGGAAGGAGATGTGGGGCGCGGCGACCAGCTCATGCGTCCTGGCGAGCTCCGCAAGCGCGGACGCTCTCGTCTTCGCCGCCAAAGCCTCGTCGGCATCGTAGTCGACCGTAATGTCGGGCCTGGGTAGCTGTACCTCGGCTGCATGGATGATGTCGCCGATTACCCGCATCCGATGTCCCCGGCTCTCGATCTCGTAGAAGCTGTGGCCGGGCGTGTGGCCCGGAGCGGCGATGACACGGATCCCTGGCAATAGCGTCGATGGCGCGGTGAAGGTGCGGATGCGACCCGCCGCGCGATAGGGTGCAAGTGCCGCCCGGCCCTCCTCGAACATCTTCTGGTGGCTGGGTTTAGCGCGTGCTCTGGCCTCATCGTTCAGCCAGTAATCAAGCTCCCGCTTCGCCAGATAGATGTATGCATTCGGGAAGACGCGGCGGCCGTCCACGGTCAGACCGCCCGAGTGGTCGCCATGCACGTGGGTCAGCAGCACGGCATCGATTGTTTCTGGCGCATATCCGGCCGCCATTAGCGTTGCCGGAAGACGACCGCAGCAGTCACCAAAGAGGCGCCCCGCCCCTGCCTCGATCAGGATGCGACGCTCACCGGTGTCAATCAGGAAGCTGTTGATCGACGTCTCTCGATCAAGCGACTCGCCCGCTTTGCGGAAGGCGTCCGCCAGACTTTCCCTGGAGGCGCCATGGAGCAGGTCTCCGAACGGAACCGGTGTGGTACCGTCGGTAAGGACGGTGATCTTATAGTCACCGAGCGCTACTCGATAGTAACCGGGCGCCTGCACCGCCGGGGGCTTTATTGCGGTTGCAGCCGCCTGCTGTGCCGGGGCTTGCACGGGTGCGAGCGCCGCGAAAAGAACGGCACCGATCAATAATACCGACTTCACCTCAACCTCCTTTCTGATCTTGCTGCGCCGAGCCATGATTCCCCGGCCCGGCGCCTTGCGCGGCCTGAGATGCAGCTCTAACTACCCGATAGGAAGTACACACCCATGGGTAAGTAATGGAGAAAGTTGATCCGTTTCGAGACCTGCAATGTGACGTCTTCCTGGCCGACTGTCCGGCGAGGAAGGTACTGGGCATCCTTGCGGAGAAGTGGACGCTGCTCGTCATCCACGCGCTCAGCGAGCGCACGTACCGCACGGCCGAGTTGCGCCGACGTATTGGCGGCGTCTCAGAAAAGATGCTGATCCAGGCGCTTCGACGGCTTGAGGCCCATGGCCTGGTAGCGCGCCGGAGCTATCCGGAAGTCCCGCCGCGCGTGGAATATTCGCTCACACCGCTGGGCTTCTCGCTCAGCAGTGTCGTGCGTGAGCTTGATCGCTGGGTTGAGGCCCACGCTATGGAGATCGCGGACTGGACCGCGCCGCCGCCGTCAACTGACTGACCCTTCCGCGCCACCGCTTCAGGGTCGCCACTCGCAGGAGCTCCCGGCACCGCGAGCCCTTACACTCCCATCGAAGCGCGCGGGTTCTCGTCGTGGTGCTTTGCCCAGGTGCGTGCGAGCTCCTCGAGCTCGGCGTCGCCGGACGGCAAGTGGACCATCAGGCGTACCAGCTGGTTGCCACGGCTGCCGTCCGCGCGATGAAAGCCCTTGCCCTTGATCCGTAGCGTGCGCCCCGAACTCGAGCCTTTGGGGACGGTCAGCAGCACTGGGCCATCAACGGTCGGTACCCGCACCTTGGCGCCGAGCACGGCTTCATCCCAGCGCACCGGCAACTCCACTCGCACATCGTCTCCTTCCCTTGTGAAGAAGCGGTGTGGCTCGATCTCGAGTATCACGATTGCGTCACCGGCTCCGCCGGGGCCCTCCTCCCCCTGACCGCGCAGGCGCACCTGAGTCCCGGACTCAAAGCCGGCGGGCAGCTTCAGGTCGACTGCCTTTCCCCTTCCGAGCTCGATGTGCTGCGGACGCAGCGCCGCTGCATCTTCGAAGCTAATGTTCAGGCGGTAGGCGACGTCCGCTCCCCGGGGACGGTAAGACCGTCGACGGCCGCCTCCAGCGGCCTCTGCTCGGCCAAACATGTCGCCGAAGATGCTGGCGAAATCGGCTTCGTCCCCGGTGAACTCGAAGGTCGTCGTGCCTCCATCGGCCCCGGCGCGGAAGCCGCCGCGGCGCGCAAAAGGACCGGCGCCGTTGAAATCGGAGAAGCCGTAGGGCGCCTTCGGATTGCCATCCTCATCGATCTCGCCGCGATCGTAGCGCGCGCGCTTCTCCTTGTCGGTGAGCAGGTCATAGGCGGCCGTAATCGCGGAGAAGCGCTCCGCCGCTCCCGGCTTATCCGCGTTGCGGTCCGGGTGATATTCCTTGGCGAGCTTTCGATAAGCCTTCTTGATCGCCGCCTCGTCCGCATCGCGCGGCACGTTCAAGGTCTGGTACGGATCGGCCATTCTGTTCAGTCCCTGTGTCGGTCCCTCATCGACTGCCGTTGCGTATGGTTGAAGATGAGATGACCAATCTTGTTGTCATAAACACCCCGCCTGGTTCTCGATCCGAAGCTTCCGCCATCGGCAAGCAACTTCGCGGCAGGTCCAATGGCGAGATCATGCCTCAAGCCACAGGGTGAGAGCATGAAGGATGCTCTTCGTCTCCTGGACGTCGCGAACGGCAACTGTGTCGACGCCGACTGTGACGGCGGGATAGTCATTACCTCCCGGAAATATCGAGTCGCCGAGGAAGATCATGTCCTTGAACGCGACGCCGCTAACCTCCGCGAGTTTGCGCAGCCCGAACGCCTTGTCGATCCCTGCCCGGGTGATATCGATCGAGGTGGTCCCTCCGATATTGATCGACCAGTCAGGCAATGATTGTCGGAGCATGTCCTGCAGCTGCAGGCGCTTGCGGCGATCCGGATCCCAGGCCTCCTTCGCCTCCAGCGGCGCCTTCTGCCCGATACCCGAATAGGTGATCTGGGTTCCGCGATCCTCGATCCGGGGTCCCCACGCCGGCTCGCGATTGAGCCCGGCCACCTGTATCGCCCGTTCCAGAGCGTCCAGGATATCGGCCTTTTCGCTAGGCGTGATTGCCTCGGAATAGACCTGCTCCCAGTCTCGGGTGAAGCGGAACAGCTTCGCGCCGGCAGTGGGCACTATCCAGAGCCGACTCAAATCGGACTGGGCAGGCAGACGATCGACCACCTGCTTCTTGAACTGAGGCCAGTCGCCCCCGGATATCACCGCCACCTGGGCAAAGGAGAGGAGCGTGGCCAGAAGCCCGGCTACCTCGTCGTCGAGCGGGGCTTTGCTTTCGGCCAGGGTGCCGTCGAGATCGAACGCGATCAGCTGCTTCACACCGCCACCGTCGGAATTGGTTCGACACAGGGGTTATCAGATGGGGTCACCGAGTTCGGCTGACCACATAGGCCGTCCCGTCGGCTCGAACGATGACGAGGTGGTACGACTTGTCCTCGCACTGCGCGCGCCAAACCGGCCCCTCCTTCTCGTCCGGCAGCCGCTCTGCCTGGATGACGTTCTGGCACGCCAGACCTGCATCTCGGATCGCGCGGAAGAGCACGGCCCTCCTCGACGCGTCGTTCAGATTGATCACCGCCTGCTGGTAGTTGTTGATTGAGTCGCTCTGAGCAGTCTGACCACCGTCCGGCTGATCTGCCTTCTGCGTTCCGCATCCAGCGAGAGCAACGCACAGCGCCGCCACGATGATGCCTCGCATCGATCGTTCTCCCCTTCTCAATGAGCAAGTAACAGCGGCTTCGGGCACCGCAGAAGCATCTCGCGCGTCACGCCACCCAGGATTCGTTCGCGGATGCGCGAATGGCCGTAAGCGCCAAGAACAACGAAGTTCGACTGCGTGTCGATCGCCACGTTCAGCAGTTCCTCTCCGACACTGAGATCACCTAGCGCCACCGGAAGCAGTTCGGACTGGATGCCATGATGCGACAGGTACGCAGCGGCGCCAGAGGCAGGGAACTCAGGCGCGTCGTCTCCAATCGTGACGATCTGAACACGACTTGCCCGGCTCAGGAAGGGGACCGAGAAGCGCAGCGCCTGCGCTGCCTCGAATGACGCATTCCACGCCACAAGTGCGGTGCCATCGAGGCTCAGCGTCCCGTTGTCATAGGGCACGGACAGGATCGGAGCTCGGGAATGCACTGCGACGTCGCCGACAAGATCCAGTTCGGCGTCCCAGCCGCCTTCGTCGCTCTCGAGATGGCTGAGGATGATCAGATCATTCAGCCTGGACTGGTCCAGCAATACGACCGCCGGAGAGCCTGCTCCGCGCACCCAGCCGAACGAAACGCCGTCGTCACGCAGTCTCTCTTCGATCGACGCCCGCGTGGCATCCTGGCGCTTCTCATGCTCGGTGAAGAGCTTCAGCGACGGATAAACCCCGCCAAAGGGATCCGCCATCGCATAGGCCGAGAGCGGCGCAGCCTGCGTGCCGGTCAGATGAAGGCCGAACGCCTTGGCCAGCTGGATCGCGGCGTCGAGCCGCGCTTCCCCGCCGCGGTCCTCGGCCACATGAAGCAACCCTGTTTTCATCAACCTGCTCCTTTCGATTGATAAAGCGACCGACAGCCGCTGGTCGCAGCAAGAAAACGGTAAGCAGCCTGAGCAAGGCGGACGCTGACATAGGTCAGAGGAGATCCCCTGCCTTCCTCACGCCTGCGTCGGCAACCAGCAGCGCCGGCTCACGCGTCGAGGAGCGCGCGAAGCATCCATGCTGTCTTTTCATGAACCGCGACGCGCTGCGTCACCAGGTCAGCGGTTGCCTGATCGCCGGCGGCGTCGGCTACGGGAAAAAGGCTGCGTGCCGTTCTGGCGGTGACCTCGTGTCCCTCGACCAGGATCTTGATCATGGCCTCGGCCTTGGGCGGAGTTTCAGGGGCGTCGGCGAGCGAGCTCAGGCTCGCGAACTGCCCATAGGACCCAGGCGCCGGCTCACCAAGAGAGCGAATTCTTTCGGCGATCGGATCAACCGCGTTCCACAGCTCGGTATATTGCACCATGAACATCGCGTGCAGGCTGTTGAACATTGGGCCTGTGACGTTCCAGTGGAAGTTGTGGGTCGTCAAATAAAGTGTGTAGGTGTCGGCCAAGAGGCGTGCCAATCCCCCCGCCACCTCTTTCCTCTTGGTCTCGTCGATCCCGATTTCGATGGCCATTATCGTCATCCTGCCAATGCGCCGCGGGCGGCGGTGCCGATGCCGCCGCGGTTCGTGCCTGCCTCGGCCGCATGCGCGCTTGCTGAGGTCCCCGGGAGGATAGCGCCGCACTGCGGAGTGAAACTGACCCAGATCAGATGATCATGTGGACGGCCGCAAATCACGACCAACCCTGCTCGGGCAGAATCGATCGCCGGCTGACATGAGTCAGCACGCACGCGCGACTCGCTGAATAGGGAAGCTGCGGCGGAGTACCAACTGGGTGTCCGCCGTCAGCACCTATGGCACAGATTTGAGGTTGTGAATTAAGGAGGGTTGGGGCTTCGTCGTAGTGACGAA
>NZ_JBIQFL010000014.1:0-63167 GCF_045369135.1 Sphingomonas sp. 179-I 2A4 NHS | reverse complement strand
GCCTTCAATACCATGTTTTATATAGGAAATATAATGGTCAGGACAGCGAAATCAGCGCCTTACTTGGGAAATGTGGGATGACATCTTCACCCAACGATCAGATGATCCACCTGCGCGCGATCAGATCGGAACGCTGCGCGGCATCAGATCGGAATACATGCGCGCGATGGTCGGAATCCGCACTCCGGGGCGGTTCGGGCCGTCGGCCGCAGATCGAGCCTCTCCCTACCCCTACCCCGCAGGGGTATCTGTTAAATAACACAAGGCCGGTTTTGGTTCCTTTTGTGGGGTTGCGTCCTGTGAACCCGGCATCGATCGGCCACGGGCCGATCGCTCAAGGTTTGGACGATCTTGCGAGCCTGTCGCGGCGCGAAAACGCCGGCTTCATGCAGAAGTCGGGTCGTCCAATGGCGCTTCAACTTGCCGCGTCTGGTCGCGAAAAAGTTGGAGGGAGACTGAAGGATCGTCTTTGCGCCAGGCCAGTCCGATCTGAAGCGTCGGGACAGGATCCTCGATTTCGATCAGCTTTATCCCTTCAGTAGAAACCGGCTGCGTGGCCATAGGCGCGAACAGCACGCCCATGCCTGCTCGCACGAGACCCATGCAGGTCTGATCGTCGCAGCTCTCAAGCGTCTTGGGACGAAAACCGGCCTGCCTGCAGATCGAGACCATCTCGTCATGGTTCGCGGAATTGCCCTGGTTATGGGGCACGATGAAGCGATCATGGGCGAAAGCCGACAGCGGCAAGGGCGAGGCGAGACCGAAATCGGCGCATGGATGACCGTCGGATACGGCCAGCATCATCCGTTCGCTGTGGATTGGCTCGATCGTCAGGCCGGAGTGAGACGCAGGAAGCAGGACGAACCCGACGTCGATCTCCGCCGAGAGCAATGCTTCGATCTGGGCGGATGTGGAGAATTCCTGGACCACAAGTTCGATGTCCGGGCGAATCTGCGTGAACCGACGTATATAGGCAGGCGCTACGGTCTGCATCGCGATCTTCGTTGTACCGATAGACAGGCGCCCGCTCTCAACGGCCACGGCATGTCTGATCGTCCTCTGGAGCGCTTCGGCTTGTCCAAGGAGGGGCCTTGCCGCCTTCAAAAGGACAACCCCTGCAGGCGTTAAAGCGACACGGCGCGTGGTACGCTCGAACAGCTTGGCTCCGAGATTGTGCTCGAGTTGCGCAACGGTGCGGGTCACGACGGGCTGGGACGTGCCAAGGCGCTCCGCGGCGCGGGCAAAGCTCAGCGATTCCGCCACACTCACGAAATGTCGCAGCGCCTTGAGATCCAGTGTCGCCATCGTTTGTCCACTTTTTCGGGCACTATGATTAATGCGAAATTGTTATTAATTCTATTGCCATCTTAGAAATTATCTTCGGCGATCCCCTCCCTATATCCTCGAAATAGGAGCTGCTTCCCGGCTCTGGACAGGTAGCGCGGAACGCTCCGGTCCGGGTCCTGGACAGAGACTTTTGGGCTTGCTGCCCGGTAATGCATCGCGTCGTTCTTCAGTGACCCAAGCGGGCCCCAGCCCAGTTGTGGACGTGAAGACGCGCGTATCGGCCGCAGCGACCCCAGCCACTGCGTGCATGAGCCCTGGTTCATGCACCGAACCCGTCTGACCCGCGCGCGCCGGCGGTTCAACATCGGACCATCGCGGGGCGCGCTAGAAATGTTCAGGAAGCAAGGAAATCGTCATGTTCAAGTTGGTCGCAATTGGCTTGGTTGGGGTCGTCGCGCTGGGTGCAGTCCCCGCCTCGGCACAGGTTTTCCAGGGGCCCTACATCGGCGCGCAAGCGGGCTGGAATCGGGACAGCGTCGATGCTCCCCGGACCGATGCCGGCATCGCTACGATCAACGACGAGAAGGACAGCTTCATCGGCGGCGCGTTCGTGGGCTATAATCAGACCGTGACGCCCAATATCGTGCTGGGCCTCGAGGGAAGCTTCAACGTCGGAGCCAGCGACGATATCCGGCGTAATGGCGTATCTATCAACCCCGACTATTCCTTCGACCTTTCGGCACGAGCCGGATATCTCATCGGCGGAAAGACGTTGATCTATGCACGCGGCGGGTATGAGAACATGCGCGCCAAGGTCCGTATTCCGAGCGCGTCCGGCGTGGTGAGCAACCGAGAGACGTTCGATGGCTGGACTGTTGGCGGCGGCGTCGAACGCGCCTTGCTCGATAAGGTCTCGGCCCGGCTCGAGTATCGCTACAGCGATCTGGGAAGCAACGGTCAGAAGTTCGACCGGCACCAGGTTCTCGCTGGTGTGGGATACCATTTCTAACGAACTCCATCGCCGCAACCAAGGATGGCCGCCTCTCCGGGCGGTCATCCAGACGCAACTTTCTGGACGGCCTCAGCAGCCCGTCAGCTCGAGGACAGAATGAACACCGAAGATTTTACGATCCACGATGTGAGCGATTTTCCGATCGTCCGTTTAGCCAGACCGCTGGATACGTCCGGCCTTTCTCCCCAGTGGTGTTTCGAGATGGAGAGGCTCGTGCGAGATGGGCGGCGCTTCGTGCTCATCTACCCGTCGCCGACCGGAGACGAACCGTTTGAGGATCGCACTGCGCGGACCCTGTGGTTGAAAGCCAATCGTGAAACGATGGCGAAGCTGTGTCTCTCGTTGATTATCGTCGAGCCCGATGCGGTTCAGCGCGCCGACCTTGAGAAGGTGTTCCCGCACCTCGAACATGCCTTTGGCGCACCCCAGACGGCTGCCGAGACGCAACAAGAAGCTCAGTTTCTGGCTGCCCGACTACTCGTATCGAACTAGCCGGCAGCCTGAGGGTCAGCCCGCTCTGACCCCGGTCGCGCCGTCCGGCTCTTCGTCAAACTGAGGATCCGCCAAACCGTCGACACTGCAAATATCGCTTGCCGCTGCGGTGACGGCGGTACGGATGAACGCCTCTTCGCTGCATCCGAGCCTGCTCGAAGCGTGTCGCACCATTGTGATTTCTGCAGCCGTGAAGGCTACTCGCCGGGTAACGTCTTCAGCCATTGCTGTCGCCCCCTCTGGACTTGTCTTGCGTCTCAACGAGTTCGGTGACGACGTCGGAGCCGCGAACGAGGGTCAGATCAACGGGGCACCGGTCGGCGATCGATAGTAGCTTGTCGCGCTGCTCGGCGGTGAGGTCCCCGACGAGGCGGATATCCCGGTTGAAGCGGTCTTGCGGCGTACGATCCTTGTCCCGACTGTGAGAGACGGCCACAAAAGCCTGATCCAGTGGCAAGTTCACCCGCTTTGCATAGAGGCGCATCGTGATAACGGTACAGGCAGCCAGACCTGCCGCGACCAACTCATAGGGTGTCGGCCCGCTCGCGAGACCACCCATCTCTACGGGTTCATCTGCAAGGAACCGGTGACGCCCCGCCTGGATAGCAACCTGGAACCTTCCTGCGCCGGTCTCATGCGCGGTCACCCCAGCCATGGGCTGGACAGGTCGAATGTCCCAGTCTGTCGCCGGCAGGTAGCGCGAAGCCCAGGCAGCGATAACCGATGCTGCATATTCTGCGTCCGCGCGCTCGCGCAACAGATGGTCGGCCTGATCCAGTGACACAAAGCTCTTGGGGTGCTTAGCGGCCTGAAAGAGGCGAGATGCGTTCTTAATTCCTACGACGTCGTCGCCAGGGGCGTGTAGCAGAAGCAGTGGAAGCTGCAGCGCTCCGATCCGCTCTTCCAGCGCCTGGGCGCGGGCATCCGTGACGAACTTGCGACCGACGACAAATGGTCTGTCAGCAAAGCTGACCTGCGCGCTTCCATCGCGCTCGATGCGCGTGAGACACTCTGGATCGATTGTGCTGAGGATATGGGCTACATCTGCAGGGGCGGCAATCGTGGCCACGGCGCGGACGGTCGGGATATCCACCGCGGCCATCAGACATGCCGCTCCGCCTAAACTATGTCCTACAAGGAGCGTGATCGGCATTTCAGCATCGCTCATTGCGTTCGCTGCACAAACCAGGTCCGCCACATCGGAGGCAAAGCCCGAATCGCGGAACTCACCCGCGCTGCCGCCAAGCCCGGCGAAGTCGAAGCGCAAGACGCCTATACCGGCCAGAGCCAACGCCCGTGAGATTCTGACGGCGGCGAGGCTGTCTTTCCCGCATGTGAAGCAGTGGGCGAAGAGGGCCCAGCCTCGCGGCGTCGTCGCAGGATGCTCGATCCGGCCAGAGAGTTGCTCCCCGGTACTGCTCATGAAATTGAATGCGGTTGCGGGCATGCCATCACCGTGCGTTGATGCTGTGGGGGAACAGGGCTGAAGGCCTGAAGCCTCCAGCCCTGATTGCTGTTCAGTTTTCAGGCAAAGCGTCGATGACGTCGAAGACCCGAGCGGTGTAGGTCAGCGCAGCGCCCGAATTCATAAAAATGGTGAAAGCCATCGCCTGAGCAATCTCTTCGCGCGTGAGGCCAAGGGAGATCGCTTTCTGGGCGTGAACCGAGATGCATCCGTCGCACCGGGTCGTGACTGCCACGGCCAGAGCGATCAATTCCATGACTTTGGGGTCAAGTAACCCGGACTTGGTCACGCCCTGCTCAACCATCATCAGGCCCTTCATCGAATCCGGGCTCAGCTTGGCAAACTCGCCGACGCGCGACATCAGCACGTCGCGATATCCATTCCAGTCCTGCATGTGATCATGATTGTTCAAGTCGAATACCCTTCATTTGGCTATCGCTTCGCGGTGGAGCGCTCGAGCTAATGGGTCAGCCGGGCGAACCGCTAAGCCGTTGAGAACAGCTGATCGGGCGCAGATGTCGAACTGCAGCGCTGAGCCGCAGACGATGATCGCGGTTCCTCTCATACCGACGGCGTGCCACTTCCCATCGTTGGAAGGTCAAGACCGAAATAGCCTGAACAAAAAAATGGCGGGCCAGGGCCGCAGCGCTATTGCGAACTATTCGTGATAAAGATAGGATGTTAGGATGAATGGCGGATCTGGGGTCGTCGTTCTCCCATCATCAATCACATGAGGGCGACCCTATGCCGCGCTTCGTCACGCCTCGTTCCCCTGTCCCCACCGACAGGTGCAAATGCCAATCCAATCCACTGTGCGCTGATCCGGGCAACGTGTTGCCGTTTAACGGGCCAGCGTCATATCCGATGACATTCCCGCCGCTGCTCCTGGGCACCGTATCGGGCGCGAGAAACTCCGCATGGCCTCTCTGGGCGGCGCTTCTCAGCCTGCTGTTTCTGGCATTCTCCGCAGTCTCGGCCAAAGCGCAGACGGTGAACAATGCCGACGTCGCGGTGGTGCAGCGCTATTTCGATGCCTGGAACAGCGGGGACATAGCAGCCCTGAAGGCAACGCTGGCGCCGTCGGTCGAGTATTTCAACACAAGCAATGGGGCGGTGAAGGCCGGCGTTGATGCGGTCACCGAAGTTCCGGTGCTGCTCAGCGGAATGATGCCTGATCGCAGACTCACGCTGCTTGCGGCTCCAGTCGCATCCGGCAATCAGGTCGCCGTCCAATGGACATTCAAAGCGACGCATCCGAGCGGTGTAAAAGAGCAGGGGCCGGTCACCTTCAGGGGAGCAAGCTTCTTTCGCGTTGAGCAAGGACGCATCGTCTGGATTGGCGACTACTACAACCACGCTACCCTCGAGGGGCAACTCGCGCGCTGAGCCGAGTGACGAAAACCTAGCAAGGATTTCCCGATGCCATACTTCACCCGCCCCTCACAAAGGGGCGTGCGTCGGCGCGCGCGCCTTCTTTGCGCCGTCAGCGCATTTTCTGGCATAGCGTTTTTGCCGCAGGCCGCCGTAGCGCAGTCTCCAACTTCCGATGGGCGGGCCGCGAATGACGAGCAGCCGGGCTGGCGGGACGAGATTATCGTCGTCGGACAGGGAGAGCGACAATCGCCGTCCATCTATACTGTCCCCGTCGTGACTGCCGCTACGCGTCTACCGCTGACGCTGCGGGAAACGCCACAGGCCGTCACCGTCATGACGCGCGAGAACCTCGATGATCAGCAGCTGAATTCGGTTCAAAATGCCCTCGAAGCGACGGCCGGCCTGTCTTCGAGAACCCTCGATAGCGAGCGCGTCACATTCTACGCACGTGGGTTTGCAATCGACAGCTTCCAGTATGATGGGATTCCAACAGCGTTCGTCAGTGGCGCGAGCTTTCTCGATACAGCTTTCTTCGAGCGGTTCGAGGTCGTGCGGGGTGCAACCGGCCTGCTGACCGGCACCGGCAATCCGTCGGCTTCCATCAATCTGGTACGTAAGCGGCCTGGTCGCCAGTTCGCAGCCTCTGCGACGCTGAGCGCCGGATCGTGGGACAATTTTCGCGGCATGGCTGATATCTCGGCGCCCTTGTCTCGCGATGGCCATGTGCGTGCCCGGCTGGTCGGGATTCTGCAAGATCGCGAGGGTCATGTGGACAGATATCGCCAGGCAAAGCGGAGCGTCTACGGCATTGTCGAGGCAGACCTTGGCCCCCGGACGCTCATCAGCATCGGCTATGACCATCAGGCGATCCGTCCTGAAGGCACGACCTGGAGTGGCATGCCGCTCTGGTTCTCGGACGGAACTCCAACGCGATGGTCCCGATCCAAATCGATGACGGCCGACTGGAGCCGTTGGGACAATACACTGGACTCGGCGTTCTTGACGCTTGAGCACCAATTCGCAGGACAGTGGGTCGCACGCGCAGCTGTCATGCATCAGCGTTCCTCATCGGATGCGCGCTTGTTTTCCGGGCTTGGCTATCCGGATCGCGTGACCGGCGAAGGCCTTCAGCCATTTGCCCTGGCGAGCTACACGCGCAGCCGGCAGAACAGCATCGATGCGACGCTATCAGGGCCTGTCAGCCTCTTGGGACGAAAGCATGACCTGGTGTTCGGCGTCATGGCGAACAGGCGGGTCGCCAACGAATTCAGCAGTGGCTTCGTGCTACCGTCGACGCCGTTTGAAAGCATATTCGATTGGACCGGCGCGTATCCCGAGCCCGATTTTGACGCTCGGCCGTTCTCGCGGACCCGTACCGTTACGCGGCAGGGGGCATTTTATGGTGCCGCCAAGCTCGACATCGTTGATCGGCTCAAGGTGATCGTCGGCACGCGGTTGACGTTCTACGATCTAGAACAACAGACGGCGCTTACATCCTTCGAATTCTCCAAAAGTGGCAGGATCACACCTTACGCGGGCGCCGTGCTTGATCTCGATTCCCACCATTCGGCCTATGTCAGCTATACAGAAATCTTCAATCCGCAGACCAACAGAGACCGGGACGAGAGGATGCTGGCGCCGACAAACGGGCGCAACGTCGAGTTCGGGGTCAAGGGGAGCTATTTCGGCGGCCGCGCCAGTGCATCGATCGCGGTCTTCAAATCCTGGCTAGACAATGTCGGCCAGATCGACCCGGGCCAGCTCTTGCCGGATGGAACGCAGGCGTATTTCGCCGCAAACGGGACCACTTCGCGGGGCGTCGAAATCGATCTGCAGGGCGAAATCCTTCCCGGCTGGAACACCTATGCCGGCTTTGCCCATTTCGTGGCAGAAAACGCCGACGGCGGCCGGTTGAATGCTGAGCTTCCCCGGACATCTGGGAGAATTTTCTCGACCTACCGATTTGCCGGACCGCTGCGGGCGGTGACCGTCGGTGGAGGCGTGAACTGGCGCAGCGCCTCTTTCGAGTCCGCCGCCAGCCCCATGGGTCCGGTTCGGACGCGTCAGGTGCCCTATGCGCTCGTGTCCCTCATGGCGCGCTATGATCTGTCGGCCCGGACTGACCTGAGCCTCAAGGTCAACAACCTCACCGATCGTCGCTACACCGTCGTGAACGGCTTCTTCAATCAGGTCCTGTTTGGCGAGCCGAGAAACGCGATGCTTGCGCTCACGGTGCGTTACTGATGCCCGAAGGGTGAGAAGCGGCTCAGGGGGGAGACGGTCGGAGACTGAAATGGCCGGGCCGACGCAAAGATGTTGACGCATGACATATGAACATGTATTCATACGTCATCATTGTTCATTCGCGAGTCTCGCATGTCAGCACACGCACACGCTGACCATGGTCACGGCCATGGTCATGATCACGACCATTCCCACACCCCGACCATCACCAAGGATAATGAACGTAAGGTCCTCCTTTCGTTCGGTCTGATCGCCTCCTTCATGGTCGTCGAAGTGGTGGGCGGCCTCTGGTCCGGCTCGCTGGCCCTGCTGGCGGACGCCGGCCATATGATGACGGACGCGGCGGCGCTTGCTCTTGCATACGCCGCGTTCCGCTTCGGGCAGCGCTCGCCCGACGCCAAGCGCACCTTCGGCTACCTGCGTTTTGAGGTCGTCGCCGGCCTTATCAACGCCGTCACTTTGTTCGCGATCGTCGCCTTTATCGTCTATGAAGCCTGGGAGCGTTTCAATCAGCCGCAGCCAGTCATGGCCGCGCCGATGTTCGGGGTCGCGATCGCTGGGCTTCTGGTGAACATTCTTGTCTTCTGGATCCTCACGCGTGGCGATAGCGAGCACGTCAACATCAAGGGCGCAGCGCTCCACGTCATGGGCGATCTGCTGGGTTCCGTGGGCGCTGTAGCCGCTGCCGTGGTCATCTATTTCACTGCCTGGACGCCTATCGATCCCATCCTCTCCGTGGTGGTCTCGCTTCTGGTCCTGCGCAGTGCCTGGAAGCTCCTCGGCAAGTCGCTGCACATTCTGCTGGAAGGCGCGCCGGATGGCGTTTCGGCTGAAGAGATCGAGCACCATATCCAGGACACGGTGCCGGGCGTTGCGTCGCTCAGTCACATCCACGTATGGTCGATCACCTCGGGGCGGACCCTTGCAACCATGCACGTCCGTCTCGCCGAAGGTTCGGATCCTCGCACGGTCGTACAGGCCGTCGAGCGGCAGCTTATTGATCGCTTTGAGATCGAGCACCCCACGGTTGCCGTGGATTGGAGCGGCTCGGACAGTTGCAGCCTTTCGCCCGAACGGACTGCTGCTGCGCCGAACAAAGCCAGCCACGATCATAGTGGCCACGACCATGGTCACGGCTCCGCCAAGAAGTCCACATGTGGCGGGGGTGCCGGAAAGCACGCTCACGCCCACTAACCGATCCGAGCCCCCCGCTCGGTCCCGTCGCCCCTGCCGCCCCAGAGCGGGGGCGACGGCTTCCCTCGAACAACCCGGGGCGGACTACAGGTTGTTCCGTTCGAAGTTCTCACGCCAGACGCTGTGCCCAACCTCGTCACGTGTGAGCTAATAGGGCAAAGAACTAATGCTCTGTTTCAAGCCATGACAAAAGATATAGTCATTTTTCTGTCATATGAATTCAGTGCTCGTTTCCGTTGTCTTAAATAAGGTGCGATCTTTAAGATGCGCATTACAAGACGAAGTGATGATACGGAATAACATTAACGGCGATCATGGTTCGTTGAAGATTTAGGTTCTCGGATGACATCCTTGGGAAAGCCGATTATGTACCTCGCCATGCGCCGCTTAGGACGTTTCCTTCTCTGCCTGCTGTCGTTGTCCATGCTGACGACGACGCTTGTGCATGCTCTGGAAGTTCCCAGCGCTCCGACCATCGAATGTTCGGGCTATGTGCATAGCGATGGCGACATGGATCAGACGCAAGGCGATACCGACAAGGCGATGCCGCACCATCACGGCGGCTGCCATGGTTCGTCAGCGTTCGTGCCGACCCTTGCCAATAGCGACATGATCTCTCTGGCACTGACCGCTCCGGTGGTCATCCCTCAACCTATATCCTCCAAGCGCTGGGCCATCGGCCCTAACCTGCGCCCGCCGATAGCCTGACAGAGCCATAGCGGATTGCTGCGCCTGAATTCGGGCCAGTGGTCATCCATGCCTCGTGTTCAGGATTCCCTTTCATGTTCCGATCCATTGCAGCCTTGCTGGCTGCCGTGTCCTGCGTCGCTGTGGCGCAGGCACAGGAAACGCCTGCTGCGGTAGCAGGGGCGTTACCCTACACCCTTGACCAGGCGGTTGCCGCTGCTGGCGGCAGTGCGCCGGCGGCAGAAGCTGCACAGGCCAATGTCGAGGCGGCGCGTGCCGCTCGTACCGTCGCTGGCCTTCGACCCAACCCGACCGTGCAGACCCAAGTAGAGAACATCGCGGGGAGCGGACCGTATAGCGGCGTTGGCAGTGCCGAATCGACGGTCAGTGTCGCAATCCCGATCGAGCTGGGCGGTAAGCGCTCGGCACGCATTGCGGTCGCTAATGCTCAGACCAATCGGGCTCTGCTCGTCTCGGCCATCACACAGGCGGACATCAGGCTACAGGTCACCCAGCTCTATGTGGAGGCAGTTGCAGCCGAACGCCGTGTCGAGACCGCACGCGATCAGTCTCGCATTGCCGGCGATGCCGCTAATGCCGCCAGTGTTCGCGTAAAGGCCGGGCGCGCCTCACCGATCGAGGAACAACGCGCCAACGTGGCCAAAATCAACGCCGACGCCGAGTTGATCCGAACCATTCGTCTGGCTCAGGCATCCCGGGCCAATCTGGCTCGTCGGATAGGGCAATCGGTGGACGGTCCGCTGGATACGGCATGGCTCGAGCGTTTGCCGCATGGATATGGTCCAGATGTTCCACCGACTGCAGCAGGCACGCTTGCTCTAGCGGCAGCGGACGCCGATCTGGCAGTTGCTGACGCGAATGTCCGGCTTGCCCGATCGCAACGGGTCCCCGATCTCGAAGCTGGACCTGGTGTACGCAGACTTTCGGCCACCAACGACACCGCGCTCATCTTCACCGTCACCATGCCGATCCCGATCTTCAATTCGGGCAGGGCCGCCGTCACGCAGGCCCGAGCGCAGCGCAATCAGGTGGAAGCGCAGAAGCGAATGACTGCGCTCGATATCGAGCAGGCCATAACCGATGCGCAAGCGGCCGCATCCAACGCTGCCGTGACCGCTCAAACTGCGACCGGACCTGCTCTTGAAGCAGCCCGCGAGGCGGCCCGCATCGCCCGTATCGGCTATCGGGAAGGCAAGTTCAGTCAGCTCGACCTGCTCGATGCGGAGCGAACGCTGGCGCAGACACGGCTCGCTGCCATCGACGCGCTCACCTCCTACCAGAATGCCCGTGCGCAGCTGGAGCGCCTGACCGCGCCAGCGCCGGAACAGGGGAACTGATCCATGCAATCCAGGAAGATCATCCACGCCGCTCTGCCTTTGTCGCTCATGCTCGCACTCGCCGCGTGCGGCGGTGGCACCGAGGAGACTGCGAACAATAAGGCCGCGCCTGCTGCTGAACATGAGGAGGGTGGCAACGCCCATGCGGACGAGGGCAAGATCACGCTGAGCGCCGACCAGATTGCTTCGGCCGGCATTCAGACCGCTCGGCCTCTGTTGGGAGGTGCGGGTACGATCGAGCTACCCGCTACTATCGATGGAGATCCACAAGGCACGCAGGTCGTGTCGGCCGCAATCGGCGGCCGTGTCGTGTCGTTGACCCGCAACCTTGGACAAGCGATCGGCCGGGGGCAAACGCTCGCGATCATCGAGAGCCGCGAGGCTGCATCTCTCAATGCCGAAACAGAGGCTGCCCGTGCGCGGCTGTCCCTGGCAAACAGCAATCTCGCGCGTGAGCAGCGATTGTTTTCGCAGCGTGTATCGCCCGAGCAGGACCTCATTGCCGCTCGCACAGCAGCGACCGAGGCCCGGATTGCGCTTCGTCTGGCGCAGCAACAGGTCGCGGCAGCCGGGACTGGGGGTGGGGGCCTCAATCGCATCGGCATCGTGGCACCTATGTCGGGCCAAGTGATCGGCCGTAGCGTGGTGCTGGGCCAAACGGTCGCTGCCGACGCCGAGCTGTTCCGCGTCGCAAATCTTTCCAGCGTCTCGCTCTCACTCAACCTTCAGGCCCAAGACGCCGGTCGGGTTCGTCCGGGCGCCACGGTGAGCGTCAAGGCTGGGGGTCGCCACGCAACTGCGAAAATCACATTCGTGTCGCCAGCGCTCGATGCCAACACCCGGCTCGTCCCCGTGATCGCGACGCTCGACAATCGAGAGGGTATCTGGCGTGTCGGCGAGCCGGTGACTGCGTCGATTGCCCTGGCGGCAAGCGGGGGCGACAGTACAGTCCACGTGCCTTTGACCGCCGTGCAGACGGACGAGGGTAAGTCGATCGTCTTCGTGCGGACAAAGACCGGTTTCCAGGCGACGGCTGTCCAGCTTGGCGACACGGCTGGCGACAGCGTGATCATCAAGTCGGGTCTCAAGGGCACCGAGGAGATCGCAACCGTCAACAGCTTCACGCTCAAGGCCGAGCTCGGCAAGGGCGAAGCCACCCATGAGGATCATTGAGCCATGATCGCCCCCATCGTAAACTGGGCGGTCGACAAGCGCTGGCTCGTCCTGCTGCTAACCGCCCTTGCCGCCGTGATTGGCGCTGTCGCGCTGTATCGCCTGCCGATCGACGCAGTCCCCGACATCACCAACAACCAGGTCCAGATCAACGTTCGCGCGCCCGCGCTTTCGCCTGAACTGGTCGAGAAGCAGGTTGCCTTCCCGATCGAAACCGCGCTGGCCGGAATTCCCGGCCTTGAATATAGCCGCTCGCTCAGCCGGAACGGCTTTGCACAGGTCACGGCGGTCTTTTCGGAAGACACCGACATATTCTTCGCCCGGCAGCAGGTGGGCGAGCGTCTGACCGGCGTGTCCGAGAATTTGCCGGACGGCGTGACCCCAGAGATGGGGCCGATCGCGACGGGGCTGGGCGAGGTCTATATGTGGACCGTCCGGCTGGAGCACCGCAAGGATGACAAGCATCAGCCCGGCGAACCCGGCATGCAGCCCGATGGGAGCTACATTACGCCAGAAGGCGAACGGCTGACCAACGACGCTGACAAGGCGACCTATTTGAGGACGGCCCAGGACTGGATCGTCTCGCCATTGCTCAAGAATACGCAGGGCCTTGCAGGCGTCGATTCGATCGGTGGCTTTGCCAAGCAATTCCTCGTCGTCCCCGATGTCCAGCGCCTGGCGTCAATGGGTATCACCCTGACGCAGCTCAGCACGGCTCTGGAGCGCAATAACACAAGCGTCGGAGGAGGCTTCGTCAATCGCAATGGTGAAGGCCTGGCAGTCCGGGCTGATGCCCTTGTCCGAAATGCCGACGAACTCTCCAAGATCGTGGTGGCGACCAGGGAGGGCGTCCCTATCACCCTTTCTCAGGTCGCTTCTGTCCGTACTGGTCAGGCAATCCGCATGGGATCTGCCTCGGAGAACGGCACAGAGGTGGTCGTCGGCACCGCGATCATGCGGATCGGTGAAAACAGTCGCACGGTCGCGACGGCTGTCGCCACGCGACTGGAGGAGATCAATGCTTCGCTGCCGCCCGACGTAATCGTCCAGCCGGTACTCGACCGTACGGCGCTGGTGAACTCAACCATCAAAACGGTTGCCAAGAACCTCAGCGAAGGCGCGCTGCTGGTTATCGTCGTGCTGTTCCTCCTGCTCGGCAACTTCCGTGCCGCGCTCATTGCCGCAATCATCATTCCAATCACCATGATGCTGACGGGTTTTGGCATGTTGCGGGCCGGCGTGTCGGCCAACCTCATGAGCCTTGGCGCGCTCGACTTCGGCCTCATTGTCGATGGCGCTGTCATCATCGTCGAGAACGCCTTGCGACGCATGGCGGAGAATCAGCATCGCGAAGGGCGTCTGCTGAGCGTGAAGGAACGTCTCGACACTGTCGCTTCTGCGGCACGCGAGATGATCAAGCCGTCGGTCTATGGCCAGGCGATCATCATCCTCGTCTATGTGCCGCTGCTCACCTTGACCGGCGTCGAAGGCAAGACCTTCGTTCCGATGGCGCTCACCGTCATCATAGCATTGGTCTGCGCTTTCATCCTTTCGCTGACCTTTGTGCCCGCCGCGATCGCCTTGTGGCTCTCCAAGCGGATCGAGGAGAAAGAAGGGCGGATCATGGGCTGGCTCAAGGCCCGCTACGAACCTGGTCTCGATCGGGCAATGAAGCGGCCGGTCGTCACTGTCGGCGCGGGCGTCGGTGGCTTCGCTCTGGCAATACTGGCCTTCATGTCGCTGGGGCAGGTCTTCTTGCCTCAGCTCGATGAAGGTGACCTCCTGATTCAGGCACTGCGTATTCCGGCTACATCGGTTCAGCAGAGCCAGGCAATGCAGGTCCCCATCGAGCAGATGATGTCGAAGCAACCGGAGGTGAAGTTCGTCTTCTCCAAGACGGGTACGGCCGAACTGGCATCCGACCCAATGCCGCCCAATGCTACCGACATGTTCGTCATTCTGAAGGACCGGAAAGACTGGCCGGACCCAAGCCTCACAAAGGAGGCGCTCATCTCCCGCATCGAAGGGCAGCTCAGCAAAATTCCCGGCAACGCTTATGAAATCACCCAACCGATCCAGATGCGCTTCAACGAGCTCATCGCCGGCGTCCGCGGTGACATTGCGGTCAAGGTCTTTGGAGATGACTTCAACACGATGAACGCAACTGCGGAAAAGATCGCCAGCGTTCTGCGCCGAACCAATGGTGCCGTCGACGTGAAGGTTGAGCAGACCACAGGTCTTCCCATGCTCGACATTCGGGTCAATCGTGATGCCATGGCTCGTCTCGGCGTTACCGCCCAGGACGTGCAGGATATCGTCAATGCGACCCTGGGCGGGCAGCCGTCAGGCATGATTTTCGAGGGCGATCGCCGCTTTCCTGTGGTGATCCGTCTTTCTGAAGATCAGCGCGCCGACATATCCTTGCTGAGCCAGGTGCAGGTCCCGACGCCAAGTGGGCAGTTCGTCCCCCTGGCAAGCGTCGCTGATATCCGCGTCATCGATGGTCCTAACCAAATCAGCCGCGAAAACGGAAAGCGGCGCGTCGTCGTCCAGGCGAACGTCCGCGGCCGTGACGTCGGTAGCGTCGTGGCCGATGCCCAGGCTGCCATTGGCAAGGATGTACGTCTTCCGCCAGGCAGCTATCTCGAGTGGGGTGGTCAGTTCGAGAATCTGGCATCGGCGCAGGCGCGTCTGCAACTGGTGATCCCGGCATGTTTCGTCCTGATCCTGCTGCTTCTCTATGGTGCGCTGGGGTCGGTGCGCGATGCTGCGATCGTTTTCACCGGCGTCCCGCTCGCTCTGGTGGGCGGCGTGCTTGCCCTCTTCCTGCGTGGCATGGACTTCTCCATCTCCGCAGCGGTCGGTTTCATCGCTCTGTCCGGCATTGCGGTCCTGAACGGTCTGGTGATGGTCTCCTCGATCCAGGATCTCATGCGGACGGGCATGGACCGGGCAGAGGCTGCGCGCACTGGCGCCCTCCAGCGGCTTCGGCCGGTGGTCATGACCGCGTTGGTGGCAAGCCTTGGGTTCGTGCCGATGGCGCTGGGCAGCGGCGCCGGGGCGGAAGTCCAGAAGCCGCTGGCGACGGTGGTTATCGGCGGCCTGATCTCGGCGACCCTTCTGACCTTGTTCGTCCTGCCTACGCTCTATGCGCGCTATGGACGCACGAAGATGGCCTCGCGAGAGGCCACCGACGGCAGGATCTCTCCACCTGCGCAGCCGCAGCACTGAAGAGGGGGGAGGGCCGCAGCTGCCGCCCTCCCATCCTTTCCCGTTAATCGAGCCAGAGGATCGAACCGATGAGCGAGGAAACCATGTTCGATCCTGCCATCGCAGATGCCCGGAACACGCCTCTCCCGGCCGATCTCAAAAAATGTGTGTCGTTGTATCAGCCGGCAACGGGTTTCCGGCCAGGCCCCTTACACCCCACCAAGTACCAGCCAGGGGCCACCGGTCGATGAGGAGGCTCAATTCACGCCCCCTCGGATTGGGCTTAGCGGGCTGCGCGATCCTCGGCGTGCTCGGCGTGCTCGGCGTGGGATTGGCGGCCGGCCTGCTCAGCGGCGCGTCCAAGGACCTCTCGAAGCTAGAAAGATTCGAGTTCTCGATCGAGCCAGGCGAAACGCATCGGATCGGATCGTGGCTTACATGGTTGCGGGCGGGAGGATGAGGTTCGATAGCGACAGCGGAGCTGGCAGGGTTCGCTACCGCCTTCGTCTGGAAGACGGTCATAGCAGTTCTCTCATCGCCAATGGCGTTACATCGGCGAAGCAGCGAGGTGAACTAAGCCCTCAACATGGCAGCCTCTACGAATGGACCTGGGACAACCTCTCGCCGGGGCCGGTCCATGTCATCTTTTGTGCAGAAGGCGATTTCGATATTCTGGACAGGGTGGATGTTCGCTGATGTTGCCACTCTGAGCTCTGCGGCATTCACCCTCCACTGTTCACCAGCGGCGTGTTGATCAGGTTGTCCCGCCATTCTGCGATCGATGGCAAGAGGTTCGAGAGTTCCAGCGCTCGGCCGTCAAGAAGCACCGCCAACAAATTTGCGCATGTATAGTCTTCCCATGGGGTGACAGCTTCGATCTGCTGAAGCGTCCTTAGCGCATTGCCTTTCAACGTACCGCCATCGAGCCCGTTAAGAGCCTCGATCCACTCTTCCATGTGCTTCCAGTAATTGGCCGCCGCGTTGAGCGCTGCGGCCAATGACAGGCCGCCCCGCAGGATCGGCGGCACCTTCAACGCATCGATCAGACTGATCCCCAGACCGGTTCGGGTAGCGGTAAGATAGCGCTGAATGGCAATGAAGCCATGACCTATAAAATACTCGCCGGCGTCACAGAGCCCGTCAGATTCGGGGTCACGGGATGACACGATCGCTGCATTGATCCGACAAATTTCAATGTCCAGCAGCTTCAAGTGCCTGCCGAGCAAGGCAAAATCCGCATCAGCGTAATCCCCACCGACCCTAATAATCGCCATGGTGCTCATAGCCAACTTCGGACCAGTAGGCAGCTTCACGATCGGCATTCAGCTGATCCAGCGAGGCTGGTATCATCGTGAAATCGAGATTGTACATCGGCATCTGCCAGAACTGGTGAAACCAGCGCACATGTTCCTGGGTCGCGCTTTCGGATACCAACTCTTCGTCTTCGAGGCGCTTGGCCAACTGCCGCGTCAGGTCTCTGACATGGCCAGAATGCTCCTTGGCCCGAAAATCGACGGTGCCCCAGATATCGCTGGCCGCCTCTAACCCTGCCCTCGAAAATACGCCTACAGCATCGAGCGCCTCGATCAGCGTCAGTGCGAAGGGGCGTGTATGTATGCCCAAGCTCGAGAAGAGCGTCGGGTCACTCCACTGCGGTACACCATCTTCGTGCTGTTCGATGTCAGCGTAGAGGGTGCTCTCGCGGCTGTAGATTGCCCAGTTCGGCAGGATATATTCGCTCATTCCGCCTTCGAGATAATGGCCCTGGCGTTCGCTATCGACATAGTCCTGTAACTGCTCGACGTTGACGGGCCGCCAGCTCTGCGCCTTGGCGTATATGAGCCTGGCAAGATGGCTGTAGAAGTTCTTCACAATGCGCCCGATGCGCCCATCGACCTTGGAAGGCGGGCATCGAACCAGATCGAGCAAGATCAGCGCTTTCGCAGATTCTTCCTCGGCGAAGCCTTCGAGAACAGACGCTTCCCGGGGATTGTCGGTCAGCTTCTCAGCGGCGTTCCAAAACCCACGCGCGCTTGTCAGAATGATCGTCAGGCCCTCGGCAATGAAGTCTAGCCGCTCCGACTGCGCCATCTCACGCATCGCGCCGGCCTTCTTGGCGCCATAGGGAACAGAATTACGCTGTGTCGTCATGTGTAGCTCAAGACAGTGGCGGAAGGGGCGTGTTGGAACTGAACGATATTAGCATCGGCAAGTCTACGGTTCATGGAGACACGCGATGCTTTGTCCATTGATTACGGCTGCTGCATTCGCGAGGAAATCAAGATTTCTATGTCGAAACCTTGTTTTTCCGCCGCAGGGGCGTGCCAGTGGCTTACCGCGGCCTGCATCATCAGGTGACCCGCCTTTTGGTAATCGACTGGTGCCTTAGCCGCGCCACGCCATCGGGTTTGTAGACGCTCCCGCGGTCTTCAGCCGGCTCTTCCAGGTCCGCGATGATCGGGCAGTCTGGTCGGGCATCGCCGACACAGCCAGTAACGAGTGTCTGAAGCGTCCCGCGCATCTGCTCGAGAGCGGTGATCCGGGCACTCAACTCGTCTATATGGGATTGGGCAATCTTCTTTACATCCGCACTCTGTCGCGAACGGTCCCGCCACAGGCTCAACAAGTCGTTGATCTCGGCGACCGCAAATCCCATGTCCCGCGCCCGACGAATGAAGCGCAGATTGTGAACATCGGCATCCGAATAATCGCGATACCCGGAGTCGCGCCGGTCAGCCTTTGGGATGAGGCCAGTTTGTTCATAGTAGCGGATCATCTTGGCGGATACGCCTGACGCCTTTGCGGCTTGCCCTATGTTCATTCCTCTTCTCCTGCGCTCAGGGTCCCTGGATAGTATCTCGCTTTTCAGCTCCTGTCGGCCAGCGCCTTGATGAGCGGACCGACGACTTCACGGACCGCGAGCGCCGCGCCTTCCGCATCCTTTCGCTCGATGGCGTCTACGATGGCCTCATGCGCTTCAAGGGCCGGTTCGGGCAGGTCCACCTCGTCAAGGACCGACCAGACCCCGGAGCGGATCGCCTGCGAGAAGTAGCGATAGAGCTCGATCAGCGCTGTGTTGCCTGAAACGGACGCAAGAGCACTGTGAAAGGCGATATCCGCATCGACGAACTTCTCCAGACGGCTGTGGTCTTCCTGATTTCCGCGAACCTTGAGGAGTTTCCGCAACTTGATGACGTCTGCATCGGAGCGCTGGGTCGCCGCGCGACGGGCCGCTTCGGCCTCGAGCATGGCGCGCAACTCGAAATGATCGTGGAGGCTAGAGCGGCTCACCCGTCGCATAACCTCCGTCGGATCGACGTTCAGCCGGACGTAAGTTCCATCACCTTGGCGAACTTCCAGGACTTCAGCATGAGACAGGACCCTGATCGCCTCGCGGGTCGTATTGCGGCTGACGCCCAACAGGTCCGCAAGCTCCTGTTCCTTGGGGATGCGCTCGCCCACACGCCAGGCCCCGCTCTCAATCTGGGTGCGGATCTGTTCGATTGCCGAGTCGACAAGCGACCGGCGAGGCGCCTGCGTTAGGGTTGCGTTTCGAGTCATCGACTTCTCCTAGCGGATTTCATCCGGTCATCCCATCAATTTGGCGTTCAATATATGACCGAAATCCGCGCTTTTCCGGGGCCTTGGCGCCCAGCATCGCCGCGGTCGGCGAATGCCATCATCGTTGACCAGCTTACCACAGCTTGAAACTTTGGAAAGAGAAAGGTAGGATGATTGGATGTTAAAGGGTGAGCAGGCTTGGAGTCTCCGGCCCTGACACCCGCTAACCCAGGACAATCCTGCCCATGTCAGTCACAATCAAAATGGATGTGCGCGAAGCCACCGCCTGCGCTTTGGGCGTCAGGGGATGAGGCTGCAGACGATTGAAAGTCGGCTCGGCGGCAGGACCGCGAACGCCCTTGGCCTCGCAACCCGGCAGCTGAAAGTCTTTGACCTGCTCACGCCGCGCTGGGCCTATGTCTTTCGCTCGGTAACCGCCGCCGCGCTCGCCTATTGGGTCGCCTATACCCTTCAGATGGACAAGCCTTATTCGGCCGCTTCGACCGTGATGCTTGTCGCGAACATGAATCAGGGCGCCGTGCTGGCGAAGGGAAGCTGGCGACTGGCAGGTACGGTGGTTGGCGGCATTGCCGCTATCATCGTCATGGGCCTCTTCATTCAGGCCCCTGCGTTGTTCCTCATTTTCTTCGGGCTTTGGCTAGGCATATGTAGCGGCGCCGCGACGCTCATTCGCGGGTTCCGATCAACCGGACCTGCGGTTGCGGGCTATACACTGGGCTTTGCAACCTATGGTGCGCTCGAAGTTCCCGAAAACGCACTGAGCATCGTGCTGGGACGGGTGGCAAGCGTGGCGGTCGGTGTCGTCTGCCTTGGGCTTGTGACGGCGATTTTCTCCAGGCGCGCCGCTCGCGGCAAACTTGAAGGTGCGATCACAAGGCAATTGACCATGATTGGGCGCCTCGTGCTTGATCGTGTGGAAAACAATCCGGAGCGAGTCCAGGATGTGGGCGCCACCCACATAGCCGACATGTTCGCAATCGAAGACCTGCTCGAACTGAGCAGGGCTGAATCAACGGATGTCGCGGTGCGCGTCGGAGCGGTCCGCGAGGGGCTGGCGGGGATGTTCGCCGCCTTGCTTGGTGCGCGCGAACTCGCCTTTGCCTCCGTCGCCCGGGACCCGTCGTTTCTCAAGGCTCGCGAACTAGTAGGCGCTCATCTGCCGGCGGCTATCGGTCGCATCGAGACCGGCGACCGGGCCGGTCTCCAAGCCGCACTTGCAGAAATTCGGGGGCTTCACCTCAGCCTCCATCAGATCATCGCCGAGCTTGAGGTCGCCCATGACCGCGCCGACGTGATCATCGCGCTCGATCAGCTGCTCGAGGTCATCGAGGACTGGGAAAGTGGCATCGCTGGCTTACTGGGGCTTAACGGCGTGCATGCGCACCCCACACGCGGCTTCCATTTCCATCGCGACTGGACTGCGGCCGTGGAGAACGGCGTGCGCGCCCTTTTGTCGATCGTCATCGCTGGCGGTATCGGTATCGGTGTGGGTCTGCAGCAATGGCCACTCATGCTGCTTCTGCTGGCGCCCTACAGCATCCTCATGGCAATGACCGGCGATCCGGTGGGAGGCGCGTGGTCTTTTGTGAGGGGGACGCTGGTTGCCCTGCCAGCCGCGTTCATATGCGTTTTTCTCCTGCTTCCGTCGGTCAATGGCTTTCCGCTGTTGATCGCATCGATGCTGCCTTTCTGGCTTGCCGGGTTCTACGCAACGACGGTGCCACGCTACGTGTTCGATGGCATGGGTTTCCTCGTGGCTTTCAACACGCTGGTCTATGCGCAGAACCAGATGCTGTTCGACGGCGCCTTCTTCCTGAACGAGGCGCTGGGTTGGATGGTCGCCGTGATCGCCACTCTGTTGGTCCTCAAGCTTATCCTCCCCTTCAACCCTGTCGCGAGGGCCCATCGCTACGAGACAGCATTCCGGAGAGCTGTCACGATGGCGATCCGCAAAGGATGGACCGGGCGTCGGCACGCTTGGGAGCATCTTCAGCACCACCGCCTCGTAAACATCGCCGTCAGTCTGAAGGCGAGGCCATCAGTGGCCGCTGCGGTTCTGACCGAAGCGCTCGGGGCACTGCACTATGGGCGGACCGCGCTCCGGCTCAGGGCCGCGTTACAGGATGACAGGATTTCCGAGCGCGCGCTCCACTTCGGGAACGCTGCCCTAGACGCGGCGGCGCTCGATGATCCGGCGACAAGCCTGACGCTTGATTCCTTGTTCGAGGCAACACAACAATCGGATCACCAAGGCGGCGAGGATCAGGCGATCACGCACAGGGTCGCTGCATGCATCCGTAATCTCAGCATCCTCAAGCAAGCGCACGGCGCGTGGATCGCCGGGACGAGGAAAATCGCATGACCGAAGTCAATTTCGCCGGCGTCTACCTGCCGCCGCTGCTTCTCTACCTCATCGCGGCGCTGCCTGTCTTCGTTGGGACACGGGCGCTGCTGACACGAACAGGCGTGCTGCGGTTCGTCTGGCACCCGGGCCTGATGGAATGCGCGGTCTATCTCGCGATCCTCGCTGCTCTGTTTTTCCTTTTGTGAGATTTGCCGATGCCAACCTTTATCAAGCCCATCCTGCGCGTCGGGATCACCCTGCTGATCGTCCTGGCTGCCGGCATTTTGATCTCCACACTCTGGCAGACCTATGTGCGCTCGCCCTGGACCCGGGATGGCCGGGTCAGCGCGGACGTCGTTCAGATCGCGCCGGAGGTGTCAGGGACGATCGCCGAGGTCGCCGTGAAGGACAATCAATTCGTCCGGCGCGGTGATGTTCTATATCGCCTCGATCCCAAGCGCTTCGCGCTCGCGGTGCAAAGCGCGAACGCCGACCTGGAGGGGCGCCGCGCCGAGGCTTCGGTGAAATCAGCGATCGCTCGTCGTCGTACGGCTCTGGGCGGCGATATTATCGCGACCGAGACCATCGACCAGGCAAATGGCGAGGCTCGCATCGCCCATGCCGCCTACTCCGGATCGGTAGCGGCGCTTGATGTCGCGCGCCTCAATCTCGAGCGCTCCGTCGTTCGAGCGCCGATCGATGGCTATGTGACGAACCTGCGCCTGCGCCCGGGCGACTATGCCGAGGCTGGCAATACGAAGGTGGCTGTCGTCGATTCCAGCAGTTTCTGGGTCACAGGCTATTTCGAAGAAACGAAGCTAGCTGGCATTGCGCCCGGCATGAAGGCTCGGATCCGGCTGATGGGGTTCGAGCAACCCATAGAAGGCCATGTCGTGAGCATCGGGCGAGGCGTCACCGACACCAACGAAAAGGCTGACCAGCGCGGGCTACCGGCAGTCAACCCGGTCTTCACCTGGATCCGCCTTGCTCAACGTATCCCTGTGCGTGTCCAGATCGACAAGGTTCCCCGTGGAATCAGCCTATCGGCCGGCATGAGCTGCAGCATCGCAATCGGCAAAGCCAATAACGATGGCCGTCTCCTCGCCTGGACCCGTCAATTCCTGTGAGGCAGACCATGCGTCCCCAATTCGCGCTGATACCCGTGCTGCTGCTTTCAGCTTGCGCCACCCCAAGGATGGTACGGTATGACGAGCCAGTGCCAACGCTTCCATCTAACTGGAGCGAGCCCTTGCCCGCTGCGGCGGGCGTGGCAGACGTTACCGACCTCAAGACCTGGTGGCGAGGGTTCAAAGACCCGCTTCTTGACCGGCTTGTTGATCAGGCCTTGGTAAACAACCTCGATCTAAAGGTGGCGGCTCAACGGCTCATCGTCGCGCGCGCGGAACGCGATGCGCTCTCGGGCACGCTGAAGCCCAGGATCGGCATTAGCGCCAACAGCCTGCAGCAGCAGACGAGCCGAAGGGTCGAATGGCCGCGCGGCATCGGATTTACCGACACGCAATCTGTGCAACTTGAGGCGAGCTGGGAGATCGACCTGTTCGGCAGACTTCGGCAAAGCGTCGAGGCCGCCGATGCAGAACTTGGTGTAGCCGAGGAAGACCGGCGGTCAGTCCTGCTCAGCCTGCTTGCAGAAATCGCGACAAATTATGTGGAACTGCGCTCTGCCCAGGAGCGCCTCGACATCGCAGAAAGGAATGTCGACCGTCTTAAGGCTACGTTCGATACCCTGACTCGCCTTCAGAGGGCCGGGCTCGCGAGCGGTTCGAGCGTTGCGCAGGCGAGGGCCGAATGGCAGTCGGCTCTCGCTCAACTGCCCTTGTGGCGCGGCCGCATCGCCCGGCATTCGCATGCCATCGGTGTTCTGACAGGAGGGTTTCCTGGCGATCTGGGCCAGGAATTTGAACGCACGCCGCATATCCTGCCATCTGCGCCAGCGCTTCCCGTGTCCGTGCCATCGCAGGTGTTGCGGGACCGGCCCGATGTGCGCGGGGCTGAGCGACGAATAGCTGCGGCTACCGCGCGACAAAACGTCGCTGTGGCGGATCTTTTTCCGCGCTTTCGTATCCCGCTCACCTTGGGTACCGCAGCAAGCGGCTTCGGCTCGCTCTTCTCCGCAGCCAGCACCATCTGGAGTGTTGCGGCAACCGGTAGCCAGACGTTGTTCGACGATGGTCAGCGCAAGGCTCGTATCCGCGCTGCCGAGGCAATCACGGCGACCCAGCGGCTGCAATATGAACAGACCGTCCGCGTCGCCTTCAGGGATGTTGAGGATGCGCTGACCGGGATTGAGACAGAGGCGACGCGCCGCGAAGCTCTCGGCGCCGCGACGGCCGATAGCCAGACAGCCCTTGATCGGGCATTGCGCGAGCGCCGCGCCGGCACGCTGGATTATCTCGATCTGCTGATAGCCCAGCGCGCACTCTTTGCCGCACAAGATTCCCTTGCACAAAGCAAGGCGGCTCAGGCCGTCAACCTTATCGCTCTCGCAAAGGCCCTGGGCGGAGGGTGGCAGACTGTCTTCGAGCAAGAGCGATCAGATACGGTGCCCGAAGCGCAGCTTCCTATAGCTTCGCCTTCGCAAAGATCTCCACCAGTTCGTTGAACTTGGCACGCTGCTGTTCGGCGTCACCCGAGGCGATCGCCTGTTCGACGCAGCAGGCCGCATGGGACTTCAGGATTTGCGTCTCGACCTTGGATAGCGCGGCTTTGACGGCATGCACCTGATGGAGAATGTCGATGCAGTACCTTTGATCTTCGACCATCTGGCCGACACCTTTGACCTGGCCGGCGATCCGGTTGAGGGCCGCGCTTATGTCATTGATGTCGCCTGGATCCACTGCAATACCCCTACCCTGGACGGGTATATAACGCGTCGGCAGGCACTGAGCATGTGGAGCGGCCGCCGACCAACCGATTTCCGCCCGATGAGAGGTTCCCATGAATAGCAAGCAGACGGCTGGGCGCAACATCGCTGTTCTGGCAGCGGCGCAAGCCCTTGGCGGCGCCAGTCCGCCGATTGTGATGTCACTTGGCGGACTGGTGGGGCTGCAGCTTGCCTCCAATCCGGCCTGGGCGACGTTTCCAGTCAGCCTTTTCGGCCTCGGTCTTGCATTTGGCACGCTGCCGGCGGCAGCCATGATGCGACGGTGGGGCAGACGAGCGGGCTATGTCCTGGGAGCCCTGAAGGGAATTCTTGGTGGCGCCGTGGCAGCCCTTGGCATTTTCTCCGGCTCCTTCAAAGTCTTCTGCCTGGGAACCTTCATCGCGGGGCTCTACAGCTCTTACGTACAGAGCTATCGGTTCGCGGCGGCCGATGCAGCGGAGGGCGAAATGAAGACCCGCGCGATCTCGCGGGTGATGGTCGGCGGTCTCATCGGTGCGATCGTGGGCCCGCAGCTTGTGATCTGGACGCGTGACGCCCTGCCACCTCCCTTTGTGGGCAGCTTTCTCAGCCAGGCGATCTTGCCGATGATCGCTATCCCCGTCCTGCTCATGCTTCGAACACCGCGGGCCGAGCAGGCCGCGCAAGGGATCGATACCGGGCGACCCTTGCTCGAGATACTGAGAATGCCACGCTACATTCTTGCGGTCGCGACCGGCGTTGTATCCTATGGCGTTATGGCGTTTGTGATGACGGCCGCGCCCGTCGCGATGGTCAAGCAAGGCTACGGGGTCGATAACGCGGCGCTGGGAATCCAGTGGCATCTTCTTGCCATGTTCGGCCCGAGCTTCTTCACCGGTCGCCTGATGGCCAGGTTCGGGAAGGAGCGGGTGACCGCGTTCGGCCTTGTGCTGCTCGCGGGTTCGGGTGCCGTTGCCTTGAGCGGCGCCGCATTGTCGAACTTTTGGGGATCGCTTGCGCTCCTTGGTGTCGGCTGGAACTTCAGCTTCATTGGAGCGACCGCGATGGTCACCGACTGTCACACCCCTGCAGAACGAGGCAAGGCCCAGGGTGCGAATGACTTTCTCGTCTTCGGGGTGACAGCCATTGTGTCCTTCCTTGCAGGATCGGTGATGCACAGCGCAGGCTGGGTCGTGATCAATTGGGCCATCCTGCCCGCGCTGGCGCTCATGCTGGTGCCATTGGTCTGGCAGGCGTCACGAGCGAAAGTCGCCCCCTGACCTTGTCGTCCTTGGAGAGGAGCCTCATCTCGTGCATATGAACATGTCCACATATGTCGAATGCATGCTGCCAAGAGTGAGATCGAAATGTCTGACGTCCATGAACATACAGGCCCGGACGTGGGGGATGCGCATCTCCGCCTATCGAGCCATGAGATGACTATTCTGGCCGAGACCTTTCGTTTGCTCGGCGATCCGACCCGTCTGCGGATATTGCTGTTTTGCCTGAATGTGCCCAAGGCGGTTGGCGACATTGCAGAAAGCCTCGGTCTTTCCCAGACGCTCGTAAGCCACCATCTGCGGCTACTGCGTGGTGCCCGACTGGTGCGGGGCGAGCGACAGTCTCGCCAGGTTTTCTATCAGGTAGCCGATGCGCATGTCAGTGACATGCTGATCGATATGGCATCCCATATCGGTGAGGATCACAGCGAGGACTGAATCGGCCGTTTGGATGGCCCAGACGCGCGTCAACTCGAGCTTTCTAGCTGGCGCGCGTCTGGGCCGCACTTGAAGCCTTCCCGAACACAGTCCTGAAAGTCCGGGGCAGCCTCAAGAGCATCGCGGCGAGGATCGTTGAAAATCCGCGCGTGCGATCTCTGTCAGAACCAGACCCGAACACCGGCGACGAGATTGAAACCTCCGGTGTCCTCGCCGGCAGCGCGAGCAATTCTGGCCGTCTCGCCGAATTTTCGTTCCCACGCCACACCCACATAGGGCGCAAACTCGCGGACAATCTCGTATCGAACCCGCAGCCCGAGCTCGGCATTGACCAGACCCGACCCGATCCCTTCCGCGCGCATATCCTGCGCGGAAAGGTTCACCTCGGCGCGTGGCTGCGCGACCAGGCGCTGCGTGATACGCTGATCATAATAGCCCTCGATCCTGCCCAGGAGATCGCCTTTGTCCGAGACGAAGGCCGCGCCCTCGATCTCAAACCAGTAGGGGGCCAAGCCTTCAAAGCCGATGACGGCGTATGTGCGCGAAGGCTCTGGTCGGATGTCCTGCCGTACGCCTGCTTGCAGATTGAAGTAGGGGCCAATCGCGCGGCTGTAGAGAGCCTGGACCTCGGCGCCCTCCAGACCGCCACCGAAATCACCTTCGCCTTCAGATTTGACCGTCAGCCGGTTGATGTCCCCGCCGAACCAGGCCTCTCCATCCCAATGATAGCCTTCCTTGCCATCGCGGATCTGGATCTCGGCGAGATTGAGCATGACCTGTGAATAGGACATCCCGCCATGCTCTTTCATCATGGCGTTCCGAACAGGCTTCATCGCATCGCGACCCCAGACCCGATCTGCATAATCTGCGTCGGGCGCTGCTGGCGCCGGTGCATTGCCGGCTGGAAGCGCAGTCCCCGACTGCTCCACCGATGGCATAACGGGAGCGGCCGCCTTCGGGGTGCAATGACCCATTGCCGCATGTTCGGGCGGGCAGGAGGGGTCTGAAGATGTCGCTGACGGGGGTGGTCCAGCTGACGAATCTTCGTCACCTTCCTGCGTGTCGGGCGCCGGTGTACAATGGCCCATCGCCGCATGCTCCGGGGCGCAGACAGGCTGCTTGCGGACTTTGACCTCGGGCGCCGAAGCAGGGACAAGCGGGTCCTTTTTCGCTTCGGCCGGGGCGGGTTTGCAGTGCCCCATGGCGGCATGTTCCGGAGAACATGCCGTCGCCCCCGTCTTGCTTGTCGCGTCCGGTCTATCTGCGGCCGACGCGGGCGCGCTTTGATGCTGAGAATGATCCATGGACTGAGCGCCCGCCGGGCTGGCGAGCGCCAGGACCGACGCCGCACTCAGGAATGCCAGGGTTTTCATGCTCGCAACTCGTTCATATGGCTGAGCCAGGCACTTGGCTTGCCTTTGGCGGCACCGGCAGGCTTGGGTGTGCAATGACCCATGGCGGCATGCTCGGGCGGGCAGGATGGATCGCTCTTCGCAGGCGCCTGGCGCGAAGGCGCAGGCGCTTTGCGTGGCTTCGCCGTGGGCTTGGCCGAGGGCCGGGACGGCGCTTTCCTGGCATCTGCCCGGGTGTTGCCATGCTGACTGTGGTCCATTGTTTGGGCAGCCAGCGGCGCGCTCAAAGCCAGGATCGAGGTTGCGAACAGAGAGATGAGGATTTTCATGCGGCCGTTCCTTCGCGGGGGCGCACGGAGACGATCTGCATCATCCCTGCGTGCATGTGATAAAGCATGTGGCAATGAAACGCCCAGTCGCCCACGGCGTCAGTCGTCACGTCGAACGTCACGGTGCCGCCGGGTTGCACCTGGACGGTATGTTTGCGCGGGGCGTAGGCGCCGTGGCCGGTGACCAGCTCAAAGAAATGTCCATGCAGATGGATGGGGTGCCCCATCATTGTATCGTTGACCAACGTGATGCGGACCCGCTCGTCCTTGAGAAACGGGATGGGCTTTTTCACTTCGCTCAGTTTGACGCCGTCGAACGCCCACATGTAACGTTCCATATTGCCGGTCAGATGGATCCGCATCGATCGGTCCGGCGCTCTTACGTCGGGGTTGCGCTCGACCGCCATGAGATCGCGGTAAACCAGCACCTTGTGGCCGACATCCTTGAGCCCTTGGCCTGGTTCGCCCGTTCGGTCGATCGGCATCGGCGATATCGTCTGAACCGTCGGTGTGTCCTTGACCTCGGGTGCCATCGACATGTCGCGCATCGAATGCTTCATGCCGCCGGTGCCGTGGCTCATCGTCGGTTGGTCCATTGCCGCCGCGTCGCCGGCGGGCTTGCAATGTCCCATCGCCGCATGTTCCGGCGGGCAAGCAGCATCTTTGCCGCTCGAGGGCATGGCCGAATGATCCATGCTGGACATACCCGCCATATCGCCCATCCCCATGTCTTTCATGTCGGCTAAGGGACGCTTGCGCAGCGGCGGAACAATTGCGGCCATGCCCTCGCGCGGAGCAAGGGTGGCGCGCGCCATCCCCGAGCGATCGACACTCTCGCCAACGATCGTATAGGCACGGTCGTCTGCCGGCTCGACGATCACGTCATAGGTCTCGGCAACCGCTACCTGAATTTCGTCGACGCTCACCGGACGAACCGGGAGACCATCTGCCTGCACCACCGTCAGCTTCAAACCGGGAATCCGGAAGTTGAACGTCGTCATCGCCGAGGCGTTGATAATGCGCAGGCGTATGCGCTCGCCCGGATGAAACAGCCCCGTCCAGTTGTCCCGAGGGCCATGGCCGTTCACGAGATAGGTGTAGGTGCTGCCCGTTACGTCTGAAACATCGGTCGGGTCCATGCGCATCGCGCCCCAGGCAAGCCGATCCTTGCCGCTCTGGTCACGGCCAGCGAGCTGGCCAGCCAGCGTCTGCTTCTGGAAATTGAAGTAGCCTCCTTGCTGCTTGAGCTTGCGGAAGATCGTATGCGGGTGAAGCGGGCTGTGGTCGGACAGGACCAGAACATGCTCGCGGTCGGACTTGATCGGGTCCTCGCCGGCGGGGTCGATCACGATCGGGCCATAATGGCCCAGCTGTTCCTGCAGACCCGAATGGCTGTGATACCAATAGGTCCCCGACTGAACGATCGGGAATTCGTAGGTGAAGGTCGACCTGGGCTTGATCCCGGGGAAACTCACGCCTGGAACGCCGTCCATCTGGAAGGGGAGGATCAGCCCGTGCCAGTGGATCGAGCTGTCCTCGTCCAGTGCATTTTCAACATGGAGGCGGACCTTCTGTCCTTCCCGCAGCCGAACAAGCGGCGCGGGCACTGTGCCGTTGATGCCGATCGCATGGCTCATCCGGCCATCGATCGTCATCATCTGCGCAGCGATCTTCAGATGGATTTCATCGCCGGACACTGTCGGGAGTGGCCGCACGATACCGGCGGACACGGGTTGGGCCCAGGCAGGAAACCAGCTGGCGAGCGCAGCCGTTCCTCCCAAAGCCGCGCTTCCCCGAAGGAGGGCACGGCGGTCGATCAAATCAGTCATGTCGCCTCTCAAGTCCCTCAGAGGGGATAAAACGACATACCTTGTCCACCTTCCCATCATGGTAAGGTCAAGCTCTTTCTCGCGAACGCAATCTGGCAATGTGTTCGATCGCCATGAAGCAGCGAACCCGTTCTGATCACGCCGCTTCCGAGACACCAAAAAGGTGCGCTTGCGTCGCGAGCGATTTATTACGATAAGTAAGTTACGAATCGTAATATGAGTTTGTTCCGGTGGTGAAGTTGTCCGCGGCGGATCGCCGCAATGCCCTACTCGACGCTGCATGGTCGTATGTTGCCGAGCACGGCGTGCATGCTCTGACGCTGGCCGAGGCGGCCGAGCGGGGAGGGGTCTCCAAGCCGATTGCCTATAACCATTTCCAGAGCCGGGCAGGGCTGCTCTGCGCGCTCTATGATCGCTACTATACCGGCCATATCGAGGAGCTGACCAAGGCCCTCGAGCGCGCAGCTACGGTCGAGGAGGCGGCTAAAGTCATCGCCCAGGCCTATGTCGATTGCGTCGAGCAGTCAGGGCCTGTGGCAGCGGCGCTGGCTGGCGCTCTGAGTGGCGGCGCCGAAATGGAAACCATGCGCCGGGACTGCGATGATCGCTATGTCGGCCTTTGCGTTGCGACGCTCGAGTCTCGCGCTGCACGTCCCATCCATTTTGCCTCGGTCGTAGCCTTTGTCGGCGCCGCCGCATCGCTCTCGAACGAGGTGCAGCGCGGCCGCATTTCGAAGAAGGAAGCGGTCGATCATCTTGCCGGTCTACTCGCCTCGGCGGTGACCTGACGACGTTCAAGACAGAAAAGAGGATCTGACGATGAAAGTGCAACTCCCTTTGATGGTGATCGCAATGGGTCTGGCGCTGCCGGCGAATGCTCAGCAAATGGGCGATGAAAAAGTGAACCTGGCCCTGCCGGGAATCAGCTTCACCCGATCGCTTAATCAGGCGGCAAGATCCGCGAAGGTTGAAGGAGGAATGATCTCGCTGGCGAGCGAGGGCGGGCGTGACAATTTCCGCGATCCCGACGGCAAGCTGTCGAACAACACTGCGCCGGTTCTCCTGGCAGAAGTCGATAATGCCAAGTCCTGGACGTTGTCAGGTTTGGTGACCCCGTCGTTCAACGCTACCTACGACGCCGGCACCTTCTACATATGGGTCGATGATGCCCACTGGCTCAAAATGGCGATGGAGCGTGATGAGCGGGGACGGGTTCGCATCGTCAGCGTCCGCACGAACGACACCTCCGATGACAACAATCATGATGTTGTGACAGCGCCGAATGTCTGGATGAAAATCTCTTCGGATACGAAAACGGTCGGGTTCTACTATTCGACGGACCAGAAGAGCTGGCAGCTGATCCGCTTGTTCAAAAATGACTATCCTCAGAAGCTGTGGGTGGGCGTGAGCGCGCAATCGCCGCAGGGCAAGGGATCTGTGACCCAGTTCCGGGACCTGACCCTGACCAAGACCAGCATTTCGGATTTTCGCCTCGGCCTCTGACGGCGCAAAATCGACCCGGGAAAGACAACGACAATGAAGATTCTCATCGTTGGGGCTAACGGCCTCATGGGACAGGCTGCGCTCAAAGGCCTCGCCCACCACGACGTCGTGACCGCCAGCCGCTCTGGCTCGACATGCGATCACCAAGTGGACATTACCAACACGGCATCTATCCGAGCGCTGTTTGAAAAGGTCGGACAAGTCGATGCCGTGATCTGCGCCGTTGGCCACTGCGAGTACGCGCCCTTCGTGACCATGACCGATGATCAATGGCGCGTAACCATCGAAAGCAAGCTGCTCGGGCAGATCAACCTGGTGCGTGTAGGCTGTGACTATGTCGCTGACTGCGGCTCGTTTACCCTCATTTCCGGGATCTTGAATATCAAGCCCGTTCCCGAGGCGATCGCGGATGCGACGACCAGCGGCGCGATCGACACATTCGTGCGCTGCGTCGCGCACGAAATGCCGCGCGGCATACGGATCAACGTGGTCAATCCGACCGTCCTCGAGGAGGCGTGGGACGTCTATGGTGCCATGATGCCGGGCTTCGAGCCGGTTCCGGGCGCGCTCGTGGGGAAGGCATTTCAACGGTCGGTCGAAGGGTTCATATCCGGTGAGGTTCTGATCGTGGACGCCTGATGTCGCTGGCAGCTCCCGCGTTCGCGGGGCTTTCGAATACCCAGCTATGATCGCAGCCCAGTGGCCTTCGACAAGGCAGGCCTTGGCCCCCGACCGGGCATCAACCGCGACCGGTCATAAAGTAAACAAACAGCGATCCGGCGCCGACGAGCATCAAGAGCCATGCCACAAGCCTGCCGATCCGTTCGAGCGTCCGGATCAGGAGGGCATGGCCGTAGGAGTTGAATTCCTGCACGCCTGCGACATTGCGCCGATTGAACGCTCGTTGATTGGTCCAAAGGATGATGCCGACGCCCAAGGCCAGCATGATGGCTCCTACGGTCACATTCATCAGACGTCCTTTCAGCAGTGTGTTCGTTGCAACTCATCAACTGTGGCGGATGCAAATGCGCCTCGGCTCCATTGTTGGATACCGAGGCGCACCCATGGCTGGGTGTTGCGTTGATCAACACCCAGCCACCTGGCCGACCCAAGGGCTCAGGGGGACTGGGGGGCAGCCCAGAGGAGGCCGGCCATAGGGATGCGCGGCTTACTGGCTACGGTCAGCGAGCCACTTCTTCATGAGCGCGATTTCTTTCTCCTGCGCATCGATGATGGCCTGCGCCAATTTGCTCACTTCGGGATCGGAGCCGTGATCGAGAACGACGCGGGCCATGTCGATCGCGCCTTGATGGTGCGGGATCATGCCGCGCAGGAAATCGAGGTCAGCGTCCCCGCTGAACTCAATCGCCATGTCCGCATGCATGCGGTTATTTGCGACCTGATAATCGCGAATGACAGGGTTATCCGACAGGCCTTCGGCCTGATGCTCGCTATGTCCTTCGTGCTTCACGACTGCACCTCCTCGGCGCTTTCGACCAAAGTGGTCGGATAGCCATCGTCCGCCAGCGCCTTCTGGATATCTTCCTGGCTTGCGGTGGTGGTCACGGAAATGGTGCGCGACACGGTATCGGCCTCGACAGTGGCCGCAGGATCGACCTTGCCGATCGCCTCGTTGATGTGCCGGACGCACGATCCGCAGGTCATGTCCTGGACGTGGAACTGCATCGGGATTCTCCTCAAAATTCGAGTTCGTCCCGTAAGAAATGGGGCTTGCCATCGTTGGAAGGTCAACCCGCCCGGCCAAAAAAACTTGAACCTTGACCTTCCAATGATGGGAAGCCTCACATGGGGTTGGTCAAGTTCGCGAGAATCGAGGAAGCGGAACATGCTGGCCGAAAAATCCCCCATCGAAACAGATGTTTCGACAATCACCCTGCCCATCGAGGGTATGACCTGCGCGTCGTGCGTGGGCCGCGTCGAACGCGCAATCGGCAAGATCGAAGGCGTGAGCGCGGTCAACGTCAATCTCGCAACCGAGCGGGCAAGCATCACGACGGGAGGCCCGGTCAATCGGTCCGAGCTGGTAAAAGCGGTCGAGTCGGCGGGCTATACGGTGCCAGCAGAAACCACAGAACTTACCGTGCTCGGCATGACCTGTGCGTCATGCGTCGGGCGCGTCGAGCGTGCGCTCAAGGCCGTGCCGGGTGTGGTGGAAGCGAGCGTCAATCTGGCGACCGAGCGCGCCACGATCCGCGGCGCGGCTGACGCAAAGTCGCTGATCGCTGCCATCGCTGGCGCGGGGTATGAAGCAAAACCTCTGGCCGCGAAGGCCGCCGATGCCGATGACGGCGACGATCGAAAGGAAGAGGAGCGCAAGCTGCTCAAGCGCGATCTCACCATCGCGGTGATCCTCGCTCTCCCGGTCTTTCTCATGGAAATGGGGTCTCACCTCATTCCCAGCGTCCATATGTACATTGCGATGTCGATCGGCATGCAGACGAGCTGGTACATTCAGTTCGCGCTGACGACCCTCGTGCTCGCAATTCCAGGCTTTCGTTTCTACCAGAAAGGCCTCCCGGCCCTGATCCGGCTCGCTCCGGACATGAACTCGCTCGTCGCGGTCGGCACGCTGGCGGCATATGGCTATTCGCTTGTTGCCACTTTCGCTCCGACGCTTCTCCCGCCAGGGACAGTGAACGTCTATTATGAGGCGGCAGCGGTCATCATCGCGTTGATCCTGCTCGGCCGCTATCTGGAGGCGAGGGCAAAAGGGCGCACGTCCGAGGCGATCAAGCGTCTCGTTGGCCTCCAGGCCAAAACAGCGCGCGTACGCCGTGCCGACGGTACGGTCGAAGTTGCCGTCGCAGACGTCGTTGCGGGCGACATCATCGAAGTTCGGCCCGGTGAACGGATCCCTGTCGACGGCGAGGTTATCGAGGGCGAAAGCTACGTCGATGAATCCATGATCACCGGTGAGCCAATTCCGGCCAGGAAAGCGGAAGGGGCGAGCCTCGTCGGGGGCACTGTCAACCAGAAGGGGGCTCTGGCATTCCGCGCAACGGCAGTCGGCGATGCCACCATGCTGTCCCAGATCATTCGCATGGTCGAGCAGGCGCAAGGATCGAAGCTGCCGATCCAGGCGCTCGTGGACAAGGTGACGATGTGGTTCGTGCCCGCTGTCATGGCGGTGGCCGCGCTCACGTTCGGCGCCTGGCTGGTATTCGGTCCGTCCCCGGCCTTGACCTTCGCGCTGGTCAATGCGGTCGCGGTCCTCATCATTGCCTGCCCCTGCGCGATGGGTCTGGCGACGCCTACAGCCATCATGGTTGGCACCGGGCGGGGAGCTGAACTGGGCATTCTGTTCCGCAAGGGAGAAGCGCTGCAGCTGCTGCGTGATGCCAAGGTCGTCGCCGTCGACAAGACCGGCACGCTGACCGAAGGCCGACCTGCGCTGACGGACTTGCAGGTCACGCTCGGCTTCGACCGGTCGGCCGTTCTCGCCCGGATTGCGGCAGTAGAGGACAAGTCCGAACATCCGATTGCCCGCGCTATTGTCGACGCCGCTCTTGCCGAGAAGCTTAGTCTCGCTGAGGTGGCCAACTTTGAATCCCTGACCGGGCGCGGTGTTCGCGCCGAGGTGCTTGGCGATCGGGTCGAAATCGGGGCGGATCGCTACATGCGCGAGCTTGGTCTGGACGTCACCGCTTTCGCCAAGACAGCATCACGCCTGGCCGCTGAAGGCAAGTCGCCCCTCTATGCAGCGATCAATGGCAAGCTTGCAGCCGTCATCGCTGTGGCTGATCCCATCAAGGAAACGACCCCTGCGGCCATTGCCGCTCTTCACGGTCTCGGCCTGAAGGTTGCGATGATCACCGGCGACAATCAGCACACCGCCCAGGCGATCGCGCGCCAGTTGGGCATCGACGAGGTTGTCGCTGAAGTCCTGCCTGACGGAAAGGTCGAGGCCGTACGCCGCCTGAAAGCAGAATATGGTCGCCTCGCCTTCATCGGTGACGGCATCAACGATGCACCGGCGCTTGCCGAGGCAGACGTCGGGATTGCGGTCGGCACGGGCACGGACATCGCCATCGAGGCTGCCGACGTCGTGCTGATGTCGGGCCACCTCAACGGCGTGGCGTCGGCGATCGCGCTCTCTCGTGCCACGATCGGGAACATCCGCCAGAACCTCTTCTGGGCCTTCGCCTATAATACGGCGCTCATCCCGGTCGCTGCCGGTGCTTTATGGCCGATCTGGGGCATCCTGCTGTCACCGGTGTTTGCTGCCGGCGCGATGGCAATGTCGAGCGTGTTCGTCCTCGGTAATTCGCTGCGGCTTCGGGGATTCCAACCCCCGGAGGGATCGACTGGCACGCTTGAAAAGGGAGCGGGGCGATGAACATCGGCCAAGCAGCCAAGGCGTCCGGCGTCTCCGCTAAGATGATCCGCTACTATGAGCAGACTGGCCTCATTCCAAAGGCGGATCGCCGGGATTCAGGTTATCGGGACTATTCACCGGGCGACGTCAACATGCTCCGTTTCATCCGACGCGCGCGGGACCTTGGGTTCGCGGTGACGGAGATCAACGAGCTCCTCAACCTGTGGCGCGACCGGTCGCGCCACAGCGCCGACGTCAAGCGGATTGCGCAGTCGCATATTTTCGAGCTGCAGGACCGCATCAAGGGGCTCAACCAGATGGTCGATACGTTGCAGGGGCTGGTGAGTTGCTGCGCCGGCGATGACCGTCCAGACTGCCCGATTATCGCGGATCTTGAAGAGCCTTCATCGGGAAGTGCGTTACCGGCCCCGGCCTCTGTCGGAATTGGCCGCCTGCGTCATCGACCCTGAAGTCCTCTGTGCTCTCCGGTAATTCACTGAACATCGTCGCGGATTGGGGGACGCCGATGGTAGAGAGCTTATCAGGGAAGGCCAAGACGGACGGAACGGTAGAGGGGGAGTGCATCAATGGCCTTGGAGTTCCGGCAGGGGTGGGGATGGCTGGTACTCGCTGCGCTCACGGTTTCCACCATCGGCGATGAAATTACGCTTCTCACGCTTATGTTTCGGACCGCCGAAGGTTCATCGGCATATGGCGTCCCAACCCTGCTCATCGCGGAGCTGCTTCCCGGCCTGATCGCCGCCCCTTGGGCGGGGCGGCTGATAGATCGCAGGGACGCAGCTCTGGTGCTGATCGTCGTCTCGGCACTGCAGGCAGTCGTGATCGCGATCGTCGCAGCTATCCCGCCGATGACCCTCGTCGGTGCGGCGGTTCTGAGCCTGCTGTTCACAATCAGCAGTGCCGCCACCTTTGCGCTCATTCCGGTCCTTTCCGGCGCGCTCGGCATGACGCTGGCGCGCGCGAACAGCTATCTCGAAATCGTCCGTAGTTTGGGCATGCTGGCAGGTCCGGTCGCAGGTGGAATCCTAATCGGTTGGATCGGGGCCAGCAACGCACTTATGGTCGATGCCACCAGCTTTGCCGTTTTGTGCTGCATCGTAGCTATGAGTGGCCTGCGCCGCAGACCCCAGAAGGAAGAAGCGGCAGAGCCTGATCTGTTCGCCGACTACCGCCCATTACTCGGTAATCGAAGAATTATGGTGGTCACGGGCGCGCTGAGCCTGGAGGTTTTTGCCACGGCAATTGCTGACGTCGCTTTCGTTTTCCTGGTGATGATGACGCTGAAGAGCGGGCCTGTTGCATTTGGCGTGCTTACCGCCCTCTGGGCCGCCGGGATGCTCCTTGGCGCGACGATGGCCGAAACCGTCATCGGCAACAGATTGGGAGCGACAGCGTTCGGGACGGCTGGGGTCATGGGGGCGACCATGCTGCTGATCGGCCTAGCGCCAAGCACACTGGCGATCGTCGCCATCGCGTTCGTCGCCGGCGGCGGGGCTAACAGCATCCACAACGTTGCCGTGCGAACGTTGCTCCAATCCGAGTGTCCGCCGGCCCAACATGGCAAGGTTGCTGCAATCTACGGCGCAGTCACTCGGACCGCCACTATTGGTGGATACGTCGCCGGCGGGCTGTTTGTCCCGGATGATGCGCCGAGCGCTTACCTCGTCGGTGGAATGCTGGGCGTTGCAGCGGGCATGGTCGGGTGGCGAGTTTTTAATGGCAAGTGGAAGACGGCTTAAGCCTCAGCCGACCTCTGGAGGTCGCATATACTCCCGGAAATCCTTCATTTCTTCCGCGGTCGGCACCGGCGTGGTAGGCATGAAGCGGATCGTTTCGGCGAGGTCGCGGCGAGTATGGTAGCCTATGATTGAGCCGCCGACGCTCAGTTCATATTCCATGCTGCCTGTGTAGCGATTGGGCATCGCGAGCCCAGGCGCAAAGGCAATCGGTTTGTTCTTGGATTTGCTGCCGCTGACCTCATGCTTGGCAAGGGCAATGCGGATAAACTCGATCGTCGTGAACCCCATCTCGGTCCGCGCCAGATCATCGCGCATCCGTTGTACAAGCTCGGGATTGTCGCGGGCGATTCTGAGCTGCTGCGCGCGAAGCTCCCGATCGTAGTGCTGGTAATTGACCTCGCGTTCCAGATGGGCTGCTTTCAGATCGAAGCCGCCGCTGGACGCAAGTCGGACCACTTCGTCGCACCGCTGGCGCCACGTCCGCAGCAACTCGTAAGCTGCGTAGATCCACATGGGCGAGAGAGCCGTCAAAAGCGCCATCGTCTCAAGCGGTCGATCGTCATCGTGCATGTGCCGCAGAACTTCGCGCTCCATGCCGTTGAGGACATTGTCGATCAGCTCCAGTTGCTGACCCTGCATGACCAGCCAGGGATTGTCGCTGAAACCAGCGAGCGCGTTAAGGGCTGCCGTGAGCTCGGTGGGACCGATATCCTCGGCTCGCCTTGGTCCCGCCTGATCGTCGACTCGAGGCCAGTCATCCTCGCTCATACCGGCGCCTCGCAAGGCTCCAGGATAAGCTGGAGAAGGTCCCCCGGTAGCATTTGTGCGTCGGTGATCGAGAACAGGGTGTCACGCGGGAGTAGGATCTCAAATTCCCCCTGAGCGGCGCCGTCGTGCATGTCGATCGCAGGCGAGCCGGCCGGCAGCCGAAATTCCAGCATGGTGGGGCGGCTCTGGTTGCGGCTGCGCTTGTCGAGGAATGCGTCGCACCAGCTTCGCTCCGTCGATGTCGAGATGTATCCGGGATAACGATAATGCAGGCCCACAAAGCTGGCCGGTGCCCCCTCCAGGGCGCCGCGAACACCCCAGCCATGGCCATGGCCCGACCAGAGCGTCTGCGCACTCAACAGGCGCGACATTGAGAAAACGGCGTCGATGGCGTCGCGTTTTGCACGCGCGCCGGATGAAAACGTGCCGAAGTTCGGATTGTGCGACAGTGCCTCGGTGCGCCCCTGCGCGATCGCATGAAAAAAGGTCGAATCCGCCCCATAGCTTCGCAAGGCCAAGTGCTCTGCCTCGGTTAACTCTCGCTCACGGCCGATCAGGCCGTTTGCAGTTACGATGAGTGCTGTCACAGAAAACCTTCCCCCGCGTGCTCGCGGAACCGCTCATGGTCCCGCACATATTCGGCGACCATCTCGAGCGACGAGTGGCGGCTATGCTCTTTCATCTTGAACAGGTTCGCGCTTTGCCGCCCCGCTTCGGTGAGGAAGCCGGCCCTCAGCGAATGGCCAGAGAACAATTCAGGCGGATAGCCGGCCGCTACGGCTGCGGCCTTGACCACAAGGGCCACGCCCTGCGCGCTCATCGACTTTTCAGTGAGACGACCCTGCGGCGTGAGCTTGCGGAACACCGGACCGCTGCAAATCCCCGCCTTTTCAATCCATGCATTATAATGGTGGACAGGTTCGAGCCTGCGACCATCCAGAATGGCCACGGTTTGGCCATCGCCCTCCTGATCGGTCTTGGAGGAAGGAATCCGGATCAAAAGGCCGCGCGCATCTTCGGCCACCCGGGCGACTGTTACTTCAACGAGCTCGGAGCGTCGGAAGGCGCCTGCCATCCCGATCGCAAGCAGCGCGCGGTCGCGATAGGCGCGCAGGTCATCCCCGGTGATGCTCCTGAGCATGTCGCGCATCACATCGCCATCGGCTGCGCGCTTCTTGTCCGGGAGGTCGTCACGCTTTTCCCGCCGGATCGCGCGCATCGCCTTTTCGAGCCGGGCGGCGTCCGGCTGGGAGGTCGGGGGTTCCAGGTCGGCTGCGCGATGGGCGAACACGATTGCAGCCAGCCGCCGGCCTATGGTCGCCTTGCCAAGCGGAGATGGCGCTTTGCGCGGAAGAACCTTGCCCGTCTTGGTCCGTCGTGGTTCGAGGGGGACAAATCCGGTCTCGGCGAGCAATGTAAGGAACGCGGCCACAGTTGAAGGTGTGGCAGGCAGCGGCCGGTAACCACTTTCGCGACACCAGGCGCAAAACAGCCGCCAATCCGACTTGTACGCGCGCAGCGTGGCATCGGCCGAGGCACGGCCTACATAGCGATCGACACGCTCGCGGTCGTCGGCGGTCAGATCCGGAAGGTAAGGCTCGAGGCTCTCCACGGTATCGAGAAGGACCATCGCACCGGCGAGGACAGCTTCGAGATCGTCAGCTACTTCTGCCGGAGGCGGAGGAGCGGGGGGGACGTCGCCGTTCATCATGGCAATAGTGTCAACCGCGACGGAAGTGGGACTGCCTGAAGGTCTCGCACCTTCATAGGCAGCGATAGAAGATTCACGGCATCCTCATCCTGATCCGCGAGATCCCACTGAAGGTTGAACCGGCGATAGAAGGCCAGGCGTGGATCGTCGTCTTCAACATCCTGCTTGTATCGCTTGAGCTCGACTGGGCGGATGTCAGCATCAGGATGGTGACGCTTCGCCCAATCGACCATGAGGTTGAGGGCGACAGTACCGATGCCCTGGCGATGCCAGGTTGATGGGTCGACAACGTTGAAGCCGTTTGAGAGCCGGACGCCCTGGTGACGACTGAACGAGGCTCCAGCGCGCATCATTATCTTCGCGCCGTCCAGGTCGCGACCCGGAACGAGCTTCAGGGTTTTCGCGCCCTCGACCGCCAGCAGCAGTTCGAGCTGCTCATTCGTATCCGCAGTCTGATGTATGATCAGCGTCACCGGATCCGTTTCACCCTTCACGGTGGATTGCAGGCTGTACCGAGCGACCATGATTTTCGTCCTTGAGTGATCCTTTCGAAGGTATCCAACCTGTAGGTTTCCCTAAAATGGTGGACGCCATCCTACCTACAGCAGCAGCTGAAAAGAGTGGATCTGCGCCCGAAACAGTGGACGGCAGCCGCTCTGTTCCGCCACAACTCGCCTGCCTGAGCGTACCGTACCCAAAAGCACGAATGTGCGGCTAATCGGCCAGCGGCCGTACGTTGGTGATGGTGACGCCGACCTCAGCGCTCGCCAGCGGCCCGTCCGTCGTGAACATCTCCGCTTGTAGGTCAATCGCCAAGGCAAGACACGCTCGGTCACCAAGCGAAAGTCCAAGCGCCTTCGTCGACGGTCGCAGGTCGCCTATGATGAGCGCCTGGGCAGGAGAGAGCGGCCGTACATCGAGGTGCAGCCCGCCAAGAGCCTCACGTACCTCGTCGAGCGGCAATCCTCGGTCCCGAAGCTTGGAGACGACCTCGGCGAGGTTGGTCGTTCCGATAATGCTGCGGGTCAGGACGTCGACTACCCGATCCGCCCCAGGTTCGTCGTTCAGAAGGCAGAGCAGGGCGGAGGCGTCGAGTACGACCTTGCTACTCACGCTCCGCCTCGCGCCGGCGCTCTGCGATCAGCTCGTCAGCCAAACCGACGCCTTCGGGCACATATTTGCGAAGGATCGCGCGAGCCCTTTCGAGCGCCTTAGGCACGGAACGTACCCGTAGCTCGCCATCGTCGACATCGACGAGAACGGTATCACCCGTGGTGATCCCGAGCTCACGGCGCATGGCCGCCGGGATCACGAGTTTACCACCGTCCACGATCTTGACCCTCTGTGCTTCCATCTGCACTGAACTCGCTTGGCTGACCCAACTCTCGGATCATACCGGATATTGGCGCTGACGGATAGCGCGAAGCAGCGCACTTCAGCGCGTTTGGTGATCAGTCGTCGTTCATATCAGCGCCATTAGCTACTTAGACCTGGCTTGCTGAGCTAGGCTCGACAGGATCGGCGTTTGCTATTCCGAGCCGGTTGCCGCAGTGGTGGCTCACATGGGTGTACCCAAATAAGCCGAGCGGGAGTGATGAGCAGATGGCAGGCAGCGAGGTGAAGGCGGCGCGGGTGTACCTTCGTGTGAGTACGGACGAGCAGGACCTGACGCGGCAGGAGAACATCGTGGCTGGCGCGCGGGCGGCCGGCTTCTACGTCGCGGCGGTGTACCGGGAGAAGGCGTCGGGTGCGCGGCCCGATCGGCCGGAGCTGCTGCGCATGGTGGCGGATCTGCAGCCGGGCGAAGTCGTGGTGGCCGAGAAGATAGACCGCATCAGCCGCCTGCCGCTGCCGGAAGCCGAGTTGCTAGTGAGGACGATCCGCGGCAGGGGAGCCCGGCTGGCGGTACCGGGGATCGTCGACCTCAGTGACTTAGTGGCGGACAGCGTGGGCGTGGCGCGCATTGTGCTCGAAGCGGTGCAGGACATGCTGCTGCGCGTCGCGCTGCAGACGGCGCGCGACGATTATGAGACCCGGCGCGAGCGGCAGCGCGAGGGGATCGAGATCGCTAGGAGGGCTGGGCGGTACACCGGCCGAAAGCCCGACCTTGCCCATCACCGCCGCATCGTCGGCCTGCGCGAGGCGGGCATGAGCATCGCGAAGACGGCGGAACTAGCCGGATGCAGCATCGCCCACGTCAAGCGGGTGACCGCCCTTCACCGCGCCAGGACCGCCGCGATACCGCCGACTTCGTGAAGCGAACCGACGGTGTACGCAAAGGAAGACCTTCGCTGTTGATGCCGTGACCGATGCGGCAGTCTACGCCATCTACTTGGACCGCGATACCTCGCCCATCCCGGCTCTGTGTTGGTTACGATCGTGTACGGCGTGTACGGGCCGCGTCGTAGGGTGTTCCGTTGTCCCGTTTCTCCGTGCTTGACCGGCAGTTTCGGGAAAGAGCAATTGGGAACAGGTTTTGGGAAGCGGAGCGTTCGTCGCCCCTTGGATCACCGTGTCCGCCCGGACATCCCGTTGGAGTTTCCTAGTCGGGACGGCAGGTGCCGACCAGCTCAAGACATTCGGCGTCGTCGATGCGAGCGGCGGCTCCTACCGAAACCCGCCATTCGTGTCGCGCAAACAAGCCGGTCGGCTTTGCGCCCTAAAGTCGGTCATTCCGCTTGAAACGGTGCGTTCTCGGAAGCTGCCCGCGGTCATCGGACTGCACGATGAAGCGAACCGCCGATATCCGAAACTTAGCCGCCTGGCGGCTTTCGGGTGAGCCGACGCGGATAGCTGCCACTCGTTGTGCTGCAAGCCGTTCCGAAAAGTTGGCGTCCTAGGGAAGCCGCATCTGCCCGCATGCGTGATCGCCAGCTCACGTATGTTGAGATTGAGGAAGTGGAAACGTCGGCTGCCTGGAGACGCAAAGATCGACTTGCTGATCCTCCTCCAAAGCCTCAGCGACAGCGGTTTGCGTCGATTTATGTCATCCACCAGGATCAGCGGCAGAGGCGTACCCAGCCCCTAATTGTTTAGTCCCGGCATCTGGCGGATCGGATTGACAATCAACCGGTCTGGCTCTGACGTCCAGATCTCGGCGATGTATTCCTAAGGCGTGAGGCCGCTCAGCGTCTTGAGCCGGAGGGCAAAGTTGTAAGCGGCCATGAAGTCGGCGAGGTGCGTCCGGAGCTGGTCGTTGCTTTCATAGTGGAAGCGTTTGACGGTCGCCTCCTTGATGATCCGGTTCATGCGCTCAACCTGACCGTTGGTCCACGGATGGTGCGGCTTGGTGAGCCGGTGTTCGATATCGTTTGCCTCGCAGATCATGTCGAAGCGCATCTGACGTGACCAGGCGGTGGTCCGGTTGCGTGGCTGCTTGGCGAGCTGAATGCCGTTGTCTGTGAGAATCGTGTGAATGCGGTAGGGCACCGCTCTCAGTAGGTGTTCCAGGAACTTCTACGCGGTCCGTCGATCAACAGTGCCTCGGCCAACCCATGCTCAACGAGATCGAAGCTGTCTATGAACTCGCTTCCTTCGAGGCGACTGGCTTGCGCCAGCACCGCGGCCGCGTGGTCGAGGCGGAGAGCGGCGCAGCTCAGATCCGCGAGGTCGCAGCGACTGCCATGTGCAACGGCGATGGTTGAAACAGGAACAGCGGAAGTTGGCCGGGCTCATTCGTCAGGTCAGTCATGCGATCTTTCCGTCAGCTACAATCCGGCTCCTGCCACCGGACAAGAGCGCATCTCGCTGGCTGACCACACACTCATGCCAGCAGGGAGTGGACAGGACTGTGGCTAGCTCAAGTCCCGGGGGAAGGCCTGCGGCTCCGGGTAAATTCCGGATTGCTGCTTCTCCAACAAGGATTGACATCCAGCGCTGATTACGCGGAAGGTGGGATGGCGACGTTATAAACTCGGAGATGCGATACCGATGCGCCTTGAACTGAGCATCATTCGTGACTTTCCGTACTTCCCTACACTATCCAAAAGCTGTCCTGTGATTGTTTAATGTGAGTTAAGCTATAAAGCATGTTAATCAAAAAAACAATGATGATAGTGTTCGAAGGATGGAGCAATGAGTCTAACTGGGAAGCTGTTTCCGTCAGTCGGAAACCGGATATAACCGACTGCCGTCACACGGATACACGTACGCTAATTTGTTCGTTGCGTATAATAAGTCGATAAAAGAAGGGGGGCTTACACACTCATGATTTCGCTCACGAAGAGCCAGTCCGTCAGCTTGACCAAGGAAGCCAAGAAAACCCTCACCAAGATTTTGCTGGGCGTGGGCTGGGACGTAGCGAAGGCGAAGGGGTTTTTCGGTCGAGTTCTCGGCGGCGCCGATAGCATCGATCTGGACGCTTCGGCCATCTTGTTCGACGCTCGCCAGGGCGTTGTGGACACCGTCTGGTTTGGCCAGCTCCAAAGCGTCGATGGTTCCGTACGTCATAGCGGCGACAATCGCACCGGTGAGGGCGACGGTGATGACGAGACGATCGAGATCGCACTCGACCGTCTGCCTGGCAACGTTGAGCACATCGTTCTGACGGTGAACAGCTTCCAGGGCCAGACTTTCGACAAAGTCGAAAACGCTTACGGCCGCGTCGTCGATGGCACCAACAACAGCGAACTCGCTCGCTTCGACATCTCGGATAGCGGTTCGCATACCGGTCTCATCCTTGGCGTTCTCTCGCGCGCCGGCGGCGAATGGAACTTCAAGGCGGTGGGAACGCGCACCAGCGGGCGTACCGTCCGGGATCTGGCGCACGTCGCTGCCAGCGCAATCTGAAGCGCACGGAGCCGGGGCTCAACTGATCCCGGCTCCATTCATTCATAACAGGGGGGATTTGATGCAGCTTCAGCGCGGTGAAAAGCGCGGTCTGTCTGAGTTGGGCATTGGCACAAAATGCGCAGTGAAAGTCGACTTCGGCCTCGGTGGCGTCGACATTGCCGCCTTCGGGCTGAACAGCGCAAAGGTGATCGGTGATGATCGCTATGTCGTGCTGTTCTCCAACACGTCGTCGCCGGAAGGCGCGATCCAGCTGCAGGCTTATTCAGACACAGCTACCTTCACGCTCGATCTGGACCGGCTTCCGACGTCGATCGATCGCATCGTTTTCACGGCGACTCATGACAAGCGTCCAATCGCTGAATCCCGCCCGCTGGTCGTCAGCATCAACGGTAACCAGGCGACCTTCGATGTCTCCCAGCATCTCACCACCGAGAAGGCGGTGATGATGATCGAGATCTATCGCCATTTCTCGGGATGGAAGATTGGCACCATCGCAGCTGGCTTCGCCGGCGGCCTGGCTGCTCTGATTGCACACTTCGGTGGTGAAGTGGCGGACGCTCCCGCCGCGGCACCTGCACCAACTCCGCCTCCGCCGCCTCCGCCTCCGCCGGCTGCGCCGGTATCGCTGAAGAAGATCTCGCTCGAAAAGAACAACTCCGTCGTCAGCCTTAAAAAGACCGGGGAGACGTTCGGCGAAATCATCCTCAACCTCAATTGGAACCAAGGTTCCGGCAGCAGCGGCTTCTTCGGAGGATCGAAGAAGGTTGATCTCGACCTAGGCGTCCTCTTTGAGTTGGACGATGGCTACCGCGGCGTCGTGCAGGCCTTGGGGCGCACCTTCGGCAGCTATCACGAAGAGCCATGGATCGAACTGTCAGGCGACGACCGCACCGGGGCTGTTACCGGCGGCGAGACGATCCGGGTCAACGGTCGGTTCTTCGATCGCATCAAGCGTATCGGCGTGTTCGCCCTCATTTATGAGGGTGCGCCGAACTGGCAGAAGACTGACGGGGTCGTCAAAATGAACATCCCGGGACAACCCGAAATCGAAGTTCGCATGAACGAAGGTCACAGCAACAAGCGTCTCTGTGGCGTGGCAGTCATCGATAATGTTGATGGTGAACTGCAGATGCAGCGTCACATGAAATATTATCCGAGCCAGAAAGAGTTTGCCGATGCAGTCGGCATCTACCTGAACTGGGTGGGCGCTACAAAAGACTAGCCGGCCTTTCTGGACCGCCCTCGGCACCACACCGAACGGCGGCCTACAGGCCTCCATCAATTTCGATCTGTCGCCACGGCACCAGATCTCCATCCGGAGGGGGATCAATGAAAAACTTCGCAGGATCGATCGTCTTTACGATCATCTGTCTCATTCTCGCCGGCCTCGCCGGTTATGCCGAAACCGGTCTGCTTGGTGCAGCTCTCGGCATGGTATTCATCGCCGCCATCCTCGGCGTGATGGAGACCTCGCTCAGCCTCGACAATGCCGTCGTCAACGCGTCCATCCTCAAGAACATGGATGCTAAGTGGCAGCGGCGCTTCCTGACCTGGGGCATTCTGATCGCCGTCTTCGGCATGCGCATCGTGTTTCCGATCGCTATCGTGTCGGTCGCAGCTGGCGTTAGCCCATGGGAAGCGGCGCGCATCGCGCTCACCGACCACAAGCTATACGAAGACATCGTCACCGGTGCTCACATCGGCATTTCGGGCTTCGGCGGCGCCTTCCTGATGCTGGTCGGCCTCAACTTCTTCTTCGACGCTGACCGCGAGCATATGTGGATCGGCGCTATCGAGAAGCCGCTGATGGCCATCGGTCGCATTCCGTTTGCACCATACATCATGACCTCGATCATCATCGTCGCGCTTTCGTTCCTAATCAGTGGCAGCGAGCAGCAGACATTCCTGATCGCCGGCCTCTCGGGCGTCCTCACCTACCTGGCGGTCCAGAAGTTCGGCGACATGATGGGTGGTGAAGAGGACATGGTCACCGGCAAGATCGTTCGTTCGGGCGCCGGCGCCTTCGTCTACCTCGAGTTTCTGGACGCGTCGTTCTCCTTCGACGGCGTGATCGGTGCATTCGCGATCACCAACAACATTATTCTGATCGCGCTCGGCCTCGGCATCGGCGCCATGTTCGTCCGGTCGATGACGATCGCCCTGGTTCGCGGCGGACACCTGTCGGAATTCCGCTACCTGGAGCCGGGCGCCTTCTACGCCATCATCGCGCTTGCGACGATCATGCTCCTGAGCATCCGCGTCCATACGCCGGAAGTCATCACCGGTCTGATTGGTGCGACCTTCATTGGCGTCGCGCTTTGGGCCTCCATCCGACACAAGAAGCTCTTCCCCGGCGAATACGAGGAAGACGGTCGTGCGGAGGCTATCCTGCCCACAGGCAACGTCGTGCCGAACGTCCGCACCCAGTGATCCTTAGTCCCGGCGGCGGGGTCGCTGCCGGGGAACGCCCGATGAGGGCGAGGGTCATCATTCCCGGCGTGCTGTCGGCGGATTGCACCAACCGGCTTCACTCACCCGCCAAGTAAAAGATGAAAGGACTACCGAATGGCAATTTCGCTTTCCAAGGGTGGCAATGTCTCGCTCTCGAAGGAAGCACCCGGTCTCGACGCCATCATGGTCGGCCTGGGCTGGGACGTTCGTGCTACCGACGGTCAGGACTTCGACCTCGACGCCTCGGCGTTTCTGCTGAACGCCTCGGGCAAGGTCCGCAACGATTCCGACTTTTGCTTCTACAACAACAAGATCGTCGCCGGCGGGGCCGCCGAACACCAAGGCGACAACCGCACCGGTGAAGGCGAAGGCGACGACGAGCAGATCAAGATCACGCTCTCGAAGGTGCCGGCCGACGTCGACAAGATCGCGGTCGTCGTGACCATTCACGATGGCGAGAAGAACGGCCAATCGTTCGGCCAGGTCTCGAACGCCTTCATCCGTCTGGTCGACGAGAAGACCGGCAAGGAAGTCGTGCGCTATGACCTATCGGAAGACGCCTCGGTCGAGACTGCGATGATCCTGGGCGAAGTCTATCGCCACGGCAACGACTGGAAGTTCCGCGCCGTCGGCCAAGGCTTCAAGGGCGGCCTGGGCCCGCTCGCCTCGAACTACGGCGTCAACATCGGTTGATCGTTGCCGCACCGGTCGGGGAGGTTCCTCTTCGACCGTCTTCATTCCAGCGCGAAAGATCGTTTCACATGGCAGTTTCGCTTTCCAAGGGCGGCAACGTCTCGCTCTCCAAGGAGGCTCCCGGCCTCACCTCCGTCACGGTCGGTCTCGGCTGGGACGTACGCAAGACCGATGGTCAAGCCTTCGACCTCGACGCAGCAGCCTTCGTGCTGGGCGAAAATGAGAAGGTCCTCTCGGACGCTCACTTCATCTTCTACAACAACAAACTCTCGACCGACGGTTCGGTGACCCACCACGGCGACAACCGCACCGGTGAAGGCGACGGCGATGACGAGAAGATCACGATCGACTTCTCGAAGCTGCCGCAGGCCGTGAAGAAGGTCGTCATCGCGGTGACCATCCACGAGGGCCAGGAGCGCGGCCAGAACTTCGGTTCGGTGTCGAACGCCTATGCTCGTGTCGTCAACGACGCCGACGGCAAGGAACTGGCTCGCTACGACCTGTCGGAAGACGCCAGCACCAACGCGGCCATGGTGTTCGTCGAGCTGTATCGTTCGGCAACCGGCGAGATCAAGGTGAAGGCGATCGGCGAAGGCTGGCAGAGCGGCCTGGGCGGCCTCGCCAACGCGATGGGCGTCAACATCGGCTGATCCGACCGGCGATAACAACACCACGATAGGAGGGCCGCCGAGCCGAATAAGCTTGGCGGCCTTCTTCAGTTTCTGACCGATAGGAATAGGCCATTGAAGACGATGACCCCCGGCGAGAAGCGCGCCGTATCTGGCCTGACGACCAGCCGGATGATCGAGATCGCCGTCACCCATGAGCCGTCGGACATCGACATCGTTGCCTTTGGTCTCGACGCCAATCGTAAGATCGCTGACGACCGCTACACCATCCTATTCAGCAATGAGCGCAGTCCAGAAGGTGCGATCACCTTCCGCAAGGGCGGCAACTCCACATCGATCATCGTTGATCTCAACCGACTGCCGCAGTCGATCGATCGCATCTCGATCACCGCCACTCACGACAACATGCCGCTTCGCTCAGCTCGTGCGCTTTCCGTACAGATCGCTGGCGCCGCACAGATCAACGCGCTCGCCGGTCTTGGCGACGAGAAGGCCCTGATGCTGCTGGATCTGTACCAGCATAATGGCACGTGGCGTGTTGGGGCTGTCGTGCAAGGCTTTTCCGGCGGCCTCGCCGATCTCGTGAAGCACCTTGGTGGCGAAGTGGCCGATGAGCCCACCGCTGCAGCTCCGCCGGCGCCATCACCCGTTGCTCCGCCTCCGCCTCCCCCGCCGGTGTCGCTGAGCAAGATTGACCTGCGAAAGCAAAAGGTTGGCGTGACGCTCAAGAAGCTCGGCATCGAGCACGAAATGGCCGAGGTGAAGTTCGTCATCGACGCCAGCGGATCTATGGCAGGGCTATACGCCGATGGCACCGTGCAGGAGACGGTGGAGCGTCTCGCTCCGGTATCTCTTCGTCTCGACCAAGACGGCGTCATGCCGACTTGGTTCTACGCATCCGAGTGCAAACGCGTAGAGGACCTTACCGCCACCAATCTTGAAGGTTTTGTCTCCCGCACCTGCCCATCGCCGGGCGCCAAGATCGGCGCACAACCCACTGGGGAGAAGGGTATGTTTGGAGGGGCTCGGACCAGGGGCGGCAAGTCCATCGGCTACGGAAACAATGAGCCTCTGGTCATGAACGCCATCCTCGCTCAAGAGCCCCCAGTTCGTACCGAACCACTGCTTATCATCTTTGTCACCGATGGTGGCATCACCCGATCCGCCGAGATCGCCGACATCCTGACCCGCACCTCGAATCGCCCAATTTTCTGGCAGTTCGTTGGAGTCGGCAAGGCTAACTATGGCATCCTGCGCAAGCTCGATACCTTGCCCGGCCGCGTGGTCGACAATGCAGGCTTCTTCAGCGTCGACGACCTCACGAAGATCAGCGACGACGAGCTCTACGAGCGGATCCTCTTCGAATTTCCGCAGTGGCTCAAGGACGCGCGCCAACACAATATTCTGCGCTGATCCTCCCGCTGCACTCCCTCCTGCACAGGCACACCATGCGCATTTGGTTCAACCGCGGTTTCTCGCTAGCTCCCATCGCCCGGGCCATGATGGCCGCCGACCCGGCCCTCGAGGTCATCGTCAGCACTGCCGAAGGGAAACCGATCTACGAAGGCCCTTCGCAGACTTGGGTTGAGCCAAAAGCGAAGGGAGTGGATTACCTCGCCTGGGCTTGTCGGCAGATCATCGATCACGAGATCGACGTCTTCGTGCCGACAGCCCGGCGGCACCTATTCGCCGGCGGCGGCCTTCCGTGCCGTGTTCACCTCCCGGCGGATCTGGACACCCTCGAACTCCTCGAGGACAAGTTCCTCTTTTCGGAGGCGCTGAAGAACGAGCCCTGTCATCTCGCGACCTTCACCGCCCACAGTGCTGCTGATCTCGCTCGCATCGTCGAGCGCTTCCGCGCCACGAATGACAACGTCGATCCATGCGTGAAGCCGCGAGAAGGCGTGAATGGTCAGGGCTTTTGGACGCTCACCAAAGCCAATCCTCTGTCTCACCTGATGGATCCCGATGCACGTCGCATCCGCCAGGATATCTATCTTGATGCCCTGCGGGCTGCGGAAGCCACCGCTGAAATTGAACCTCAGGTCGTCATGCCTTTCCTCCCAGGACCAGAGGTGTCTTTCGATATCCTCTCCCATGAGGGATTGGCGCTGAAATACATCGCGCGCACCAAGAACGGCACGCGCCAGCGGCTTCAGTCCAGCCATCCTCTGGAGAACGACGCAAAAAGCCTCGTTTCTCGCTTCCAGCTCCATGGTGTGGTGAATATCCAGTTCCGGAAGGCCAGCGATGACAGCTGGAAGGTTCTCGAGATCAACGCACGGCCCGCCGGCGGCTCGGTCTATGCAGAGCAGTTCGGATCTGCCCTCCTCGCCGAGTGGGGCGGCCTTCTCACCGGCCGCCTGACACCGGACATGGTGAGCAAGCCGAATATTGACCTCGAAGTCGAGATCGAGACGAGCGTGCGTCCGCGCACACGTGAGCTTGCCGCATGAGCAGCTTCCAGTCTGGGCAGCGGATCGAGCTTTCTGAGGGCGCTTCTGGCATCTTCCATTTCGCCGGCAACGATACTCGGATCGCTGTCGCGGCAATCGCCGCAAATGGGGCCATCACACCGCTGTCACGGCATTCGCTAGGGGCATGGCATCTTCCCGCATTTGCCGATCCGGGTGAGCACTATGAGGTGGTGGCCTACATCACTGACGATCGGGATGGCGGGTTCGTAAATCCATGCTACCCGCTCGATCTCGAGATAAACGGCCAGCGGTATTCCCTACCCAAACCAGCGCAGAGCCTGGCAGCGGTCATTCTCGCCGGGGTCTATGCGAAATCCGGCAAGCTCCGCCTCAAGGTGTCCAACGAAGGCTTCACCTTCGGCGCCGACGCCTACCTGCGCGCACGTAACCTTGGCCACCTTCAGCTGCCGCGGCGATCTTCCTCGTCGCAGCCCGACGAGGTGCGAGACCACAATTCCCGTCCGCGGCGCCCGAGCGGCACGCCTGGCTCAGCACTGGCCAGCGGAAGCGGTGTCATTGTCGGGCACAACCTGGTCGTGACGAACGCGCATGTCGTCGAAGCCGGCAGAAGCTTCCAACTAGGTCGAACTCACAACCCGCTGACGCTGATCGCTGTCGACGAAGATCACGACCTTGCTCTTCTGCAGGGCGACGTCGGCGGCACACCGCTACCCATTCGTTTGACCACGCCAATCTGGCTCGGCGAGAGCATCATGGCGTCGGGTTATCCGCTTATGGATCTCTTGGGTGCTGATCTCAAAGTTACCACCGGCAACGTGTCTGGCCTGAGCGGCAAAGCCGGGGACATCTCCCGCTTCCAGTTCACCGCACCGATCGCCTCGGGTTCGTCCGGCGGCGCTGTTATCGACGACTTCGGCAATCTGGTAGGGATCACCTCCGCGTCGCTCGCCCACGAGAACATGCGCGAGCGCGGCAGCATCTCCGAGAACGTGAACTTCGGCATCCGGGCCTCGCTCGTCTTTGAGATGGTCGCGGCCACCGGCAAGCCCCTCCCGTCGATCGGCCCCTTGGGAAGCGGGACTCGCCGGGAAGTTGTCGATCGCCTTCGTGAATCCGTCGTCAGCATCATCGTCTTGGCTTGAGGTCACTCATGGGCTTTCGGTTCTCCAAGCGCATCCAGATCCTCCCCGGTGTCAGGATCAATTTCTCCAAGGGCGGCGCATCCCTGAGCGTCGGACCACGCGGCACCTCGGTAAGTTTAGGCAAGCGCGGCGTATACGGGAATGTTGGCGTTCCAGGCACCGGCCTCAGCTGGCGAGAGCGCCTGGATCAGCCCTCGGGTGGGTCCTCCAGCGCTTCTGGAGCGAGCCGTGGCCGCTCGGCCCTATGCATGCCAGAGACCGTTACCGTTCGACTGGTCGATGATACGGTCCACTTCTTCAATCAGGATAACGGTCCACTGGACGCGTCGCTCCTCTCGACAGCCAAGGCCGCGATGAAGGACGAGATCCAGACCTTCCTCAAAGACCGCGAAACCGCGCGCAACGATGTGATTGATAGCCTCCGCCGGCTTCATCACGACATTCCCGTCACCACGCAGACGCTGCGCTCTTCGGACATGGGCAAGCCGAAGCGGGAGCAATATCCGTCGCAAGAAGCCTTCATGGAGGCTCTGATGACCTGGAACGCCGCACGCGCAAACGGTGAGGTCGGCGCTGACGAGCTCGCCGACGGTCTTCTCCAGACGCTTGGCGATCTTCAGTGGCCTGCGGAGACCAACATAGCAATCTCGTTCCATAAGGGGCGCCTCCTCCTCGACGTTGATCTCCCTGAGATCGAAGACATGCCAACGACCCGCTGGAAAGCAGTGATGACCCGGCTCAGTCTTGAAGAGAAGCCAGTGTCTCAAAAGGAAGTCGCAGGATTCTATTTTGATCACGTATGTTCGATCATCGTCAGGTTGATCGGACATGCCATGGCAACGTCCGATGCGATCCGATCGGTTGCTGTCTCGGCGTACACCCAGCGCAATACTGCCACGGGACATGTCGATGACGAGTATGTCGCAATCGTAGAAGTCAGTCGAAGTGCTTGGGACGGGATCGATCGAAGCCAGATGGCTTCAATCGATCCCCACAACCTCCTCCGGCATTTCGGTGCAAAAATACAGGCAAATGCTCGCGGCGTTCTGCTCGTGCAAACGCCCCTAAGCTGATGGTATTTGCGTGACCAATGATCTCATTCTGGCCCGTAACGCGGTGCTCACGGAGAAAACTCTAATGCCAAGCGCAATTCGCGCTCCTGCTGAACAGGAGACGCGTCGCACCCACGAGGTTGAGCTTCCCACTGGCTCCTTGGCTCTCGAAGTCGAGGCGGGCCCAGACCTGTCCGAATTGTGCGAGTTCGCTGCGCGCGCAAACCCCAAGCGTGGCTTCCTGATCGTCTCCAAGGTTCTTGGGCGGCATCTCCCCGCGCGCCCGGCCGACATGCGTCAAACCATGGGTCAGCTCGCAGCTTCCTTGCCCCACGACCTATCTCAGCCAGTGGCCTTCCTCGGCATGGCTGAAACAGCGACAGCGCTGGGGCAGGGGGTGTTCGCTGCCTACCAGGCGCGCCATCCCGATGTCCTCTCGATCTATCTCCAGACCTCCCGCCAGGTCGTTGAGGGCGCGACGACGATCGCCCGCTTCGAAGAGGGGCACAGCCACGCCACCTCGCATCTGGTCCAGATCACGGATGAAGATGTCCTCGCCACTGCGCGCAATGCTCGCACCCTCGTGATCATCGATGACGAATGCAGCACCGGAAACACCTTCGTCTCCGGCGTTGAAGGCATGCGCGACGCCATGCCGCATCTCGAGCGCGTAGAGACATGCTGCATCACCGACTGGAGCGGCGGCGCATATCTCTCACGGATGCCACTGCCATCCACTGGCCACTCCATCATCGCCGGCACGATGAGGTGGACTCCCGGGGCCACCAACACCGCCCCGCCGCTTGCTGCCGGTTCAAACGGGACGGGCGCCGCGCCGTCGTCCGGAATGCGCAGCCGGTCGGGTTTGCGCTGCGCCGAAGCGTCCAATCGCCTGCCAGTCACGGCGTCGTCAGGCGAACGTATCCTTGTGTTGGGCGACGGCGAGCATTCGTATGAGGCCCTGCTGATCGCTGAGGAGATCGAACGTCAGGGCGGCGTCGCTGCCGTCCAGAGCATCACCCGCACGCCCGCGACGCTTGGCCATGCCATGAAGACCGTCTCGCGGTTCACCGACGCTTACGGATCGGGGGCCCCGTGCTTCCTTTACAACATCCTGCAGCATGGACCGGATAGGATCATAATCGCCTGCGAAATCCCTGGGCACCAGGCCGACGAAGCTGTGCTCTCTGTGAGAGACCTTGGAACCGATGTTCCTGCCGAATTGGTCCTTTGCACATATGAAAAGAGATAAGCCAATCATGCTGATCCTGACTGATCTCGACGACACGCTGTTCCAGACCCGTCGCAAGTGCCCGTCGGGCGATGGCGAGCTCACCCCTATGAGCTTCCTCGCCGACGGCTCAGAGAGCGGCTACGCGACCACGAAGCAGGCCGAATTCATGGCGTGGCTCAACAATGGCGTCGTGGTACCGGTCACCGCCCGAAGCCGTGAGGTTCTTGGCCGCGTCAAGATCAAGCAGGAGCCGGCTATCACGTCCAACGGCGGCTGCATCATTCTTGCCGACGGCCAGGTCGACAAGAAATGGCACGCTATCCTCGAAACGGCGGCCGCCGTGGGTGAAAGCGTGCAGGACGTCTATCACCGCATGACCGCCGGCCTCGATGCCGAGACCTTCCGCCACTGGATCGTATCCGAGAATGGCCTCGATCTCTACGTGGTGATCAAGGACAATGTCGCGAACGGCGCGTCGCTCGACCAAATCCAGGCCTCTATCCCGGAAGGCTGGCGCGTTCACCGAAACGGCAACAACCTGGCATTCCTCCCCGGCTGGCTGAACAAGCGCGATGCCGTGCGTTATCTGATCGCGATTGTCCGCCAGCGTGATGGCGAAGTTCCCATCATCGGGGCCGGCGACAGCCATTCGGACGTGGGCTTCATGGACCTTTGCGACTTCGCAATGACGCCCACCAACTCGCAGCTTTGGAAGAGCGTGATCAAGGAGAGCAACTGGTGCTGATCGCTGATCATCCAGCCACGGCTACCTGTTTCTCCGGCAGCTATGATCCGAGCGACGTGCAGATCCTTCTGAAGCCCGTCGACATCGATCCGACGCCGGTCAACGAGAAGGAGCTGCTGATCCAGTCCGGCGCCAAGCACTATTCCGAGATGCTGTCGGCCGAGAAGGTCCCGGACGAGCGCTATATGGCGCTCTATGCGGAGGCCCTTGCGCGCAACGCCTCGCGGTTGAAGATGGACATCCACCATCTCGCCGCGCGCATTACCACACGTCCTCAGACCAACCGCGAATGCGTGGTTGTCTCGCTGGCGCGCGCAGGCACGCCGATCGGCGTGCTCCTGAAGCGCGAACTCGAACGGATTGGTATCACCACTCACCACTACTCCGTCAGCATCATCCGCGGCCGCGGCATCGATGAAAATGCCCTGCGTTTCATCAAAGAGAGACACGGGGTCGAGACGACCCTGTTCGTCGACGGCTGGACGGGCAAGGGGGCCATTACGAAGCAGTTGCTAGGTTCTCTTCGCGAGAACGACCTCGGCTTCGAAGCCTTCCTAGCGGTAATCGCAGATCCCGCCGGCCGCGCGCACCTCGCAGCAACTACCGAAGATTATGTCATCCCGAGCGGCCTGCTCAATGGCATCGCTTCCGGGCTCATCAGCCGATCTGTTCTGAATGATGACGTGGTCGGCCCAGGCGACTTTCATGCCTGCCGGTACATGAGCGAATTCGCTCACGCCGACATCAGTGCAGCATTCATCCATGCGATTGAAAGCGCCCCAACGCTCTCGGACCGTCTTCCCGACTGGACTCCCGTGAGCGCCGCGGCCGCGCAGGCATCTTGTGAGCGCATGCTTCGTGAGCTCATGGCCAAGGATGACGTCGGCGACGTTAATCGCATCAAGCCAGGCATCGCCGAGGCGACCCGCGCTATCCTGCGGCGCGTTCCCGACAAGCTCTACCTCAGCGATCTGAATGACCCCGAGGTCCAGCACATGATTCACATCGCGAACCAGTCTGGCGTCCCGATCGAGCGGAGAGATCTGTTCACCTATCGAGCAGTTACCATCATCAAGAAAGTTGGAGGCGATCAAGAATGAACGCCATCGCTCTTGGGGCAACGCTCTACGTCCCAGTCCTTCGTCCGAACCTGATCGACATCGTTCGTGGCAAACACCACGCGCTGCGCTCGATTGTCATCTGCCTGGAGGACTCCCTTCGCGAAGACCAGGTGGTCGATGGCATAGACGCCTTTGTCAAGAATCTCGCTATCATCGCCGATCTGCCGGAACGGCTGACCGTCTATGTGCGCCCACGTGACATCTCGATGATGCACTCGATGCTAGGTCTCTCCAACATCCATGCGATCAACGGCTTCGTCATGCCAAAGGTCGACACGGGCAACATCGCACACTGGCTCGCACCCATGACGACGAATGAGCATTGCTTCATGCCTACGATTGAAGGTCCAGAAGCCTTCGACCGTCGCGCCCTTGAGCAACTGTGCCGCCAGCTCGAACCTTTCAGCGATCGCGTCACGGCAATCCGTACCGGCGGCAACGACATCCTGAACGTGCTCGGCGTTCGTCGGTCGAAGTATCGAACGGCGTATGACGGACCGCTCGGCAACGTCATTCGCGATCTGGTATCGACGTTCATTCCTGCCGGCTTTGCCGTCTCAGCACCGGTGCTCGAGCATTACAGTTCGCTCGACCTACTCCGTGAAGAAGTTGAGCAGGATATCGAGCACGGCCTTCTCACGAAGACTGCGATCCATCCGTCCCAGGTAGAGGTCATCCACGGCTGCTTCCAGCCGTCGGCCGCAGAACTGTGCGAAGCGCGCTCCATCCTCGACGTCAACGCCCGCGCGGTGTTCGCCTCCGGCGGCAGCATGTGCGAGCCGGCAACTCATCGCCGGTGGGCGGGGACAGTCATCGAGCGTGCTCACCACTTCGGCGTGCGGCAGGACGACAATCTGCGGGCAGTGATGGTCGCCTAAAAGGAAGGCCTTCTCTGCGCGCTTGAGGCGTATCTGGAAGCCCTGAGATGAGGCTTCTGGACTTTAGCCACTAGCGCTTTCTAGCGACTTTTGTCTCAATGCTCTCTGGGGCCGACGCGAAAGCAGAACATGACCGATCTCACCCTTACTGCTCCGGATCCTGTCGCAATTGTCCTCGTCGAGAAAGCAGCGGGTCTCGTACCGGTGGCGAACGATGTGCGCTCTCAGCTGGAGGTGAAGGTCGATGGCTTCGTCAACGACCTGCTTGTCCAAGATGCGCAGAGCCCCGAGTTCGGTGCAAAGGTGAACCAGCTGACGAACATCGGTCAGAAGGAAATCAACGCTCTCGCCGGACAGTCGAACCGCTTCCTCGATCGCTCAACCAAGTCGATCGACGGCGGCGTCGGCAATTCCCTGGTCGAGCTGCGCCAGGTTGTCGAGCGGCTCGATCCTAGCCGTGAAGGGAATCTCCTCAAGCCGCGCAAGCTGCTCGGCCTCATTCCCATCGGCAACAAACTGACGGCTTACTTCGACCGCTACACGTCGGCGCAGGGACACATCCAGGGCATCTTGAGCGCCCTGACCCGCGGCAAGGACGAGCTGCTGCAGGATAACATCGCGGTCGACAGTGAGCGCGCCAAGATGTGGGAGTTGATGGGCAAGCTCGAGCAGATGATCGTCATCGCCAAATCGCTCGACACCAAGCTTGGGGACAAGGCCAACGATCTCGACCACGCGGATCCTGCGAAGGCCAAAGCCATCCGCGAGACCGCGCTGTTCTATGTTCGTCAGCGACAGACCGATCTGCTCACGCAGATGGCCGTGACGGTTCAGGGCTATCTCGCGCTCGATCTGATCAAGAAGAACAACGTTGAGCTCATCAAGGGCGTCGATCGCGCCTGCACGACCACGATCAGCGCACTCCGCACGGCTGTCACCGTTGCGCAGGCCCTGACGAACCAACGCCTCGTTCTCCAGCAGATCGAATCCCTGAACTCGACGAGGGCGAACATCATCGACTCCACCGGCAACCTGCTGCGCGACAACACCAGCCGCATTCATGAGCAGGCCGCCTCGGCAACGATCCAGGTCGAGGTTCTCCAGCGCGCCTTCGCAAACATCTACGCCACCATGGATGCTGTCGATGAGTTCAAGCTGAAGGCTCTCGACAGCATGAAGGCGACTGTCACCACGCTCTCCAACGAGAGCGAAAAGGCCGAAGCCTATATCGCCCGTTCGCAGGGCGCCTCGCGGTCGAGCGAAGTTAGTCCGCTGTTGAGTGCAACGTGATCCGCCTTCTCCTTCTCCTATCCCTTTGCCTCACCTTTGGCTATTTGGTGCTCCGTATGCGCGGGACTGGCTTCTTCCGGCGACTGGTGAGCGGGTTTAGTCCCGCGCCAACGGCTATGCCGACGTCACCGGCTATCCCGCCTGTCATTGTCAACTATGACGACGACCGGGTTCCCAATAGTTCGAAGGGGCGCGTCACCCGCATCCTGGCCTCCCTCACAGAAGCTGAGAAGGCGATGCACCGGGAGCATATACCGGGATTCAGCCAAGCTGATGTCATCCAGATGCGCGAGCAGCACCTGCCAAAGCTCATCAAGAGCTACATCGACATCCCATCCGAGCATAGATCCGAGATCTTCCGAAAAACCGGAAAATCTGCCAGCTTCATCCTGAATGAGAGCCTAGACCAGATGCAAGGCAAGATCGACGAGATCCTGCGCAACCTCGCCCAACACGACATCGACGCCTTCACCAACAACACGAAGTTCATCAGCCAGCGCTACACGAACAGCAATCCGTTCGACAGATGAGAGAACTGGGCCTAACCGCCACTTAGGGCGGCTAGGATGATGCAACGGATAATACGGGCGGCCGCGTCCCACAGGACGGAACCGTCTCCTACAGTCTCACCAGACTGCTAGCCTAGAGCCGGACTGTCGTCCGTCCGATACGGCGTCGGTGAACGAACGGCGGGTTACAGCGGATCAGCCATTCTTTGAGATAGCTTTGAACGGCCGAGTTTGGCCGGTAGTCAACGCGCGCAAACGGCAGCTATCGCCATATGCCGGTCCGGAACCGGACATTCGCCTATCGGCCAGCCTCGGTCGACATCTGGCAGCCGGTTGGCGCAGCGCTGGAAGTCGGCTCCTGGCAAGACTTGCCATTCGACACATCATCTAGGAGCGGCAGAAATGTCCCACATCACGCCATTTGGGACGGCTGAGAGCGTCCCGCTATTCGATCCCAATCGGGAAAGCCAGTGCCGGACCAAGCCTCGCCATCGGTGTAACGCATGGTCGTATGCTCAGTCATATGCCTCACTCTTATCTAAGAGTGAGACCCTGTCAGGTCATTTAGGGGGCCACCTCAAACAGCCCGATCGGTCGTCAACGTGTACGGTTAATTTGCGCGAATTTCGATCGAACTAACCGGATAATCCCTAATTGTCGTATATTTTGTCCTTTCTCAATGCGGGTTTGCAAATATCCAAAATATTACCCTCTTACACCTGGGAAAACAGGACAAAATTGACCATCTTAAAATGACCTTCACACCGCCGTACTACTGGCATCGTACCACCCAGAGGAAGATGTGACATGGCATTTAAGGCGGAACTTTTTCGTAAGAAAATGAAGGCGTGTGGGGCCAGCCAAAAACAGCTGTCCGAAAAAATCCAGTGCGATGTGCGCTCAGTCAGTCGCTGGGCCAATGGCCACCAGATACCCAAGAGCGCCTCTATCGTGAAGCTGGCCGAAGCGCTTGGTTGCAGCCCCAAGGACTTCGACCCGGACTTTGCGGACAGCATGGAAGGCGTCATCGTTTCGGGCCGGGTGTCGGCAGCGTCGCACAATGCCTACGCGGCCATGAAGCTAGTTTTCAACGTTTCGCAGACCCAGATCCTCGAACTGGCGCCAATCCTGTTCGCGACCGTCGCGGCCCGGGCGCTCCAGATCCCCGGCGATGACGATGCCTTCTTCGCGGCGCATGAGTGCGAAGCGAGGAACCGGGGCATCCGCATCGGAAGGTTTGGAAGCCCGGACGAAGTCGAAGGTCTGGACCTCGATCGCGAGGCAGTCCGTAATCACAAATGCTTCGGGCTCGAACCAGAACAGGGTTCAACGGCTCTTCCGCGCAATCTCTTCTTCGAGGTATTGCGCCGGATGGTCGCGGAAACCGACAATGCGGTCAGCATCGATATGTGGGATCAAAACTGGCCCGACCATGTGCCCGATGCCAACGGCTTCAATCCCCACGTTGCCTTGCTTGATCTCGTCGCCGAGGGAGATCCGGAAATCACCCGCAGGCTGGTCCGCGGCGAGGTGCGCTTCTCCACCAGTATCGACAAGGCCGAGATCGCGAACAAGGGCGACCTGAACCAGCTGGCCGAGCTCATTCGTAAGGATCTGGCCGACCAAGCGGCCGCGCACCACGCGATGCTCGAGGACCAGCGGCGAGCAAGCCAGGCAAAGCTCGATCAATGGCGCCAGGGCTACGAACTGGAGCATCCCGAATGGGCGCAGGAATACGAGAAACTGACAGCAGCGCTTTGCCATCCGGCAGAATGGTATCCGGCCTACTACTCAGACAAGACGATTGAGGAGGCCCGTGCCAATCCCTTCGCAGAAACCCGCTTCGTTGACGACGCGCGGTACCCCGCCCCTTTCGCCTTCCGTAGGCGGTTCAAGCACGAGCCCGAACCTAGTTACCCTTGCACTAAGGCTGACGTCGAGAGGTTCGAGGAACTTCAGGCGCATCGCACCGCATCAAAGGCTGCGTTCGAGGGAGGCAGCCAGTGAACCCGTTCGATTGCCGCCGCCCCACCTCGTGCGCCGCCGCGGGCACGAAACTCAGCAGACACGCGGCGCTGCGCAGCCAGCAACGCAGCATGTCACCAGACATCATCGATGCCGTCATCGACTTCGGCCAGGAGCGCCACGCAGGTGGGGGATGCTTTAGCTATGCCTTCACCGATCGCACCTGGCGGCGGTTCGTCGAGCAGGTCGGGTCAGACGCCCGCCGGCTTGAGCGCGCCCGCAGCGCTTACGTGATCGTCGCTGAAAACGGCCTCGTCGTCACCACCGCCTGGATCCACTGATCGGGAGGCTACCGGCCCGAAGGTGCCAGGAAGGTACTGCGGACCGGGAGTAGCACGTGCAAACAACCGGTAAACGTCCGTTTTAGGTTTTTGCAATAACACACTTTTGAATTTCTGAAAAAGGTTGCTCATGTCCCGTATCGTCGAACCTCCCCGGAACGAACTCGACAGTCTGAGGCAGCCGCTCACTGCTGGCGAGCGCTTGGTGTTTGATCAACTGGATCGCGAACTGGACGAGGCCTGGGAGATTTACCTCCAGCCCCACCTCAACGGCACACGCCCAGACTTCGTGCTCCTTAATCCGACTGTCGGCATCGTCGTGATCGAGGTGAAGGACTGGAACTTCGACGCGATGCACTATTTTATCAAAACGCGAGACAACGGCCACGCCGAACTCTACGCTCGAAAGGGTGACGAGGAATTTGCCATCCCCAACCCGTTTTCAAGGATCAAGGAATACAAGGAAGCGATCTTCAATATATACTGCCCCCGCCTGCCCGAAAAGGCAGGATTCGGCACGATCACGCCCCTCGTGATCTTCCCATTTGCTCCCCGGGACCAGATACTGGAGCTTCAAAAGCGCTTTCTGAACGACAAGGAACAGGAAAACCGGGAAACTTGGCTCCCCGTCGCCGGGAAGGAAGACATGATGGCAGGCGGCCTGAAACGCAGGATCCCCTTGCTCAAACGTGAAGGTCAAACGGTCATGCGGCCATATCACGCTGCCGACATGCGGAAATGGCTCGTCGAACCCGATTTTGCCAAAACCCAGCGCGAACCGCTGGTCATGGACAGCAACCAGCGGACCATGACGAACACGAGAACCCCATCGGGCTATCGCCGCATCAAAGGGCCAGCGGGATCGGGCAAATCGGTGGTGCTGGCCGGTCGCGCCGCTCGGCTTGCCAGCGAGGGCAAATCGGTCCTCATTGTCTCGTTCAACATCACGCTGTGGCACTACCTGCATGACATGATCGTGCGCGGCTTGCGCGATCTCGTCGTGAACGGCAGATCCGTGTCGAAGCCGATGAGCGGAGTAACGTTCACTCATTTTCACGGGTGGTCCAAACAGGTCTGCCAGCACAGGCGGATCGAACACCTGGGGTTCCTCGATCGATACAGCAAGATCATGAAGCCGATCGCCGAGATTCAGAATAATCCAAGCCTCGATCCTAAAGAGAAGAAGCGGCGAATCAGTGCGATCAGTGGCCCAATCCTGAATGATCAGGTTCCTCGCTTAGCCGGAGAGGCTGCGCGTGCGCTCAGCCAATTCGAACAGTTCGATGCCGTGCTTGTCGATGAGGGACAGGATCTCCTGCCCCAGTGGTGGGACGCCCTGCGCAAAATTTGCCGCACGGATGGTGAAATGGTGCTGGTCGCCGATGTCACTCAGGACGTTTACGGCACAGCCGGGAACTGGACCGAAGAGGTGATGTCGGGAGCCGGATTCAAGGGGCCCTGGGCCCAACTCAAGGTCGGCTACCGCGTCCCTTCCGCTGCCCTGGGCCTCGCGAGGGACTTCGCCACGCGTTACCTACCCGCAGAATCGCGCGATTTGCCTGAACGTGACCAGGCTAGCCTCGAACTGGACGAAAGCTCGGTTCGCTGGATCCAATGTTCAGAGCAGGAGGCCGTCGCGAAGTGCACATATGCAGTGCATCAAATGAAATACAATGTGAAAGACAATAGCACGTCCAACAGCGACATCGTGTTTCTCTGTGATTCAATCGATCACGGTCAAAAGGTGGTCGACCAGTTGGAAACATACACAGGATATAAGCACAACATCGCCCACACTTACGAACATGACAAGGCGAAGGAAGGCCGCCTGAAAATGGCATTTTGGATGGGTCAACCGCGCATCAAGGCCACGACCTTTCACAGTTTCAAAGGATGGGAGACCCGGCTTCTCGTAGTTTACATCGCTAGCATCCGCGAATATAAAAACTGCACCGCAATTTATGCTGCACTCACTCGCTTGAAGCGTCATCCAGCTGGCAGTCATATAATTGTCGTTTGCTCGGAGCCTAGACTCGCAGAATTTGGCAGGCGTTACAACGAGATGGTCAGCTAAACCTAAGGTGCGGCATACGTATGACCTTCGGGTAGTCATGGGGATAGTCCACATCAATGGGTCCAGACCGTGGTGTAAGATGGGTACCCCCATCAACGTGTCTCTCGGCGATGGGGGCGGTGCAACGGCTGAGAAGTCCCATATTAGGGGTCGAATCCGGCTGAGGGCGAAATGACACCCTAAGCCTCGGCACCCTTCGGCCAGAGGTATTCGCCGGTGAGGA
>NZ_JBIQFL010000013.1:0-65306 GCF_045369135.1 Sphingomonas sp. 179-I 2A4 NHS | reverse complement strand
CTTCGTCACTACGACGAAGCCCCAACCCTCCTTAATTCACAACCTCAAATCTGTGCCATAGGTGCTGACGGCGGACACTGCGGGCCGAAGGCCGATCGGGCCTGCGGGACGCGGTAGTCGGTCGCGCGCGCAATGCCGCGCGCCGCCAGCAACTGTGGATTGGTGCGATAAGCCAGCGCGATCGCTTCCCCCAGCGTGTGGACGGGAACTGGGGCGGGGGCGGGGGGAGCCTCCTTTGGGATCCGGCGGTCATAGGGCAGGCCGGAGAGCGGCCCACCCTGGTCCGGCCGATAGTCGCGCGGACCGGCTGGCGCGCGCGTAGAGGCCACTGGCGTGACGGCGAGCGGCGCGGCCGCAGTCGAGCGCGGCTCGACAACGGGCAACTCCGCGGTTGCCGCGCGACTAGAGCCGGTCTGTGCCGCCAGCGGCGGCGGTTGCTGCGCCGCGGCCGGCACCGCGACCGCCCACGTCAGCCCGGCGAGCAGGCTCGCCCTGACCGTTACCCCCATCGTTCGTTTCCCCCTTTTCTATCACCTAGCCGTCACGGAAAGCGCGCGCGAATTGATCGCGTAGCGGCTTGGTTAGATAGCTCAGCATCGACCGGCTGTTCGTCTCGATGAAAATCTCTGCCGGCATCCCCGGGCGCAACTTGAGCTGCGGCCATCTCGCCAGGTCCCGCTGTTCGACTTCCAGCCGGACCGCATAATAGGCTTGGCGCATCTCGGGAACGGTCGTCCGCTCGGGCGCGACGAAGATCACGCGCCCGCCGATCTCGGGCGAGGCGGTGTTGCTGAAGGCAGTGAAGCGAATGCGTGCCTTCTGGCTGTTCTGCACCTGATCGATGTCCGCCGGGCTAACCATCGCCTCGACCAGGAGACGGTCGCGGTCAGGCACGATCTCCATGATCGTTTCCGCCGGCTTCACCACATCGCCGATGGTAGCGAAGGCGACCTTGTCGACGGTGCCCGAATAGGGCGCGCGGATCACCGACCGCTCGAACATATCAGTGGCGTTGACGCTGCGGATCTGTTCCTGGTTGAGCGTGCCGTTGATAGCGGCGAGCTGCGTGCCCGCCTCGCCGCGACGAGTGTCGCTCTGTTGCAGGATCTGCTCGTTCGCCTCGGTAATGCGCGCCTGAGCCTGGGCGATCTGTGCCTGGAGCGAGGCTATGTTGCCCTGCAGATCGACACTAGTCCGTTCGACCTGATTTAGGCGGCCAATCGTGACGAGGTTCTTTTCCCAAAGCTCGCGCACGCTTGCGCGCTCAGGCTCGATCAGCGCGGCCTGCTTCTGAAGGGCGTCGATCTGCGCCTCGTAGCCGGCGATCTGCTTGCGATACTGGGAGACGCGGGCGGCCAGTTGCGCCTTGATACCGCTCTGCTCGGACGTGCGGATACGGAAGAGCTTCTCCTCGTCAGTCATGGCCTTGCGCGCGCCGACGTCGGTAGCGGCACGGGCGCGCAATTCGGGCGGGAAGACGATGTTCGGACTGCCTAACCGCTCGGCCTCGAGCCGGGCGCGCTGCGCCATCAACTGATCGACAGTGAGCGATGAGAGTTGCGATTGCGTGCCGGTGACCTGATCGTCGAGGCGCATCAGGATGTCGCCCTTGGTGACCCGGTCGCCGTTCTGGACGTAGATCGCCGAGATTATGCCGCCAGTCGGGTGCGCGACACGCTTGATGCGCGATTCGACGCCGACCTGACCGCTCCCGACCACCGCACCGCCGATCGGCACAAATGCCATGGCAGAGCCGAAACCGAGGATCAGTATCGCCACCGCGATCAGCGACAGCCGCAGCCGCGAGCGGATCTTCGCATCGGGATCATAGTGCGCCAGGTCGGGCGTGGCGGCTCCTTCCAGAATAGCGGGAAGACGAGTGGCCATCTCTTTCAGGCCTCCTGGGCCGCAAGGGTGCCGTCGTGCGGCGGCGCGGCGCGCAGCGGCACCGGTTTGTTGGTGATCTTGGCAAGAATTTCGTCACGCGGCCCGAATGCCTCGATTCTTCCGTCGCGCATGAACGCAACATGGCTGACCTGCGACAATGCCGAGGGGCGATGGGCGATGAGGACCGCGATGCCACTGCGGTGTCGGATCGCCGCGACCGCCCGTTCGAGCGCTGCCTCGCCTGCGGCATCGAGGTTCGAGTTCGGCTCGTCCAGGAGGACGAAGAACGGCTCGCGATAGAGCGCGCGCGCCAGGCCGATCCGCTGCCGCTGTCCGGCGGACAGCTGCGAGCCATCGAAGCCGACGGGTGTATCGTATCCCTGTGGCAGGTTGACGATCATTTCGTGCACGCCGGCGGTTTCGGCGGCGCGGATCACCGCCGAGGAATCGGGCTCGGGATCGAAGCGGGAAATATTCTCCGCCACGGTGCCGTCGAGCAGTTCGACCGTCTGTGGCAGATAGCCAATGAACTCGCCGAGGGTGTCAGGATGCCACTGATCGAGGGTAGCGCTGTCCAGGCGAACGTTGCCCCGGATTGGCCGCCAGACACCGATCAGCGCCCGACCGAGCGAGGTCTTGCCCGCTGCCGACGGACCAACGATGCCGAGCGCCTCACCGGCGCGCAGGGTAAAATCGGCGTGGCTGACGGTCACGCGCTGCGTACCCGGGGGCGCGACGGCGAGCTGATGAACCGTCAGTTCCGACTTGGGCCGGGGCAACAGTGTCGAGACCGCCGATACGTCGGGCACCTTGGCCAGCATCTCGTTGATGCGCCGCCAACCGAGCCGTGCGGAGGCGAAGCCGCGCCAGTTGGCGATCGCCGCATCGACCGGCGCCAGCGCACGGCCCGACAGGATGGAGGATGCGAAAATCACGCCGCCGCTCGCCTTGCCGTCGATGACGAGCAGCGCACCCACTGTGAGAATCAGCGACTGGAGAAGCAGGCGAAAGATCTTGCTGATGCCGCCGAGCGTGCCGACCGTGCGGCTCAACTTGTCGTTGGCGGCCAGGAACAGACCGTTCACCGTCAGCCAGCGTTCGCGCATCCGATTGCGCATGCCGAGCGCGGTCAGCACTTCGGCATGGCGGACGTTGGATTCTGCCATGCCGCTGCGCACGGCGCCGATCTGCGATAGTTGGGCGATCGGCTCTCGCGTTCGACGATCGGTGATGATGGTAAGCGCGATGAGGATGATCGAGCCGAGCAGCGCGGTCACACCCAGCCAATAGTGCAGCAGGAACAGGATGCCGAGGAAAAACAAGATCCACGGCAGGTCGATCAGCGCTGCCGGCCCGCCGGAGGTCAGGAACGAGCGGATTTGGTCAAGGTCGCGCATTGGGATCAGCCCGTCGCCGAACTGCCTGCCGCCGTGCATCGCATTATCCGAAATGATCCGCTGGACTTCGGGCGCCAGTTCGCGATCGATGGCGCTGCCCACGTCTGCGAGGATGCGCGTGCGCATCGTATCGAACATGCCTTGGAATAGATAGACAACGCAGACCATCGCCAAAAGGCTGAACAGCGTCGGAAGACTGTGACTCGGCAGCACCGAATCATAGACCATCATCATGTAGATCGAGCCGCCGAGAAGCAGCACGTTCAGCACCGCGCTCAGTATTCCAACCGTTACGAATGCGGTCTTGTAACGGGCAACTGCCTCGCCAAGCCGCGATCGGCTCGGCCCCCCCGCGATCGACGCCATCTCAACTGATCCCACCCCGGCCGGATCATCCCCGCGGTTCGCGTTGACTGACTCGACAACAGCCTGGTTCGTATCACGCTGCGCCCCGCCTCTACCAGAGACTCATGGCGCCCCAAAACGGGTCAGGATGCAGCGCAGGCGTGTGGAACCATGGATGTTCCAGCAGGTAGGCCGGGTGCAGGTGAATAGGTCTGTCACGCCGACCGGAACGAAATGCTAGCCATCCAGCGGTAGTTCGCCCCGATCAAGGAAGAGAGGCGGCGGACGAGCACCTTCATGATCAAGCCCGTCGCGACCGGCCGCACATCGGCAGCATCCGCTTCAACTCCGGCGATACAGCGGCTGCCAAATCTGTTCGGCGCCGCGGCCGTTCCGGCCATTACGATTTCGCGATGTTCCGGGCGGACCAGGGCCGACGTTATGCGGCCGAAGTGAAAGTCTCACTTCTTCTTAAAGACTTCAACTTGCGAGGCGCGATCGATGGGACGCCCGGTTCACGTCCACGTCCTGCTAAAGAACCCTGCAGGCGCGTGCTTAGTAGTGGCTCAGTTAAATTGCAGACGCGCTTTTATGATCTGTTGAGGGCGACTGCCTGATACTACGGTAAGTGGGCAAGAGCACGGAAAATCGCCCGCCGGCCCAGCTGAGCGCATGATCGGAGGAAAGACATTCCGAGGTCGGATGCAGCTTTCAGACAGGGGCAGAAATCCGCCGCTGGTGACCCCTACGGGACTCGAACCCGTGTTTTCGCCGTGAGAGGGCGACGTCCTAGACCGCTAGACGAAGGGGCCGTGCGAAGCGGAAGCGCGCCTCTACGGGGGTGGCGCCGGGTCGTCAACCCGGCGCGGCACCTTATTCGATCAGGCCGCGACCTTGCGGCGCTCGGCCATCTCGGCGTTCAGCATTTCGGCCAGCAGGAACGCCAGTTCCAGGCTCTGGCTGGCGTTAAGGCGCGGGTCGCAATGCGTGTGATAGCGATCCGCCAGGCTCTGCTCGGTCACGTCCACGGCGCCGCCGGTGCATTCGGTGACGTTCTGGCCCGTCATCTCGGCATGGATGCCGCCCGCATGCGTGCCTTCGGCGCGGTGAATCGCGAAGAAGCCGCGCACTTCGGCGAGGATACGGTCAAACGGCCGCGTCTTGTAGCCATTGGCGGCCTTTACGACGTTGCCGTGCATCGGATCGCAGCTCCACACCACCGGGTGACCTTCGCGCGTGACGGCGCGCAGCAGCTTGGGGAAGGCGGCTTCGATCTTGTCATGGCCGTAGCGGGTGATCAGCGTGATGCGCCCGGGAACGCGGCCCGGATTGAGCGTGTCGAGCAGGCGCAGCAGCACGTCCGGCTCAAGGCTAGGGCCGCACTTCAGGCCGATCGGATTGCCGATGCCGCGCAGGAACTCGACATGCGCCGAACCCTCGAAGCGCGTGCGATCGCCGATCCACAGGAAGTGCGCAGACGTATCGTACCAGTCGCCGGTGAGCGAATCCTGCCGCGTCATCGCCTCTTCATAGGGGAGGAGGAGCGCTTCGTGGCTGGTGTAGAAGCTGGTCTGGGCGAGCTGCGGCACCGTTTCGGGATCGATCCCGCAGGCAGCCATGAAATCGAGCGCCTCGCCAATGCGATCGGCGGTTTCGGCGTACTTCTTCGCCCACGGGCTGCGGCCCATGAAGTCGTGCGTCCAGCGGTGCACCTGCGCGAGATTGGCATAGCCGCCCTGCGCGAAGGCGCGCAGCAGGTTCAGCGTCGCGGCGGACTGCGAATAGCCCTGCACCATGCGCTGCGGATCGGGAATGCGCGACGCGGCGGTGAAGCCGATGTCATTGACATTGTCACCGCGGTAGCTGGGCAGTTCGACACCGTCGATCGTCTCGGTCGGTGCCGAACGCGGCTTGGCGAACTGGCCCGCCATGCGGCCGAGCTTCACCACCGGCAGCTTCGAGGCGAAGGTGAGTACCACCGCCATTTGCAGGATGACGCGGAACGTGTCGCGAATGTTGTTCGGGTGGAACTCGGCAAAGCTCTCGGCGCAATCGCCGCCCTGCAGCAGGAACGCTTCGCCGGCCGCGACGCGGGCGAGATCGGTGGTAAGATTGCGCGCCTCGCCGGCAAAGACCAGCGGCGGGAAGCTGCGCAGCGTCTCGGTGGCTGCGTTCAGCGCAGCGGCGTCGGGATAGTCTGGCAGCTGGCGTGCCTCGTGCGACGTCCAGCTGTTCGGGGCCCAATTGGCGGCCATGATCAGTTCCTTTCGGCGCGCGGCCATGCGGGAAAACGGCGCGCCACGCAAACAAGCTAAGCTTTGGCGCTATAACACGCCGGGATAGCCGCCGCCATCGATGAGCAGGCTCTGGCCGGTGATGTAGCCGGCTTGGGCGGAGCAGAGGAAGGCGCAGGCGGCGCCGAATTCGGCCGGTTCGCCGAAGCGCCGCGCGGGGATCCGCTCCCGCCCGCGCGCCGCTGCCGTCTCCGCATCCACGCCTTGCGACTTCGCGGCAAAGGCCATTACGCCGTCGAGCCGGCGCGTCGCAAAAAGGCCGGGCAGGAGGAAGTTGATCGTGACGTTCGCGCTGGCGACTTCGCGCGCGACGCCCGCCAGGAAGCCGTGAAGCCCGATCCGCGCGCCGCTCGACAGGTCCAGGCCGAGCGTCACCGCCTTCACCGACGCGGAGGTGATGCACACGATCCGGCCGAAGCGGCGCTCGACCATGCCATCGATCACTTGCTGTACCAGGCGGATGGGCGTGACCATGTTGGCGTCGAGCCCGGCGTGGATCGCGTCCGCATCGAGATCGCGAAAACCGCGTGGCGGCGGGCCGCCGTTGTTGTTGACGAGGATGTCGGGCGTTCCCGCCGCGGCTATGAGTTCGCGTTGCACCCCGTCGTCAGCGATGTCGCCGGCGACGGCCTCCACCGTGGCACCGGTCTCGGCGCGGATCGCCGCCGCCGCCGCCTCCAGTGCTTCCCGGTCCCGGCCGTTCATGACGATCCGGCAGCCGGCGCGGGCAAGTTCAGTAGCGCAGGCGCGGCCAAGGCCGTGGCTGGAGGCGCAGACGATGGCGGTCCTGCCGGAAAGGCCGAGGTCCATGGCGATTCTCTCCCGTATGTTCGGGAGGTGATTAGGCGAGCTTGCGCTGCCGCGTCATCCCCGGGGTTCGCGGATAACGTGGCGGGGCGGAGCGATGGCTAGGCCCGCCGCGGGAGCCAGTTGCCATGGAAACCGGGCGGGATGCGGTGCGGGATGCGTACGCTTGCGAGGGGTTCGGCGCTGAAATCGCGCGCGTCGATGATGGCCAGGTCCGTCGTCTCATTCGGCAGATCGACGACGAGGCCGATCAGCCACCCTTCGTCTTCGCCAGCATCGGCGTGGGCGGGCACGAAGACGAACTCGCCGGGATGGCGGCCGGCGCCGAAATCATGCGTCTCGCGCGTGCCGGCGGCGAGATCATGCTTGTAGAGTGCGGTAGCGCCGACGAACTCGTCCGCCTCATCCGCCGGCAGCGCCATCGTATAGGCGTAGCGATAGGGCTGGCCGAAGCGCCGCTCGTCCGGGCGGGGAAATTCCTGCGGCGCCGGATCGAGCGTTCGGATCGTGACTTCCCGAGCCACGGGGTCGATCGTCCAGCGCTCCAATCCGCGATTGCGCCCGTTCGGGCCGCCGGTCGCATGATCGAACATCGTTTCATAGGCGCAGACGTCGAGCACCACTTTGCCGTCCGCATCGTCGAACGCATTGGCGACGTGGAAGACATAGGCGGCCGGTACCGGGCACCAGATGACGTCTGCGGCACGGCCGGCACGCGGCAGTAGGCCGATGCGGGCCTGATGAGCGGGGTTCCACTGATAGGGAAAACGGTGCCCGCCGATCAGCGCCTTCATCGAGAAGGTGACGGGCAGATCGAGGATGATCGCGTAGCGGCTGGTGATTGCGCAATCATGGATCGAGGGGCCGTTGGCGACGGCGATTGGCTCCTCCCGCACCACCTTGCCGTCAGCGGCGATCACGATGTGGCGGATCGCGCCGGGATCGGTCGCCTCATAAGCGATGGCGTGGTTCTCACCCGTCAGCGGATCGAGATGCGGGTGCGCGGTAAACGAGCCTTGCAGCGTATCGTCGAAGGGATTGTAGGTCTGTTCACCGAGTTCCTCGTCAAGCTCGACGGGATAGCTGCCGGCTTCGACCAGCGCCCAGGTGCGGCCGCCGATCTCGACCACGTTGGTGTTCACCGTATCGAAGCCGCCATGCCGCGGACCGGGAGCGGCAGGCTGCCCGAGTGCAGCGCCAACGCTGCGGGATCGGATCCAGCGATTGCGATACCACAAGGCCTTGCCGCCGCTGACGGCGACGCCGTGCACCATGCCGTCGCCGGTGAACCAATGGTAACCTGCAGGATCCGGATTCACCGGATTGGGGCCAATGCGAAGATAGCGCCCGTCGAGCGCCGCGGGAATCGTGCCGGTGACTGGCAGGTCGACGATCGTCAGCTCCTCCTTCATCGGGGCGTGGATCCCCTCGAGATATGGATGCGGCGCGGCCGTCATGCGGCGGCGATTGAAATCCGCCACGACACCGAGGCCCTTGCTGACGGCGGAACGGATCACGCTTTCCACGGAGTTTGCCACGCGAGTCTCTCCCGATGTTTATGGCGTGCACATATCAGCAATGTGTACGCCGTCAACATTGAGCTTGCGATTGGCCGCGCCGGGCCGCTAACGCAGGTGCATGGCGGCGCGGGCGTATCATCATGGCGATTTGCGGACGGCGCTGATCGACACCGGGCTTGCGGCGATCGAGCTTCGCGGGTCGGACGATCTGTCGCTTCGCGAGCTGGCGCGCGCCGTCGGCGTCAGCGCAACCGCCGTCTATCGCCACTTTCCGGACAAGAAGGCGCTGATGGCAGCGCTGGCTGAGGTTGGGCTGGAGCGGCTGGCAGAATCGCAGCGGCGTGCATCCGCCGCGGCGGGGGGCGGGGCGGCCGGGTTCAAGGCAACGGGGGCGGCCTATGTCCGCTTTGCGCTGGCGAACCCGGGGCTGTTCCGGCTGATCTTTGCAACGCCGCAGGCAAGCCCGGTGAGCATGGATGGCCCGGACGCGGCAATGTCGATGCTGCGGGCCAATGCCGCCGTGCTGGCGCCGCACGGAACCGACCCGGCAATATTCGCGCTGCAGAGCTGGTCGCTCGTCCACGGACTCGCCATGCTGCTGCTCGATCGGCAAGTGACGATCGACGATGCGGAGATCGACGCTGTGGTCGACCTGCACGTCATGCTTGCTGCTACTGGCCGGGAGACCTAAATCCACATCATGGCGCACCCTCATCATCATCACGAGCCGCAGGGAGCGGATCTGGCCCAGGCGGCGCAGGCGACGCTGGAGCGTGCCGGCGAACAATGGACGAGCATGCGGGCGACCGTGTTCAGCGCGCTTGCCGCGTTCGACAAGCCTGCCAGCGCCTATGACATCGCCGACGCGGTCTCGAAGTCGGAAGGGCGCCGGGTTGCCGCGAACAGCGTCTATCGTATCCTCGACCTGTTCGTCGGCGCGAACCTCGCCCGCAAGGTGGAGAGCGCGAATGCCTATGTCGCGAACGCGCATCCCGATTGCCTGCACGACTGCATTTTCCTGGTGTGCGACGGCTGTGGCCAGACGACCCACCTCGACGACGATCGCGTGACCGGCGGCGTGCGGAGCGCGGCGGAAGCGGCTGGTTTCAGCCCGGTTCGCCCCGTCATCGAAGTGCGTGGCCGGTGCGCCGTGTGCAGCGCCGCACAATAAATCAAAACGGGCCAAGTCGGTAGCATTCGACACGATCGGCATGCTGGAGTAAGCGCAGCAGGATGACCGATCTGCCTCAGACGCCGCTGCTCGACTCTGTTACGACACCGGCAGACCTCCGGAAGCTCGCGCCCGATCAGCTTCGTCAACTTGCCGACGAGCTGCGCACCGAGACGATCAGCGCCGTCGGCACGACGGGCGGACATCTGGGTTCCGGGCTGGGCGTGGTCGAGCTGACGACGGCGATCCATTATGTGTTCGATACGCCGCGGGACAGGCTGATCTGGGACGTCGGCCACCAGTGTTATCCGCACAAGATCCTGACCGGGCGGCGCGATCGTATCCGCACGCTGCGGCAGGGCGGGGGGCTCAGCGGCTTCACCAAACGGAGCGAGAGCGAGTACGATCCGTTCGGCGCGGCGCATAGTTCGACATCGATCTCCGCTGCGCTCGGTTTCGCGATCGCCAACAAGATCGCCGATCGCCCGGGCAAGGCGATCGCGGTGATCGGCGACGGCGCGATGTCTGCCGGCATGGCCTATGAGGCGATGAACAATGCCCAGGCGGCGGGCAACCGGCTGGTCGTGATCCTGAACGACAATGACATGTCGATCGCGCCGCCTGTTGGTGGCCTCTCGGCCTATCTGTCGCGCATCGTCTCGAGCCGCGAATTCCTGTCGGTGCGGGAGCTGATGAAGCGCGTCGCGCGCCGTTTGCCGCGTCCGATCCACAATGCCGCGCGCAAGACCGACGAATTCGCCCGCGGGATGACGATGGGTGGCACGCTCTTCGAAGAGCTCGGCTTTTACTACGTCGGGCCGATCGACGGGCATAATCTCGAACATCTGATCCCGGTACTCGAGAATGTGCGCGACGCGGAGGAAGGCCCGATCCTCGTCCATGTCGTGACGAAGAAGGGCAAGGGCTACGCCCCCGCGGAGGCTGCGTCCGACAAATATCACGGCGTGCAGAAGTTCGACGTGATCACGGGCGCGCAGGCCAAGGCCCCACCGGGGCCGCCCGCGTATCAGAACGTCTTCGGCGATGCGCTGGCCGACGAAGCGGATCGAGATCCGCGCATCTGCGCGATCACCGCGGCGATGCCTTCCGGCACCGGCATCGACCGCTTTGCCAAGCGGCATCCCGAACGTGCCTTCGACGTCGGCATCGCCGAACAGCATGCCGTCACCTTCGCGGCTGGCCTTGCCGCACAGGGCATGCGGCCGTTCTGCGCGATCTACTCCACCTTCCTCCAGCGCGCCTACGACCAGGTCGTCCATGACGTCGCGATCCAGAACCTGCCGGTCCGCTTCGCGATCGACCGCGCCGGGCTGGTCGGCGCAGACGGCGCCACGCACGCCGGTTCGTTCGACATCACCTATCTCGCCAGCCTGCCCAATTTCGTCGTGATGGCCGCGGCCGACGAGGCCGAACTCGTTCACATGACTCACACCTGCGTCGAGCATGATTCGGGCCCGATCGCGGTGCGCTACCCGCGCGGCAACGGGGTCGGCGTGCCGCTGCCCACGATCCCGGAGAAGCTGGATATCGGCAAGGGCCGTATCGTGCGCGAGGGCAAGACAGTGGCGATCCTGTCGCTCGGCACGCGCCTTGCGGAAGCATTGAAGGCGGCTGACCAGCTGGAGGCCAAGGGGCTGTCTACCACGGTCGCCGACCTCCGGTTCGCAAAGCCGCTCGACGAGGCGCTGATCCGCCGGCTGCTGACGACGCACCAGGTGGCGGTGACCATCGAAGAGGGCGCAATTGGCGGGCTCGGCGCACACGTGCTGACGATGGCGTCCGACGAGGGGCTGATCGACGGCGGGCTGAAGCTGCGCACGCTGCGCCTGCCGGACGTGTTCCAGGACCAGGACAAGCCGGAAGCGCAATATGCCGCTGCCGGGCTGGATGCGGAGGGGATCGTCGGCACGGTGCTGAAGGCACTGCGCTGGAACGAGACCGGGGCAGGGACTCTCGGCGCCCGCGCGTGAGCGGCTGGACCAAGGTTATCCTCGCCACCCTACTGATGGTGGTGGCGATCAGCGCGTTCAACGTCGCGCTGTGGCGACGCATGCGTGACGTGCGCCGGCTTGCCGAAATGCGCGCGCGGGAGGAAGAGGCGGGTAGCGCGGAACCCGACGCCCAGCCTTCTTCGACCGGAAGCTCTTCCTCACAACCCTGAGCTATCCGTCAGCGCTCAGGCCCGGGGAGACGATCCGGCCCGCTGATCCGATAATCGCCGCGCCAGGATCGCGCGCGCGTCACCCGGCGTGCGTACCTCGCCGTGCGGGCCGCCAGCCGCCTCGATCACGCGGCCGAGCAGTTCCTGTCCCTCCGGCCACCAGCCAAGGCCGCTTGCGGCGTTGATATGGCCCGCGGCGCCGGCATCGATGAAGTGGCTGCCCCAGTCGACTGCGAGGCTGTGCGCCGCATCCAGATCGATCCAGGGATCGTCGGTGCTGGCGACCAGGATCGAGGGGAAGGGCAGCGGCGCCCGCGGCGCGGGCGCGAAGGTGGAGAGCTCGGCGGGGATCGTCGCGCGATCGACGTCGCATGGCGCGACCAGCAGCGCGCCGGCCACGGGCCAGCCATAAGGCTGCGGGCTCAGCGAGGCCCACCAGGCGATGGCAAGGCAGCCCAGCGAATGGCCGACGAGGATGACGGGCGCCTGCGCCTGCGCGATCGTCTGGTCGAGCTTCGTCACCCAGGCGTTGCGATGCGGCGTATCCCACATGCCCAGGTCCACCCGGCGGGTATCCAGCCGGCTTTGTTCCCACAATGTTTGCCAGTGCGCGGGGCCGGAATTGCCAAGTCCAGGCACGGTCAGGACGGTTGGGCTGAACCGCAGGTCGGACGAATAATGGCCCATGTCGGTGCTCCTTTCGGCCGGCGAGGCCGCGTTACCGGTGCTCTAGGGGGACCCCCGGCAGCGCGACCTCACCAACCCTTCTATAATCCACTAAATCCATGGGCAATGACTCTGTTCCTCTGCGTAGTCGGATTGCCCATGGGTTGCGACGAACCGATTTCACCCCGATAGAGCGGCCATGGCGAAGACCCGTGCGGACCAGTTGCTCGTCGATCGCGGGCTCGCCGAATCGCGAACGCGCGCCCAGGCGCTGATCATGGCGGGCCTCGTGTTCCTTGGTGATCGCAAGATCGAGAAGCCGGGGCAGGCAGTGGCGGACGATGCCGTGCTGGACGTGCGCGGGCGCGATCATCCCTGGGTGTCGCGCGGCGGGATCAAGCTGGCGCACGGCCTCGATCATTTCGGCTGGGACGTGACGGGCGCGGTCGCGATCGATGTCGGATCGTCCACCGGCGGCTTTACCGACGTGCTGCTGAGCCGCGGGGCGGCGCGCGTCTATGCGGTCGACAGCGGCACGAACCAGCTCGCCTGGAAGCTGCGCCAGGATCCGCGCGTGATCGTGCATGAACAGACCAGCGCGCGAACTCTGACCGAGGCGCATATTCCCGAGCCGGTCGACCTCATCGTATGCGACGCCAGCTTCATCGGGATCGCGAAGGTGCTGGATGTGCCGCTGGGCTTCGCCAAGCCCGCTGCGCGGGTGATGACGCTGGTGAAGCCGCAGTTCGAGGCGGGGCGCGAGGAAGTAGGCAAGGGCGGGGTGGTGCGCGATCCCGAGGTGCGCCAGCGTGTCTGCGACGAAGTGGCGGCCTGGTTTACCGAGAAAGGCTGGCAGGTGGTTGGCGTTGCCGAAAGCCCGATCACCGGCCCGGAAGGCAACGTGGAATATCTGCTGGCGGCGGTGCGCGGCTGAACCCTGTCCAGTAATGAGGCAGTTGGCGCGCTGGCGGCGGTTTACGCCCGGCGGCGCGCATGATTAGGCCGGGGAAACGATCGCGGAGGGTACGTGGGGGGCATCGCGTCAAAAGAGCAGCTGCGGATGTCGTTCGCGCGCTGGGCGATCGTATGCGTGCCGCTGATCGTGCTGCTCGGCTTCCTGTCCGGCCGGCTGGTCCCCTCGGGTGAGGAGAATGCCTGGTATCAGGCGCTGTCGAAGCCGGCGCTGACGCCGCCCGGCTGGGTTTTCCCGGTCGCCTGGACGACATTGTACATCCTGCTTGGCCTGGCGCTGGCAACGATCCTCAATGCTCGGGGCGCGCGCCGGCGGGGCGTGGCCGTCGGGCTGTTCGCGCTGCAATTCGCGCTGAATCTTGCCTGGACGCCGCTGTTCTTCGGCGCGCACATGGTGGGCTTGGCGCTGGGGGTGATCCTGACGATCCTGCTCCTCTCGATCGTCACCACCTTCTCCTTTGCCGCCATCCGGCGGTCCGCGGCGTGGCTGATGGTGCCCTATATGGTGTGGCTGAGCTTCGCCGCCGGGCTCAATTGGCAGTTCGGCCGGCTCAATCCCGATGCACAAAGCCTTGTGCCGGGCGCGCGAACCTACCAAGTCATCGGCTGACTATTCTCTTCCGAAAGGCTTGGCGCATGCAGTCCGAAAATCGGCTGTTCGAAGATCTGGTGAAGCTCGTGAACGGGGCCGCGGGCACCGTTGCGGGGGTGGGGCGTGAGGCGCAGTCGAGTGCGCGCGAGCGGGCGCGCGAATGGATTGGCGGGCTCGATTTCGTCAGCCGCGAGGAATTCGAGGTGGTGAAGGCGATGGCCGTCGCCGCGCGCGACGAGGCCGATGCGCTGCGCGCGCGGCTCGACGCGCTCGAGGCCAAGCAGCAGGGCTGATCCCCCTCATTTGCTGATCTTCCGGCAGGCGGTGCTTTGCATCGCCGCCGCAACTCGTGCGATAAGGCACTGATGCTCGACGAAGCCGACCGCGATAACGAACCCGAAGCACCGCTTGATATGCTGGAAAGCTACTTCTCCGCCCATGGCTGGTCGTACGACCGCCAGGACGAGGAGATCAGCGCCACGGTGAAGGGCAGCTGGACCGAATATGAGCTTCGCGCGCTGTGGCGGGAGGAGGACGCGGTGCTGCAGTTCCTCGCCTTCCCGGACGTGAAGGTAGCTGAGCATTCGCGCCCTGCGATCTATGAGGCGATCGGGCTGGCGAACGAGCAATTGTGGCTCGGCCATTTCGAGCTTTGGTCGTCCAGCGGCATCCTGCTGTATCGGCACGCCGCGGTGATCGGGCAGGACGACGGGGACGAGCCGACGCTGACGCTGGATGCAGCGCAACTGCTGATCGAGACCGCGATCGAGGAGTGCGAGCGCTTCTATCCTGTGTTTCAGTTCGTCCTTTGGGGCGGCAAGACGCCGCGTGACGCCATCGCGGCTGCGCTGATCGAAACGCAGGGCGAGGCCTGAACCATATGTCATTGCCAAGTTCGCTGTGGCTGGTCGGCTGTGGGAACATGGGCGGCGCGATGCTGCGCGGCTGGATCGATGCCGGCCTGTCGCCGCAGGCGGTGACGGTAATCGATCCGGGCCGCCCGACGGTCCCGGAAGGCGTGACGGTGCTGGAAGCGTCTCCGAGCGGCACAGCGCCCCAAGTGATCGTGCTGGCGGTGAAGCCGCAACTGCTCGACGCCGTCGCACCCTCGATCGCGACGGTGCGCCCAGCACTGCTGCTGTCGATCCTTGCCGGTGTGCAAGAGGCGACGCTCGCCGCCAAGATCCAGGCCGACGCGATCGTGCGTGCCATGCCAAACCTGCCGGTGGCGATTGGCCGCGGGGTGACGGCGCTGCACAGCGTCACGGCGGACGCGGCGGTGCGCGACACGGCGCATGCATTGGTGGCGCCGCTCGGAAAGGTCGAATGGATCGCCGACGAGGCAAGCTTCGATGCCGTGACGGCGCTGTCTGGTTGTGGTCCGGGGTTCGTGTTCCGCTTCATCGATGCGCTGGCCAAGGCCGGCGCCGCGCTTGGTCTGCCCGAAGATCAGGCGGCGCGCCTGGCGCTCGCGACGGTGGAGGGATCGGCCGCGATGGCCGCGCAGGCCAGTGAAGCGCCCGCGGTGCTGGCTGATCGCGTGGCAAGCCCGGGCGGATCGACGCGCGAAGGGCTCAACGTGCTCGATCGCGATGAAGCGCTGAACAAGCTGCTCGCCGCGACGCTGCGGGCAAGCTGCGATCGCAACGCCGAACTGGCGGCAGCCGCGCGCGCTGAACGCCGGCGTTGCTATTTGTATCGTTAGCCGCGCAGCGCGGCGACGCGGTCGCGCTCAGCCGACGGGATCAGTCCTTCTAGCACCGCCCAGAAGCCGCTGACGGCGCTTTGCCCGGCTTCCGAATAGGCGGCCGCAAAGCGCTCGCGAAGCGCGTCGTACAGCTCGGCCTCGAATGCCGCCCCGGACTCCGTCAGGCGCAGTAGCCGCTGGCGCCGATCCCGCTCGCCCGCGCGCGCCTCGACATAGCCGCGCTCGGTCAGTTCGCCGAGCACGCGGCCGAGCGATTGCTTGGTGATGCTCAGCAGGCCCAGCAGATCGGATACCGCCATGTCCGGCTTGCGTGCGATGAAGTAGAGCGCGCGATGATGGGCCCGGCCAAGTCCTCGCCGCGCGAGCCCTTCGTCGATCGATCGGGTGACGTGAGAGTTGCCGAAGTAAAGCAGCTCGATTCCGCGGCGAATCTCGGGTTCGCGCAAGAACAGCGGGGATGCGGAGGACGTCGTGGCAGCCATGTTGACCCGCCTTGCCATCGGGCCTACCCGACCGCAACCGCCAACCTTGGCCTTTTACGCTTCGCAGGAGCCTTCTGCCGTGTCTTTCGCGTTCGAGCCCCACCCCGCGCCGATCCCCGCCAGCGAGCGTGCGGAGCGGATTGCGGATCCCGGGTTCGGCCGCGTCTTCACCGATCACATGGCGATCATCAGGTGGAGCGAGGAACAGGGCTGGCACGATGCGAAGATCACTGAGCGCACCACGCTGACGGTCGATCCCGCCACCGCCGTCTTGCATTATGCGCAGGAAATCTTCGAGGGCCTGAAGGCCTATCGCCACGCCGACGGCAGCATGGCGCTGTTCCGCCCCGAAGCAAACGCACGTCGCTTCCGCGATTCGGCGCGGCGCATGGCGATGCCCGAACTGCCGGACGCGTTGTTCATCGGCTCGATCGAGGAACTGGTGAAAGCGGATGCCGACTGGTTCCCCGCGGTGGAGGGCGGATCGCTTTACCTGCGCCCGTTCATGATCGCGAGTGAGGTGTTCCTGGGCGTGAAGCCGGCGGGCGAATATCTCTACATGGTGCTCGCCTCGGCTGCCGGTTCATATTGGAAGGGCGGTGTGCGGCCGATCTCCTTGTGGGTCAGCCATGATTATACGCGCGCGGCCCCCGGCGGGACGGGCGCTGCCAAGTGTGGCGGCAATTACGCCACCAGCCTCGTTGCGCAGTCCGAAGCGATCCGTCGCGGCTGCGACCAGGTGGTGTTCCTCGACGCGGCCGAGCGCCGCTGGATCGAGGAGCTGGGCGGCATGAACATCTTTTTCGTGTTCGACGACGGATCGATCCAGACGCCGCCGCTGACCGGCACGATCCTGCCCGGCATCACGCGCGATTCGATCCTAACGATCGCGCGCGACGCGGGCCTGACGGTGCGCGAGGAGCTATATTCCATCGATCAGTGGCGCGCCGACGCGGCGAGCGGCCGGCTGACGGAAAGCTTCGCCTGCGGCACCGCCGCGGTGGTGACGCCGATCGGCTCGGTTGCCGGGCCGGATTATGCCTTCACCATCGGCACCGGCGGCACGGGCCAGACGACGCAGCGCTTCCTCGATCAGCTGAGCGCGATGCAGCGCGGCTTTGCGCCAGACCCGCACGATTGGATTCACCCGATCGCCTGACGCAATCAGGCAATTGCACTTCGCGCCGCCAGGTTATAGGGCCGCGCGTCTGTTGGGGCGTCGCCAAGCGGTAAGGCACCGGTTTTTGGTACCGGCATTCGCAGGTTCGAATCCTGCCGCCCCAGCCAGGTCACAGATAAGTCACCGATCTTAGTGGCTGACACCAGTTCAGTGAGGGCAAGTGCATGCGCTTGCACCATGTGACTGGCGGGGAAGATGAACGCTCTGGGCCGCGCCTCAGCATGTTCTCGGTGTAGACACAGAGAAGGGTGGGCGAAAACCCAAGGCGATGTTTAGCCGTTACCTGCCCGCACCGAGTGTACCCGCTTCGCTAAGCAGAACGCGCACTGGCAGCCGCTAGCAGGTCCTCGCTGCTCGGGAGATCAACTGTCACCCGGCACTGACATGCAGGCCTTTCCGTTCCCGGAATGCTAACGTATACGGCACGTTCGCGACAACCGACATATCGTCGTCGAGGCTGCAGACGAGGGATTGCGGGAGCTGCAATCGCATCTGAGCTGAATTGACGCGGCGACACGCTGCGCTAAGCATTGTCATGGCTTTCGGTGTCTTCATTCATCGTTCTGACTCGATCTACAATGACACGCCGGCCGAGCGGTATCAGTTCCCGCGGCAGTATCTCAGCCGGGTCCGGGCATGCATCGGCGACTGGATCATCTATTACGAGCCGCGCAAAGTGCCTAACACACGCGGGTATTTCGCTGTCGCGAAGGTGGCGCAGGTCGTTCCCGACGCTAGCGCGCCGGGCATGTATTTCGCGCTGATCGAGGTGGGCAGCTATCTCGACTTTTCCACCCCGGTGCCCTTTGCCGTCGCAAACGGAGACGTGATCGAACGCGGTATCCTCAACGAGGCCGGGCGCATATCGGGGCGTGCCCAGGCGGCGGTGCGCGAATTGTCCGTATACTACTTCAACCGTATCGTTGATACCGGACTGGCGGACGCAGCTCCACTTCTGCCGCGCGTCGGACTACCCGATGTGCTGCCAATGGTCCGTGAGGAGCGGACGCCATTTGGCTTCGACGAAGCGCGCGCGCGGGTCGACATGCTCGTCTCGCGCGCGGTGCGTGACCGGGTGTTCCGTCGCATCGTGCTACGTGCTTATGGCGAGCGGTGCGCCATCACCGGGCTCAAGCTCATCAACGGAGGCGGCCGCGCCGAAGTGGAAGCGGCGCATATCAGACCGGTCGAGGCGAACGGGCCGGACATCCTCAGCAATGGGCTGGCACTATCCGGTACCGCGCACTGGATGTTCGACCGAGGGCTGATCAGCCTGGCGGATGACGCGAGCATCATGATCTCGCGCCAGGCGAACGATCCGATTAGCATCCGCGCGATAATCAACCCGACTAGGCGTGCGATTCTGCCTCCACGGCTCAGCGACTGTCCGCATCCGCAGTTTGTCCGCTGGCACCGCGAGAACTGCTTCAAGCTCTAACGCCTGCACGCGAACGCGAGTCCGCGGGCGGCTCAGCCGCAAAGCGCACAAGCGCGTTCGCCGCCGGATAGGCCTCGGGATCGCGCTTCACCTGTAACGAGCAGACGCACGGGTGTCGCCGTCTTGGTCACAGTTCTGATGACCGGTCCGAAAGGTCGCCCTACTTGCTTGCAGCCGGTGGCACCGTGTTCGTTTGCTTCTCCAGCGCACGCCCGGCGTTGGCGAGCGTCAGGTACATGGCGCCTTCGGGCACGACATATTCGTTCTCGCCCCAGAAGAACGGCCAGTCGTCGCGGTTCTCGGGATAATCGGGCTTGAGCAGCAGCACGCCGGGCACGACGCCGCCCGGAATGAAGCTGAAGTCCGCGCGATTGCTGCCATAGGCGACTTCCTTGGAGACCGCGCCCACGCCCGAGACGAAGGAGCGGTTCGATGCCGGGTGGTGGCCGTGAATGAAGTCGAGCGCCAGTTGCACGGCGCTCGCATCGACGAATTCAGGAAAGGCACGGTGGAGGGCATCACCGGTGAGGCCGAAGGCGAGTACGCTGCCGCTGCCGGCCCAGCCGCCGGCCGTGATCGGCACGCCGAACGGATTCAAAGTGCGGGCGTTCGCGGCCTCCGCTGCCCAGCTTCTCACCGCCGGGATGAGCGTCTCGCGATATGTGGCGGGCATCACCGGGATCGCCTTCACCATAGTAGTCGCGCTGAAGCCGAATGCCTGCAGCAGCCGCGGCGCGAGCACCTCGACGCGGCCGGCGTAGCGGGCATCGCCGGTCGCCAGCAGCAGCTCCACCGCGGCCGCGAATTCCTCCGCTTCGAGTGGTCCGCCGGTCGTGTTGCCGTGCCGGAACAGGTCGGGCGCATGGCTGTGCTCCTCCGCCCACACGCGCTCGGCACGATCGAGGCAGCGCCTGGCAAACGCGTCGTCGCGGCCCTTCCATGCGCGCGCGGCGGCGGCGAGCGCGGCCGCCGAGCCGTAATTCAGCGCCGAGGCTTTGCTGGTGAAAGCCCAGCGATCATCGGGCGTCCCGCTGCGACCACCGGCAGCGTCATAAGCGCGCTCGTAGGGCTTGAGCGTGGAATCGAAGACTAGTCCGTCGGTCTTGCTCGCGGCATCGCCAAGGTGGGTATATTGTCCGACATCCGGTTCAACGATGCCGTGGATGGCGTGGCCCACCGCGTCGAACTGTGCCAGCAGCTGCACTGCGCCGTGGCGGATTTGCTGCAGGAGATCGGGCACGCCATCGGGCACGTGGATCTCCGCGCGCCGCGTGTCCCAATCGACGCTTACCGTGTCGCGGTCGATGCCGAACCGTTCCCAAGCGTCGACCAGTTGGCGAATGACCTGATATTGCGTCTGCGTGCGGATGTCGAAGTCCCCGGCATCGAGCCAGCCGCCGACGTTGAGCCCGGGAATGTGCTCGCCCGGCTTGAACCGCGTGTCGGTGGTCGGCCCCTGGCGGTAAAGGTCGATGTGTTCGTGGCTGATCGGTGCCTGCCGCGCGTCATCGCGGTGCGAATCGCCGTGCCACACGCGATACGCTTCGTTGACCGTCATATGATCCATCGCCACCGGCAGGTAGACATCGTTGGTGAGGTGCCACGAGGTAGCGAGCAGCCCCGGCGCGATGGAGAAGGGGGCAGTGCGCGTGCCGCCATAATCAATGACATAGGTTCCGGGCGCCTTCACAGCGCTGAAATCGAACCGAACGTAGCGATAGCGCAGATAGTTGCCCCAGTCGCGCGCCGGCGCGGTCGGCACTGCCGTCAGCTTCCCGTCGGCCGAGACGCGCATCAGCCTGGGCTGCGTCCGACGTTTGTCGTCGCGGTCGAGTTCGATCGTGGCGATTTTGGGGGCGGCCGGCGCATAGCCGAGTTGCGAGTGCGCGATCACGGGCGGCCGAAGCCAGTCCGGCACGATTGCCGCGCTCACCGTCCATTCCAACACCTTTCCGGTGCGGCCGCCGGGCAGCAGCTGGCGCACGACATACCAGCCGTTCTGCGCCTGGTTGCGCCCATCGAATAGCGCCAGTGTGCCCTCACCGGCGGTGATCGACACCCGGCGAGCGGCGTCCTCCGGGGACAGTACGAGCTGCCTTCCGCTGGCGAAGGGCAGCGGCTCGGCGCCGGGGCCGTCGCTGCGCCCGCTCGCCGCGTTGCGTTCCGGCGTCAGTGTCATCGCGTCGGCCGGATAGCGCGGGAAGATCGCGGAGCGGCTGTCCGCGAGGTACGATCGCCCGAAATAGGCCGAAGGCACGAATTCGAGGTTCAGCCCCGCCTTGCCCACCATCGCCGCGGGCAACGGCTTATCGAGCAGCACCGACAAGCGGATGGCGGCCCCCTGTCGCTGGACGCGGACAGTGTAACGGAACTCCGGGTATTGCATCACGGCTTCGATCACGCCCGACTTCTGATCGACGCGGCGGCTGACAAATTGCGCCGCGGGATCCCACTGCCCAGGCGTCGCGGACAGGCGCACGTCGCCGTTGGTAGCGGTGCGGACGCCCTGCTGGATTAATTCGACGCCTGAGATCTTTGCGTCGGCGAACAGCCCCTCGTTGACGTTCGAGAAGACCAGCCAGTTGACGCCGGCCGCCTCGAAATAGTCCGATCGGTCGAGGCGGAGCGCCTCCTGAGCCTGCGTCTGACCGGCGATCAGGCAGATCGCCGCTGCCGCGCACCACGGCATGCCCGCTTCGGTCATCATCCCCTCCCGCTTTTCGTTACCGCTACCATGGCGTTCAGAGACAGGCTTGGCAATCCGACAGCGGACGGCGGAAAGGCTAATCGACACTTTATTTGTTGGACATTTGACGACAGACGTTTCGGCTGCCATCACATGTCATGTGACGGCTCGGGAAGGTCGCACGTGCGGGGAGAGGGAAGATGACAGGCGCGCTGTTCGATCGCCGCGAAGCCCTGCTGGCGTCTGCAATCGGTGGCGGCGCCCTGCTGACCGGCCCCGGCACTGCGCGCGCCGGCGCGCGGGGTGACCGGTCCGATCTATGCTCGACGCCCGCCGACGCGGTGGCACGAACGCAATACGGGCCCGTTCGCGGCTATGTCGACGATGGCGTCTTCACCTTCAAGGGCGTGCCGTATGGCGACCATACCGGTGGTGAGCACCGTTGGCTGCCGGCGCGTGCGCCAAAGCGCTGGACCGAGCCGCTCAATGCACTTGCCTACGGCGCGAACTGCCCGCAGACGCCGCACGATTTCCGCGCCATCGAGCACACCTTCCTCCAGCAATGGACCGACGGGTTCACTGGCGAGGACATGCTGAAGCTCAACATCTGGACGCCGGCGCTGTCGGGCAACCGCCCGGTGATGGTCTACTTCCACGGTGGCGGGTTCAGTTTCGGCTCGTCGTACGAGCTTGCATCCCACGACGGCGCGCAGATGGCGCGGCAGCACGATGTCGTCCAGGTCTCGATTAACCACCGCCTCAATGTGCTCGGCTTCCTCGACCTCACAGAGGTCGGCGGGGCTCCTTACGAGGAATCGGTCAACGTCAGCATGACCGACTGCATTGCTGCCCTACGCTGGGTGCTCGAGAACATCGCGGCGTTCGGCGGGAATCCTGATCGCGTGATGATCTACGGCCAGTCGGGCGGGGGATCGAAGGTAACAACCCTGCTTGGCATGCCGGCGGGCAAAGGGCTGATCCATCGTGCCGCTGCGCAGTCAGGCGGCGGCGGTGCGCTTCCATCAATGGAGCAGTCGCGCGAATTTTCCCGACGTTTGCTGCGCGAACTCGGGGTGGGACAGCGCGACATCGGCGCGCTGCAGCGCATCGCATGGCAGCCGCTGTTCGAGGCAGGCAACAAGGTGGCGGAGGCGATCAACGGCCCGCGCCCAATGATGGGGCCCGCGATGACGCCGCGCGTCGGCTGGAACCCGACGCTTGACGGCAAGGTGATCACCGTCCGCTCGTTCTTCGACGAGGCACCCGCCGTTTCACGTGATGTGCCGATGTTGATCGGCAACACCAGCGAGGAAGGGATGCGCTGGGGCTACAACCCCGACGCGGCACAGTGGCGCGCCGACTTGGCCGAGCAGATGGGCGCCGCAAAGGCGGATCGCCTGATCGCTGCGATGAAGGCTGCGCATCCGCAGAAGGCGGTTCGCACGCTCGCTTACGGGGTGCAGGGGCTGCACAACCGCAACCGTGTGCAGGACATGGTGCGGCTGAAACATGCGCAGGGCGGCGCGCCCGTGTTCCAGTACCTATTCCAGTGGCAGTCGCCGCAACTCGGCGGCGTGGCGGGGGCGTGGCACACTGCTGATCTCGCTTTCTGCTTCGACAACACCGCGCGGTGCGCGCAGGGCACCGGCAATACGCCGGCGGCGCAGAGGCTTGCGCGGACGATGGCGACGGCGTGGGCAAATTTCGCGCGAACCGGCGACCCGAGCCAGCCCGGCCTCGCCTGGGCGCCGACCGATCCGAAGCGCTGCCAGACGATGGTGTTCGACGATCGCTGCCGGATGGTTGACGATCCGGAAGGGCCCGCACGGCGGGTGTTGCTGAGTTGATGGCGCGAACACCAATCGCATGGCTCGCGCTGATTGTGCTGCTCCTGGTCCTGGCGTGGCCGGCGGCGGCGCAGGACGCACGCATGACGCCCATGGCTGCCCCGGCCGAACACGAGGCGATCCTGCTTCGCACCGGGAGCGTCGCCGGAGGAGCGGCGCCCGAGTCGTGGTTCGCGCAATATGACGTTGCCATGGTGCGTAATGTGTCCGCCGCCACGCTCACGCCGTTCCTGCCTGATCCTGCGAAGGCCACAGGCGCGGCGGCGATTGTCGCGCCGGGCGGCGGCTTCCTGATGCTGTCGATGGAGAATGAGGGCTGGCGCGTGGCCCGCGCGCTGGCCGACCGCGGCATCGCCGCGTTCGTGCTCAAATATCGGCTGAAGCCGACGCCCGCCGACATGGCCGGGTTCGAGCAGGCGGTGACGGCGATGTTCGCCGGGGCCGGTCGCCCGGATTCGCGGCTCAGCCCCGATGCGGCGATCGCCGGGCTTTCCGACCAGATCGCCGATGCGCGCGCCGCCGTAGCGCTGGTGCGCGCGAACGCCGGCAAATGGCGCGTCGATCCGGCGCGGATCGGCATGATCGGCTTTTCGGCCGGCGCGATGACGACGATGGCGACCGCGCTTGCCGCGCCTGATACCCGGCTCGCGTTCATCGCGCCGATCTATGGATCGATGGAGGCAGTGACGGTGCCGCCCGCCGCGCCGCCGCTGTTCGCCGTGCTCGCCGCGGACGATCCGCTGTTCGCGAACAAGGGCTTCGGCCTGATCGATGCGTGGCAGCGCGCCGGCCGGCCCGTCGAATTTCATCTCTACCAGGGCGGCGGCCACGGCTTTGGGCCGGGCAAGCAGGGGACGACCAGCACCGGCTGGCTGGACGCCTTCACGCGCTGGCTGGAGGTGAGCGGCGTCACCGCCAGCCGCACGGCGGCGGCACAGAACAGGGAGCAAGTGGCACGATGACGAGGGCGCAGATGCTTCGACGATCGGGTCTGGCCGCCACAGTGTCGCTCGCGGCCGCCGCGGCAGCGCCCGCGCAGGCGCCGTCGGTGCCCCCGCTCAGCGCGTTCTTCACACCGGCCGACGCCGCACCCAGGGCGCCCGATGGCGATGGCTTCCTGCAGCGCTGGCTGCTGCTCGAGCCGATCAGCAAGCCCAACGCGACCAATACGCTGTTCACCGGCAGCTACGTGCGCGCCGCGCTCAACGAGGCGAGCTTTCCGGGCCGTTTCGGCACCGTGCCGCGCGATGGCGAGGTGGTGCGTCAGCCCACGCCGCTGCGCTGGCACGCGCTCGACAGCAAATTGTGGGACGTGAAGCTGTTCAACTTCGCGCAGTCGCTCGGCAAGCCGACCTATGGCGTCGTCTTCTGGGCGGTCACGGTGGTCGACAGCCCGAGTGAGCGGCGCGGCGTGCGCATGGCCATCGGCTCCAACTCGGCATCGCGCTGGTGGCTCAACGGGCGCGAGGCCGCAGGCCTGTACGATGACCGGCGCATGGTGATGGACGACGTGTTGTCCGACCGGCTGACGCTGCAGAAAGGGCGCAACGTTATCGTCGGGGCGGTGATCAACGGGCCGGGACTCAGCGACTTCTGCGTGCGCTTCGTCGACGAGAACGGCCAGCCGATCCGCGATCTCCAGACGGATGTGGAGTGATGCCGATTACCAACCATCGCCGCGCGGCCGCCGCGCTCGTCCTTGCCGCGCTGTCCGCACCGGTCGCCGCGCAGCTGGCGGGAGAGGTCTTCATCCACGATCCGTCCACCGTCACCGAATCCGACGGCCGCTGGTACACCTTCGGCACGCGGGGCGGGGGGCTGGTATCCGACGACGGCTGGACGTGGCGCAGCGGGCCGGTGCGGCCCGGCGGCGGCGTGGCGCCCGACGTGATCAAGATCGGCGACCGCTATTATGTCGCCTGGGCGGTCGGCGGCGGCGGCATGTCGGGCGGGCATGCCAGCCAGGTCAAGATCATGTGGACCAAGTCGCTCGATCCCAAGTCGCCCGACTTCGAGTATCACGAGGTCGGGGTGGTCGCCTCGAGTGACGGGATCGAGAACAATGACGCGATCGATCCTGCGTTCCTCTATGTCGATGGCCGGCTGTGGCTGAGCTACGGCACCTATTTCGGCTCGATCCGCCTCGTCGAGCTCGACCCGCGTACCGGCATGCGCATCGCCGGCAACCAACCGGTCGACATCGCCATCGACATGGAGGCGACCGCGCTCCTGCATCGCGACGGCTGGTATTATCTCCTCGGCACCCACGGCACGTGCTGCGACGGGCCGAACTCGACCTACAACATCCGCGTCGGTCGATCGCGCAATGTCGAGGGCCCGTATGTCGACAACATGGGGGTGCCGCTGCTCAAGGGGGGCGGCAAGCTCGTTGTCAGCGCGCGCGGGCGGATGATCGGGCCGGGGCATTTCGGGCTCATCGACCTTGGCGGCGACATGGAGAAATTCTCCATGCACTATGAAGCCGACATGGATCGCAGCGGGCGCAGCGTGCTGGCGATCGAGCCATTGCTGTGGCGGGACGGCTGGCCGGTCGCCGGGGCGAACGTGCGGCCGGGCACCTATGAGATCAAATCGGAGCGGAGCGGTAATGCGCTCCAGCTGCTGGTCGATTTTACCCGCATTCCGTTCGATGCCCGTCGCAGCTTTTTCGCCAAGCCGACCGATCCGGTGGGGCCGGTCGCGGACCAGACGCTGGCCGACGTCGCGGCATCATGGCCCGCCGGCGCCACGCGCGTCGATCTTTCCGCCTATATGGTCCGCCCGAACCAGCAATGGACGATAACGGCGGTGCCAGAGGCGGGCGGCTTTATGGGCGCTCCCTACTACCGCATCACCCTGGCCGGCACGCAGCGGGCGCTTGCGGCAACGGCGGCGGGCGAGGTGGAAGCGGTACCCGCTTATTCGGGCGCCGATGCGCAGCTGTGGCGGATCGATCAATTGATCGACGGCACCTACCGCATCACCCCCAAGGCGCAGGCCAAGGGCCAGGATCGCGCGCTGGTAGCGATCGGCACCAGCACGATCTCGCTTGCGCGGTTCGATCCGCGTTCCGACGCTGGCCGGTGGCGGTTCATGCAGCCATGAGCCGCCACCAGCGCGCGATCACACGAAGCGGTTGAGCAGATTCTCCAGACGTTCCTGCTTGCCCGAGCGGTGCCTGGGATCAAGGTTCCGCGCCGCCGCCAGATCCGCGATGTCGGCCAGGCTGGTGCCTTCGCGATGGATGAGCTGACCGAGTTCGCCGTCCCATCCGGCATAGCGCTCGGCGCGGAAGCGATCGAGGCGACCGTCCTCGATGATGCGTTCCGCGTTGAGCAGCGCCTTGGCGATCACGTCCACCCCGCCGACGTGCCCGTATAGAAGATCCTCGGCATCGACGGACTGGCGGCGCACCTTGGCGTCGAAGTTGAAGCCGCCGGTGGTGAAGCCACCGGCGCGGATGATCTCGAGCATCGCCAGCGTCAGCTCGGGCACTGAATTGGGAAATTGATCGGTATCCCAGCCGTTCTGCGGATCGCCGCGGTTGGCATCGATCGAGCCGAAGATGCCGAGCGCGGCGGCAGTTGCGATCTCGTGTTCGAAGGTGTGGCTGGCCAGCGTGGCGTGGTTCGCCTCGATGTTGACCTTGACCTCGTTCTCCAGTCCGTGGCGGCGAAGAAAGCCGTACACGGTGGCAGTGTCGAAGTCATACTGGTGCTTGGTCGGCTCGAACGGCTTGGGCTCGATCAGGATCGTGCCATTAAAGCCAATCTTGTGCTTGTGCTCGACCACCAGGCTGAGGAAGCGCGCGAAGTTGTCCAGCTCGCGGCGCATGTCGGTGTTGATCAGCGTTTCATAGCCTTCGCGGCCGCCCCACAACACGTAGTTGGCGCCGCCAAGCCGATGCGTAGCCTCAAGCGCCGAGCGGACCTGAAGTGCGCCCCACGCGAACACCTCCGCGTCCGGGCTGGTCGCCGCGCCAGCGGCATACCGCGGATCGGAGAAGAGATTGGCGGTACCCCATAGCAGCTTGATCCCGCTCTCATCCTGCAACCGTTCGAGATGATCGATCGCATCGGCAAAACGGCGCTGGTAATCGCTGACGGTAGCTGCCGGCTCCATCACGTCGACATCGTGGAAACAGTAGAATGGCAGGTCGAGCTTGCGAACGAAGGCGAAGGCCGCCTCGCGCTTCATCGCCGCCGCCTCGGCCGCGTCGCCGTGCGTCAGCCACGGCCGATCGAAGGTGCCCGCGCCGAATACGTCGGAGCCCGGCCAGTTGAAGGTGTGCCACATGCACACGGCGAAGCGCAGATGCTCGGCCATCGTCTTGCCGAGCACGATGCGGTTCTTGTCATAATAGCGGTAGGCGAGTTCGTTCTCGGTTTCCGGCCCCTCGAAGGCGATCGAGGGGAGGGCGGCGAATGGATCAGTAGCGGATGCCATCAGAGCTCTTTCTTCGGAGTGATGCGGGGATAGGCGTCGCGGAATGCCGCCCTGCGGGGGGCGAGGCGCTCGATCAGCAAGGGTTCGGGATCGATCTGCCGCGCGACCGGCGGAGCGACGCAGATGTCGACGGGCGCGCCGCCCTCGACGGCCAGCTGAGCCAGCCGCGCCGCGCCGAGCGCCGGCCCAACCTCTCCGCCCTGCAGGTATACCAGCGGCACTTCGAAGGCGGCGGCGATTATTCGGCCCCAATAGCCCGAGCGCGCGCCGCCACCGATGACCGACAGGCGATCGATCGAGGTGCCCGCGTCGCGCAGCGCATCGAGTCCGTCCGCCAACGCAAAGGCGACACCCTCCAGCACCGCCTGGGAGAGCGTCGCCGGATCGGTGTCGTTGTCCAGCCCAAGGAAGGCGCCGCGGACGCGGGCATCGTTGTGCGGGGTCCGTTCGCCCGAGAGATAGGGGAGGAAAATCTCGCCGCGGTTGCCCGGCCCCGCGGTCTCGGCACGCGCGAACAGTTCGGCCGCGCCGCTCGCGCCCGTCAGCCGCGCCGCCCAATCGATGCACGATGCTGCTGACAGATGGACGCTCATCTGATGCCACAGTTCGGGCAGACAGTGACAGAAGGCATGAACCGCGCGTGCGGGATTGGGGCGGAATTGATCGGTCGCGACGAAGATTACGCCTGACGTGCCAAGCGACAGCAGCGCGTTGCCCGGGCGCACCACGCCGACGCCGGCGGCGCCGGCCGCGTTGTCGCCGCCTCCCGCTGCCACGGGAACGGCGGGGATACCCCATTGCTCGGCGACGTCCGGGCGCAGCGTGCCGGTCTGTTCAGTGCCTTCGAACAGCCGAGGCACCGCGCGCTCATCGAGATCGGTCGCGGCGAGCACGGTATCGCTCCAGCGGCGCGCAGCCACATCCACCCACAGCGTACCCGAGGCATCCGATAGATCGGACGCTTTCCCACCGGTCATGCGCAACCGCACATAGTCCTTCGGCAGCAGCACGGTTCGTACCTGCTTGAAGACGTCCGGTTCGTTCTTCCGCACCCACAGCAGTTTGGGGGCGGTGAAGCCGGGCATGGCGATGTTGCCCGTGATCTCACGCAAGCTGGGGATGCTGGTTTCCAGCTCAAGGCATTCCCGGTCGGACCGGCCGTCGTTCCACAGGATCGCCGGGCGCAGTGGCCGGTCGTCGGCGCCGAGCAGCGTTGCGCCGTGCATTTGGCCGGCGAGTCCTACGCCACGGATCAATCGCCTCACCGTCGGGTCGATCGTGAGCACCGCCGCGGTGGTTGCATGCCACCAGGCCTCGGGATCCTGCTCGGACCAGCCCGGTTGCGGACGCTGAACGGTGAGCGGCGCGGTGCCTTGTCCAGCGACCGCACCCGCTTCGTCGAGCACCACTGCCTTCACGCCCGACGTGCCGATGTCGATGCCGAGAAACATCAGGGCTTGAACGGATCAATTGTCGGGATCGAGCCGTCGGGCGCGAAGGTCAGTTCGGTGACCTTGACGTTGCGCAGGTGGTTCTTCCCGCTGAGCTGCGTATCGGCATAGAACAGCCACCACTTGCCGTTCCACTCGATGATCGAGTGATGCGTGGTCCAGCCCTGCACCGGCTTCAGGATGTGCCCCTTGTAAGTAAAGGGCCCGTAGGGATTATTGCCGATGGCGTAGTTCAAGAAGTGCGTGTCACCGGTCGAGTAGGTGTAGTAATACTTGCCGTCGCGCTTGAACATCCAGGCGGCCTCGAAGAAGCGGCGATCATGGTCGCCCCCCTTGATCGGCTGCCCCTTCTCGTCGACGATCACCGCATCCCTCACCGGCTCGGCGAAGCTCTTCATGTCTGCGCCCATGCGCACGACCTTGCCCGATATCGCGGCCTGGTCGTCCTGCATCAGATCGGTGTCCGAACCGTTGGGATCGTAGACGCCGTTCTTGTAGCGCTGAAGTTGCCCGCCCCAGATGCCGCCGAAATACATGTAGCTGGTGCCGTCAGTATCGGTGAACACTGCCGGGTCCATCGAGAAGCTGCCGGCGATGGGCTGCGGCTCCGCCTTGAACGGGCCCATCGGGCTTTTCGACGTGGCGACGCCGATCTTGAAAGCGCCGAGGCCGTTCTTGTCCTTGGTACGGTCCCGCGCCGGGAAATAGAGATAGTAGGTGCCATTCTTGTAGGCGGCGTCGGGCGCCCACATTTGCTGGGATGCCCAAGGCACGTCCTTCACGTCGAGCGCAACTGGCCCGATCGTCACCGGGCCGCCGATCCGGTCCATCCTAAGAATGCGGTAGTCGCGCATGGCATATTGATTGCCGAGATCGTCGTCAGGAATGCCGGCGTCGATGTCGTGGCTGGCATAGACGTAGATCTTGCCGTCGAAAACGTGCGCTGAGGGGTCGGCCGTGTAGATTTCGGTCACCAGCGGCTGGGCACGATAGCGCCGCCCTTCAGGATCGCGCGGTTCGTCCGCTCCATAGGCGGCGCTACCGCATAGCGCGGCGAGAGCGAGGGATGTCAGCAAGCGCGAGTGAGCCATAAACCTCTCCTGATGCGGCCTCTTAGGGGCGATTATTGTGAAGGTAGCGCTAACATCATCGATAGCCAACAGCGTTATTCGAACAAAATTGAGTTGATGGTCGTCCCATACGTCGGATCGTCGTCAAGCTGTTGAGCATTGACCACACGGTTCCAGTTAAACTACTCCTACAAATAAACACCCGTCATAGAACTGATGATGGACGAAGGGGAGGGGAAGTAGTGACATCGCGACTGGATCGGATTGGCGTTGCTGCGCCGATGAAGCAGGCCGTTGCGGCGCTGCTGCTCGCTACCATGCCTTTTCCGAGCGTTGTCGCCGCACAGGAGTCGCGCGCCGAGGCTACTGTTTCGGTACGCGCTGATCAGCCAGGCCCGCAGATCGCGCCAGAAGTCTTCGGCCAGTTTGCCGAGCATCTCGGCACGGGCATCTACGGCGGCATCTGGGTCGGGCGCGGCTCGCGTATTCCGAACGACGAAGGCTATCGGCGTGACGTTCTTGCCGCGCTGAAGGCGATCAACGTGCCGATGGTTCGCTGGCCGGGCGGCTGCTTTGCGGACGAGTATCACTGGCGTGACGGGATCGGCCCGTCGAACAAGCGGCCGGTAAAGGTCAACACTAACTGGGGAGGGGTGAACGAGGACAACAGCTTCGGCACCCACGAGTTCATGGGTTTTGCCGAGCGGCTGGGTGCGAAGAGCTACGTCTCGCTCAATGTCGGGAGCGGAACGCCGGCCGAGTCGTCGCAATGGGTCGAGTACTTAACGGCACCGAGCGGCACGACCGTCCTGGCGAAGGAGCGCGCGCGCAACGGCCGCGCGGCGCCGTGGCAAGTTGCGTATCTGGGGATTGGCAACGAATTGTGGGGCTGCGGCGGCAACATGCGCGCCGAATATGCCGCCGATCTCACGAATCAATATGCTCAGTTCGCCAAGGCAGGTGGTCAGAAGCCGCTGAAGATCGCCAGCGGCCCGTCCGACGCGAATTACGAGTGGACCGAGACGATGATGAAGCTCTCGGGCAAGCACATCGACGGGCTTGGACTGCATTTCTACACCCGCCCGCGCGACAAGAACTGGGAGGACAAGGGCGCGGCACTCGCGTTCCCCGAGCGCGAATGGGCATCCACACTCGCGCACACGCTGGAGATGGACGAATATATCACCAAGCACAGCGCCATCATGGACAAGTACGACCCTCAGAAGCGGGTGATGCTGGCGGTGGACGAGTGGGGCACCTGGTACGATCCGGCGCCTGAATCCAACCCGGGGTTCCTGCAACAGCAGAACTCGTTGCGCGATGCGCTGGTGGCGGCCTTGAACATCCACATTTTCGCCAAGCACGCCGACCGTGTGCGGATGGCGGCAATCGCGCAGATGGTGAATGTGCTCCAGGCAATGCTGCTTACCGATGGCGCGCGCATGGTGAAGACCCCGACCTATTGGGCGTTCGACCTCTACAAACCGTGGCAGGGCGCGACGACACTGGCGGCTGATGTCACTTCGCCCTGGTATCATAAGGACGAGTTCGCGCTTCCGGCAGTCAGCGTCTCGGCGGTGCGTGACACGGGGGGCCGGGTGCATGTCGCGCTGGTCAATATCGATCCAAACCGCGCCGTGCCTGTGTCTGTCAGCCTGAGCGGCGTGCAGCCGGCTGCCGCCAGTGGCCGCATCATCACCGCGGCAGCGATGGATGCGCACAACAGCTTCGATCAGCCGGATGTTGTGGCGCCTGCCCCCTTCACTGGAGCGCAATTCGGTAACGGGGCACTCACCGCGACGCTGCCCGCCAAGTCGATCGTGGTGCTCGAACTGCGCTGAGCGGCATGGTCGACGCTTCCCGCCTGACGCGCCGGGCGGTGCTCGAAGGCGCTGCCGGTACCGCGGCAGCGCTGACACTTCCGATCCCGGCTTCAGCAGCGATCACGCTTCAGCGCGACAGCCTGCTGTGGTACACCCGCCCTGCCGCGACCTGGACCGAGGCATTGCCGGTCGGCACCGGGCGGCTCGGGGCGATGGTGTTCGGCGGCGTCGAGCGAGAGCGGCTGCAGCTCAACGAGGCGACGCTGTGGACCGGCGGGCCATACGACCCGGTAGCGCCTGGCGCCCGGGAGGCGCTGGACGAGGTGCGGCGCCTCGTTTCGGCGGGTGACTATGCAGCGGCACAGGCGCTTGCCGACAAGGCGCTGATCGGCCGCCCGCGGACGCAGATGGCCTACCAACCGCTCGGTGACCTGTTCATCGAGCTGCAAGGCCATGATGCTGGCGACGTTTCGGCATATCGGCGCGAACTCGATCTCGACTCGGCGGTCAGCACCACCTTTTTCAGGCGGTGCGGGGGGAACTTCACGCGGGAGGTCTTCGCGGCCGGGGGCGACGAACTGATCGCGCTGCGCATCGCCGCGGACCGGAGCTTCGATCTAGCGATCAGCCTGCGTTCGGCGCAGCCGGGCGCGCGGACGGTGTCGCAGCGCGGGCTGCTCTGGCTGACGGGCAGGAACGGCGCGCGTGCGGGGATCGCGGGAGCGTTGCGCTTCGCGGCCGGTGCGCACGTCGCTGCAGACGACGGCAGCGTCGCCACTGACGGAGACCGCCTGGTGGTGCACGGCACGCGCTCGATCACGATCCTGATCGCGATGGCGACAAGCTACAGAAGTTTCGATGACGTCAGCGGGGATCCCGAGGCGGCGTGCCGCGCGACGCTCGATCGTGCCGCCCGCCGTTCGTTCGAGGCCATCCGCGCCGATGCCATCGCCGCGCACCAGCAATTGTTCCGCCGTGTGCGGCTTGACCTCGGCCGTACGGCGTCCGCCGATCGGCCGACAGATGAACGCATTCGCGCTGGCGCCGCTGGCGATCCGGCGCTGGTGAAGCTCTATTTCGATTACGGCCGGTACCTGCTGATCGCCTCGTCGCAGCGCGGCGGCCAGCCCGCCAACCTCCAGGGCATCTGGAACGAGGCGGCCGATCCGCCCTGGCAATCGAAGTACACCGTCAACATCAACACGCAGATGAATTATTGGCCGACGGACGTCACCGCGTTGCCCGAATGTGTCGCTCCGCTCGTCGAGATGGTGCGCGATCTGGCGGTTTCCGGCGCCCGCACCGCGCGCAAGATGTACGGTGCTCGGGGCTGGGTGTGCCACCACAATACCGATCTGTGGCGCGCCACCGCGCCGATCGACGGTGCGCAATGGGGCCTATGGCCGATGGGCGGCGCCTGGCTCGCTACCCATCTATGGGATCATTACGATTTTGCGCGCGACCTCACGTATCTACGCTCGGTCTATCCATTGATGCGCGGCGCGGCGCTGTTCTTCCTCGACACGCTTCAGGACGATCCCGCCACCGGCGCGTTAGTGACCAATCCCTCGCTGTCGCCCGAGAACACGCACGCGAGGGGAGCATCGCTCTGCGCCGGGCCCGCGATGGACAACCAGATCCTGCGCGACCTGTTTGATCAGGTCGCCCGCGCCGCCACGCTGCTCCGCACTGATCGTGCGCTTGTGGATGAGTTGCACGCAGCCCGCGCGCGCCTCGCGCCTGATCGCGTCGGCGCCGCGGGGCAGCTTCAGGAATGGCGCGAGGACTGGGACATGGCGGCACCTGAGCCGCAGCACCGCCATGTGTCCCACCTCTACGCGCTGTTCCCAAGCTACCAGATCGACCCGGATCGTACGCCTGCGCTGGCCAACGCCGCGCGGCGCTCACTTGAGTTGCGCGGCGACGAGTCGACTGGCTGGGCGACCGCTTGGCGCGCAAACCTCTGGGCGCGGCTGCGCGACGGTGAGCGGACGTACCGCATTCTTGCTTACCTGCTCGGCCCAGAGCGGACTTATCCCAACCTGTTCGACGCGCATCCTCCCTTCCAGATCGACGGTAATTTCGGCGGCACGCGCGCGATCGCCGAGATGCTCTTGCAGAGCAGGGATGATGAGATCCTGCTGCTGCCCGCGCTGCCGCGCGCGTGGCCGGCCGGCAGCATTGCCGGGTTGCGCGCGCGTGGCGCCGCCGTCGTCGATCTCAGCTGGGGATCCGGTCGCTTGATTGAAGCGACCGTCACCGCACAGGACGGGGGTCGTCGCGTGATCCGCCACGCCAATACGGTGCGCGAGGTGATGCTGCAGCCCGGTCGGCCGCTGCAACTGCGCGGACCGACGCTTGAAATCGCACCGGGGGCTCTTGCGTCCGGAAAGGAGATCACAGCATGATCCGGACCCTTGTTTTAGCCAGCGCGGTGCTGCTCGGATTCGTGTCGCCTTGCTGGGCACAGGTCGCTACGCCGGCGCCGCCCGTCGTCCCTGGCGCGAAGCCGGTGACAGTGGAGCGCATTACCGTTCACTCGCCCGCAATCGAGGGCAATTTGGAGGGCGAGAGCGCTGACCGCGAGGTCATTGTAGTGCTGCCGCCGAGCTATCGCACCGCGTCGCGTCGACGGTACCCCGTCGTCTATGCGCTGCATGGTTATTCGATCGGCGCGACACAGTGGATCGGTGAAATTCATGTACCGCAGACGGTTGAGGGCGCGTTCGCCAAGGGCGCGCGCGAGATGATCGTCGTGCTGCCCGACAGCAAAACCGTTCACAACGGCTCCTTCTATTCGCGTTCGGTGGCGGTGGGGGACTTCGAAACATTTATCGCGCGGGATCTCGTCGCCTATGTCGACGCGCACTATCGCACGCTTCCCAAGCGCGAGAGCAGGGGGCTTACAGGGCATTCGATGGGCGGCTACGGAACCGCGCGCATCGGCATGAACCACGCTGACGTGTTCGGTGCGATCTACATGCTGAGTCCGTGCTGCCTCTCGGTGCGCGCGCTCGGCACGCCCGATCCGGCGCAGGAGCAGACGCTGCGGGCCCTGCGAGCGCCGGCGGACAGCGCTTCGTTGCCCTGGCTGCTGCGCGCGCAGCTCGCAACGGCGGCGGCCTGGTCACCGAATCCGAAGGCGCCCCCGCTGTTCCTCGACCTGCCCGTGAAGGACGGTCAGCCGCAATCGGACGTGCTGGCGCGCTGGGCAGCGAACGCGCCGCTGGCAATGCTCGACCAGCACGTCGCTGACCTGCGACGCTACCGGGCGATCGGCATCGATGTTGGCGATCGCGACGGCCTCAAGGACGATGCGCTGCGGCTCCACGAGGCGCTAGACCGCTACGGGATCGCCAACCGCTTCGAAGTCTATCCGGGCGATCACACCAGCGGCGTCGCGACGCGCTTCCAGGACGTGGTGCTGCCGTTCTTTTCCGGCGCGCTCGCGTTCCCTCACTGAGCGCCGCCGTCAGCGCAACAGGGCGGCGTCAGCCCAGGTGGCGGGTTGCGTTGGCAGGTCCGGCCGAGCGCCGGCACCGCGCGCGACCAGTTCGAGGATGCGCACCCCGGTAGTGTCCGCAGCCAGCAGCTCTGCCGGTTCGCCGAACGCCTTGGCAGGCGAGCGGGCGAGGAGGCGACCGTCGCCCCATACCTCGAAGGTAATCGTCCCCGCGGCAGGCAAGCCAGTGTCGTTGACGCCCACGCGCGCGGTGAAGCGCCGAAAATCTGCGTTGCGCACCTCGAGCCGCGAGCCCGCGAGCACCCCGATCCCCGTATCGTATTCGGTGCGCGCTACCCGGAGCAGCTTGCCATAGGGCGCCCGGTCCGCCTCGGCGCCGCCCCAGCCGGCATATTGGACATGCTCGCCGCCGCCGCGGGTGCCGATCCAGGGTGTGATCGAGCGGTGAATCGTTGGGTCGGCCTCAGGTAGCAGGACGCCATCGAATGCCGGATTAACGCGGCCGGGCTGCTCCGAGAGGTACACGCCGTCCGGCAGCCGCCGCGCGCCCGTGGCGCGGAACACGATCGTCTCGTGCGGCGCTAGTGTGAGCGGAAGCTCGCCGCGGAAGCGGTGCTCCTTGCCCGACCAGAGATCGCGCAGCGCGACATCGCGCGTCGGCAGCATCTTGAGGTGCCCGGCGGTCAGCACGACATCGACCGGGGTCGCCGTCCGGTTGAACAGCGCCACCGCCTTGCTGCCGTCTGCGAGCGACTTGACGAAGAACTGCGCCTGATCCGAATCGTAGGCGAGCACCGCCTGGTTGCCTGCAGCGTCCTGGTTGAGCGCGACGATTTCGCGGTTGCCGAAGATCGTCAGCAGCGCAGGCGTCAGCTTGCGCAGGTCGTAGCCGATGATCAGCGGCGAATTGAGGATCGACCAAAGCGAGAAGTGCGATCGCGCCTCGGTCAAGTGCGCCTCATCGAACTCGCCCGAGCCGACGAACAGCATGTCGGCATCGTTCCAAGAGCCTGGATGAGCATAGAGCGCACGATGCGTCACGGTGTCGAGATTGGTGAGCATACGCGCCCACACTGGCTGAATGTCGTCACTGGTGCGTGACATGTTGCCCACGTCCTTGCCCCAGCTGCGCACGTCTGCCGAGCCCCACAGGCAGAGCGAGAAGACATAGTCGCGGTGGCCGGCATGGCGGCGGATGGCAGCGCCGACCGCTTCGTATAATGTCCGTACAGCGCTTATGTTGGTGTCGCCCAGCGACTGGGTGTCGATCAGCGGCGGCAGCGCGCGGTACAGCCCCGCGCGGACCCGTGGCGCCTCGGCGGGCAGCCCGCGGACGCCGCAGCCATCGACCTTGATAAGATCGAAGTTCCACTCGGCGAAGAATAGGCGGATGTCCTGGTCGACGTGGCCGTAGAGTCCCACTTCGCGCTCAGCGACGGTGCCTTCTGGCTGGTTCTTGAAGTCGGGCGTGTAGATCTGGCCGCAGCTGTTGCGGCCGATGTCGGAATAGATGCCGGCCTTCAGCCCCATCGCGTGCAGCCGGTCAGTAAGCGGGCGGAAGCTAGGGTCGGTGCCGGTCGCAGCGGAGGGGAAGCGCGCCGTGCGGATGATAAGCCGGCCATCCGGCTGGCGGCGCTTCAGCCACCAGCCGTCGTCGATGTTGACGTAGCGATAGCCCAGCCGGGCGAGGCCGGTGTCGACCAGCGCTTTGGCGGATGCGAGCACCTTCTCCTCGTCCACATCGCTGTTGAAGGCGTTCCAGCTGTTCCAGCCCATCGGCGGGACCGGTGCGTGGCCGGCAGTGTTGGCGCTCCAGCGGCCGGTCGGCGCCAGCGGGTCGCCAGCTGCGGACAGCGGCAGCACCAGCGCCGCCGCGCAAAGCGCCACGCGGCGGATCACCGCGGCAGATCCAGCGCTTCGGCGACCGTGAAGCTGGCGGTGTGCCCTGCGACACCCGCTCCGGGCTGCCCCGAGCCGACGCTTACCTGATAGTCACCGGTGAACACGGAACGCTGCCCGTCCGGCGCGACAGCGCTCAGGTCGCGCGGGGAAAGCTCGAACGTCATGTCACGGCTCTGACCGGGCGCGAGAGAGACGCGCTGGAACCCGCGCAGCGCGAGATCGGGTACCCCCGGCTTCTGCGGAAAACGCAGATAGAGCTGTGTCACCTCGTCGCCGGCGCGCGCGCCGGTGTTGGTCACGCGCGTTGTGACCCGGATGCCCTTGCCCGCGTCACCGCGGACCGGGGTCACCTGCAGCGGCGCGTAGCCGAAGCTCGTGTAGCTCAGGCCGTGGCCAAACGGGTAGACCGGCGTGCCGCGGAAGTAGCGATAGGTCCGCCCCGCCATGCGATAATCGTCAAAGGGTGGCAGGTCATCGATGCTGCGGTAGAAGGTAAGGGGCAGGCGACCCGCCGGGTTGGAGCGTCCTGACAGGATGTTGGCGATGGCCGTGCCGCCCGCCTCGCCGGGATACCAGGCCTCGAGCACCGCTGCGGCATTGTCCTTGGCCCACGCCAGGTTGATCGGGCTGCCGTTCATTGCCACCAGGACGATCGGCTTGCCGGTGGCGCGCGCCTGTTCGAGCATCGCGAGTTGATCGGCGGGTAGATCGAGCGTCGTCTTGTCGCCCCCGGAGAAGCCCGGCACCTTAACCCCTGTCTCCTCGGCCTCAAGGTCAGAGGTGAGGCCCACCACCGCAACGAGCACGTCGGCCTTATCGGCGGCTGCCTGCAGATTCGCGGCGGGGTTCGGCGATACGCGCTTCCACATCAGGTTGGCGTCGTTCCCGGTGATGCGGAAGGGATAGCGATGGCCACCCACGAGCTTCAGCGTCGTCATGGTGGGAAGATCGTTCCACCGGGCCTTGGTTCGGTCGGAAATCACACGGCCGTCGAGCGTCAGTGTCGCTCCGCTGCCCGACAGGCCGACGCGGTAGCTGCCGCTTTCCGGCGGCATTAGGAAGCCAGACCATTCGGCGCGGTGAACGTCGGCGACCTTGGCGAGCTCGAGGTTGCGATCGCCCACGTCGGGTTCCACGCGGGTGACGACAGGCTGGGCTTGGTACTTGATCGTCGCCAGCAGCTTTTCCCGTGTGCCGGGCGCGAACTTGGCGGGGGCTGGCGTCTCGGGATTAAAATAGCGGACCAGCACGCCCGGCCGTCTGTCCGGCGTCAACAGCGCGGTCGGTGGCACGCGATCGCCGTCGGTGACTGACTCGCCGAACGGGACCAGGGATACACGATCGGTTCCGAGCGCGGTGCGCAGGCCTTCGAGGACGGAGACGGGAGGGCCAGACAGCGGCGAGGAGTAATTGCCGCGCAGCACCCGCGTCGCGTCCCCGAGCGGCCCGATTACCGCGACGCGCACACCCGGTCCGAGCGGGAGCACGCCCGCGTTCTTCAGCAACACCATCGACTTCTCGGCCGCTGCCACTGCGAGCTGCCGATGCGCGGGCGAGCCGACCGCCGAAGCCGGCACCGCGGCCGGTGCCTTGGCGAGCCCAGGAAGGTCGCCGTTGCGATAGCGCGCGGCGAACAGCCGCACGAGGCTGTCGTCGACATTGCCCTCGGTGATGAGGCCGCGCGTCAACGCCTCGCGATAACGTTCCTCCAGACCGGCGGTGTCGCTCAGCGTTCCACCGTTGCATTCGTTGTCGACGCCCGCGCGCATCGCCGCGGCGACGGCGGCGGCTGCGTCCGGCGCATATTTGTGGTTGTCGGCGATGTCGCGCACCGCATCGCAGTCCGACACTACGTAACCGCGAAAGCCCCAGGCGCCGAACAGATGATCCTTGAGCAGCAGGTCGCTGGCGCAAGCCGGCTGGCCGTCGATCCGGTTGTAGGCGCACATGACCGATCCAGCGCCCGCGTCCACGATCGCGGCACGGAACGCGGGCAGGTAGGTATCCTCGAGGTCGTGTGCGGAAACGAAGACGTTCGCCTCGTGGCGCGTGCCCTCAGGGCCGCTGTGAACCGCAAAGTGCTTTGGCGTGGCGATCACGTTGGGGCGATCGGGGTCGGGGCCCTGCATGCCGCGGATGAACGCGCTGCCCACCGCGGCGGTCAGGAACGGATCCTCGCCATAGGTTTCCTGCCCGCGGCCCCAGCGCGGATCGCGGAAGATGTTGATGTTGGGCGACCAGGTATCGAGCCCGGTCCCCATTCGGCCCAGCCGCCCGGTCTGGCGCCCCAGGGTGTGCAGCGCGCGCACCTCGGTGCTCACCGCTGCGGCGACGTCACGCACCATGTCGCGGTCGAAGGTGGCGGCGAGCCCGATGGGTTCGGGGAAGTTGGTCGTCGCAAGCGGCCCCAGCGCTCCGTGCAGGGACTCTGTCCACCAATTGTAGGCGGGGATCTGCAGCCGCGGGATCGCTGGCGCGACGTTCAGCAGCTGCGGCAGCTTCTCCTCAAGCGTCATGCGGGCGACAAGCTCGCGCGCCAGTCGGCTCGCCTCGTCGCTTCCTTCGGGGCGGGGGGCGATGGGCGCTGTCTCGCGTGCCAGTGTGCCGGTCGTCGTCACGAGCGCGGCGGCGGCGAGCAGCACCGCCTTGCATCCATGTCGCATCAGCATCTCCCCCTGCTGAACGTCGCTGGCGTTAGCGGACCGGCACCTCGAAGGTGCCGACCGGTAGCGGCGTTTCGTCGGTCAAATTGGTGGCGGGCACGTCCGCCCAGGCATAGCGTACGCGCGTGACGGGGCGGCCGTCGGCAGGCAGCGTGATCGCGCTGCCGTGCACCGTGCCCGAGGCAAAGCGGCAGGTGCGGGGGGCTAATTCGCAAAGCTCGAAGCCGATCGCGCGATCAGATCCGGTTGCGTGTAGCGCGCCGGTGACGCCCGTGAAGCGCAGGACGATGCTGCCATCGGTGGCAAGCCTAGCGTCGGCGATAGCCGGTCCCGCGGGAGCCTCTGGCTTGCCATAGAGCGCTGCACGCATCGCCCGTGCAAGGCGCAGGCCGACGTGGCGTTTCTCGCCGGGATGAATGTCAAACGGATCGCCAATGTCATGCGTGACGGCAAGGCCGGCGTGCGGATCGGCGGCCGCCACGCGACGCTGCGCGTCGCGGATATATCCCCAGCCACTCTCGACCGGTGTGCTTGCCGGGTCGCCGTAGGAGGAGAGCTGCACGATTCCCGCGGCCGTGCGCGCGGTGCCAAAGCGTTGCCGCCAGTCGGCGATGAGCGCCGCCAGCCGGCGATCATAACCGGGAATGTCGGTGTCCGACTCACCCTGGTACCAAGCGATACCCGCGAGCCGGACCGGAGCGAGGGGGGCGATCATGGCGTTGAACAATGTGCCCGCGCCGTTGATGTCGTCCCATGCAACGCGCGGCGCGCCGCCGCCTACTGGCTGGGCGACCGCGTAGCGCCAGCCGTCTCCCAGCGGAATGATCGACCCGTCCGCGAAGATGAGGCGCATTGCCTGGGCCGGACCGGTCATGCCGCCGTTGGCATAACCGTCGTCGACGTTGACGGTCAGCACGTTGCTTCCCGCGCGCAGGGCACCCGGTGCAAGACTGTAGACGCGCTGCTGACCCGGCTGGCTGCTGCCGCCGACGCCGCGCCCGTTGAGCCAGGTACGGTCGGCATCGTCGACTGCGCCGAGCATGAGTGTCGCGGGCTGCTTCGCCTGCGCCGCCGATACCTCAACCTCGCGCTGGTACCAGATCATGCCGTTGTAGTCGGCGAGAGCGGGGACGCCCCACGCCTCGAAATTGGTGATTGCGGGCACCGGTTGCCAGTCGATCGTGGCACTGGGTTGCCATGGTTCGGCGCCCGGGGCATCGCCCGAGGTGCTGCGCCACCACGCCTCCCAGGCGGCGCCCGCCTGTGCGGTCTCCCCCGCGGGGTCGCGCCCGTAGCGGGTGAGTTGATCAGCCTGGGTCGCCATACCCGCCGCACGAAGCGCACGATCGCTCATCCACGCGCTGATGCGGGACCCGCCCCAACTCGCGTGGATTGCGCCGATCGGCACCGTCGCTGTCCCGCGAAGCGACTGCACCATGAAGAAGCATGCCGCCGAGAAGCGCTGTGCCGTCTCGGGGCCGGCAATCGACCATTCCGGCTTTCGCGCGAAGCGGCGCTGAGGGGTTATCGCGACCGCGCGATCAACCGTCAGGAGGCGCAGCCCGTCGTCGACGGGGGGGCGTGCTTCGGGGAACAGAGCCTGCGCCTGATCGACGCGCAACTCCATGTTGCTCTGTCCCGAGCAGAGGAAGACGTCCCCGACAAGGATGTCGCGCGCCACGGTCGCGCCACTCGCCGCAGCAACGGTAAGATCGAACGGCCCCCCAGCGGGCAGCGCGGGTAGAAGGACGGAAAACCGCCCGTCGCCGTCGCTCGTCGTGGTTGCGACCTGGCCGCCGAGGGCGACCATCACCGACTCGCCCGGGGCGATCTCGCCCGACACGGTGATCGGCTGATCGCGCTGCACGACCGCGTGATCGCCGATCACCCCATCGAGCCGCGGCGCGGCGGCGATGGATGGGGCGGCGAGGGCCAGCGCGACGAACAGGGCAGGTTTCAGCATCAGGGGAAGGGCGCTCGCTCAATCAGATCGATTTCAGGCCGTGGCGGGCGATCCGCTCCAGCAGGTCCCGGTGGCGGGGAAGGGCTGTGATCATCCGATCGGTCTGCGCCTTGTTCTCGCGGCGCGCACGCGCGGCGACGGCGATTTCCTCGTCGAGCATGCCGGGTATCAGCGCAGTGCGTGCGCCCATGCCGTAAAGGACATATTGGTAGCTTGCGGCGGGAAATACCTCCTCGACCCGATCGAACTCGTCGTGCAGCCACGGCGACTGGAACTTCCACAGCTCCATCAACTCGCGTAGCCGATCGCTCATCGTCTCGGTGCGGACGTTGTCGCGCCAGAAGTCGGTGTCGGTGCGCTGAGTTAGCGCATAGTGAAGCTTCAGGAAGTCGACGATGCGCCCCCAGCGATAGCTTGTGGTGTCGTTGAAGCGACGCGCGACGGTGTCCATCACCTCACGGCAGGCGGGCAGCTGCTCCGCGATCAGCTTGGCCGATAATTCGATGAGCACGATGGCGGATGCTTCGAGCGGCTCGAGGAATCCCGCGGCGAGGCCGACGGCGACGCAGTTGCGCTCCCAGAAGCGCTCCCGATGACCCGATCGGATCTTGAGCTGCCGAACGGGCAAGTCGGCGCCCGCGCCGCCGAGATACGTGCGCAGCTCCCGCTCGGCCTCTTCGGCGCTGATGTGGCTGGACGAGAAGACGTGACCGACACCCCGGCGGGTGGGCAGCCCGATATCCCAGATCCAACCCGCCGATTGCGCGGTCGACATGGTATGCGAGGCGACGGGATCGTCGGGATTCGCGTAGGGCACCTGGATCGCAAGTGCGGTGTCGCAGAACAGCTCCCCGCCACGCGGGAGGAACGGCACGCTCATCGCGCCGCCGATCAGCAGCGCGGCGAAGCCGGTGCAATCGACGAACAGATCGCCCTCAATTGCAATTCCCTGTCCGGTGTCCAGCCCGGCGATATCACCGTTTTCGGCCATCCGCACCTCGGTCACGTCAGCCAGCACGTGGCGCACGCCAAGCTGGTCGCAGCAATGCCGCTGAAGGAAGCTCGAGAATTTGCCGGCGTCGAGGTGATACGCGTAGTTCGCAACCGCCTCGAACTCGGGCGTCGCCATCGTTTTGGGGCCAAGCCCCTGGTCGCAGATCCGGCCCTGCGAGGTCACGGCGTCGCAGAAACTCTGGCCCTCTTCATTCGCCAACCAGTGCGGCGCCAGATTAACCTGGCCGAAGTTCTGCGGCAGCATCAGCGGGTGATAATAGCCGTCATCGGCGGCGCCCGTCGTCCAGCGGTTGAAGCGCGCACCCTGCTTGAAGGCGGCATCGCACTCGCGGAGAAATGCGGTCTCGGAGATGCCCATCTTGCGCAGCGTCGTGCGCAGCGTCGGCCAGGTACCCTCGCCAACGCCGATGATCGGGATGTTGGGGGATTCGACCAGCGTGACGGTGAAGCCGTGCGGGCGACGCGTCTGGTGCTTTGCCGCGATGACGCCGGCGGTCAGCCAGCCGGCCGTGCCCCCGCCAACGATCACGATGTTCTGTACGGGCTTCATCACCGAACCTCCGGACGAAAAAACTGGCGGGCCAGGACATGCCAACCCGCCAGGAGGGGAGACTCAGAAGCGGTAACGCACTCCTAAGGTGTAGCGCCGGCCGTAGTCGAACACATCCAGAAGCTGGTTCTCGAACCTGCCGTGTGAGCTCTGCCGGTTGTTGTTCAAGTTCAGCACCTCGCCGAAAACGCTGAAGTTCCTGTTTATATCGTAGCTACTCGAAAGGTCGATCTGGAAGCTCTCATTGATGAAGGTGGGCTCAGCGCCAAATGACCCTGTATTCTGGTTCTGGCCGAACTGGAGCAGATATTTGTCGCGCCAATTGAGCGCGGCGCGGATCTGGAACCCGTTCTTGTCGTAAAAGCCGACGAAGTTGGCGGAGTTCGCTAGGCCGGTGACGGCGAAGCCACTCTGCGAAATGTCCTGATCGTCATAGGGCTTGTTGGTATCGACCAGTGTAGCATTCGCCTGGAAACCGAAGCCGCTATCGCCGAAGACATGCTGCCAGGCCACCTCAATACCGCGCACCGTCGCGTCTGGCCCGTTGACCTGCTGCGACACCGCGAAGCTTGCTGGCGCGTTGGTAGTCGGATCGATCACGCCGTTGATCGTCTGGCGGGTCACGCCGCCGACGATGAAGTTGCTGACGTTTTTCAGGAAGGCATTGACCGAAAGGTAGGAGTTCCGCTGATAGTACCATTCGGCCGCGACGTCGAAATTGTCTGCCAGGTACGGTAGCAGCGCCGGATTTCCGCCGGCCGCCGTCAGCGCATTGACGCGCTGGCCAGTGCCGACATTAAGCTGCGGATACAGGAGGTTAAGAGTCGGGCGCGTCAGAGTGCGCGACGCATCGAAGCGAACTAGCAACTCCGGTGTGATCTCGAGCCTCAGGTCGATGCTCGGCAGCAGATAGTTGTAGTTTGACTTCGAGGTCAGCGCTTGTGGTTGCGACAGGACGACTGTCAGCAGTGTCGGGTCTGCCACGCTCGTCAGGATGCTGATCGGCACCGTCCCGTTGCCGTTTGCGGTGATGTGCGTGTTCTCGTTGCGGATCCCCGCCGAGAAGAAAAATGGCATCCCCGCGATTTCGGTCTGGAAGCTGGTGGTGAGGAACAGCGCCCACGTCTTCTCGGTGATGTCGCGGACGCTGCCGGCGTCCAGCGCTTGGGTGAACCGCCCGGTGAAGCCGCTGACCTCCGGGTAATTGAACCCGGGGATGTTCTGGGCCTGCGGATTGCCAAGGCCACTCAGATAATTCTGATAGTCGACCGGGCTGAACAGGAATACCGACGGCGGCAGGCTGCCTTTGAAGCCGGGAATGAAATCGTTGAGGCTGATCGAGCCCCGGTAGAGGCTGCTCGGCAGCGGCGCGATGCCGGTGGCACGACCCGAAGGTGCACCATAGCCTGCATAGGCCTGCCAGAAGTTGTTGACGAAGGTGCTTTCGTTCCGGAAATTGAACTTGTCCTGATAATATTGCCCGCCGAGCCTGACTGACAGGTCTTCCTGCTTCCAGGTGGCGACGCCGCGGAACTGCCACAGTTCGTCCGTGTTGCGCTGCGTCTGGTTGACGGTGACGTGCGAGCCGATGAGCGACGTGTCCGCCCAGCGCGTGCTGTCTCCGGCCGGACCGTAATTGCTGAGCGAGGGGAAGCTGTCGCTGCTTTTGCCGGGGACGGTGAAGCGCGAATTGGAGCCCAGCAGGCCACCATAGCCGATATCGGCGTTCAGGCTGCCGATGACGTCGCCCGGGTTGCGCCAGCTTTTGGCGTAGGCGCCGTCCGCCTCGAAGGTCAGGTTCTCGGATGCGTCGTACTTGACGTTGAGGCCCGTCTGGTTCGTCTGCAGGATTTCCTTGTTCAGCGCGGAGGTAAAGTCAGTCGGGCTGCCGGCCTGCGTGAAGTCCACGAAGGTTCCGTTTTCGTCGACCGTCACGTTGCGCAGGTCTGACTGATTGAACCACACGCCGAACGCATAATTGTTCTGGGTCACCTTCTGGCGCGAGAAGTTGTTGTCCAGCGTGATCATGAGATCATCGTTGGGATGGAACTGGAAAGAGACGCGGCCGTCGAAGCGCTCGTCCTCGACCCGCTGTTGCTCGGCGCCATATTGTTGCGGGAACCAGCCGACCAGGCTCTTGTCGGCAAGCTGTTCGGGCGTACAGCTTGCGGTGGTCTGGCAAGGGGCATAGCGGCCGCCGGGCCATCCCGAGACATAGACGCGGTTGGTGTCGGTGTCTCGGCGGGTATAGATCGCGCTGGCGAGGACGCCGAATGTCTCGGCGTCGTTCGTGCTGCTGATCAGCAGGCCGGCGGTGGGCACCACCCGATCCGCCCGATCCTGAAGCGACCCCGATGCGGTCGCCGCCAGGCGGAAGCCCGGATGATCAAACGGGTTAGGGAACTGGATATTGACCGTTGCACCGATCGAGCTCGCCGCCAGCGACATGTCGGGGGTCTTGAGGACGCTCAACTGACCGATGAAGTCGACGCCGACGGTGCTGAAGTCGATCTGGCGACCGCCGGTCGCGGTCGAAATACGGCGACCGTCATAGAGCGTTGTGTTGAAGTCGCCACCGAAGCCGCGGACGGTGATGCCGGTCGGCTCGCCCCGGGAGCCCGAGCGCTGGATCGAGACGCCGGGCAGGCGCTGGAGCGACGCAGCAACGTTGGAATCTGGAAATTTGCCGATGTCCTCGGCGGAGATGACGTCGACGACACCGATGGCCTCGCGCTTGACGTCAAGGTTGCGCTGCAGCGACTCGCGCAAGCCCGTTACAACGATATCGGCGCCGCCGCCGTCGCTGATCTGATTGCCCGGCGCGCCGTCCGGCGCGGTCGCCGGATCCTGCGGCAGGCCTGCCTGAGCTGCGGTGGTTGTGTTGGCGGTCACTGGCACCGCGGGCTGCTGAGCCGCGGGCTGGCTTGTGGTGCTGCTCTGCAGGTTGCCTTGGCTCTGCTGCGCTACGACCGGTGTCGTCCAGGCGAGGGCAATAAGCCCGGGCGCATAAGCCAGCTTCATCGCGCGTCGGCCCCGCGACGCGAAAGCACCAATGCGGTGGCAATCAACCATCGTATCCAATCCCCTCCGTTGGATCGTCCCTCCCTTTTCGTGCGGGAGATTTACGATCACGCATTGCCGCACTGGCATTGACCTGATGAAGGCCCAGCCCTTACGTTACCGCTCACATTACACCACCCATTCGACGATGCAACCATTTGTCTGAGTGATGAATGTAGAATGGCGGCGAAGACTGCCAAGTATTGTGTCCCAAAGGAGAGCACCCGAATGCCTTCGCTAGAGTTGCTTAATTCGCGAACCCACGCGGAGCTCCGTCTGACGCGCCGTCGGGACGAGGGCCGGCATTTTGCGCAAATTGTGGCGACCGAGTTCCTGCTCGCCGCGCCCTATTATCCTATTCTCTTCACCAAGCGGCCCGATACAGGAGCATTCTACGCAGGGGTGTTGATGGGCGTTGAGCCTGGGCAGAACCTGCACGCGGTGGATGGACAACTGCCCGACTACCGCCCTGCCGATCTCGAGCGGCAGGGTTTCTTCGTCGATGGTGATCATCTGGTGATTGACCGCGAGCACGCGGTGTTTTCCGACCCGGCCGGGCAGCCGCTGTTCGAGCGCGATGGCGAGCCAACCGACGCGCTGCGCCGGGTGCAGTCGGCGATAGGCAACTTACACCAAGGGCTAGAGCCGACCGACGCGCTGATCCAGCGCTTTCTGGACTACAAGCTGTTGGAGCCGATCGACATTTCCCTGAGCTTCGACAACGGCGAGACGCTCAGGCTCGACGGGCTCTACACCGTCAGCCTGGATCGTCTGCACGCCCTTCCTGACGCATCGGTGCTGACGATGTTTCGCTGCGGAGACCTTCAACTCGCATATGCGCAGTCCGCCTCGGTCCGTCACCTGCGGACGCTGGCACGGCGTCGCAACGACAGCCTGGTGAACGTCCCGCGATGAGCACTCCGATCAACCACGTAGATCCGGCCACACTCGCGAACGCGGGCACCTTCCGGCAGGAGGTGATGGAGGCGTGCCGTCCCGTTCTCATGCGCGGCGTGGCGAGCGGGTGGCCGCTGCTCGCGGGCGGGACCGACTGCGTGATCGATCACATTCGGCGTCACGACGCAGGAAATCCCGCGGAGATGTTCATCGGCAAGCCGGGGATCGGCGCTCGATATTTCTACGACGACGAACTGACCGGATTCAACTTCGATCGCGAGACGTTGCCGGTCAGTGATGCGGTTGAGCGAATAGTCGCCACGGCCGACGAGCCGGGCCAACCGAGCATGTACATGGGCTCGTTGCCATCAGAGCGGTACCTGCCCGGGATCGAACGGGCGACGCCGCTGCCGTTCCTGCCGGAGAACGTCAGGCCGCGGTTGTGGATCGGCCACGCGTCGACGATCGCCTGCCACTATGACACCAAGGACAATGTCGCCGTCGTGGCCGCGGGACGTCGACGCTTCACGCTCTATCCACCGGACTCCGTTGGCGATCTCTATGTTGGTCCGATCGACCATACGCTGTCGGGTCAACCCGTAAGCTTCGCCGCAGGATCGCCTGGGGGCGATCCACGCTACCCGCGGTTCGAACGTGCTCGGGAACGCGCCCTGGTAGCCGAGCTAGCCCCTGGTGACGGGATCTACATCCCCAAGCTCTGGTGGCATCAGGTAGAAGCGTTGGGCGATCTGAATGTACTGGTGAACTTCTGGTGGGACGACTTCGCCGCCGGAATGGATCAGCCCTATATGACGATGCTTCTGGCGATGATCGCCATTGCCGAGCGACCCGAGGGCGAACGCGCGGCGTGGCGGGCGTGGTTCGATCATTATGTCTTTCGGCCAGAGGGTCATCCACTGGCATTCTTGCCGCCCGAGCGGCATGGGATCCTCGGTCCGCTGGCGGGCGGCAACTACGGGCGCATCCGGAGCATCGTGATGCGGGCGCTGCGAGGAGGATGAGTGATGACGATTACCGGCGTCGCCTGGTCACCGAACAAAGGCAACGCGCGTCGATGAGCTTATCCGAGCCGAATGTCCGTTCGAAGCGACGTGCACGTCATGGCGCACCGACGATCAGCGACGTGGCAAAGCGCGCCGGCGTTTCGTCCATGACGGTATCGCGTGTCATCAACGGCGAGAGTAACGTGCGCGACACGACCCGCGAGGCAGTGATGGCTGCGATCGCCGCGCTGAACTACGCGCCCAATCCTGCGGCGCGCAGCCTCGCGGGGTCGGCGCCCACGCGCATCGGAATGCTCTACAGCAATCCCAGCGCGGGCTTCCTCGGCGAGGTTCTGCTCGGCAGCCTCGAACAGGCTTCACGCGCCGACGTCCAGATCATCGTCGAGCGTTGTGAGCCCGGCCATGACGAGCTTGAGGTGGCGCGGCATCTGATCGCCGGCGGTATCGACGGCATGCTTCTGCCGCCGCCGCTCTGCGAAAGCGGCGCGATGCTCGAACTCCTGAAGCGCAGCGGCGTGCCCGCGGTCGCCGTAGCCACTGCCTGCTCGGGTGCGCCGCTCGCTGTTGGCATCGACGATCGAGAAGCGGCGTTGCGCATGACGCAGCATCTAATGTCGCTCGGACATAGGCGGATCGGGTTTATCGCCGGCGATCCTGCGCTGGCGGCGAGCGGTCGACGGCTGGATGGGCATTGTGCCGCGCTCGCCCAGGCTGGAATCGCTCTGGACGATTCGCTGGTTGTCGACGGGCGGTTCACCTATCGCTCGGGGCTCGATGCGGCGGAGCGACTGCTCGATTTGCCCGAGCCCCCGACCGCCATCTTTGCATCGAACGACGACATGGCCGCCGCCACGATCGCGGTCGCGCATCGCCGTGGCATCGACGTACCCGCCGACCTCACCGTGTGCGGGTTCGATGACACGCCGTTGGCGACGGTGATCTGGCCGGAACTCACCACGATCCGTCAGCCCATCGCCGACATGGCGCGCGTCGGGATCGAGATGCTGGTGTCGGTGCTACGGCCGCAGAAGCCAGCGGCAGCGAGTCTGCACCGCCTGTTAGACTTCGAGCTGATCCGGCGCCAATCCGACGCTGCGCCGCGCGTCCGGCCCAAGAAGCTCTAATCCAGCAAGCGCGCTTGACGCGCCATCCGTGAATGATAGCGTTACCATCGTTGTCAGCGAGAAACCCGGCGGCCGTCACTTCGCACAAGCCGGGCATCGCAAGGGAGGATTACGATGACCGACACTTTGCGGGCGGAAATCGCCGGCGACTCCAGTTCGATAAACCATGGTCTAATCGCCATGATTGTAGCCGTTGCCACCATCGGCGGCTTCATGTTCGGCTACGATTCCGGCGTCATCAACGGCACGCAGAAGGGCTTGGAGGCCGCGTTCGATCTTGGCCGGCTCGGGGTCGGGATCAACGTCGGCGCCATCCTGGTCGGCTCCGCCGTGGGCGCCTTTGGTGCAGGGCGGCTGGCGGACCGGATTGGTCGGCGCGGCGTGATGATGCTCGCCGCGATACTGTTTCTCGTTTCGGCGCTGCTCGCCGGTGCGGCAGGCGGCTCGGTGGTGTTCATCATCGCGCGCATAATCGGCGGCCTGGGCGTCGGCGCGGCAAGCGTGATCTCGCCCGTCTACATCTCCGAAGTTGCGCCGGCGCATCTCCGCGGACGCCTTTCTACCCTGCAGCAGGTGATGATCATCACCGGGCTTACCGGCGCATTCGTCGCGAACTACGTGCTGGCCCGATATGCTGGTGGCTCGACCGCCGAGTTCTGGCTCGGCTATCCTGCATGGCGCTGGATGTTCTGGCTCCAGTCGATCCCCGCGCTGATCTACCTGTTAGCGTTGACTTCTATCCCGGAGAGCCCGCGCTACCTCGTCGCCCGCGGGCGTGACGCAGAAGCGGCCGCAGTGCTCACGCGGCTGGTCGGCACTGCGGAGGCGGAACGCAAGGTGGCCGAGATCCGCGGCAGTCTCGCTGGTGACCATCACCGCCCCAAGCTTTCAGACCTTGTCGACAAGAGCACCGGCCGGATCCGGCCGATCCTCTGGGCGGGCGTCGGCCTCGCAGTCTTCCAGCAGCTCGTCGGCATCAACGTGGTCTTCTATTATGGCGCCACACTGTGGGAGGCGGTCGGCTTTTCGGAAGAGAATGCGCTTCAGACGAACATCCTCTCGGGCGTGCTCTCGATCGCTGCGTGCCTGTTCACCATCGCCACCGTCGACCGGATCGGGCGCAAACCGCTGCTGCTGATCGGCTCGGCTGGCATGGCGGTGACGCTGGCGGTGGTCGCTTTTGCGTTCTCCACCGCCATCACCGGCGCCGACGGGGCCGTCAGCCTGCCTGGCTCGTTCGGGATCGTCGCGTTGGTCGCGGCCAATCTCTTCGTCATCATGTTCAACATCAGCTGGGGCCCGGTGATGTGGGTGATGCTGGGTGAAATGTTCCCGAACCAGATCCGTGGCTCCGGCCTCGCCGTGTCGGGTTTCGCGCAATGGATCGCCAACGCCGCCGTCTCGGTCAGCTTTCCCGCACTCGCTGTCTCACCGGGGCTGTCGGTAACCTACTACGGCTATGCCTTCTTTGCGGCGGTGTCGTTCTTCTTCGTCCGCCGGATGGTGACGGAGACGCGCGGGCGCGAACTCGAGGCGATGCACGGCTGATGCTCTGCAGCGCGGAGCGGCGGCCTCGCAGCCGCTCCGCGCTGCGGTGATCATCCAATCAATTTGGGGTTCAGCGCACTCACGCGCGTAGCGGGCTGGCCTCCGACACCGGCGGCGAAGGTGAATACGTCCCCCGCCATCGGCTGTCGCGCCCGTTCAGCGGCGTCCAAGCCCTTGCGGGCCGTAGTGACGAAAGCGGTGCGCCCATCGTTGCCGCCGATGACAATCTTGGTGACGTTGGCAACGGGAAAGCGCACTTCGTCCACCTGCCGCCCATCGGCGGCGTAGCGGCGGACGCACCAACCGCCGAAGAAGCCGACCCAGAGGAAACCGTCTGCATCCACGATCGGTCCGTCCGGGAACCCCAGCGTCCGTACGTCGACGGACACGAAGGCCTGGGTACTCGTGATCGTACCGTCCTCGTCGATGTCACACCGCCAGATGGTCCCACTAAGCGTGTCGCAATGGTAGAGCGTGCGCGCGTCAGGCGACAGCGCAGGGCCATTAGTGATGCAGATGCCGTCGATCGCCCGCACGATGCCGCGCCCGTCGGCGCGATAGATCGCGCCGCTTGGCGCAGCTTCGGCATCATCCATCGAGCCGAACCACAGGCGCCCAAGCGGATCGACCGTTGAGTCGTTCAGGCGGATACCCGGCCGCTCCGCTTCGACCGCCGCCAGCGGCGCGAAGCCACCAGTGCCGGGATCGAAGGTGTGAAGACCGGATTTCAGCCCGGCGATCATCGTGCCGTCGGCGGCAGGTTGCACCCAGCCGACCTGGTCCGGGGCAGACCATTGCTCCAGCGCAGCTCCTGGCCGGTGTCGGTAGATCGCTTGTTCCTTGATGTCGACGAACCACAGCGCGTCATCGCACCACAGGGGGCCCTCGCCCAACGTGGCGCCGACCTTCAGATAGTGCTGCGGTTCTATCGCCATCCCGCATCTACCCAGTAATTGTGGCCGGTGCACATCCGCGCGTCGTCGGAAGCGAGGAAAAGCGCCATCGCGGCGATGTCGAACGGCTGGACGCGCCCGTCCAGGCATTGCGCCGCGACGATCTGCGCTTCGCCTTCGGGAGTGTACCATTTCTGCTGGCGCGGCGTTTGGACGTTGCCCGGGATGATCGCGTTCACCCGGATGTTCTCACGGCCCAGGTCGCGTGCCAGACTTCGCGTCAGCCCCTCTATCGCTGCCTTGGCCGTCTGGTAGAGGATCAGGTCGGGCAAACCGAGGTGCCAGCTGATCGACCCGAAATTGATCACTGAGCCGGCGCCCGCCAGCCGCAGCGCGGGCACCGCGGCCTGCGTGACGAAGAACAGGTGGCGCAGGTTAATCGCCATGCGATCGTCCCAATACGCGGGCGTCACCTCCTCAGGCCGATGGCGATCGTCATTGGCGGCATTGTTGACAAGGATGTCGAGCCCCCCGAGCGCGCCGATCAGTGCTGGGACGGCTTTGGCAACGTCGTCGAGTTTGGTGAGGTCAAGCTCGCAGAACCGCGGCGGATGAACAGTCGTCCCGGCGAGCCGCTCGGCCAGCGCCATCCCATGTTCCGGCAGCAAATCGACGAACGCCACACGCGCACCCTGCGCGACAAAGGCTTCCACAAGCGCTGCTCCGATCCCTGACGCACCACCGGTGATCAGCACGCGCTTATCGCGGAGTGAAGGATAGATGGCGCAGCGCGCAGGATCGGGCAGGTCGGCCAAGGAAATCTCCGGCATCGTCAGGCGGCGAGGAGGCCGCGGGCGGCAAGGTTACGCATCAGCGCACTGACACCAAACTGCCACGGGGGTGCGTCGCGTGAGGTGGTGACGGTGTTGACCAGCCGGCCGAGGCCGGGACATGCGATCGTCACCTGGTCGCCGACCTTGTGCGTGAAGCCGCTACCATGCGTGTCGCGGTCCTTGGTGGGCGCGAACAACGTGCCGAGGAACAGCGCGAACCCGTCAGGGAAATGGTGCTCGCTCATCGCCTGGCGCACCAGTTCCTGCGGATCGCGGCTGATTTCGCGCATGTTGCTTGCGCCTTCGAGCAGGTATCCGTCGGGTCCGTCGATGCGCAGCGTGACCTGCGCCTCGCGGACGTGATCCATTGTGAACCTGTCGTCGAACAGACGCATCAGCGGACCGATCGCGCACGAGGCATTATTGTCTTTCGCCTTGCTCAGCAGCAACGCTGACCGGCCCTCGAAATCGCGCAGGTTAACGTCGTTGCCGAGCGTCGCACCGACCACCTTGCCCGACGGCCCGACGAGCAGCACCACTTCGGGTTCGGGATTGTTCCAGGTTGAATCCGAGCGAATGCCGACCGGTGCGCCCCAGCCGACCGCGGACAGCAGCGGCGCCTTGGTGAAGATCTCGGCGTCCGGCCCGATCGCGACCTCCAAGTATTGTGACCAGAGACCTTCGCCGATCAATGCCGCTTTGAGCGCTGCCGCTTCGGCCGTTCCCGGGACTACCGCCGCTAGTCCGCCACCGATCCGCTCTTCCAGCCGCTGCCGCACTGCCGCCGCGCCGCCTGCATCGCCGCGCGCGCGCTCCTCGATGACTCGCTCCAGCGCGGACACGGCAAAGGTGACGCCGGCCGCCTTGATGCACTGCAAATCGACCGGGGCGAGCAGGCGAGGGTGCTCATCCGGGCTGAGACCGAGTTCCGCAAAGTCGCCGATTGCCCGACCAAGCGCGGCGCTCAGCTTATCTTCGGCGATCAGGTCAGCGGTGGTCGGCGCGACCTTGCTCATATCGTAAGTGATGCCGTCAACGACTAGGATCGGCGTCGGCCCATCGCCGAGGTCAACGCGGCCCAGCCATCGTCCCGCGCGCCAGCCTTCGCCAAGTTCAAGATCGGGGTCGAAGCGGATCATCGACAGGCTCCATGGGTTAAGGGGCGAGGCAGGCGCGTCGTCATTGGCGACCTGCCGAAGGCGTAAAGGTGTACGGGCCGATCACGGTGCCGACGAAGCCGCCCGCGCGAGCGGTGGTCAGCAGGGTCCCGTCGACCTCCTGCTTGAGCGTCCTGTTCGGCCCCACGCCGGTGCGATAGGAGAAGCGGAGCGTTCCGCTCGCGAACTCCACCGTAAGCGTCACTGCGCCGTCATCCTCCACCGGTGCCCGCGCGACCAGCGTTTCGGTTTCGGCGCGATCACGCGTGTACAGGGCGACGGCCCGCGCGCCGCCCCGACTGATGATGCCGAAGAACAGGTTGGAGGTGTCGCTCTGTACCGCTGCCAGCCCAGCGCGCGCCCCATCCCGCGTCGGCTGAAAGGTGAGGGTGGTCGCAATCGTCGCACGCTGGTGCTGCAGGCGCCGCGCAAGAAATGCTGGCGTACCGCCACGATCGCCGAGCCGGGCCCCCGAGCGCAGCTCGAGGGCGCCGCCGGTCAGGCGGTGGAATGGCATGGGCGGGATCCGCACACCGATCCACGCGGAGTCCAGCTGTTCGCCACCGAACTCGTCGACATAGGAGAGATCACCCGCAGGCTGGGCGGTCGCATCGCTCGCCATAGGTAGCGCTGGCCGCGGCAGCACGAGCGGAATTGGCGTCCCGTGCGGCAGGATGGTGGGCCAGCCATCCTTCCAGGTGACCGGCAGCAGAAACGTCTCCCGGCCCGTCGCGTAACGGTCGCCCGCATAGGGACGGGTGGCGAGAAAGGTCGCCCACCAGTCGCCGGCCGGCGTCTGCACGAACTTGGCGTGGCCCGCGGACGTGACGGGATTGGTGCGATCGCTTGCCAGGTCCCGCTGCGTGAGGATCGGATTGCCCGCGAACGGTTCATACGGCCCGCGCAGGGTCCTCGACCGGAATACCACCTGTGAGTGGTTGTCACTTGTGCCGCCTTCGGCCGCGATCAGATAGTACCAGCCATCGCGGCGGAGCAGGTGCGGTCCTTCGATCCATACCGGACGCTTCGCTAGGTCGACGCCGCCGTTGACGATCTGTGTCGCCGGTCCGACCATCTTTCCCGAGCGCCAGTCCAACTCCTGCAACCAGATCGCCCGGTGCCCGTCGTAGCGCGGTGGCTCATCGGGAGCGCGGTTGTTGACGATATAGGCTCGGTCGCCTTCCCAATAGATCGACGGATCGATGCCCTCGAAGGGCAACCAGATAGGATCCGACCAGGGGCCTGCGGGATCTCGCGCCGTCATGACGAAGTTGCCCCCGCATTCGACACAGGTGTTGGCGATGAAGAAGGTGCCCGCGTGATAGGAAATATCGGGCGCAAACAGGCCCTCGGATACCGCCCGACCGGCGAGATCGACTTGGCCGGGGCGATCGATCGCATTGCCGATCTGCGTCCAGTGGACCAGGTCCGACGAGGTGAACACTGGAAGACCTGGATAGTGCGCGAAGCTCGAGTTGACGAGGTAGTAGCGCGTGGCGACGCGCAGGACTGAGGGATCGGGATAATAACCAGCCAGGATCGGGTTGCGGTACGCCTTCGGACCAACCCTCACCGGCTCGCGCGCCCAGCCGCGATAGCTGAAGCGCTCGAACCGTGCGACCTGACCGATCGCCTCACCTGCAAGTGGGAGCGATAACATAGTAGCAGCAAAGGCGAGCATCCGGCCCAAGCATCTCTCCCCTTTCGTCGCCAGCCTTGGGCTCGGCGGTACACCTGCGTCAATGGTTGTCGCGTGGAATGCCGGCGGTCTGCGCGAGCCGCTGGTAGCGCTCTGCACCCTCAAGGATTGCGCCGCTGCTGAGCTGGCCGACGACCGCTCGCTGCATTTCCTGCCATGGCGTTTGCGAAGCCGGATAAGCGTAGCCGCCAGCTTCCTCTAGCTGCCGGCGGCGCTCGGCGAGTTCGGCGTCGTCGACCAGCACGTTGACCTCGCCCCGTGCCAAGTCAACGCGAACGCGGTCGCCCGTCCGGAGCAGCGCCAGTGCGCCGCCGGCCGCAGCCTCCGGACTGGCGTTCAGGATCGAGGGGGAGGCGGACGTTCCCGACTGCCGCCCATCGCCGATGCACGGCAGCGCGTGGACGCCTTCGCGGATCAGATAGGCGGGCGGCCGCATGTTCACGACCTCGGCCGCGCCAGGATAACCGACCGGTCCCGCCCCCCGCATGAACATGAGCGTTTCTGGCGTGATATCGAGCAACGGGTCGTCGATCCGGCGGTGGTAGTCTTCCGGACCGTCGAACACGATTGCAGGCCCCTCGAACGCATCCGGGTCGTTGGGATCCGACAGATACCGCTCTCGGAACTCGGGGCCGATCACGCTGGTCTTCATCACCGCTGCGTCAAACAGATTACCCTTCAGCACGAGGAAGCCGGCGTCCTCCACCAGCGGTTGTTCGAACGGACGGATCACCGATTCGTCCTCAATCGCCGTGTCGCGGCAATTGTCGCCGATCGTGCGCCCGTTTACGGTGAGCGCCTCCTCGCGGATCAACCCTTGTCGCATCAGCTGCGCGACGACCGCCGGAACCCCGCCGGCGCGGTAGTAATCCTCGCCCAGATACTCGCCGGCCGGCTGCAGGTTGACCAGCAACGGCACCTTGTGCCCGAAGGTTTGCCAGTCAGTAATATCTAGCTCTGCACCGACATGGCGGGCGAGCGCGGCGAGGTGGATCGGCGCGTTGGTGGAGCCGCCGATTGCCGAGTTGACGACGATCGCGTTCAGAAACGCATCGCGCGTCAGGATGTCGGTCGGCTTCAGGTCCTCGGCCACCATCGCCACGATCCGCTTGCCTGTCTCATACGCCACCTCCTGTCGGTCCCGGTATGGCGCCGGGATGGCGGCAGAGCCGGGCAGCATCATGCCCAGCGCTTCGGCAAGGCTGTTCATCGTCGTTGCCGTGCCCATCGTGTTGCAATAGCCCGTCGACGGTGCTGAGGAGGCGACAAGCTTGATGAAGCCTGCGTCGTCGATCTCGCCAGCCGCCAGCATCTCGCGCGCCTTCCACACGATGGTGCCCGATCCGGTGCGCTCGCCCTTGAACCAGCCGTTGAGCATTGGCCCCACCGAGAGCGCAATCGCCGGGATGTTCACCGTGGCCGCCGCCATCAGGCACGCCGGCGTTGTCTTGTCGCAGCCAGTCGTCAACACGACGCCGTCGAGCGGATAGCCGTACAGCAGCTCAACCAGCGCGAGATAGGCAAGGTTGCGATCAAGCCCGGCGGTCGGTCGCTTGCCCGTCTCCTGGATGGGGTGGACCGGGAACTCGAGCGCGATCCCGCCCGCTTCGCGTATCCCCTCTCTAACGCGCTCGGCGAGCACGAGATGGTGGCGGTTGCACGGCGATAAGTCGCTGCCGGTCTGTGCGATGCCGATGATCGGCTTGCCGGAACGCAGCTCCGCCAGGCTCAGCCCGAAGTTCAGGTAGCGCTCGAGATACAGCGCGGTCATGTCGATGTTTTCGGGATTGTCGAACCAGGCGCGGCTGCGCAGCTTTGGGGCACACGTGTCGGTCATACGGGTTCCTCGTCTCAGCGCGCGACTGACACGCGATAGATCATGCGGTGGCGGTAAGGTTTGCCCGGGGCGATGCGGGCCGAGCCGAATGACGGCTGGTTGGGCGTATCCGGAAAGAGCTGCGGCTCCAGCGCGATACCATCACCCATACGGTAGACATGCCCGCGCTTCCCGATAAGCGCCCCCACCAGGAAGTTTCCGGTGTAAACCTGCACGCCGGGTTGATCGGTCAGCACCTCGAGCACCCGGCCCGATGCGGGGTCCTCAAGCCGTGCGGCGAGCTTGGGCTCGCGCGTGGCGCCGGCGTCCAGCACGAAATTGTGGTCGATCCCGCGGCCTATCACGACCTGCGCGTCCGTGCCGTCGCGCACCACCTCATCAACCAAGCGAGGGGAGGTGAAGTCGAACGGCGTGCCAGCGACTGGCTTCAACTCGCCCGTGGGGATCAGGCTTGCGTCGACGGGGGTGAAGCGGCGTGCCGGGATGGTAAGCCGATGCGTCATCGCGCCGCCCGGCGCGCCTTCTCCCGCCATGTTGAACATCGCATGGTTGGTAAGGTTGACGATGGTTGGTGCGTCGGTTGAGGCCGCGAAGTCGATCGTCAGGGCGCCCTTGTCGTCCAGTGAATAGGTCACGTCCGTGGTGAGTGCGCCGGGATACCCCTGATCGCCCGCGGGGCTGACGAGGCGCATAGTGACGCTCGCCACGCCGCCCTTCTCGCCGACGCGCGTGATCGTCCAAAGGCGCTTGTCGAAGCCGTCCGCGCCGCCGTGGAGGGAGTTCGTGTGATCATTCTGCGACAGCTGATAGGTCTTGCCGTCGAGCGTGAAGCGGCCACCGGCGATCCGATTGGCATAGCGACCGATCGTCTGGCCCCAGAAGTTCGGCCTCTCCACATAGCTGCGGGCGTCATCATGGCCGAGCGTCACGTCCGCCAGCCGCCCCGCGCGATCGGGCGCGACGAGCGCCTGCAGGGTCGCGCCGAGCGTGATGATCCGGGCGCTGACGCCGTTCGCACCCGCCAGTTCCACCGCTTCCACGGCGGTGCCGTCCGGCAATGTGCTGAACACTCCGCGCTTCGCGGAGGCGCCGAGGGCGCTTGCGCTGGTCAGAAGCATGGCGGCGGCCAGCGAAAACCGGGACAGCACGGACGTGGTATGCATTCGCTTCTCCCGGCAACATTGCATGCCGCTTCTTTCGGCTTATAGTCAGACAAAACGCGGCACGACAAGCGCTGCTGCGGCGCGGGGAGAGGTTCATGGCGATTTCCCAGATGACGACGCCGATCGACACGGATCCATCGTCGGTGCTGCCGGGCAGCTATCGTCCGGCGCTGACGCTGCTCGCCAGCCTGTTCTTCATGTGGGGCTTCATTAGCGTCATCAACGGCACGCTACTTCCCCACCTGCGAAGCGTGTTCGATCTCAGCTACTTTCAGACGGGGTTGATCGAATCCGTATGGTTCATCGGCTATTTGCTTGCCTCGATCCCGGCGGCGAAGCTGATCGAGCGCATCGGTTACCAGCGCGCCCTCACCACCGGCCTTGCGGTAATGGTGCTCGGCTCGCTGGGCATGATCCTGGCGGCGACCCTCGTCTCCTACTGGGTTACGATCGGGTCGCTGTTCACCGTCTCGTGCGGCATCGCGCTGCTGCAAGTCGCGGCGAACCCCTATGTGGCGGTAATCGGTTCGCCCGAAAGCGCGGAATCGCGGCTCACGCTGGTGCAAGCCTTCAACACGACCGGCGACGTTTTGGCGATCCTTTTCGGCAAGTACCTTATCCTGGCGCGCACCACGGCGGGAACCACGGCGCACGGCACGCTCCTCACGCCCGAGCAGCGGATGGCCGACGCGCGGGCAACCGAGCTGCCGTACCTGATCGTCGCGCTGGTGCTGGCGGTGCTGGCAATCCTGATCGCGCGGGCCAAACTGCCGGCGCTTGGCTCAGCCACCGCCCGCGTCTCGGCCGACGAACGCAGCGGTCTGTCCCTGCTGAACCACCGAAACCTTGTTCTGGGCTGTATCGGAATTGCGCTGTGCGTTCTCGCCGAGATCGGGGTCGGCAGCTACTTCATCAACTTCGTTTCCCAGCCGAGCGTCGCTGACCTGACGCAGGAACATGCCGCGACCTATCTCACCTTCTTCTGGGGCGGGATGATGGTGGGCCGCTTCGCCGGAGCTGCGCTGATGCGAATGATCCCGGCAGAGCGGGTTCTGGCGCTGTTCGCGCTCATCGCCACCGCGGGTTCGCTGGTGGCCGTGTTCGCGTCCGGGCCGGCGGCGATGTACGGCCTGATCACCGTGGGCCTCGGCATCTCGATCATGTTCCCCGCGATCTTCGCGCTCGCCATCCGCGGCCTGGGCCCGTTGACAGAGGAGGGATCGGGTCTGCTCGTCATGTCCATCGCTGGCGGCGCGCTCGCTTCGATCCAAGGCAAGCTGGCGGATCTCTACGGGCTGCATTGGGGGTTTATCGTGACCGCGCTGTGCAGCCTGTATGTCCTATTCTACGCGCTTTGGGGTGCGAAGCCCGGGGTTCCGCTTCTCGCTGCGAGACATGAGGCGGGCCACTAACCTGCCAGTTTCCGCACCCGCTTGACCGTGCGGCCGCAACTGCATACCGCCTTATTCTTTGTCCGACAAAAGGTGCGGCATGGACGTTTCCGGAGCAATCCTAGTCGGCGCGGAAGAGCGCATTGGCAGCACGACCTTCCAGGCGATCGATCCCGCGACAGGAACAGCACTTGGCCCGGACTTCGCCGAGGCCGGCACGGACGATGTTGCTGTCGCCTGTGCCCTCGCTGCCGACGCTTTCCCCGCGCTGCGTGATCTGACGCCTGACGCACGCGCCGCCTTTCTGGAAAGTGCCGCGGAGGAAATCGTGGCGCTCGGCGACGCGTTGATCGTCCGCGCAATGGCGGAGAGCGGGCTGCCGCGCGCGCGGCTCGAGGGGGAGCGCGGGCGCACCGTGGGTCAACTGCGGCTGTTCGCTGCGGTGCTGCGCGAGGGCAGCTGGCTCGATGTGACGATCGATCCCGCGTTGCCCGGTCGGCAGCCGCTGCCGCGATCCGACCTGCGCCGCGTAAACATGCCGCTCGGCCCGGTCGCCGTGTTCGGCGCATCGAACTTCCCGCTCGCCTTCTCCGTCGCCGGTGGCGACACCGCTTCGGCCTTGGCGGCGGGATGCCCGGTCGTGGTGAAGGGCCATCCTGCCCACCCTGGCACCGGCGAACTGGTGGCGCGCGCCGTGCGCGCCGCCGTGGCGAAAGCGGGACTGCCAGCGGGCGTGTTCTCTTACCTGCCCGGCACCACCAAGGCGCTCGGCGGCGCTCTCGTCGCGGATCCGCGGATCAAGGCGGTCGGTTTCACCGGATCGCGCGCAGGCGGTCTCGCGCTGGTGCGTATCGCCAGTGAGCGCGCGGAGCCGATCCCGGTTTATGCCGAGATGTCTAGCATCAACCCGGTGCTACTCTTCCCGGCCGCAGCAAGGTCGCGTGGTGCCGCCTTGGGCGCCGCTTATGTCGCCTCGCTGACGCAGGGGGCGGGACAGTTCTGCACCAATCCCGGCCTTGTCGTGGCGCTCGCCGGAAGCGAGCTCGACGCCTTCGAACAGGCGGCGGTCGAGGCGCTCGGCCGCACGCCTGCGGGTCAGATGCTGACCCCCGCCATCCACGGCGCCTTCGAACAAGGCGTAGCGTCGCTTGAGGCTCACGCGGCCGTGTCCGTAATCGCGCGCGGGCCAGTTGGCGAAGGCATAAATCAGGCGCGTGGCGCGTTGTTCGCAACCGATGGTGACGCTTTCATGAGCGACGCGACGCTGAGCCATGAGGTGTTCGGGTCCTCCTCGATCATCGTGCGCGCCTCCGACCTCGACGAGATAGCGCGCATCGTTCGCCGGCTGGAAGGCCAACTCACTGCGACCTTGCTGTTCGACCCGGAAGACGAGCCGCTCGTTGCGCCGCTCGTCCCCCTACTCGCGGAGAAGGCGGGGAGGGTGCTCGCTAACGGCTGGCCCACAGGCGTCGAGGTAAGCCATGCCATGGTCCACGGCGGCCCTTATCCCGCGACGAGCGACAGTCGCACAACCTCGGTCGGCGCGCTGGCAATCGCGCGCTTCCTGCGGCCGGTATGCTTTCAGGATATGCCGGATTCGCTGCTCCCCGCCGCATTGCGCGAAGATAACCCGTGCGGCGTAGTGCGCCGCATTGACGGGGTCCGCACCCCCGCCTGACGATCCTCGCGCCGAAAGGGCCGTTATGTCGCAATCACTCGTTCAGTTCTGTGCCGCGGATCGAACACGCGGGGTCGCGCTGCTCGAAGGCGGCACCGCCCAGGTGCTTCGGGATACGCCCAGCGTCATTGCGCTGGCGAAGCGGGCGCTTGCGGAGGGGACGACGCTGTCGACGCTTGCGAGCGAGCTGGCGGCGGGGACGCTCGACCTTGCCGAGGTCACGCTGCTCGCGCCCGTCGACCATGAAGATCCAGCTCACCTGCTGCTCACTGGCACAGGGCTGACGCATCTCGGCTCTGCGGAGGGGCGCGACAAGATGCACCGCGCGATGGTGGACGCTGCGCAGCAGACCGATTCGATGCGTATGTTCCTGATGGGGGTGGAAGGCGGCAAGCCCGCGTGCGGCGAGATCGGAGCGCAGCCCGAATGGTTCTACAAGGGGGACGGCTCATCCCTCATCGCGCCGGGCGCGCCGCTGCCATCGCCCAGCTTCGCGCTTGACGCCGGCGAGGAACCGGAAATCGCCGGCATCTTTCTGATCGCGAACGACGGGACTCCCGTTCGCCTCGGCTACGCGCTTGGCAACGAGTTTTCGGACCACGTCACTGAGCGCGGCAATTACCTCTGGCTTGCCCACTCGAAGCTGCGCCCGGCGGCGCTCGGCCCGGAGCTGCTGCTCGGCGCGCTGCCCCGGCACATCGAGGGGACGAGCCGGATCATCCGCGCGGGCGAGACGATCTGGGAAAAGCCATTCATCTCGGGCGAGGCGAACATGTCGCACAGTCTCTCCAATCTTGAGCATCACCATTTCAAGTACGCCCTGTTCCGCCGCCCGGGTGACCTCCATGTCCACTTCTTCGGCACTGCCACGCTGTCATTCAGCGATGGCGTGCGGACGCAAGAAGGTGACATCTTCGAGATCGTGGCGCCGCCGTTCACGTTGCCGGCCCGCAATCCCGTTGGGCGCGCGTCACCCGAGAATACACAGGTGCGCGCGATCTGATGGCGGCGATCCGCATCGCTATCGTCGGGCTCGGCAAGATCGCGCACGACCAGCACATCCCCGCGATCCGCGCCTCGGCTGCGTTCGAGTTGGTGGCTGGCGTCGATCCCGTTGCACGCCACCCTGATCTGCCGGTATTTGCCTCGCTAGACGCGCTTCTCGCATCCGACGTCCCGGTGGATGCACTGGCGATGTGCCAGCCGCCCCAGGCGCGCTTCGACGCCGCAGTCATGGCAACCGGCGCCGGCAAGCACGTGCTGCTCGAAAAGCCGCCGGGGGCGACGCTATCGGAGATCGAAACGCTCGCCGCGCTTGCCGCAGCGGCTGGCACCACCATTTTTGCGGCGTGGCACTCGCGCTACGCCCCGGCGGTCCCGGCCGCGCGTAACTGGCTGAGAGAGCGGCGGATCGAGCGGGTCGAAATCGTCTGGAAAGAGGATGTCCGACGGTGGCATCCCGGCCAGCAATGGATTTGGGAGCCCGGCGGGCTTGGCGTGTTCGATCCCGGCATCAACGCGCTGTCGATCGCCACCGCGATCCTTCCGCGTCCTTTCCACCTACGGGGCGGCACGCTGGAGCGCCCGGTCAATCGCGCGGCGCCAATCGCCGCTGATCTCCATATGGAGGAGGCGGGTGGCGCACCGATCCGCGCGGCATTCGACTGGCGGCAGCAGGGCTCCCAGACATGGGATATTGTCGTCAGCACCGGCGGAGGGGTGCTGCATCTTAGCGAGGGTGGTGCCCGCATGGCGATCGACGGTGTTGATCGCCCAGTCGGCACCGAGCAGGAGTATCCGCAGCTCTACGCGCACTTTGCCCGGCTGATCGGCGACGCGCGCAGCGACGTCGATCGCTCGCCGTTCCAGCTCGTCGCCGACGCCTTTCTTCGGTGCCGCTCGACCATCGTTGAGCCGTTTGAGGACTGAGCGCCCGCTCAGTCCTCAGTCATGTTCTTCGTGTCGTCGAGTGCCAGCTCGATCAGCAGCCGCATTGCCTCGGTCGCGCCGGCCGCATCCTCGCGCGCAATCGCTTCGTACACCTTCACATGGTCAGGGATCGGGTTGCGGGGCAGGGCACGGGCCCGCTGCTTGAACTGCGTCGTCAGGTTGACGGCCGCGCCGATGCTGGCGCTGAGCACGATCAACGCATCGTTGTGCGTTGCATGCAGGATGGCGCGATGGAAGTCGCGATCGGCCGCTCGGCCCTCATCGGTCGCCAGCGTGTGGCGGCGCATCGCCGAGAGTGCATCCTTGATCTGCTTCAGCTCCATGCGGTCGCGCCGCTGCGCTGCCAGTCCGGCGGCGGCGGGTTCGACGATCGCACGCAACTCGAATAGCGACCGCACGAACTGCAGATCGGGCCCGCTGGCAAATGCCCAGCCAAGCACATCCGGATCGAGGAGGTTCCAGCGCTCGCGCGGCAGCACGCGCGTCCCGGCCTTTGGCCGGCTTTCGACCAGTCCCTTCGCCGCCAGCGCCTGAATCGCCTCACGATACGCACTGCGCGACACATCGAGCTGTTCGGAAAAGGCAACTTCGCCGGATAACGTATCGCCCGGGCTGTATTCGCCGGTCAGGATTGCGGTCCCAATCTTGTGCGCGATGGCGCCGTGCAACCGTCGCCCGGTGCCGCGCGTCTGGCGGGTAACCTTGCCGTTATTCTGCTCGAGGGTCCCGGCGATCTTCTGATCCTTCATGACTGCTCCTGATGAGGCGCCGACCGCCCCGGGCCGCGCAAGTTCAGAACGCAGACTGCCCACGGTTCGATCAGCCCTACGCGCGTGCGATGGTTGATTGCGTGCCGCAGGTCAACGAGCTGACCATCGTAACCGTGGCGTTTGACCTCAAGGATCGGCTAGCGACGACCGTCCTTGCAGGGAATCTGCATATCCGGAACGTCAGCAAAGGCGTTTGCTATTAAGTTGGAATCGATGGCCGGATCCACGTCGCGAACGTCGATCAACATCAATGGCGGATGTCTGAAGGCCCAGGCCGACACCGGGCCGAACAGCCTGTCGGTCGGCCCACTCAACATCACGAGCAGCCAAACCCTCTGTTGACGCGCTCAAGCGCATCTCGATTGAATGCTTGGGCCGGACGAGCGGCGTCGACACCGCGATCGCTACCATCAGGTTCGAATTAGCCCTATGTAGCTCCAGCTGAGATCATCACTTCGCCTGGATAAGCCTGGATGAGACGCCTCGAGCGTGGGGCGCGCCGGAGGCGAGTGGCCGGAGCAACCTCACGGATAGCGAGGTGGTGCCTGAGCGCAAACTCGACGGGCGGCACAAAGATGCCTCTGCGGGGCGTGAGCGGCACACGCCGCCTCGACCAGGGCTCCGATTCGTATTTTTCGGGCGGGGGACAAAGCCGGTTGGCCCTACTGCGGATCCCAAAACCGGCGGGAAAGCGTTGGTTTTGGGGGTGTGTGTAAGAAAGTTGCAAAAAGGGTTTGACGGGTTGGGGTGGTTTACCTAGAT
>NZ_JBIQFL010000012.1:0-78891 GCF_045369135.1 Sphingomonas sp. 179-I 2A4 NHS | reverse complement strand
GGTGGGAAAATGCGCCGACCACACGCGAGTTGGCCAGGATGATGTCCGCGATGATCGACATCTACTGCGCCAGTTACGATTGCAAGCGCCTACAGATACAGGCGGTTGTAGAGGTGATGAACACTTCGACCGTACCTTTCGCGCTCGCGGTCGATGACGTCCCGATCATCCTGATGGACATGACGCTGATCCTGGAGGACGCCGGCTTTCGCTGTCATGAGGCGATGGACGGCGATACCGCGATCGTGCTGCTGGAGGAGCAGGCCGACAACACCATCCTGCTGTTCTCCGATGTCGAGATGCCGGGATCGATCAACGGCTTTGCGCTGGCGCGTCATGTCGCACAGCACTGGCCCTGGATCGAGATCGTGATCGCCAGCGGCAATATCCGTCCCAATCCGGGTGACATGCCCGAGAAGGCGACGTTCATCCCGAAGCCCTTCTCGGCTGCGATCGTCCACGAGCACCTCCGCAGGACGCTGCCTGACGGCAAGAAGCCCGCGCCGCTGAAGAATGCGGTGACGACGCCGGTTCAGCCGGGAGCCTGAGCCACCCCTGCCGAGGCGAGCAACTGCGCGTCGGTCGCGTCGCGGTTGTCGATCCACCATTTGGCGTCCGCGATGCCGAGCAGCGCCGCGCCGGTTTCGACGCTATCGAGAGGTTGATCCTTGCGCAGCAAGGCGATCCGTTTCGCGCGAATGGTCGTTGCCCAGCTGACCTGTCGTTCCGAGCCGTTGAGCGGCGCCAGCGACAGATGGGCAACGGCTTGTTGCGAGGCCGCGGCGTCGCGCTCGTTCTCTTCCTGGCGCTGCTTGCGGTAGCACGCGCCGCAGACCGTCGTGCGCAGCCAGGTGGCCTTGCGCTCCTGCTGCGACGCGAACCCGGCAATGAAATGGGTTTGCTCATGGCCGCAGGTGTGGGTGATGCGATGGTCCATGACGTTCAGCCTGTCATATGGGCCGGATTTGTTCCAGCGGGATTGAGTCGAGCCGTTCGGTTCCGGCGACCGATGCTCGCGGCATGAAGATGGCGATCACGACCCGAGTGGGCTGCTCATCACCAGCACGGTCGCGCGCGCGATCGGCGCCGGCGCTACGCCGGCTCTGAAGGGGGCGACCGCCCCCCACCGCAGCGACTTGGCGACGGGGCGATAGCTGACCGGATGGATGCCATCCCGGCTCGGTTGCGCCCGCAGCGGGATGACGGTGTCGCCGAAACGTGCCGCGATCGACGTGACAATGGATGACGCGCGCAGGTCGTAGGGGGCAAGCCAGGCCACCTTGACGGCGGTGGTTCGCCGCCTGAGCGCAAGAAGGTTGGTTGGGAGCGCCGGACTGGCGGCATCGTTCGACCCGAGTGCGATGAGGGCGACGGTGGCGGCCGAAGCGCCCCTCACCCGCCGCTCGATCTCGGCCGAACCGGCACCCACGCGCGCATGAACCTCGCAGCGTATGCCCTGTGCTGCCAATGCCTGCGCCGTGCCGACCGCGGTGCTGTCGCCCAGGATCAGGCAGAAGGGAATCATGGCCGACCAGCCTGATGGGCAAGCGGTTTTCGTGGAGTGGTCATGTCGCCGTAGGCAAGTAGCCCGAAGATGGCGACAGCACAGCCGGCGATGCCGAACGCTGCGCGTGCCAGCCCGATCAGCCGCGCCTTGCGACCCTTGCGAAGGTGGTTCCACCCTCGATCGAGCGAGGTACGCCAGGACAGCCAGCCATCGCCGATATCGCTCGCGCCGAACATCGCGATGGGGATCGCGACGGCCAGCATGATATGCCGGATGTCGGCGCGGGCGATCACGATGGCGAGAAAGGTCGCGACCAGAATGAACAGCGCGATGGCGTTGATGACGCTGTAGAGCGGGCGCAGCCGAAAGATCCGACGCGAGGGCGCAGCGAGGTAGCGCACGATCGGACGGCGGCAGGTGTCGCAGACCAGCATGTGCTGCCCCAGCGGCCAGCGGCGCATCGCCTCATGGCAATACGGGCATTCGGGCCGGGGCAGGCTGATCATATTCATGCGACGTGGCCGACCCTGATCGCATCGGGAAGTGCAGCCCGGATCACGTCGGCGACGTCGGGCACGCAGATCCAGTTGGAGAATCTCGGGTTCCAGATCGCCTTGCCCTTGCACAACGCGGAAAGAACCTCCCTGCCGATCTCATCGTCGCGCGCGGCCCGGAATGCGATGCGGCCATCTGGCAGTGTCCGCTCGACGATCCCGGCGCATACCTCGATAGGTGCGCCCGCCTTGACGGGAACCGCCTTGGCAGGGGGCGATACCTCCAAAACGGTGCATTCAACCGCTACCGATGTGGAGGGACTTTGCGCCGGATGAACAGTGACAGGCTCTGCCTCGACGTACGGCGGCAATTCCGGCACAGACGCGGCCTGGACGATGGGCATGTTGATCGGCCCAGACGGGTCGCCGGTATGAGACGTATCGGCGGCGTCCGTGCTGTCAGGAACGATGCCGAGGCGGGTATAGATATCGCCCTCCTGGACATGGTCGGCGATGAGCTGGTCGGCGATCTCGACCATCTGCGCGGCGGTGACGCCGGTCGAAAACATTCGTCCCAGGGGCGATGACCCGCCGAACGGCACCCAGGCTTTGTAAAGGTTGTCGCATTTGTAGATCGGCTCGTCGCTGCCGATTTTGGAACGGTCGATCATCGCGGTGGGCGGAACGGACACGAATACGCCGACCTCCGCGAACGCCCTGTCATGCCCTTTTCGCTTCAGCCACGCCTGCAGCACCTTGCGTTGTCGTTTGGCCTGTTCGACCGGATTGGGGATGTTCTGCGGCTGACGTTGCGAGCGATACCAGACCATCCATTCGCCATGCTCGTTCTTCGAGATCCGGCCAGAGTAGTTCTTGGATTCGAAGATCGAGGCGGTGCGCGACGCCCGCGACAGCAGGATATGATCGAACTGCGCGAACCCGCCCTGCCCGTCCGGCAGGCGCAGATCGTGGATAAGCAGGTTGCGGTCGTTGTCAGGCCCGAATTGGTGATCGAGCATATAGGCGGTCTCGCGCTCGCCCCGCATCCCCTGGCGATGGTTCCGCACCGTCGATCGCACGCGCTCGGGGAGAGCCGCGAACTCGTCGGACGCCATCACTTCGTCGGCAAATGCGATCTCGGCCGCGCGGGTCGATTTCTTGCGGATCATCGTTTCGGCGTTCCCGGATTTGGCTGCGGCAGCGGTTGAACCGCCTGCGCCGGTAGCGGCGCGGAGGCGGGAGGCACCATTGCGGGCGGCTTGGCCGGCACCAGCCTCGCCTCGAGCCGTGGCCGTGCATCCTCGATCAGCTTGCGGAACGCATCGAGCGTCGCCAGCGTGGTGATCTTGCCGATGTCGGTCGAGGCGTAGCTTCCACCGAGCGCACCCACGCCAAGGCCGAGCAACAGCCCACCGCCCACGACGCCGATATCCTTCTTGCGCGCCGACCCGCTGGCGACCGCTTCCTGGATGCCGGTGTTCACGTCGACCAGCGTCATCAGCACCTGGCTTTCGAGTGTCTTCGACTTGAGCCCGACCGCCCCGCCGAACACACCGCCGACCCCGCCCCCGCTCTCACGCGACTTGGCGTCGGAATAGACCACCTTCACCTCGATCAGATAATCCGCCTTGGTGACAGGCCGGGTTGTGGCAGTCCCGCCATTGATCGCGCGTTCGCGTTCGAGCGCGCTGAACGCCTCGCCGCGATCGGCGACGCGGAAGCAATTGGATCGCGCGATCATCAGCTTGACCAGTGGCAGCGCGTCGACGCGCGCGGTCGAACCGCCGTTCTGCATCTCCGCCATGCGCATGAGCGCCTGCAGTTGCGGCGACAGGCCATCGGCCGGGTTGGCGGCCTTCTCCTCAACCAGCGCGGCAACGCCGAGCGGCACCTGGCATTGCGGCACGGCGGTCGTCTCGTCGACGCCGGTGCCGCCCTGCCCCAGCTTCTGGGCGTGGGCCATTGAAGGTGTGACGGCCGCGAGCGCGGCCGTCACGACGAGCATGCGGGTGCGATCAAGCACCGGCGCCCGCCTTCTTCGCATGCGCTGCGGGATCGCAGATCCCGGCACGCTCCTCGTCCGCCGCAACTTTCTTCGCGGCTTCGTCACAGTCCTTGCAGTCGGGACAGTCCGCGCAGTCCTTGCATTTGCCGTTGTGAAGCGCGTGCGCGCGATAGCGCGCCTTCTTCGCCTCGACCTCGCGCGCGGCATCGGTGCCGGCATGACTTCCGGCGAAGCTCGCCATCGCGAGCAGGACCGGCGCCGACGACTGCGCGCTGGCGGCCGACGGCAAGGCCACGGAGAGGGCGGCAAGCCCCAGCGCGGCGATCATCTTCAGTTTCATCGTGTGTACTCCTTCCCTGGCCGTTTTCAGAAGAAACCGTTGCGTCGGCCGTCGCGACGGTCATCGTGGCGGGCGCTGCTGTCGCCCAGCGCCGAGCGCCGGACCTCCAGCTCAACCCCGTCCCCCTTGCGGCGAATGCGGACATCCTGCGGGGCGATGTTGTTGCGCTTCGCCCAGCGGTCTGCGTCGGCATCCGAGCCGAACTCGCCCATTTCCTCGAAATCCCAGTTGCTCATGTCTCCTGTCCCGGTTGATCGCCGTGCCGGCGCGCGGGGGCCGGTCCTGGCGGTGCGATGCGAAATCCCCGCGCGTGGATGAAGGACAGTGTCACTGGATCGAGGCCGGTTTGGCGGCGATGCGCCGGACCACGAGATTGCTGTCGGCCCCCAGACGAAGATCGAGCGTGTGCCCGACCCGTCGCGTGAACAGCATCACGCCGGCAACCTCGTCGTGCAGCGTGCCCCTGCCGAAGAAGGTCCGAGAATCTGCCCATTCGCGGCCGTGGATGAAGCGGACGCGATATTGGCCGAGCGGGGCTGGCACGGTGACACGCTCGAAGGCGCGGACATAGACCGACAGCCGGTTCTTCGCCGTCGCCGGATCGAGCAGCTGGACGATGCTATTGTCTGCCGCACCCTGAATGGTCAGGTGGCTTCTGACGGTTCGCAGGTCGACGCTGGAGGAGACGGCGACCGTTCCCGATTCCGGAAAACCGGTGTTCGTCCCCACGATTGACGCGAACAGGCTGGAGGTTGCGCGCTTGATCTGGCCCTGCCCGGCCCAGGCCGCAAGGACCAGTGCGATGGCAACACCGACGCCCAGCGCCTGCCAGTAAGGGGCCGGCGTGAAGCGCGGGCGGGGCCGCCATCGACCGCGCTGATAATCGTGGCCCCTGTTCCTGGCTTCGAACCACGACCCTTTCGATCCGCCAGATATCCAGCTCGCGCTCCCCAGCGGCACCGATTTCCTGAACCCGAAGCGGTTCAGCTCGACCCGTGCCTTGCGATCGTTCCATTGCGTCGCACCGGGATCGAGCCCCTGCCGCTTGCGGTAGCGATCGCGCATATAGTCGCGATCATCGATGCCCATCGACCACCTCCATCGACTGCGAGGGGAGAGCCAGGGGAAACACGTCCATTCTGGACAGCATCGCGTGATCGCGCAGCGAGGCCTCGACGGCGACAACCTCGCTCGAAGTCAGTCCAGGTTCGCGTCGTACGAAAAGGATGGTCGACGCCGATCCTGCCAGCCAGCGCGCGATGGAGATCCTGGGCATCAGCCGGTCGTGGTCGGCGAAAGCGTGGGTCGCTCGTCGCACGCCGGCCAGCACGGTCATTCCCCAACGCAGGGCGTGACCGTTTCCAGAATCGTGTCCCGCCGCCTCTGCGACGGCTTCCGGCGGGAGATCCCGTATCAGATCGCGGACGGCCGAAAGGGTCGCACCAGGTTCATCGCCGGCATGCTGGATCGCGCGGAGCAGCACATAGCGCGAAGCGCAGGTGTAGCCCGAGCAAACGTCAGGATCGTCGGGAAGGAACGCTTCGATCGCGGACGAGCGTGCATAGTCGCTCGGATGGTCTGCGAAGAAGTCCCAGTTGCCGCGCGCGGGGTCGATCAGCTGGTCGCGGACCTGGTCGGCGAGTTCGGCGATCGCGTCGCCATCGCCGAATACCGCGAGCCGGCCCCCGTCACCGGCGCGGACCGCTTCAAGCGCCGCTGCCGTCAGATCCGCGGTTTCGGCGATCGTGAGGGTCGCGTGCGTCGGCTCGGGTTGGCGCCGGAAGCGAAAAGGGAAACTACCGTCCACCGGGCGTACCTTCGGTTGCGGGCGGAACGAAAATTCCACCATCGGTGTGGAGCGACGCGCTGACGATTCCGCATCCGACCGCCCAGGCGAAGGTGAAAGCCGCCACCACGGCCTCCAGGAGCCCCGCCTGACGCAGCCGGCGCGTCAGGGGGACGAGCACGCGCGGCGCGGTTGACCGTGGCTCCACGGGCTTCCTGCGGGCCTGTTGGAGATGCTCGGACGCGCCCTCGATCGCATCGCAGGGCGGCGTGTCGAGCCGCGAGGTCCGGCCGATGCGGGGAGCCCCGTGCATATAGTCGCGGTCGGCGAGGCTCATCGTGCTGGCTCGGGCCGGACCCGGAGGGCACGCAGCGCGCGGGTGAGCGGCAGGAGTAAGACGTAGGTCAGGCCGAATATCGCGGCCATCGCGAGCGTTTCGCCGCCCCAGTCGAGCGCATCGTCGCGCCGCGCGAGCTGGCTGCATTGCGCGAGCGTATGGGTGTCGAGATCGCAGGCGTGCCAATGTTTCGTGGCGATCACCTGATCCCAGGTCGGTGGCGACGTGGTCATGCTCATAGCTCCAGTCCGATGTCCTTTTCGGGGTAGGGAAGTTCGATTTCCGGCTTCTCGACGCCGATCCGCAGCGATGCGGCTGCAAGGGAGGGATCGTTCTTGAAATCGGGCGGCTGCCGCTCGACGGTTTGGCTGACGTCGGCGCTCGGCTCGCCCCCAACTTTCTCCGGTCCGCGATCGAGGTCGGGCGGCAGCGAGGGGTTGAACGTCTCGCCCGCGCCTGCTTTCGCCGCTGTGCCGGCAGCGCCGCGATCGGGATCGATCGTCAGCGCGCCGGTGGTTTCGAGCGCCGAGGTCTTGTTGCCCTCGTTGCGCTCGATCGCGGCGGTCAGCTTCTCGCGGTCGTCGGTGAACAGCTGGATGTCGTCGCGGACGCGCGTAACGGTGACGTTGAACAGGCGTTGGTTGGAGAGGTTAGATTCCTTGTGGCTCATCACCGCGATCGCGGTATCGGTGGTGATGCCCTGCGCCGCGTGCATGTTGAGCGCGTAGGCGAGGCTGATCCGCTCCATCATCGGATCGCCCGCCTTCAGCTCGTGGAGCGTGCCGTCGCTCGCCTCGACCCTGATCCCCGACGGGTCGGCCGAGACGACGCGGGCGATGTCGTTGTTGTTGAGGCCGCGGTCCTTGTCGTTCTGCGTCCAGCGGATCCTGTCGCCTTCGTGCAGCCGGATCTCCTCGCGCTGCGCGAGCTGCATCGCATCGGTCTTGTCGACCGGCGATATCTTCTGCGGATCGAAGGTCCGAACCCGGTTGCCGATCTGGACCTGGACGCGGCCCTTCGCGTCGACGCCGAGCACGTCATAGGTGCCGGGGCTGAGGCCGAGTTCGCGCATGGCATGGCGCAGGTCGATCACCTGGCCCGGCTTGTAGGTATGCGCGTAGCGCAGTTCCTCACGCGTGACGTTGACCTTGTCGAGGACGGGCGTAACGACGCCCTCGCCCTTCAGCGCCCCCTCTGCGGCGAGGCCGTCCTGGATGCGCACGTTGAGCTCGGCGCGGGCGACGCGGCCCGAGGAGAACATCGCGGTGGTCTCGCGCTGTTCGGTGGTTAGGCCCAGCCAGTGTTCGGCCGCGGCCTTCACATGCTCGGGGTTGGCGGTGACCTTGTCGCCGAGCATCGCCATCGCCTCGCGCACCTCGCCACGGTTGGTCAGCGCAGCGACGGTGCGCAGCTGCTCGGTGCGCTGGCGCAGATTCTCGTCCATCCGCGCCATCGTGATCCCGCCGGCCTGCGCGAGCGCGAACGCCTTGCCGGCGTCGACCGCGGTGATCTGCTGGCGATCGCCGATCATCAGGAAGCGATCGACGCCGAGCGCATTGGCGATGCCGACCAGGTGCTTCATCTGGTCGGAACCCACCATCGAGGCTTCGTCGAGGATCAGCGTCGTGCCGGCGAGCGCGTCGCGCGCGCCGTCATAGCCCGCTCCCTTCCCAGCGAGCGCGTGGCGGGCATAGCTGTGGACGAACGAGGAGACGGTGCGGCTCTCGATCCCGGCTTCCGCGCCGAGGCGATCGGCGGTCGCCTTCATGAGCGCGAGGCCGACCACCTTGCCGCCCTCCTGCTCGACGTTGCGCGCGACGCTCGCCAGCATGGTCGACTTGCCGGCGCCCGAGACGCCTTGGACCGCGACGATACGATCGGCGGAGGTCAGCGCCATCGTCGCGGCCGCCATCTGGCCTGCGTTGAGTTCCTTGTCGCCCGATGCGGCGTTGATCCGCTCGATGACGGTGTCGGCGGAGACGATCACCCGCCCCTCCCCCTTGCCGCGCTCGATCTCGGCAAGGATACCGCGCTCGGTCGCGAGCGCCTCGGGCGTCGTGACATGGGTGACGACGCCGTCGATCCGGTCCTCCTTGCCCGGGATCAGCTTCTCGTTGCGGATGAGCTCGGAGACGCGCGCGTCGACATGCGCGGCGGTGACACCCTTCAGCCCGAGGTCGAGCGCGGTCCGGGTGATGTCGGGCACGGCGAACGCGGCTTCGCGCTGGGCATGGATGCGGATCGCGGAGGCGACGGCGTGCTGGGCGCGCAGATCCACCGGCGCGATGCGCAGTCGGTCGAGACCGCTGGCGACGAGCGGATCGGCGGATCGGAACCACTCGCCCAGGCTTTCGCGGATATTGGCCAGGACGTCACCGAGGCGCTCCATCGGTCGTGGCTGGGCATCGAGGCCGCTAGTGCCGGCACGCTCGCGCGCGGCATCGACCAGTGCCTTGCCGTCGAATCCGAGCGCGGCCGCCCGGTCACGCCATTCCTGGCGCAGGGCATCGCGATCCTCGACGTTCAGCTTGGCGTCGCGGGTATTGTTGGTCACCTTGCGCAACGCCTCGGCGGAGGTGACACCGAGCTCGCCGGCTTTCGCCAGGATATCGGCGCGCCGCTGGCTGAAGGTGTCGATCACCTCCTTAGGCACGCCGGCGATCTCGAACTGGCCGTGCTTGCCGGTGACGCTTGTTTCGTAGCCGATCTTTGCCAGCTCGGCGCGAAACTGGGCGTGATAGGCCGCGCCGATCGTGGTGTTGTTCTTCCAGAGTTGCTGGTTGTGGAGCGCCTGCCATGCCCCGTTCGCCATCTTGGTCATGTTGGCGATAAGGACGTGGATGTGGCCCTGCGGATCGAGAGCGCGGCTCGTGTCGTGCTGGAACAGCGCATAGACGAGGTTGCCGGTACGCACCGCATCCCCTGACCTGGACTGATCGTAGGTGCGGCCTTCGGCGAAGGTCTTCTCGACCCAGCCCATCGTCGCCTTTACCGCGTTCATATGCGCGGTGAGCACACGGGCGTCGCCGGCGACATAGGCCATGACGCTCGCCGATTTCGGCATCGAGAATGTCAGGTCGACGCCTAACCGCCGACCCTCGACCTGCCCGACCTTCTCGCCATCGGGCATCTCGCCGTTGAGGATCTTCTCGAAGTCCTCCTTGGTCACCTCGCCCTTGAGGCCAAGATCGGCCGCGCCCACCCCGCCCCAGGCGGTCGCCTCGGACGAATGCTCGGCGGTGTAGTAATCGTCCTTGGCGAAATACTGCGCCGCGCCGGAGGCGGATTTGACGGAGGCGACCGACAGCATCGGCTACATCCCCATGTCCATGTCGTCATCGATCTCCGGCGAATGATCCGGGCCATGATGACGATGGTGGTGATCGGGATCGCGCTGCGTCGCAAACCCATCGCGCAACTCACGGGTCGCTTGGTCCTCATGGCGGTTGCCATCTTGCCGACCGAGATCAGAGCCACTCATTGGTCGTTCGGCGTCCGATCGTTGCGCGTTCGGGCCTGCCGTGAGCGTTGGCGACGCCCCCGGATCGGGAAGCCTCAGACCGATCCGCGCGTCGCGCACCTTTTCGGACGCGACGGGAACCGCTGGCTCCGCTGCGCGGACGGCATCGGCGCCGGTTGGGCTGGTCGTGACGCCCTTCCCGGTTACCTGATCGATCACCACCGGCAGCGCCCCGGTGACCTCCATCGCCGCAGCCGCCTTCTCCGCCTCGCTACGGGGCTTCTCGGGCTGAGCGGCGGTCAGGTCCGGCTGTTCTCGTTCCCTTGCCTCTACGCCTCCCACGGGCCGCGTGGGGGTATGTTCCCGGCCGCCCTCACCCCCCTCATCCGCGACCTTGTTCCGGGCGGTCTGACGACGCCGGTCTTCCGGCGAGACGTATTCGGTCGGCTTGAAGTTCTTGCGGGGAACCGCCCCCGGCGCGACCTCGGCATAGGACCGGTACTTGAGTTCGATCCGCGCAGCGGGGAAACCGTCGGGAAACTTCACGAAGCCGTGGAGCGACGGCAGGTTGTTGATGTCGTCGGGGATGACCAGCGGTTCGATCGCGGTACGCGGTGTGAGCGTCGAGGCGTCGCGGGTATTGTTGTAGCCGTAGCTGTATGCCTCATCCATCTGACGGACTTCCCGGCTGCCGATGAACTCGGAGCATTTCTCGGCCGTCGTGCGATCGGCGGTGGCGAGGATCAGCTTGGTGCGCGCGAGGCCGGTGAGCGCGGTCGCGTTCTGCAGGCCATAGGTCGCGACCAGCTTGTCGAACGAGTGGATGCCGAGGACGAACGCGCCTCCGAAGTTGCGCGCCGACTGGAGGCCATGCTCGATGCCGGGCAGCGCGTGGAGCGCGTGTACCTCGTCGAACAGATACCAGGTGCGCAGATCGCGCGTCTTGGGCAGGCGCATGAGGTTGTTGACCGCGAGGTCGATCCACAGCGTGAACAGGCCGCGGGTCATCTCCAGGTCATTGTACGAGCCGGTAATGAACATGATCGAGCCGTCACGATTGTCGGTCGCGATCCAGTCGCGGATCGAGAAGGCGGGCGGGCCGCCCGGGACGGGGTCCGGCATGAAGCGCAGCGCCTGTCCGTTGACGTTCAGGACTGATCGGATCGACTCCGCCATGCGGGCCGCTTTCTCCGTCGTCAGCGGGGCCGCGATCGTGTCGTCCAGCTTGGCGTTGATCGACTTCAGGTCAGCCTGCATCAGGTGATGCGCGATGGCGGCATTGTTGGCCTCGCCCATCTCCTGAAGCTTCAGGCACATCTCGATGAACAGCATGCGTGCGGCGTTCTGCCAGAACGGCTCCTTGTCGTCGGGATGCGAGGGGATGAGGGCCGAGGCGGCCGACACGAAGTCGGCATAGTTGCGGCACTCGTCGAACAGCGTCCACGGCGCGCAACGCTCGTCCATCGGGTTGAGGATAACGTCGGTTTCGGGGTTGTAGAATGTCTCCACGAACACCCCGGTAAGGTCGAAGATGACGGCGCGATGCCCGCGCGCACGAAGCTGCGAGACGTGGCTGCGCAGCTGCGTCGTCTTGCCGGTGCCGGTGGTGCCGATGAGCATGGTATGGCTCTGTTCGAGCCGCCACGGATAGGGGATGCCGGCGATCGTATAGGGAACGTGGATGCCCCGGTCGATGCGATCGAGGATTGGAGCCTTGGCGACCAGCTCCGGGACGTATGGGGGCTCGTGCTCGGCGCACTCGGTTCGGAACCTGCGCCGGTTGTGGCCGCTGACGGTTTTGACGAGGACATCTCGCTCGACCAGCAGGGCGCCGCGGTTATGGCGTTCCTGGAGCATGTCGCTGCCGCGCTTGTTGGCCCACATGATGAACCACATGATGAGCGGAGCGGCGATGAAAGCCGACATGACGAGCGTCGTCAGGAAGATTTTGATGGTTTTAGCCCAGGCGTGAACGACATGGGGCTCGTAGGGAACGTAACCGATCGGAACTTTCGTCACGACGCCGTTGGGCAGGGTCAGGTTGATAAGGTGGAATCTGTCCGCGCCGACCCATGTCCAGATCGCCGAGTAGAGTTTCATCAGGTCGAGCTGGAACTCATGCTCGGCGAGGCCCAGCCAGACGAAGATATTGAACAGGACGATGAACGTCCCGAGCCAGATCCAGATCGGCACCTGGAGGCCCGCCCAGGTCATCTTGTACTGGCTGGCAAGCAGCTGCGAACCGCGGGTGAAATTGCCGGAGTTGCGGGTGATCCGCCCCCGCGCTGAATGGTGCTTTACCGTCGCCGCCTGACCGTTGAACCGGATATCATCGCTGCGCATGGTGAACCTCCACGCGCTCCTGGGCGATGTCGATGATCTTCTCCGCGTAGTCGGGATGCTCGCGGGTAACGATGAGGTCCATCGAAGCCGACAGTTGCTCTAGGATGAGCAGGACGCGACTGACGTTGAAGGAATGGCTCGCGACCGCCAGTGGAAGTCCGAAATGAAAGACTAAACGGGACGCCTCCGAGCGAGAGCATCCACGCTCTTTCGCGAAGCTGTCCAGGGTCGCAACAGCCTGACTCGAAAGCCTGAAGCCGACGTGGTGTGTAGTCATGATCCATCCACTCAACTGGTGGATGGTGGGGATTTCGGAGCCGGAGGTTTAACACGCGATTTCAGACATCGCCATAGAAAACGTATTACATGCCGAGAACGTCGAACTAGACGCTATTTCAACGGGTTAGCGAACTCCGGCTAGGCTTTTCCACCATGAGAACACGACACACCCTGTGAACAGACCGTATTTCAGGCACTTAACCTGCGGCGTGCCGCGTACGGTGTGCAAATCCTTAGGGACTGTCGCGGTGGTGGTGGCATCATGGCTGGATGTCCGATCATTGGACCGGACTCCGGGAGGGAAAGCGCCGCAGGCAGGCGATCATCGGGCAGGACCGAAGGGGGTTGGGCGGAGCAATCCCGCCCCACGACGGACCTGGCCGCAGGTCAGTGTCCGTCGCCCCATGCTGGTCCGGTAAAACCGGACCAGCGAACGAGTATGGTTGTCGCTATTGTGCAGCTGGGTAGGTGCTGGCATCGTACAACATGGAGGCTGGTTCACGATCAGAAAAGGCATGTCGAATGGCACGGAGTATCGAGCAGGAACGGGCGCAGCTTGAGGCCGATGAACAGCGGCTCAACGAGCGTCGCAAGCAACTCGCCGATCGCGAGCGATCGGGGTTGTTGAAGGAGGTTGAGAAGTCGGGGCTGATGAAGGCCGATCCAGCCCAGTTCAGCGCCATCATCGGGGCGATCAAGAAGCTCGGGATCGACGAGACCGTGAAGCGCCTGACCGCGTAGCGGGTCAGCGCAGGAGCGGGCTCAAGCCCATCAAGCAAAAAAGGGGAGCAGCCGTAAGGCGCTCCCCTTTTCAATGCCTGGCCGAAGCTGGCGATGCTTCGGTCCATTGAGGCAAAAGAATGGGGAGCATCGAGGCGAAGCCCGATGCCCCCCGACGCGATGGTGACTGGAGGGAGGCTATCCCCAGACCATGCGTATCTCGTCACTGGTAGCGGCCTGAGCCGCGAGCGAGTCGAACCGCTCGAGGTAACGGCCATCATTGAGGTGGCCTAGATCGCGGCGGACGTAAGGCTGACCCAGAGTATCGCGCAATTCGGTAATGGGTATGCTGCCGCGATTGTCGTCGGCAAGCCGGAGCGCGTCGAGGACGCGATAGGCGTTGCCGTTGGCGAGGTTGATCTCCGATGCGCCGTCGGGCGTGGTGGCGACGTGCATGGTGATCGTGCGGGTTGCATCGTCGCGCCAGAAGCGGACGTTGAGTCCACGAAACTGGGCTTCCTCGACAACGGAGATGACACCAACGTCGTGATCGAAGATCGCGCAGATTGATGCGAGCGACCAGGGGCACACGCGGGCTTCGAACGAGCACGACACCAGGGGGTCATCGTCCTCGTCTTCGAGAAGCTGGCCACGCTCCCGGGCGAAGGCGCGGAACGCGGCGAGCTGGCGGGCGGTGATGACGGCGGGCGCGGCATCGGCTTTCCGATCGACGCTGAGGAAGAAGGTGATCGACATGGTCTGTCTCCCATTGGAACCATCATCCCCGGTTTCCCTCCCCTTCCGATCCGTCAGGATCGGCATGGCCGATCACGGGGTCATGGGTCGGTCCGCAGGACCGGTTGCCCGAGCGATGCGTAGCTGGTGCTCGCAATGCGCAGGCATTGCGGCACCGCGAGCGAGCCGGGCATTGGTCGGACTGCGCCGGTCGATGCGTAGCGAGCGCGACACGCGCAGGCGTGGCCGCGATGCGAGCGAGACGGGCGCGGTCGATAAGCGGGTGCGATCGGCACGAGCGAGGCGTAGCGAACCGGCGATCCGAAGGGATCGTCGTGAAGCGAGCGAGCCGTGCCGGTCAGCCCATACTCGATCGCATCGGCACGGCGCGATGCGCAGCGGCAGCGCAGGCGATGCGACGGCATCGCCGCGCCCGCCAGCGAGCCGTGCCGATGCCGCAGTCGAGACGCCGGCTGAGCCGCGACGGTCGATGCGTAGCGAGCGTGACACGCGCAGGCGTGGCCGCGATGCGAGCGAGGCGATGCGACGGAGTGACAGATCGATCCCGGCACCGGCGAGGCGTAGCAGGCAGTGGCAATGCGACGGCATTGCCCTGCCGCGAGCGAGCCGTACCGATCCTCCGTCAGGGATCGACCGCGTCAATTTCGATCAGGCGTGCGGTGTCGGTCCACGAGATGATCTCATAGTCGTCCGACATGTGGGTGTAGTGGCCACTGCGAACCTCGCCGATCGTCGCGCATGTTCCGTCCGCCCAGAGTGCGTAGTCGTCGTTCGAGATGGGGTCGGTCATGTCATTCTCCTTTTGCTGACGCGAACCGTCCGGCATGCGGTGTTCAGGGCGGTTGATGCCGTTGACCGGGAAGCCGTGGCGAGCGCAGCGAAGGCAGGGATCCCGGTCAACGCTCGAGAGCGGGGGAACCGATTTTGTGCTGGCGGTCCGCTGAGCGGAGCGATTGCGGACGGGCAGCGCAAAATTTGGGGGATCGCGAAGTCTCGACGGCCCGTGATACCCGCATGCCATTCTGTAGTGAGGCGAGCAAAGGATAGCCCTTTCGGGGTCGCACCGGGGTTTTCCAAGGGTCGCATCGGCCGAGGCGTAGCGCGCTGGTCATCGCACTCAGCGATGACCGCTAAGCGAGCGAGGCGATGCGACGGAGCGACAGATCGATCCCGGCACCGGCGAGGCGTGGCAGGCAGCGGCAATGCGACGGCATTGCCCTGCCGCGAGCGAGCCGTGTCGATCCGGCAACGCGGTGCGATCGACCGCAAGGTCAGTCCCACGCGGCGCGATGGGGCTCGATGCCCCGGAGCGCCGCCCAGGGCGACGTAAAAAAGGGGAAGGACTCCGGTTTCCCGGAGCCCTTCCGTGAGTGCGTCAGGCGCGACGGCCGCGCTGGCTGGGCTGCACCGGCGCCTGTCCGTCCTTGCGGAAGACGTGGAGCGGTACGCCGGCGGTTCGCAGCTTGCGCGCGAAGTCGATCTGGACGCCCGATCCTTCGCAGACGATCGCTTCGACGGGACGCAGCGAGGCGATGCGGTCGTTGCGCAGGAACCCGCCCCGGTTGCCGTGGCGCTTGTCGAGGAACATGCGCACCAGCTTGACCTCGCGCGAGGCCGCCCACGACGCTGCGATGGCGTCGGCACCCTTGTTCATGGCGGTGGTCATCAGGACCATCGACGGGATGCGACGCTTGATCTGGTCGAGGCGTTCGAAGAGCTGCTCGTGGTCGTGCCATTCCATGCCGCCCGAGAAGGCGACAATCGGGCCGCTCGGGTTGTGCTCGTCCCGACGCTTTGCCGCGCGTGCCGCCAGATAGTCGGCACCGTCGATCATCGAGGCGGTCAGCTTGGACGACACCCTGCTGCCGCGGACGGTCGAGAAGGGCCGTCCGGTCTCGACGCGATACACGTTCCCGGCGTGGTCCCGCATGCAGCGCATCGCCTCGGCGCAATTCTCGAGGGTCTGGCAGAGCAGCTGGGTTTCTTCGAGTTCCACCGCGTAGATCTCCGAGGGGTCGTAGCTGCGCACCAGGTCGCCCAGCTTCTTGGCGGCGTCATCCTCCCGCCCCTCGATGCGCTTGGCCACCATGTGGAAGCTGTTGACGAAACCCCATGCGAGATCGGCGGCGAATTCTTCCATGCGGGTGTCGCGGAACACGTCGAACATCGTCGCCAGCATCTGCTCGACGGCGTGCGCGGCCTGCTCCGGGTCGGGCATGTCCAGCTTCTCGGCTTCGCTGACGATGGAAAGCTTGGCCATCTCGCTCGCCTCGATGAACGCCCCCTGATAGGTCTCGGTGGTGTCCTCGTCGGCGCGGCGCTCGTTGATCGCGCGGCCCATGTCGTTGAAGTTGCTGTACTTGGTCATGATAGCCTCCATGAGTTGAAAATCTCACCTTCTCTCGGTGAGGAATCTCATCCGGCATGCGGCGGTCAGGGCGGTCAGGGACGTTAACCGGGAAGCCGCGGCCCGCAGGGTCGCGGACCCCGGTTAACGCTCGCGCGCGGGGGAGCCGATTTTCTCGTGCCCTGGAGGCGGAGCGAAGCGGAGGCGGAAGGGTGCGTGAAAATTGGGGGGACCGCGCGTCCTTGACGGCCCGCCAACCCCGCATGCCAGACTTCCTCATCACAGAGAGAGAAAATATTATGTTGTGGTGGGCACGCCGGGTCGGACCGAGCACGGGCGGCGGTGATGCGCCGCCAGGCGCAGCGCCGCAAAGGCAGCGCCAGTGAGCCCGGGAGGGCGAGCCAGCTGCCGCCGCCCGCGCGCAGGACGCCCGGCGCCGGCATAGGGATCGTCACCCGCAGGGCGTGCGCCGTTGTGGCGCGAAGAAGAAAGGAGTGTTCGAATGAACTGAGCTTACTGGCGTAGCTTATGCCTGACCGACTTACCGGTGCTGGTGATGAACCGGCTGAAATTCCGAAAGGGAAACGGGACCATAGCATGTCGGGGGAATGGATCGAAGTCGGGTGCCGCAACCTGACGGTTGACCAACAGGCAAGGTGTGCATGGTGAAGACTGGATTGTCTAAATCCCAGATTCCAGCGGCTATCAGGTTGGCGATGGTGAACGCGGTTGTCACACCATTCCGAGCGGAGCGAGGAGCACGTCCCAGTGAATCGCTGCCAGTCCGCTCGGCGCAGCCCCGGTAAGGGGATTAAGGAAACGAACGGGGCACCTAAACACGCCGCGACTCCTCACTCGCGCAACTGCGGGATCGCCTAAACAGGACGGCTTGTTCGGACCTGCATGGCGACGGAGCCGTCATAGTAGTCAAATGCCCGGTGTAATGGCCGGGACAGCCGCCGCGAGGCGGACGGAGCAGCGGTATAAGCGGGAGTGATCCTTGTCGAAATCCGCAGCATCCGGGCGAAGGACGGCAGTTCTGTAACCTCGATGGATCAAAGGAAAGGGATTGCTGATGCAAACCGCTACTATCCTGAGACGGATCGAGAAGCTTCCGGCCCTGTCGAGGGCGGGCAAGCGGATCAACGGTCTCCACCGCCTCATGCGGTCCCGCTGCTTATATGAGCGGGCCTATGACAGAGTATCCCGGAATCGGGGTGCCATGACGCCGGGAGTAGACGGCCAGACCTTCGACGGCATGACGCTGGCAAGGCTTGATCGTTTGGTCGAACGCGTGGCGGAAGGCCGTTACCGCCCTCGTCCAGTGCGGCGGGTCTATATCCCCAAGGGCAATGGTAAAATGCGCCCATTGGGCATCCCTACGGCGGATGATCGCATCGTTCAGGAGGCGGCGAGAATGATCCTCGCGGCGATCTATGAGCCTGTGTTCTCGAAACATAGTCATGGGTTCCGCGCGGGTCGCTCCTGCCACACGGCTCTCGAAGAGATCCGCAAAACCTGGACGGGTGCGAAATGGCTGATCGAAGTGGATGTTCGCGGGTTCTTCGACAACATCGACCATGACATCCTGCTCGGCCTCTTGGCCCGGCGCATCGATGATCCTGTGTTCATCGATCTGATCGGAACAATGCTCAAGGCAGGGTGCATGGACGAATGGAAGTTCGAACGGACCTATAGCGGCACTCCACAGGGCGGGGTCATCTCGCCCTTGCTTGCCAACATCTATCTCCATGAGCTTGACTTGTTCATGGAGGAAATGCGGGCGGGCTTCGACAAGGGCGTCAAACGGCGGGCCAATCCTGCCTATGCTGCTCAGGGCCAGCAGATCGCCGCACTTCGTAAGAAGATCGACGCAATCCGTGCCGGTGGCGCGGACGAGGCAGAAGTCCGGGCCTGTCTGGCTCGGATCGAAGCCATCAATCGGGATCGACGGAAAATATCATCCGTCGATCAAATGGACCCCAACTTCCGCCGCCTGCGCTATTGCCGCTATGCCGACGACTTCCTTGTCGGTGTGATCGGCAGCAAGGCGGACGCCGTCCGGATCATGGCCGATATACAGCACTTCCTCGCTGAGCGGCTCAATCTGGCGGTATCACCGGAGAAAACCGGGGTTCGCGATGCGTCGAAGGGATCGCCGTTCCTTGGCTTCCATGTATGCGCCTTCACGTTGCGCTCCGCCGGCACGATGGCGGGACGACAGAAGGTCGGCGGTGGGATGCGTCGCGTCCTTCGTCGGCCAACGCGGGGGAATATCAAGCTGTGGGTGCCACGGAATCGGGTCTATGGGTTCTGCAGGCGGAAAAAGCTCGGCAACCTCGACAAGAGGAATGGCCGAGCACGTCCGCAGTTCCTCGACTCCAGTGTCGCGGAGATTATCGTTGCCTATAACTCGGAGTTTTGTGGCTTCGCCAACTATTATGCGATCGCCGATGGCGTAAAAGCATCGCTCGACAAACTTGAGCTGGTCATGTTCAGGAGCTTGTTGGCGACGATAGCCTGTCGACGGCGTACGAGTAGAAGGCAGGTCATGAAATCCCTGAAAATGGGGGCGGACTATGGTGTCACCACCATGGTCCGGGGCAAACCGCGCGTCCACAAGGTGTGGAAGCTGAAACATCTGATCGTGAAGACGTGGGGCAATCCCATCGTCGATACCATCACGGTCGGCTCGCGCATTGCGCAGAGTTCGAACGACCTCGTTACCCGCCTCACCGCTGAAGAATGCCAAGCATGCGGCGATACCGATGGACCGTTCGAGATGCATCATACTCACCGCCTGAAAGACAAACGGGGCGACCAACTGACACTGTGGAAACAATCGGCGCGGCGGCGCAGGACCATCGTTCTGTGCCGCAAATGTCACGTCGCACACCATGGTGGGCGGATGCCCGACAGAATGGAGAGCCGTGTGCATTGAAAGGTGCAAGCACGGTTCGGGGGGAGGCGCTGGGGCGTCCTCGAAAGAGGCGTCTCGCGCCCACCCTACGGAGACCCCGCCAGGGGGCTCCGTGAGGCCCGCCAGGGCCGAATAGAGCCCGGTCCCGCCCACAAGGCGGGACGCCCCGCCCTGCCCCTCTACGGCCGTCCCACAGCCAGCACAGCAGGATCAGCAGGATCAGTCCCATTCATACTCGCCACCGTCATCCCCGGCATCGTAATCCGGCATCTCCTGGATTCCCGGGTCGTCTGGATCGCGGTTGGCATCGGGGTCCTCGCCGTGCGGGTCGGTCTGGATATCCGGTTCGGTTGCGAACCGGATATCTTCACCGATCCGGTCAGCAATGTCCGGCTCGACCGCGCTGTCATCGTCTAGCCAGCAGGAACGCGGACACTGGAGCAGCTGGTGACCACGATGGACGAAGGGCTGGCCGTTCATCAGGATGGGTCGCTCGGCGAGACGCCGGCAGGGTTCATTGCGACGGTTGCGGAAGCCGTACGGCACCGCCAGCGGGGCGAGCGCGACGGCATTGCCGTCGTGGTCGCCGCCGGCGGGTGCCGGCTCGTCGACCCGAGCGACCGGGTCCGGTGCCGCAGGTATCGGCTCGGGCGCGAACGGGTCGCCGTCGAACATGTCGCGCTGGACGGTCATGGTGCCGGACCTTTCAGGTGAGCGCGCGCTGGCGCAAGGCCGCGGTGCGAAGCACCGTGGGCGAGGCGTCCTGCGCGGGCGATGATGAAGCATGCGCGAAGGGCGACGCCCGCAGACGCCGCCCGGTTCGCTGGCCGGTCAGTAGAACTCGGCGCGATCGGCGATGATCTCGCAGCCGTAGCGGTCGTTGCCGTCGCTGTCCTGCCAGCGGGTGTAGTGCAGGCGTCCCTCGATGGCGATGAGGTCGCCCTTCTTGCGGTTGCCGGCGATCGCCTTGGCGAGGCCGTTGAAGCAGGTGACCTTGTGGTATTCGGTCTCCTTGACGGTGAAGCCGTCGTCGCCTTTGTAGGTGTGGCCGTCCTTGTTGAGCTTCGGGCGATCGGTCGCCACGAAGATGGTCGCGACGCTGGTGGCGCGATTGACTTCGCGCAGTTCGGGGGTGCGGGTCAGGCGGCCGACGAGGTTCACGTTGTTCATGGCATTGCCTCCTTGGGTTGGTCGGCGGTCCGTCCGCCGGTGTCACCTGAAGGGCGTCGCGGTTCGGGGCGTCGCACCGGAGGGCGAGCTGGGCCGGCGCGCAGGCGGCGGGCCTGGTCGACCGGAGGGGAACCCCTTTTGCAGGGGTGGTGCGGGCAGCCGCGCGAAGCGCGGCAACACGGCCCTGCCAAAGGGGTTGCGAGGCCCCGGGGCGCGGCGCAGGTGACACGAAACGGCGGATGGGCCGTCGATCAGCCCAAGGTTCCCGCAGGCATTGCCATGGACAAACCTCGTGAACCGCTCATGTCGGTCGCCTGACCCGTACCCCCGAACGACCCGGCGCGAAGGCAGGCGTGCCGCCAGCGTCGCTCGCTGACCGACGTGGTGCCGCTCCGAAGCTCGACAAGGACGGCCGCGCCCGGGCGACGACGCACCGGCAAGGAGACCGGATGCCGCAAGGTCGCCCGACGGCCGACCCTCGCCAGGGCGATCGCCGGCAACCGCATCGGACCTGGGCGTCCTCATCGCCATCGGGGTTAAACGCCTGCCGATACCCGCTGGCAGGACAGCGACGGCTTTACGCGCCGCCCGGCTGCGAGATCATCGCCGATTGTGATGATCTATCCGTCCGGTCAGCGAATCGGGCGGCGTCTGCGGGCGTCGTCCTTCGGGTTGGCGTAACCAACGGTCAGCGTCGATCGGTTACCCGGACGGCGCTTGCCTGGACGGCACGAACGATCTTCTGAAAATACGTCGGGGGGCACCGCCCATAAATGAAGCTGCCGGTCCTCAGGTCGATGACATCATGGCCGCGCCAGTCGAAATCGTTGACGTCGTTGACGACGACGTGGCTTTCGCCGGCGCGCGGCAGGCCCATAGCCTTGGCGACCGGATCGGGTATCCGGTCGCTGCGAGAGGATCGCGCCTCCCCCTTCGTCGTGATGGGTACGACCGCGACGCCTCTGGCATCTGACGCGATTACCAGAACCGGGCGTTCCTTGACGCCCTCGTCACGACCGGCAGCCGCTTCATGGGCAAACAGATAGATGTAGTTGATGACATCGCCGGGTTCAGGCGGCGGTGTCGACGCGCTCACGCTCCCACCGATCGTCGGCGAGTTCGGCTTCTGTCGGGAGCGAGGCTTCAAGACGGGCCGCGAAGTCATCCGGGAATGTCCCTTCGGTATAGACCCGGCGATTGCCGTGGATCGCGCGGAGCGCAGCTTCGGCGCGGTCGAGGTAATCGGCGCTGACGACGGCGGCGAAGCGCCGGTTGCGCTTGGTCAGGATGACCGGCGCGAGCTGGCTCTTGTCGACGTAGACGCCCGGGGTCTTGTGGAAATCGGTGAGATTGACGGTCTCGTCACTGGCGGTAGCAGCCATCAGTGCCTCCTGTGGATCACGCGCATTATACGCAGTATGCGCGGAATAGCCAGAAACGACAACAGGGACCGCTTCGGTGATGAAGCGATCCCCGTCGGGGTGGCGACACGGGCGACGCATCAGCGCCGCCCGATGCCGGTCAGACCGTTTCGTCGACCGGCGCGGTGCTGGCGCCCAGACCGTCGCCGGTGTCATCGCCGGCGCCCGAGGTCGCCACGTCACGGCCATCGGCGGTGAAGGGCAGCGCGGGTTCGCCGTCATCCGCCTTGACGCCCAGCGCGGCACCGACGTCGCGGCGCTTCTGGGCGCGCTGCCACACGACGTTGTACGAGCCGTCGTCTTGGCGGAAGGCCGAGACCTGCAGCGGCGCGGCGAGCGACGGATCGTCGATGCGGCCGTTGAGGAACGCCTCGCCGGTGTTGTTCGAGGTGAGTTCGAAGAACGCCCCGACCTGCACCCACGTCCGGCCCGGGGTAAGCGCGTGGATCTCGTAGCGCGGGGCGCGCGGGTTGGACGACTGGACCGGCTTGAGCGCAATCGTCATCGCGACCGCGAGGGTGGAAATGCGGCCCATGAAAATGCCCGCGTCGTTCTGCTTGATCTGACCGATGTTCATGACGTGTCTCCTGTGATGTCGTGCTGGACCCCATGTCCTCGACACCGATCTTCAATCCTCCTCCCCTCCCCGGCCCTTCGGCCGGGCAGGGCGCGATGAGCGCCCCTCACCGACCGCGTCTTCACGCGGACGGTGGATCGTGCGGGACGCGGACCGGGCCTGATTGGGAGGTTGTCAACTTCAGGAGTTGGTTGGGACGATCGTCAGTACGGGCGGTTCGAACGATCCGAGGGCGAAATGCTTCAAGATCGCCTCATAGGAGCCGAGTTCGCGGGCTTCTTCCTCGCTGATGAGCGTTTTGCCGTCATCGGTCGCGTTGAAGGAGTGTCGTGGCCCTTCGCCGACCCAGATAATGGTTTCAGGGTTGAATGACCCGGCTGATCCGTCGGTCCAGCACACGAAAGGGAGATCGTTGGTGCAGCAGAATTCCTCGATCTCGTCGACATCTCCGATTGTCACATCGTGCGCTCGCATTCGGAGATGCTCGCCGGATTTGATGTCGTCGTCGGAGAGTGCTTCGCCCTCCCACTCAAGAGTGAGGCCCGAGGCATTCGCCAGTTCGATGAGTTTGGGAACTTGGTCGGCGGGCAGATTTCCCCCGATCGTAATTGAGACGGAGACGCGGTCGGCCATGTCGGGACCTCGTGATGAAGTGGACGTGCCGGTCCCGCGAGCGGTGTCATCACCATTCGCCCGGCTATCCATTCATCACCCCCTTCCCTTGAGCGTGGCCCAGGTTAGAACTGCGATATCCTGTGCTTATACGGCGATAAAGCGAAGGAATAGCTAAATTATCGATCCGATACGGTGTTGAATCGGGACTGGAGCCCATGAAGCAAAAAAAGGGCGACGCCGTGTGCCGGCGTCGCCCCGAGTTTCGGCGTGCGGGAGCGAAAGGGGGCGCGCCCGTGCGCCATGCGGTGCCGTGAGGGAGTGCACGGCACCGGGGGTGGATCAGGCGTCCTCGGCGACGCGCTGGCGGCGACCGCGGCCCTTGCCGACCGGCTCCTCGACCGGGGCGGTGGTTTCGCCCAGTCCGGTGTCGGTGGCGGCCGCATCGGGGCCGGGACCGTTGTCGACCGGGCCGCCATCGGCGCCGAACGGCGGCGACAGATCGTCATCCGCCTTGACGCCGAGCGCGGCACCGACGTCGCGGCGCTTCTGGGCGCGCTGCCAGACGACGTTGTACGAGCCGTCGTCCTGGCGGAAGGCCGAGACCTGCAGCGGCGCGGCGAGCGACGGATCGTCGATGCGACCGTTGAGGAACGCCTCGCCGGTGTTGTTCGAGGTGAGTTCGAAGAACGCCCCGACCTGCACCCACGTCCGGCCCGGGGTAAGCGCGTGGATCTCGTAGCGCGGGGCGCGCGGGTTGGACGACTGGACCGGCTTGAGCGCAATCGTCATCGCGACCGCGAGGGTGGAAATGCGGCCCATGAAAATGCCCGCGTCGTTCTGCTTGATCTGACCGATGTTCATGACGTGTCTCCTGTGATGTCGTGCTGGACCCCATGTCCTCGACACCGATCTTCAATCCTCCTCCCCTCCCCGGCCCTTCGGCCGGGCAGGGCGCGATGAGCGCCCCTCACCGACCGCGTCTTCACGCGGACGGTGGATCGTGCGGGACGCGGACCGGGCCTGCCGATCATCGGCCGATCTTGTCGGTCAGGGCGGTGCCGATATCGGCGTGTGCCGCGGCGAGCGCGCCGATCGCGCGGCTGACGACGTCGGTCGCCTCGTCGCTCGGATCGATGCACCAGCATTTGCCGGCGTGGCGGATGTCGATCAGCCGGTCGGATTTGTTGTCGATCCCGAAGGTGTAGCCGTGACGCTGGTCTAAGCCGGCGACGGTGACGTCGGTCGTTTTGGCCTTGATCGTGACGACGGGCGCGACCGCGGGGGTCAGCAGCACGGTATCGCGCGGCGTTTGCGCCTGTGGGACCAGCGCGGGTGCGGGCGGCTTGCCGAGCGACGGCATCTTCGGGATCGGCACGAGGCCGTTCACCGCGTCCTGCGCCATGTCGGCCGCCATTGCGGTCGCCATGAAGATGGCGGTGCGCGCGAGATCCTGGGCGATGGCTTCGCGGTGCGGCTCGGTCAGCGTCGGCAGGAGGTGGCAGAGTTTGGTGTCGAGCGCGAAGGCGACGGGCTCGGCGTTGGGATCGATGCACATGATCGTGACCTTTCGGCAAAATGCCCGGACCCCATGTCCAGGATGCCGATCCGGTCCCTCTCTCCTTCCGGCGCAGCCGGTGCCGGCATCGTCGCGGGGCGATGCCGTGTCGTTCAGCGAGGCGGTCGCGGATGTCGCATGAGGCGCTTCCTGGCGCTCGACAGGTGATCGATCGAGCGTTGCAGGAAGAAGGCGTGCGCGCTGTCGGATTCGAGTGAGCCCAACCGGTTTTCGAGCGTCTTGATGCGGTGGTCGATCGCGTCGATCGTCAGCATGATGTCGTCGAACGAGAGCGCGACGACGGTCTGCGGATAGGGATAGGGCAGCGCCGGCGCGACGAAGGCGAGGAAATGGGGCTGCACGGGCAAATGGTGCAGGAGGGCGGTCGCGACCGCGCGGCGGATCTGGGAGGCGCCGTGGACGAGTTCTGCTAGCAGCACGTCCATCGCCATCGGGCGGACGATGCGCAGTGCGCCGGGGTCTAGGGTGACGGCGATCGGATCGGTCGAGGCGAGACCGATGACGCCCTCCGACAGGATGGCGAGAACGTCGCCTTCCTCGATGCAGGGACCGTCATCGAGACAGGCGTCATGCGCGGCTTCGCTGGTGTCGAAATAATGGACGCGGTACATGCGCTGGTCCTTTCTCGCTGGGATCAGGAATATTGCGGGCGACGCGCGGGAAACCGCGCGGGCGGGAGGCCGGAGAAGCTGAAGGCGCGGAAGCGTCCGCCGGTGTAGGCGGCCGAATCCACCGGCGGGCGATGCCGCTGCAGGCGGTCGAGCAGGCGATTGGCGCGGCGCATCGCCGCGACCGCGGCCTTGTCATGGTAATGGAGGGCGATCACGCGGACGAAGGTGCCGGTATCGTACCGTAGGGTAGGCAGGGTGGCGTCTACGAGAGAACACCCCACTGCCCCCCTCCGAACCGGACGTGCAACTTTCACTGCATCCGGCTCTCCGCTCCGGGCACTGTAGAACGAAAGTCCGGCAGCTTCCCTGCATGAAGGAGTTGATGACAGGGCGCGCAAAGCGGCCTCGTCTTCCGGGCCCGTTCGGCGTGAAGCCTCCGGAACACCGGCCCATCCCTCATGCGACGCACGGGGTTGCTGTGGTGAAGATGGAACGGTCCATCGGTGCCGCCACATGCGGAGCATGCTTGGGCGAGCACTCGGTCAGTCAGGTTGGTCCTGCTTAACCGAAGAGCTTCCGTGCGAGGCGTGTTGTCGACCGACGGCCAGAACACCGGCCTACGATCGAGTTCCGCCAGTCGCCAAACCGCGATCCTCCTCTCATCCCTCCCAACGCCGATACGCACTACGTACCTGCCCGGGCCAACCCTGAGGCGCCGGAGCGAAGCCATTAGGCTTGTCCGATGCTTGTGCGCGAGCGTCTTGAACAGACTACCGCGCCAGAGAAACTCGAGCTTGTTGAGTGCGCCTTTCACATCCACGGCCAAGGCATAGTAATTTGCAAAGCCGCGAAGTTCGGCGTTGTAGACCTTGACGATCTCCGCATCATCCATGTGAAGCAGGCCCGGACGGTGCACAGCCCGTCCCAAGTCGAACTGACCATAGCCGTGCCTCTGGCTGAACGATTGCACCTTGTCGCGCGGGACCAGCAACTGAATTTGATCCGTCACCGTCCGCTTGACTGCGACGATGCCCGTCCGTGCCCGTTGTTTGACGAGCCGGTCGGACGCCGTGCGAGTGCGCACGTCGTAGCCAAGGAACCTTGCTCCCTTCCGAGCCTCGCGGATCCCGCTTTTCAACGGGGACGTTCGGAGCTCAAGCTCGCTCGCGAGGAAGCCCTCGATGGCGGCCTTGATCTCTTCGGCCTCGGCCCGGCTGCCGATAACCCCCAGAAGGAAGTCGTCGGCGTACCGGACGTAGCGAAGGCGTCGAAAGTCTGGATCGAACGGGTCCGTCGCGGGTAGCTTGCGCATCGCCGCGAGCGTCTCCTTTATTCGGTCCAGCCATGGTTGGATTTCATCAACCTGCCCTTTGTCACGCAGCGCAGCCACGCGCTTCCGGGCGTACTCGGAACGGCGCTGAAGGTGCCTGTATTCCGCCGATTTGCGACGTTGGGCACCCTTGTCGAAGCCAGCGACGAGCCCTTCCACATAATGGTCAAGCTCGTGCAGGTAGACGTTCGCGAGCAGAGGCGAGACGATGCCTCCTTGCGGCGTGCCACTATAGGTTTCGTGGAAACGCTGCTGCTCCAGATACCCTGCCTTCAGCATCGCACTGATGAGAGCGGTAAACCGCCTATCATCAATGCGACGTTCAAGCAGGCTCAACAATTTCTCGTGAGAGATGTTGTCGAAGTATCCTTCGACATCGACTTCGATCAGCCACTTCACGCCCTTCCATGTCTTGCGGACATGGTCGAGCGCCGTGTGACACGACCGCCCCCGTCGAAAGCCGTGTGACCGATCAGAGAAGATCGGTTCATAGACTTCGTTCAGGATCATCCTGACCACTTCCTGCACCAGTCGGTCGGTTGCAGTCGGGATGCCGAGCGGTCTTGTTTTACCGTTGGTCTTGGGGATGTGGACGCGCCTGACCGGCTGCGGGCGATACGTGCCCGCCGAGAGTTGCGCGATCACCGCATCGATCCGGCTTTCGTCGAGATCGGTTACGGCCTCACGGTCGATGCCGGGGGTCTCTGCCCCACGGTTCTGTTGGATGCGGCCCAAAGCTTCCACCCACAAGGAGCGGGATAGCAGCAGTCGGAACACACCGTTCACACGTTTGCCGGTCAAGGCAATCGTTCCAAGTGATTCCAGCCTTTTCAAGGCGGCACAGGGTTGCATCAGCAGACCTCCGCCCTGGTTCGATGCTGGATCGAAGCTGCCGCACTTCCCCCGCTCGGTTGCGCTTTCGCTCGGGTCACCCCGAACTTATACGGCCGACCGTCCCTCACCGAGGCAAGGGCTGTCCCGGCAATTACGCCGGGTGTTCGGGTAATATTGCGGCTCCGCCGCCATACAGGTCGATAACTCGACCAGCTACAGGCGGTCCCGTAGTTACGCGTGAAAGGAGATAAGCTAACGGTCTTAGGTGGCCTTTTCATCTCTAGTCCTCCGAAGGAGGTCACGCCGACAAGGTTGGCCGGTCAAGTCGATGGTACGGACTTGGCCGCTTCTCGGGTCCGAGCTGGTAGAGTGGACCCGACGCGTCGGTGCGGGGTTTCAGTCGCTTTCCTCGCCGCCAAGGGTTTAGGCCGCGAGAGATTGGGCTTCACGCAGTGTAGCGTTCACCATAACCGTCTTGCCCTGACCCGTTGCTTCAATGCGACTATTCACTTTGGGCCTTTTCCGAGCATGCTATGGTCCCGTTCTCCTTTCGAAGTTTCAGCCCGAGGGCACCGGTAAGCTCGGTGGGCAGATGCCATTGCCAACAAGCATCACGTCATCAGACGCACTCCTTTCTCGCGCCACAACGGCGCACACCAGCCCCCCTCCTCGGGGCCACCCCACTCACGGTCGATTTCGTAGAAGGCGAGGATGCTGCGCATTGGGTTAACTCCGGTTGTCACCGGGTCGGATGATCCTCCCGGTTCACAACAGCCGGTCCGCCTTCCCCTTCCTCAGACGTCCGGTGCGTCGTCGGGACGCTGGTGGCGCAGCGCACGCGCGAGCGCCCGCTTGCGGGCGGTCGCCGCGGCGCGCGACGGATAGGCGCCCGAGAGGCGCGAGGGGTGCGAAAGGCTGTTGTCGAACACGACCCACCCCGTTGCGGTATGGGCGACGTGCATGCCGTCGCTGCGCGAGGGCGCGGTCATGACGGCCGCGCCCGCCTGACCGCGGCCTCGGCCGTGAGTTGGCCGGCAAGGGCGTTGCGATCCGAGGCGATCCGGCTGTCGGGCGCAGCCACGACTTCGGCCGCGCGGGTCAGCAGAGCCGCGAGGTCGGTGTCCGACATCGGCGCCGGTTTGGTCGCGGATCGCGCGGGTTCTTCCCCAGCCTTGTCGAGCATGAGCACGAGGATCGAGGGCTTGATGTCCTCGTCGAGCGGGCGACTGTCGGCGACGAACCTGCCGCCACGCGTGATCGCGAACGCGTTGAAGGTGGGTGATACCCCGTTATCGGCGTTGGGGATCGTGGTGCCGCGATCGTGGAACTGGATGTCGATGAAACGCGGCGGGCCACCATAAGTCTTTTCGAGAAAGCAGAAGGTCACGCGGCGACCCTCGCTGGTCTTCGCCGTGATCGTGAACGCGCCGTCAGGCACGTCGATGGGCTTGTGCGGCACGTCGTTGTAACCGGCGAAGCCCGCGGCGATCGCGTCGTCGCGCGTCATGACGGGGAGATCGGTGATATCGGCCATGTCGGGACTCCTTGATGATGGGGATCAGGCGGCGCGTTTGACCGTGATGAGGTCGGCGAAGCGGTCACGGACCGCGCAGGCATCGGGATAGAGGTTGGCGAGACCGTGCCGAGCGAGGATCGGCGCGCGCGAAGCGGCGACGACACCGGCCTCCTCGATGGTGGGGACGCGCGGTGGCCAGCCTCTGACGTAGCGAAGGTCGGGCGGCATCGCGCTTTCGAGCCGTCGCCGTTCGGCCGCATCGGCCTTGGCAACGGTAATCCGGTTCCTCAAATTACCTGGTATGTGGCGCGGTGCGACGTCGGCGAGCCAGCGCGCGGGCTGGAACGAGAAGGTCGAGGTCGCCTCGAGGTCGACCAGGTGAAGCAGCGCGGGACGATTTGCCGGTGCCGAAGCCGATGCCTGGGCGTCGCCGAGCGACTGGAGGACGCAGAAGCGGCACGACAGTCGCGACGACTGGTAACAGGTGTAGGCGACGTGCAGCGGGATGCCGAGCGTATCGTGCGCGGCGAAGACCTGTGGTGTCGTCCAGTGCGCGATCGGGTTCCACAGCATCATCGCGGTGCCGTGGGGATTGCCGGCAGCGGCGTAGCGCGCGTCTGCTTTCCATTCGGGTGTGCGTGACCGAGCGATGCTCTCGTCGCGGCGCAGTCCCAGCACGTTGATGATAGTCTGGCCGCGCAGCAGTCTGGCGAGGTGCGGCCCGATGACATGGGCCTTCATCTCTGAGGTGCAGAAGCGCAGCGCCGAGGATGACCAGGGACCGATCAGATTATAGGTTTCGAGTGCCTCGTAGCGCGCCTTGCCGTTGGCAAAGCGCGTGGCCCAGCGGTCGAACAGGTCGCCGGCGTTGCGCCGGACGATCGTCAGCGGGACGCCGGCGTGGGCCGCGAGATCCTCGACCGTCGCGGGCGTTTCGTCCCATTCGGCACGGCCGAGGTCGGCGTGAATGGCGATACGCCGCTCGCGCGGATGGCCGAGCGCATCGAGGATCAGGTTGACCGCGAACATCGCGGCCGAGCTGTCCTTGCCGCCCGAGAGGTTGAAGACGATCCATGCGCCGCGTTCGACCGCGTCGAGGATGGCGGGCGGCAGGGCGAGGGCCGGAAGGCCGGCGACCAGGCCGCGTCCGATGTCGATGAACATGGCCGTTCAGGCCGCGAGCGGCGCTGGCAGCGCCAGCCACTCGGGTTCGTCGTTGGCGATGACCGGATCGTGTGCGCGGGCCTCGGCTTTCGAGAACACGGTCGCGCTGGCGAGTGCCCCGAAGCCGTCGTCGTTGTTCCAGAAGACGGCGTGGCCGTTCTGGTCGCGCGAGGCGAGCACGAAACCGAAGCGACCCTCGTGACCATGGGTGTCGGGATCGGCTGCGGCGCTGCGCGCGGCGCGATCGAGGATGTCCTGGGTGCTGTGGAACGTCAGCCCCGCGTCGGTAATGATGACGCAGCCGCCTCCGAACTCGCCGGGGCGCAGCCGGTCGCAGTCGGAGATCCATGCGAACCCGCAGGGGAGCGCGGACTTGCAAGCGCGGAAGATGAGCTGGGCGACCTGTTCGACGCCGAATTGATCGCCGCTGAAGAATACGCGCGCGTTCCCGTCTTCGCCTTTCCAGTCGATGTCGATCGCGCAGTCGAGATAAGGGAAATGCCAATCGTCGAATATCTCGAGGAAGCTTTCGAACTTCATCGGCCCCTTCGCCGGGAACACGGCGTGGAACGCGGGATCGAGCGCGTCATATTCGTGGGCGAGGTCGGCATCGTCGCCGTTGGTGTCGAGGATATCGACTGCCTGTTCGGCAATGGTCAGCAACGCCGCGTCGGCGTGGCTCATGGTCAGCGTGAACGCGGCCTTGGTGTAGGTGTTCGCCATGGGAATGCTCCGAAATGATGGGAAATCGCTCTGTGCGGTCGCGCTCAGGCGTCCGCGGCCTCGGCGAGACGCGCGTTGGCGGCCGCGGCCTCGGCGGGGTAAGCCTGCGTGAGATTGCCGTGCAGGACCGCGAAATCCGGGATCGGGAAAAGACCGTTCGGCCCGGGCCGGGTAATCAGCAGCGCGCTGATGACGGCATCGGCCGGATCGGCATGGACGATGGTGGGCGTCTCGCCGTTATACTCGACCGGCGCGGTGAAGCCCGCCTCGCGCCAGGTGGCGAGTCCCTCCTCGACGCGTGTCGCATAGTCGGCGACGGCCTCGTCGAGCTCGTTCTCGATATGGAGGACGAGTTCGACATAGCGACCGAAATCGTGTCGGTTGGACAGGCCGGCGAGGCGGCATCCCGGGGGCGGCGGGCCGTAGCGTGCGATCAGCGCGGACTTGTAGACCGCGATTTCGAGGCGGTTGAGGCTGTCGAAGTTGGGCGACTGGCCGAGTTGCGCGCAATCCTCCTCGGCGGGACCGGCACCGAGATCGATGAAATAAGGCATGGGGCTCTCCGTCGATCGTCATTGATCGACGCGCCCCATCCCCCTCCCCTTTCTTGTCGGGTACTCAGTCGCCGAAGAAGCGGCGCTTGATGGCGATCTGCGCCTCGCCATCGGACTGGCCGAGGGTCATCAGCCGGTCGGTCTCGAGCGTGATCGCGAGATCGGCGGGAAGATCGGCCCAGCGTGAGGCGATGGTGACCGCGGCGGCCGCTGTGGTCAGCTCGCCGGGGTGCGCGCCATGCCATGCGACGGTTTCGTCCTCACCCGTGAGATGCGGGTGCGGGCGCAGCACCTGGACGAAGAAGGTGCCAAGCGGGCGGTCCCACCCGATGCTGACGCTGGTGCCGGGTTCGATACCGGGAAACTGGTGGCGGCTCATGGCGATCCTTTCAGGGTCAGTGCAGCGAGATCCACTCGGCGTGCCAGGGGCGCGGGTGCGGGTAGAAGCGAAGAACGCCTGGAACATCGGTTTCGCCGCTGGCGAGGCGTTCTTCCAGCCAGAGGATGTAGAGCGCGGCGTCGGCGAGATCGCCGGCGAGCAGATCGTCGAGCATCGCGGCCTCGCGCGCGGTCTGTTCGTCGAGCGCGGACCAGTCCAGCGCATCGAGGAAACGGTCGCGTCGATCGGTGTAGCGCGCGATGCGGGCAGCGTCGGCCTGGACGCTGGCGATGGCGAGATGGATATCCACGGGCGGTGCTCCTTCCGGCATGTCGGTGACATGCCGCCCGCTCCCGCTCCCCTTCCCTCGCGCCGCTGGCGCGGGGATCATGCCGCGAGGATTTCGCGGATCGCGTCGCTCCGGCGCGGATAGGCAAGCCGGGGCAGATCGCGCGCGGTGCGCCGGGCGTCGCGCGTCAGCTCGAAGCAATAGGTGAACAGCGGGCTTTGCCGGTGCGGGCGGAGCAGATTGTCGGCACGGAGCCGCGCGAGCCAGTCGGCGGGGTGTTCGTGCGCCTCCGGCCTCGGCGCACCGAGCCGCACCAGCTGGTCGATCGCCCCGGCATGGCCGGATTCGAGGTTGCGGATCTTCGACAGCGTTCTCTCCGAGATCATCTCGCCGGCGATGCGCAGCACCGTCCGCGGCCTCGTGCGGCCGCGATAGGCGCCCGACAGCGCGGCATAGACGACGCCGCAATGGCCGAAGGCGGGATCGGAGAAGCTGACGACAGCGTCGATCCGGGGCTTGGCGAGGCGCAGGAGGCGGAAGGCGCGCGACGTGAAGAAGCTTTCGCCGTTCGCGGCGACCGAGGGCAGGCAGATGAGCCGTTGCAGTACGCAGCCCCGAGCGGGATCGGCATAGCCGGTGTGCCGGGTGATGACCGCGCCGGTCGCCGGCACGCCGAACACGATGAGACCGACCAACGCGGATCTGCCCGGGTCGCCCGGACCGAACAGCCCGCAGGCGAGCTGGGCGGCGGGATAGCGCGGGAGGTAATGATGGTCGGCGAGGAATGCGCGGGCAGTATCATGGGCGACGACATCGACGGCGTAGCGGCGCGGGTCGATCACGCTGTCGCCGGCAACGAACAAGCTGCGCCGGTCGCGCCAGCGCTGGGAGCGGTCGGTGAGCATGGTTACCTCCGTCAGGCCGCGTCGGCGTAGATCTCGGCCGCCCAGGTCTCGATCCATCCGGTGGTGATCTCATCGTGATCGAGGTCGCCGCTCTCGATCAGGGCGCGGATCTCGGCGCGAGCCTGCGCGATCGCGCGTTCCCAGGGGTCGGCGGTTGGTGGCGGTGGAGTAGACGCCGCGGCCTCGGGCAGGTGTCGCGGTGTTTCGAGCGTTCGCGCGCATTGCGTGCGATACCAGCGTTCCATGAAGTCGGCGCCGAGCGCGTCGGTCTTGGCGATGCGATGCCTGAGCGCGTGCTGTCGCACGCCTACGCCCCATCCCTGGCTGTCTATCGAGGCGATCCAGCGTGCGAACGGCGTGAGGTACGGCAGGGCATCGCCTTTCACCCCGAAGAGGTGCGCCTTGACGCCGATCGGCAGGATGCGGGTCAGCCGCTCGACGACGGCGATCAGCCCTTCGGGACCGTGGATCGGTCGCCGGCACATGCTGCCGATGCCGACGACGGTGCCGGGCAGGATCAGACCGCCGATCGCGTCGAGTGAACGGACGTAGTCGTCGGGCACGCGGCCCTGCAGCACGGGCATCAGCCGGTCGCGGATGGCCAAGTCGTCGGCGCGGGCAAAGCATTCTCGGTTGGTGGCGGTGGTGCGCGCGATGCGGTCGAGCACTTCCTCGCGGTCGTGGGCAACGCCCTCTTCGCAGCAGTAATCGACCGACGAGATGCGTCGGAACGGCCATGACGCGGCGAGCGCCATGTAATCGGCGATGCTCCAGGGAAGCCCGCCATAGCGGACCATCATGGTGTAACCGGCGGAATCGAGGTCGACGCTGGCGAGCGGTCGCGCGTTGGCGAGCGTTCCGGTGCGCCATCCCGACCACTCGCGCCAGCCATCGGCCTTGCGCCAGCGCGACAGACAATTGGCCGAGATCAGCACCGGTGCTTGCAGCGCGACCGCGCGCTGAAGGATAGGCCCGTTTGCGAGATGCGGCAGGCCGAGGATGATCTCGATCGTCATCGTCTAGCGGCCAGCTAGCTGATAGCTGTCGGCCATTCCGACAATACGCATCACAGATCCTCGCGCAGCATGAGCGTGAGAACACGGCGCGTGATGCTGGCGTCGGCGGGGTCTTCCGATCCCCATTCCAGCGCCACGTCATAATAATCGATACGGAAGTGTATCGTCTCGCCTGACAGCTCGAACTGGCCGCGATCGCGCTCGGGACAGTCGGCGGGGAAAGTGTAGCGGCGCAGCGCCTGCAGGACATGCGCCTGGGCGACGGCTTCCGAGGCGAGCGAGCCGTTCGACAGCGCGCCGAGGCACGCGCGGGTCATAACGATCTTCGCGGTGCGGTCGAACCCCTGGCGGCAACGGTCGTTGAGCCTGGCCACGGCTTCGAGGCGCGTTTCGGTGGCGGTCAAAATCATGTGACGATCCTCCGTTGGGTCGATAGCGATGGTGGCGGGGACTTCAGGCGGCGAGCGCGTCGCTTTGTCCCCGGCCTCGTTCGGGAAAGGCCGCATGGAAGCGGTCGAGCCAGTCGCCCATCGTCGGGCGCTCGCCGAGCGGGATGACCGCCGCGACGTCCTGGAACCGTATGAGGTCGAGTGGCGCATCGCGGATGATGCGGTCGATCTCGTCGGCCGGCAGGAGGTGTTCGTCGCGGATGAAGGCGGTCATCGATCCGGGGCGCGCGCGGGTCGATCTGCGCCACAGGCCCTCGACCGTGTGCAGCCGCGGGGCTGCGCGTGCCTCGACCAGCACGATGAGCCGCAGGCACCATTGCGGGAGGCCGCGGATTTCGTCCGGATGATTGGCGATGCACAGCCAGCACGCCGATTTGGGGGGCACCGGCAGACCCTCGGCCTGGATGCGGGCGACGCAGTCGGGCCGGTCCCATCGCCATTCGCGCAAGGGATATTGGCAGTCGTACAGCGGATCGTCGATCGACAGCGCATGGTTGGCGCGCGCGGTGTCGCGCGGACCGGCGTCATAGCCGATCAGGCGGACGACGCGCTGCCCGCGCGCCCATGCGTCGACCGCTGGTTGCCAGGTCGACAGGAATTTGTCCTGCGGCGCCTTCTTGTATTTGAGGCTGCAACTCGACCCGCCGAGCGACTTGCTCGGCAGCGTGGCGTTGGTCAGGCACATCTCGAGGATGCCGTAATAGGGCGGCCAGTGCTTGAATCGCCTCGGGACATAGCTGACCAGCTCGAACCGGATGCCGCGATCGCGCATCCAGGGCCGGATCACGTCGAGATATTCGTAAGTGGCCGGTTTCTCGACCGAGGTATCGGCGGTGAGCACCAGGTCGGGCGCTTCGCCGCGCGCGTGCTTTTCGATCAGCAGCGCGGTGCTGTCGACGCCGATGCCGTAGGCCAGCACCACTGGTGGTGGCGGCGGCAGGGGCGCGACCGGAACTGCCGCGCCGGTCATGGTGCATCCTCCGGTTCGAGATAGGTGTCGTAGGGCGCACCGGCAGACTCGACCCAGCTACCTTCCTCGTCGAGGTTCTCGATCCGTGCGAGCAGCGCCTCCTTCAGCTGGCGCGCGTCGACGTCGTGGCCCTTGTCGTCGTTCGAGACGAGGCTGAAGGCGATCGTATAGGCGTGGTTGTAGCGTGCCATGTCACGCGCCCTCCGCTGCGGCCTCGGGCGCGGCAGGCACCGCGCGGGCCGTTATCGTCACGTCGAGCCTGTCGCGATCGATGACGACGGTGACCGTCCGGTCCTCGGGGACGAGGAAATAATGCCCCGCCAGCTTGTCGCGAATGCGGTTCTCAAGCGCGGCATCGTCGCCTTCGAGCAGGCCGATGATTCGTTCGGCGGCATCGGCCTGGAAGCGCTCGAGCTGCGTATCGTAGCTGTCGGCATCGCTGTCGTCGCTGGCATAGAAGATCGCGCTTTCGAGGATGTCGGCGACGCCGAGCGCGGTGATTTCGCTGCCCCGGCGGACGAAGACGGACGTCTCGTCGACCGAGTTGCACGACCATTGGTCGGGTGCGAAGGCGACATCCGCGTCGGTCGATACCTCGATGAATGCGCCGGCGTGGCTCATCGTCGCCTCGAGCGTGATAGCCTCGACCCAACCGTTTTCCGCCTCGGCGGGCGCTTCGCGGCTGTCGGAGACGATGAAGGTGCGGTCGCCCTGGGTGACGCGGAACCGCATATCCTCGACACGGGCGAGGATATCGTACCAGCCATAGCCCTTGAACGCGTCCTGGGCCTCGACCAGCGGACCACCGAACGGATTATGCTTCGCGATCGCCGCCTGCGCGGGTTGGCCGATCAGCGCATCGAAGTCGGGCATCAGCACCATGCCGGTGTCGGTCACGCGTGCGCCGCTCTCGTAGTTGCGCGAGCTGTCGGCCGCATAGGCGGTCCATGCGAACAGATAGGGCTCGGCTTCGGGTAGTGCGATACCGAGCGAGCGCGCCTCGCGCCAGTCATGCGCCGACAGCCGGTGCGTCCCCGCGGCCTCGATCGCGCGGTAGATCGCGAGCCGGACCGCATCGCGCAGGGCGGCGATGCCGGTGTTCTCGACCACTTCCTTGCGCGCCGGGAGGACGAGCTGGATTTGCGGCGCGTCGAAGATGTCGACCCGCGCGATCCAGTGGCCGCCCCGGTCGACTTCCTGAACATACGGCAGGTCGCACGGGATGGTCAGCCCGTGGAAGTTGAGGCGTCCGTCGCGCGAGGAATAATGCGAGGGGTGTTTCTGGAACACGCCGATGCGCACGCCGTACCATTCCTCGACATGGACCGCGTCCTTCAGCCAGTCCTCCTGCGGAAGGACCGCGCCGTTCCAGGTCACGGGAACCGGATAATGTTTGGCGGCGCGGGCCACGTCGCGCTCGAGCGTCTTCAGCCACTCGTCGGGCACGCGCACGGTGATCGCGGTGCCGCGCATGATCGGATCGGGTTCGATCGCGATCGGGCGGCTCGTCTCCCACGCCGAGGCCGGGATATGCGCCATCCAGCCCTGGCGGTCGGGTTTCGAGAAGGAGCGGATGATGACGTCGCGGCCTGCGAGGCTGAACACGCCCATGCCGGCGGGATCTTCGGCGCGGCGCGTCTCGTCGGACCAGCCCGAGCGGCCGAGCGTGACGATGCTCACCGGATCGGCGATGCCGTGGCCGTCATCGGTGATGTGCAGGAAGTGCTCGGCGCCGGCGCCGTTCAGCGCGAGCGCGACGCCGGTCGCACCGGCGCGGCGCGCGTTCTGGAGGAGTTCGCAGATGACGTCGAACGCGGTATTGTTGAACAGGCGCGTGACCTTGGCGATCGTCTCGGGGGCGACCGCGGTCGCGATGGTGGCGGGAATCATGGGAGTGCGCTCCTGGAAAAGGGCTCAGGCGTCCGTCACGCCTTCCCTCCCCGCTCCCTCTCTCCTTCATCGGCGCATCGGGCCGAGCCCTGGTCAGCCTGCCTTGCCGTCGCGGAACGCGCCGACCACGGTGCCCGCGTCCCAGTGACCGCTGAGGATACCGCGACGCGGGACCGAGTTGATCGCATAGCGCCGCGCCGCGAGGAGGCGGGCACGCCGGGTGTCGCGGTCGATCGGCGCGCCGGTTGCGATATCGCGGGCGAGGCGAAGCGGCGTCATGGCTTTTCCTCATCGATTGTGCCGGGGATGGCAACATGGTCGGTGACGCCCGTTCCCGAAGGATCGAGCGCGATAATTTCGGCGAGCGTCCAGGGGGTTGCGCGGCGCGGGCGACGCGAGAAGCGAAGCCCGTGCTTTTCGGCATATTTGTGGACCGCTGGATATTTGCGGTCGATCGCTGCCGCAAAATCAGGCAGCGCGACGCCGAAGTCATGCGCGATGCGTAGCGCCCGGATTTCCTCGTCGGTCCATTTCCGGTGATAGCCGTGGATCAGGCCCAGGATGTTCGCGCGCGTGAACAGCGAGGCCTTGGTGCGGCCCATTTTCGTCGCCAGGGCGTCCATCGGCATCGTGCCGTAAAGGTCGCGCAGCATGGCCAGATCGTTGTCGCTCCACACCGGGCCGCCCCGGAACCCGTCACGGTTAGCATGGGTGCCGCGCAGCCCGAGATAGTCAGCGCGCCAGCGGATCGAGCACGTCGTGCGACCTAGCCGGGTCGTGAGCGGGGTCAGGCTTGCCCCGTTGGCATAGGCGCGGGTGAGCAACGTGTCCTCGTCGGGCGTCCAGTTGCGTCCCCAGCCCCGGCCATAGCCGAGCTTGCGCAGGTGCGGCCCGAAGCCAGCCTTGGTTCGACGGGGAAAGCCCTCTGTGGCGAGTATGTCGATGATCGCGAGATAGCGAAGCCCCTCGCTGGCGAGCGTCAGCGCCCGCGTCGCCTCGGCCTCGGTCCAGTCAGCCGGCTTGTTCGGGTGGCGCAGGCCGAGTGTGTTGGCGCGGGTCGCCGTGCCCGACAGCGGGCGACCGATCAGCGTGGCGATCTGTGCGATCGGGATCGCTCGCGAGTAGCCGGCGCGCAGCTGGGCATCCTCCCATTCGGTCCATCTTGGAGGATTTCCTTCGGTCAGCCCGAGCACGCCCGCGCGGGCATAGACGCTGGTGCAGGCGCGGCCGAGATCTCCAGCGAGATCGGCCGTGGGGCGAAGGCCATATTCGCGCGTGAGCCATGCGTCTTCGTCGGGCGACCATGGACGCGACGAATTGCGGCGCAGGCCCAGTTTGGCGATCTTGTCGCGCACGCCGGCACGGCCGCGGCCGATCGCGGCGACGATGTCGTCGATCGCGGCGTCATCGCGGAACATGCGTTCGACTGTGGCGATCTCGTCGGGAGTCCAGGCATCGTGCCGGAACGGCATCTCGCGCAGGCGCCCGCACGGCTCGGGCAGCTTCGGACACGCGACCAGCTCGACGATATCGGGCGCGAGGTCGGTCACAGCGACACCACGGCGACGTCGCTCAGCCGCGCGCGCAGCCGTGCATGCAGGCGGGCGATGCGGTCGTCGCCCTTGGGCATGGTGTCGACCGCGGCGATCGCCGACAGGAGGTTGAGCGCGCGGTCGGTGCGCTCGGCGTCGAGCGACAGGTGCCGTGCGAGGTCGCGCGCGGTGCTGGCGTTGGGGGAGATGCGCTTCAGCGCGTCCATGATCGCGGCCGCGTCGGTCGCAGCGGGATCGAGCAGGAACGCGTCGAGCGCGCGCGTGCCCTTGAGGGCGATGGCGGGGCCGTGGTCCGCGACCTCGGCCAGGCCCGCGAGATCGAGCAGCTTCGCCGCCTCGTCGGCATCGACGGACGCGGCGGCACGCAGTTCCGGGGTCTTGCCGAGATGTTCGGTGATGGTGGGATCGATATGCGCCAGCACCGGGGTTGCCGACAGCGCCGGACCCATCGCGAAGAAATCGCCGGGGGCGAGGTTGCGCAGCAGGTCGGCGTCACGCGCGGGAAAGCCGAGCAGGTCGGCCGCGCGCGCGATGTCGCGGTCGAAGACGTTGAGCCCGACCAGCACGTTCTGCAGCTCGGACACGACCGAGGTGGAGAGCTTCGCGAGGCGCTGGGTGGCGATGACGGGGGCGAGACCGCGCTTGCGGCCGCGCGCGCACAGGTCGGTCAGGGTGGCGACGCCGAGCCGGCGGGCATCGGCATCGAGCGCGGAACCGGCGACATGCGGTGCGAGCAGATGGCCCTCGTCGATGCACACCAGCATGGTATGCGCCCAGTCCTCGCGCGGTGCGCCGACCAGGCCGGCAAAGAACGCGGCTGCCTTGATGATCCGCTGGTCGGGATCGAGGTCGGTGAGGTCGATGTGCATCGACAGCCGATGTCGCCGGCTGCGCGTCGCCGCGGCCGTCAGCCCGTCGGCGGTGAGTTCGACCGCGCGGATCGTGGTCGCGCCGATATGGCGGGCGAGGTTCTCGAATTCCCCCTCGGGGTCGACGATCGCAAGCGTCGTATAGTCGAACGCCTCCTCGATGATCCGGCGCAAGGTCCTGCTCTTGCCCGCCCCGGAGCTGCCCTGGATGAGCAGGCGTCCGGCAAGCAGGCGATCGAGGTCGAGGCTGAGCGTGCCGGTCGAATGATGGCCGAGCGGTACGCGATTGTCCGCGGCCTCGGGCGCGCGAATCGGGGTGACACAGGTCATGGCGTGGTCCTCCGGGTCAGGCGGCGTCGGCATCAGGGGGCGCCGGATCGTTGGCTGGGATGGCGGGAGCGTCGGGATCGGGAGCGGGCGCACCATCGAGCGTCCGCCATTCGAGCATGTCGTCGCTTTCGCGCTCGCAGTCCTGGCAGGTGGTGGAATCGTAGGTGCTGAGCAGCACCCAGGCCTGTTCGGGCTCATCCCAGGCCGCGACGGCGTCCTTGGTGACGTTGTCGCTGCCGCAGTCGTCGCACACCGGCTTGACCCGGGAGGCGGCAGGCGAGCACAAGCGATCCCCGGTGCAGATCGACCAGTCACCGTAGAATTTGCCGTCGTAGGGCAAGCAGTCGCCGGCGAGCTGAATGGCGTGTTCGCCGTAGCCGTCGTGGAAATGAATTTCCGTATCCGGGAAGAACTTTTCCAGGATCGCCTCCGCGCCGCGGATCTTCACCTCGCTGCCGTAGGTGGTATGGACATAGTCGAGCGGGCCGATCGCGGGGCCTTCGCAGCCCCAGCTTTCGACGTCCTCGTCGGGCGTGGCGCGGCCGTGGAACAGATAGAGATAGACACTCATGGCGTGTCCTTTCAGCTGGTTGGGAGGAGATGCGCGAGCGCGCTCGCGTCGACCTGCTTGGAGATCGGAGCGGTGCTCTCGACGCGGACCGCGCCGAGACTCTGGAACGTCTCCGGCATCTGGCGGCGTTCGTAGCGATCCTTGTCGACGAGACCGTGGATCGGCTCGCCTTCGTGGCGCGCGAAGCCGAGCGCATCGACGCTGACGACACGGCGGAAGACGCAGCCGACCTTGCCCTCGGGCACCCAGTCCGCCCAGGAACCTGAGGCCGAGACGCTTTCATACTGGCCGATGACCGCCTGATAGGCGGCGCGGCGGCGAACGACATGGCTGTCGTGGATCGACACCTCCTCGCCGGTCAGCGCGGTCCAGCGATCGGGATGCCAGCAGCGGACCGAGCGGCGCGCATTCTCGACCTGCAGGGCGATGCCGGGAATGGGCAGGCGGCGAAACTCGCTGCCAAAGCCGTACAGCACCAGCGCATAATCGACGTCTTCCTCATAGAAGGGATCGTCGCGGCGCAGCGCGTCGGGCATCGCGGCCTGGCGTTCGTCCGACAGGACATAGCCGCCATGACTGGGCGTCCACACGCGCCAGATACCGGGGAGCACCTGGTCGGCGCGATCGGGCGCGTCCCAGGGGGTCGTGTCGGGCTGGGGGCTGGGCTGGAACGGGGTCATCTGTCGTCTCCCTCAATGGAATCGACAGATCCCCTCCCTCTCTCCTTCATCCGGTCGCCCGGATTGCCGGCGGCGGGCAGGACCGATCATGGTGCAGCCGTGGGGGGCAGCGCGGAACGCGGCACGCGCAAATTGTTATCTATCCCGACAATTCACGACAGGAGATCAATCATGGGCGAAGCGACTGACAAGCTGAAGGCGGCGGGTAACAAGCTGGCCGGCAACGTCAAGGAAGGCATCGGCAAGGCGACCGACAATGCGAGCCTCGAAGCCGAGGGCAAGGCCCAGAAGCTGAAGGGGTCCGCTCAGGACGTGAAGGGTTCGGTCAAGGGCACGCTCGGCGACGACATCTGACGCTCGACCTTCGATGACCCGATCGGGCCGCTTCGGGAAACCGGGGCGGCCTTTTCCTTGCGCGGCGGGAATGCGGGATTTCGAGCGCCACCTTTGAAGATCGGCTTGAGACTGCGGGGGCGATCGGCGAGCCGCGCCGCGACCACGGTCATCCAGATCGCATCGCACCCCGTCGACGGCCTCGCGCCCCGTGCCTGATTGCAGCGCAGATGCTTCAGCAGGCCGTTCGACAGTAATCGTCGTCCACCCGCGCTGCGCAGCGTGACATGGTCGAATGTCGGGTAATCGGGATGATAGCGGACGAGGTGCCGGGGACTCGGCAGGGGCATTCCGCATCCGGCGCATAGCGACGACTGCGCCCAGCGCAGGATCCGCCGCTGGTTTCTGGCCTGGGTGGTCGATGCCATGACGCGAGGATGATGGCCCTCGATTAAATTCCTGTGAACGACGTCATCCGATGTGCAGCTGGTCGAGCACGGCGGCCTCGAGCCTGTCACCTTCGAGATCCTCGGCATGGATCGTCACGACGGGGGCGATCTCGCGCAGCTTTTCGACCTGACGCAGTTTCAACCCGAGCGTGTCGGCGTCATCGCCGGTGACGACTTCGAGTGCCGCCTCGATCACCTCGCCGGTGGTGAAGTCGCGCAGGTCGAGAAGAAGGTCTGGACGCATCTCCCCGATCAACGTCGCGATATCGAACAGGAGCCGTTTGAAGCCGACGCCGATGCCGCGCCGGCGAAGCCGGTACTGGAGATCGAGCAGGCCGACGATCGTCTTGCGCTCGGCGAGATTGTGGATCGCGACAAAGTTGGCGGGGCGCGCGATCGGCTGCGCATAGGCGCGCAGGCAGGCATAGCCCTCACGCGGGTTGTGCTCGCCGACGACGGCCAGGACCAGATAGGGTGGCCCGATGTGGCGCTGGTGGACGCCGATGTGGCGGATGCGGTTCTTGACGATCAACTCGCGCCCTTCGGCAAGCGTGATGGTCGAGCCGGAGACGTCGATCGCATAGAGCAGGAGGAAGGCCTGCGGGGCGTGCTCGGTCGGCCATTTCTTCGCCGCTTCGCGCAGTTTCGCGAATACGATGCCGCGTTCGTAGGGGTCGATATGGGTGTAGAGATGGCGCGCGAGCGGGATGCCCGGTGCGATCTGGACCCGCTCGGCCGCGGCGCGCATCGCCGCGAACTCGCTCGCCATCGATGTCGTGCGCGGCTCGCCGACCTCGAGTGGTTCGACGACGTTGACCTGCGCCATTTCCATCAACTGCCACAGCAGGCGCGCGAGGCGCGGGATCGCGACGCCGCGGGTGCGATCGTCGGGTTCGCTGTCATCAGGGAGCTGCGCCAGCTTCTCGGGGGCGAGCCGGTGCGCCGAGAACAGCCCGTCGGGCTCGTGGATCGTGCGCGGGGTGGTGGTCGCCTTCTCGCGGATGCGGGGCGGCGCCTGCTCCCGGAAGAACGGGCAGTCGACGTCATGTTCGGGGCGACGCTGGCGGATGCTGGTGAGCCGGCGCAGGTAATAGGTTTCGGCTTCGGAGAGATAGGCCGGCGAGAGTAGCGGCGGGTCCGTCCCCTCCCCCAGGCAGTCGCAGGCTATCCACTGGTGATGATCGCGTGCCTTGACCACCATGATGACCGAGGCGCGGTGATCGCTGTCCTCGCCTTCGCCTGTGTACCAGCGCACCAGCGCCTCGCGCACCACGTCGGGTACGGGCGAGCGCAGGGTAAGACCCCGGGTATCGCGTGGGACGAGCCACATGGTGGTGAAGCTACTCCATAATGCTTGCCTTGTCGCCTTTGTTCACGTTACGTTCAATGAACAAAGGAGCTGGCCATGAAGCGTTCGGAATTTATCGGAGAGTTCGACCTCGATGCGGTGCTCACCGAATTGTCGGTCGATCTGGATATTCGCGTTACCCGGCGCATGCTCGCGGGGGCGTGCATCGGCAGCAATCCGGAGGATGCGTATCTCTCGGCGCGCGAGTTGCGGGAATCGCTCGAATGGATCCACGAGGGCGAGAACGAGGGCAAGGTCAAGCTGACCACGATCCTCAGCACCGCGTGCGACGATTTCCAGCGGTGCCTCTATTATTGCGTCGCCGGCAAGGGCGTCGTGACCATGCTCGACGATCTCGTCTGGCTGGAGAAGCTGCTGGAGGCGCGCGGTCGCATCGCCGGGCACATCTATCGCAACAAGCTGCCGGTGAAGCCGCTGGTCAATCCGTATGTCGCGGCCGAGCCGGATGGTCCGTTGGGCCGCTTCGACCCCGCGTTCGCGATCGGCGCGTCCTGGTCGCATGACCCGGGACCCGATTACGATTCCGACGATCGTGGCCCCGGTCCGAAGCTCAAGGGCTGACGACAAAAAGAAAAGGCGGTTCGGCAAGGGAGCATGCCGGACCGCCTCTTCCAGGGGGGGATATCAGTAACGCGCCTCGCACGCGAGCCGTTCCCCGCGCCGCCAGCGCGCCGGATCGATGAATTCTCCCGCATAGGCGCCGCGGCCCGCTGATCGCGCCTGTTCGGCCGCAGCGACATAGCGCGCGGCGCGCTGCGGATCGCCGCGCAGATATTGCGTCGCCGGCACCGCCAGACCCTGCAGGATCAGTTGCTCGCCCAGGTCGTAGCCGTCGACCGTGACGATGGCGATCGGACGGCCGTAGCTGCTCGCGCCGGTCATGCGGATCGTGGCGACACTGCTCTTGAGGATACGCGAGGCGGAATCCTGCGCGAACTTGCCGCACGGATAGCAGGCACCGTCCTTCGAGCACATCTGCTTGCGCTCGAAGGCGTCGGCCCCCGACAGGCGGAAATCGACCGAGACCGTGTCGCCGTCGATCGCCCGCCCCTCGCCGGTGATCGTCGCCCCGTCGCGGCCTTGGGGTTCCCCTGCCCCGCAGGCGGCGAGCGCGGCGATGCCGAGGAGCAGGGCGCCCCTCATGCGTAGCGCAATTCGACTTCGACGTTCGGTCCGTCGACGATGATCGGCAGAACGCGGAAGGGTTGCAGCGGATCGCCGGTGCGCACGATCGAGACCTGGCGTGCGCCGGCATCGAACATCCGCATGGCGACGCGCTGGGCATGGGCGCGGCTGCAGAGCTGCGACCGCTTGGGGCTGGGCGTGACGGGGGGATACGGGGCGGACATGGCGATGATCCTGACGTGGGGGATGTCGGCGATCAACCGAACACCGTCTTGTGGACGCGGGTTTCGGGCTTGGGCGGCACGAGCGTCCACGCCCATTTGCGAAGGTTGCCGATCCGATATTTCGGGTAGCCGTTGCCGGGGATCGCGAGCGAGATCTTGCGGCCGCGCTTGTGGACGATGAACTCGTCGCCCTCATAGCCGTCGACGAAGGTGACCTTGCTCGGCAAGCGGATGTGCATGCCGTGTTCGAGCGGGCGTACCGGCGTCGCGAGCCGCTCGAGGCAGCGTCGGCGCCAGTTCAGGGCACCGGGATCGTCGGTGTCGCCGAGCAGCGACAGGATGCGCTCGGGGCATTCGGCCTCGCATGGCCCGGCGTGTTCGGTCATATCCTTGTAGGCGAACACAAATCCGTCCTTGGCGCGCGGGTTCCAGCTGACCATGCACACGGCCGCGAAGGCGGGTTCGTCGTTGCCATCGGTGGACGGCACCACGGCTGCGTACCAGACCTTGTTGCGCAGGCACGAGGAGGCGATGACGCGCAGCGCCTTCCCCTTTCCGTCCGCGTCGCGGTTGTCGTAGGTGAATTGCGCGTCGAGATAGGCTTTGGGGCCTGTGTGCGGGAACATCGACGACAGCGGCATGCTGAGCCAGCCCATGATGGCGGTCCTTTCGCGGGTGTGGATGGGTGATCGATCAGCCGAACAGGCTGACCGGCTCGGCGACCGGCGCTGTGAGCCGCAATTCCTTGCGCAGCCGCACGGCGAACCGCTCGGGTGCGAGCAGGTCGCGGATCGAGGCGTAGCAGTCGCGCTCCCCGAGGTGGTCGTGACGGCCGCTGACGCGGCGGTAGATGACCTCGCGATCGGCCATGGTGCCGTGGAGCGATAGCTGCATCCACAGCTCCTCGCCGTGTAGGGTGATCTCGCCCGATCGCGACGCGTGGCTGCGGTTCGAGCGCAGGTCATAGTGCGCGGGGTCGAGTCCCAGCGTGTCGGCGAGCCGGCGCAGCGCCTTGCGTCCGTCGCTGTGGAAGCGATCCTTGGCGGCCGCGTCGTGCGCGACGCCCCGCACCGCGAGTGTCAGCAATGCCGGGTGCTGTCGCAACTCGGCGATGCGGTCCATGCAGCGCCGCTTGAGCAGCGCGTCCTCGGACTGCGGCGCGGTAACGCTCGCGAGGTGACGGGCGAGCAGGATGACCGCGGGATCGGTTTCGAAGGCGATCCCGGCGTTGCGGCAGTCATCGATCGCGCGGGTAATGGCGTGGAGGCTCGCTCCGATCGTGACCAGCGCGCTCGGGTCGAGCGCCTGCTGGTGGCGGAAGGCGACGTCGTATGGCATCGATGGGCTCCCTGAGCGCCCTATGCGCTCAGCCCATCCCGTCCCTCTTTCCTTCTTGCCTGGAGTACGGTCAGGATCAGTCCGTGTGCCCGCGATGCCGACCCAGGCCATCCCTGAGCATCGAAACGCAGGTGGCAACCAGCGTCACATTGAGCGCCATCGACACGATCACGGCGATGACGCCCATCGTACCCGACTGGATGCCGCAGAGATTGCGCACGTCCCAGAATTGCGGTTCAAGGCTGCGATTATAGGCCCACATCGCATATTGCATCCGTGGGCTCTCCAGCGTCGCGTGCGCGAAGACCGTCAGGGCGGCGCCGATGGCGAGCAGGGCGAAGCGCAGCCAGAACAGCGACGCTCGGCCGAGCAGCGCGAACAGCAGGACGGGATAGGCGATGAGGCTGAAGGTGAACGGTGTCACCATCGCGCGGAACGGCCATCCGCTGTGATCCACGCGCAGCACATGGTCGGCATGGTGAATGACGGCCAGCACGATCGCCAGAAGAAGGAGATTGCGTGTCGACCGCGAAAGGCCGGTTGTCGGGTCGAAGCTCCGCATCGCATCAGCGCCCTCGGGTGGTAATACGGTCTGGCTATAGCATAAGCCGTCCGGCATCGCCCGACCGACATGCGGCGTCGAACCCGCGTTGCCATGCTGCTTCGAGTCGGCTGCCGCGTCGATGGCAGCAGCCGGTATTGCCCATCACGAAGCACCGCCAGCCCGATTTCTCGGCCTCCCACAGTGGATCGAGCGGCGCCGGCGTCAGCAGCGCCATCAGATCGAGGATCATGCCATGTCCCCTTCGGACTGCGCGATCATCAGCGTGACCGCCTCGTCGATCGCGGAATCGTCCCCATTGACCATTCGGGCCGTCGGCGTGCGCCGCTGGACGTTGGCGAACACCGTTGGCGCTGCCCTGCCCTTCAGCGGATAGCAGAACACCTGGTCGCCCTCGATCGTCACCAGCTTCGTCCGGCATTGCCGGCGCAGCCGCTTCGCTTCCTCGATCCGGGTGATAAGCGCCGCCACCTCGAACTCGAGGCAGTGCGGCATGACGCTGTCGCCGAGCCGCGAGACGGGACGGTTGGCGGCGAGCCAGGCATCGACCGCCTGTTCGGTGACGCTGCCGACGGCATGGTAATCGTCCGCGGCGCCATGCCCGCGGTTCGACGCGAGGAAGGCGCGCTGCCCATCGATCCAGATCTCGGCCGAGTAGCAAGTCGTTTCCTCGGACAAAGCGTCGACCACCTTCAGCTTGCGCAACTCGATGTGCATGGTGAGATCTCCGGGTCATGCCGCGAGGGCTTCGGGTTGGTCGACCTCGGCCGCGCCACCCACGGCGGCGTTGTGGAGCCAGGTCACCGCCTGCTCGGCTTTCGCCGCGGCCTTGATGATCGCGCTCGAATCGCCCTTCAGGATTTTCAGCCAATGGTCGACGTAGCTGGCGTGATTGTCGTGCAGCTCGCCGGGCAGATTGAGGTCGGCGCACACCAGACACTGGCCGATGCAGGCGACCAGCTCCTCGAACGCATAGGCGTTGTCGCCGAACTTCTTGCCGAACTCGCGGTTGAGGCGCTGCGGCGCGCCCGAATAATGGACATATTCGTGCGCGAGCGTGCTGGCGTAATGATCGTCCGAGCGAAACGCGCCGCGCTGCGGTAGCTGGATATAGTCGCCGATCGGCGAATAGAATGCCTGATCGCCGCCATGCCGCACGGTCGCCGGCAGGCCTCCGAAGAAGGCATCGATCGCGGCGCGGTGCCGGCTCTCGATGCGCGGTTCGGGCGGTGCGGGCACCGGATAATAATACGCCGGGAGACCGTCGATCTGATCGACGTTGAACACCGTGTACGAGCGCAGGAACCGGATATTCTTCGTCGCCGCCTCGCCGGTGACGCGGTCCGCCTCGGTTTTCGAGAAGGTTGAATAATAGACGCTGTGCGCGCCATGCTCGCCGCGCCGTACCTGTCCGCCCAACTCGGTCGCCTGTCGGTAGGTCATCCAGTTGCGGCCAGAGAACCCCTGGGCGTCGCCGATCGCCCAGAGATAGAGCGCGTTGATGCCGGTGTAGGGCGTGCCGCAATGCCGCAGCGGTCGCCCCCCTGCCCCGGTCAGTCCCCAGGGGCGCGACCAGGGCAGGACGCCGGCTTCAAGCTTGGCGATTATGAGGTTGGTGATCTCGGCCGCGACATCGCGGCGTGGCGCAGTCGATTTGCGGTGAAAGGTCATGGGAAAGCTCCCTCGATGCGCGGGCCACGCGTGACGGTCCGCGGGTAAAAAGAAGGCGGCCGCCCCGGTGAGGGACAGCCGCCAAGGTGTGCCCGGGAGACGAACGGGCCGGGGGTATCGGGGGGCTATTCGGCCGCGATCAGCGCCTCGTCGCTGTCGATCCCGGCATCGTCGGCACCGAGATCATCGGTGTCGCCGTAGTCGTCGTCGTCGAAGCCCTCATCGCCGGGCTCGTCGTCGATTGCCTCGTCGGCACCGGCGACCGACACGAGATCGAACCGCATCGCGTCGGGCACCCAGGCCAGCGCCGCGTCCTTGGTCTCCGCCTCGGTGATCGCTTCGCCGGCGAACAGCTTCTCGCAGCTGGTCGAGATCTCGCCCTTCTTCGAGGCCATGTAGCGGGCCGCGAGCGGCGCGCCCCCGACGTTGGTGAGCAGCGCCAGCAGCGTACCCTTCGACACGCGGTCGAAGAAGTTCGCCGAGGTAGGGCGCCACCATTTGGCGGGTTCGATCTCGAGGATCGAGGCGAGCCGCGCATGGAGCGGGTTGGTGGTGACCGAGCTGTAATCGGGCTTGGCCTCGAGCGAGGTCGCCACCACGACCGCGAGCCAGGCCGCCTTGGCGTCGTCGCTGAGCGCGCGGAACGCCTCGAACCGCTCGACCGGGTTCGACCCTTCCGTCCACGACGTGTCGAGACCCTCGCGGGCTTCGGCGATCGCGACCTGCGCCTGCGTGGCGGGCTGATCCTTGGGCATCTGCGGGTCCTGCGGACGCCCTGCCCGAACCGTCGTCCCGTAGCGGCCGTAGCCGTGGCTGGGGTCGGCGAGGCAGAACAGCATATAGTCGAGCGCGAGCCCCGGATCGCCGAGGATCGAGGCGGCGAGGATGTCGCGGCGCTGGACCGCCAGTTCGTCATGGAGCCGCGCGCTGAGCGGCTTGCCGCCAGGAGCGACCGCCTCGGGCGGCAGGTCGGCGGTGCGACGCGACGACGGCGACGACGGCAGCGGCCGATCGTCCCCGGGCAGGCGGATCGGCGTTTCGCTGTAATAGGTCGTGTCGAGCGTCATCTTGCCGTCGCGGCCGAGCGTCAGGAAGACGCCGACCTGGCCCTTGACCTCGTCGGTCAGCTCGGGCGCCTTGTCGTGGATCGCCTGATATTCCTCGCGCAGCCGATCCGATTCCGCATCGAGCGCGGCATAGGTGTCGTCATCGATACCCTCGTCCTCCATATCGCTCTCGATGACCTGCACGCGCTCCTCGATCTTGTCGCAGCGCGTCTGTTCCTCGTCCGTCAGCGGCGCTGCCGGCAGCGTCACGCGGTGGAGGTCGGACGTGATGCCGTAGAGGCTGGTCGTGGCGACGGGGCGCACCCATGCGACGCCCAGTTCCTCGCCGAGCCGCTTGGCCTCGGCCTCCATCAGCGAGGCAGCGAGCGTCTGCGCGAGTTCCGGGTCGGTCCAGCGGTCACCGTCCTCGCTGAACAGTTCGCGCTCGATGCGGCCGCCCGCGGCGACATAGGCATCGGCACCGACCAGGATCGCGATCGGATCCGTCGCCTTCATCGTGTCGTTGGCGATCGCGCGACGGATCTGGTCGGCGTTGACGTAGGACGAGTGACCATACTGCTCGAACACGCGCTCCTGCTTGGCCTTGTCGGCCGTCGAGCCGTAGGCCTTGGCCATCTCGTAGGAGATCTTGCCCGCGGCCAGGGCTTCGAAGATCGGTTCGGCAAGATCGGCGAGGCGCAGCCGTCCCTCGATGAAGCGGCGGGTCTGGCCAAACCGTTTGGCGACCGCGTCGACGTCACCGTCGGTCTTGAGGAAGTGCTGGAACGCGACGCATTCCTCGGCGACGGTCATCTGCTCGCGCTGGAAATTCTCGGTCAGCGACACCTCGCGCAGGTCCGCCTCGTCGCCGGTGATGATCTTGACCGGCACGTCATAGTCGGCGGCAACGATCTCGCCGGCTTCGGCCAGCATCATCGCACCGAGATAGCGGCGATCGCCGGCGATTATCTCGAACATGCCCTTCGGGCGGGCGGCGGTCACCAGCAGGTTCTGCATGATGCCGCGAGCGCGGATGCTGGCGGCCATCGCCTCGATATTCTTGGGCGGGGTGGTGCGCACGTTCTTCTCGGAACGCTTCAGCTTCGCGAGTTTGACGGTCTGGGTCATCTATCGTCTCCATGAGCGGGAAAGTGTCCGGTGCACGGGTGTTTCCCCCGACCCGGACACCCTCCCCGCTCCTTCTCCCCTCTCGTTTCCCGCTTGGGCGGGAGGGCGACTGGGGCTCGCCGACAAGCGGCTACCTTGCTGCTAGCTGGCTGTTATCGTGCCGGTCAGGCCATCAGCTTTGCGAGAACCGCATCGGCCGTCTCGACGGGGATGAAGACGCGCGTCTTGTAGGCGATGATCTCTGTGAAGCAGCCGATCGACTTGAGCCACGCGAGCTGGTCGGCCGGTGCGCCGCTGATCTCGATGCGCGGCTTGGCGTTGACGCGTACGCGCTTCACCTCGCACACGAACGGTCGCCGGATCGTGACCGTCCCGCCCTCCATCGCGGCGCGCGCGACCTCGGCCGGGCTGAGCACGTCGTTGCTGTCGAGGCCCATCTTCGAGAACAGCGCCGGCACGTCGCCCGGGAACACCATGCGCCCGAGCCAGGAGCGACCCTCGGCATCGACCACGCGGTTGACCACGAGATGGTCGCTCGGCAGCGCCGACCAGATCGGCAGCAGAAGGCCGGTCGCGAGCCGGATCGTCTCGACGTCGAGCTTGCCGCGGATCTCGTCGACCTCGGCCGACCATTCCGCCTCGAACCGTGCGCGGCTGCATTCCTCCCAGGCCGTCTCGTAGAGATCGTCGAGTGCGAGATATTCGTGCCGGGTCGGACGCATCAGTTCGATGCGCGACACCGCCACCCCGTCCTCGGTCAGCCAGGAGCGCGCGTTGGTGCGCAGCGCGACCTTGCCCGACTTGCCGTTGCGCACGAACACGGCGGTCTGGTCGGTATCGGCGATGCGCAGCACGCGCTCGAGCGACATGGGGTTGCGGCGCCGGGTCACCTCGATCGTCAGCAGGTGCGAGGTCGCCTTGCTGACCGGGTCGGTGCGCAGGATCGTATCGTCGAGCACGGTCGCGGTCTCGACCGTCATCGTCTCGACGCCGACATCGAGTGTCCCCGCCTCGCGCGCGGCCGCGACCCGTGCCTCGACCAGCGCCAGGAATTCGTCAAAGATGCAGTTCTGGAGCCCGATCGGCAGCGCCAGCAACCGGTTGAGCCAGCGCTGGATGGGCGGGAGATCCTCCTTCAACACGCCGTCGGTATCGAGCAGTTCCAGGCCGGTGCGATGCTGGAAATCGGTGAGGTTGGTGCTGGTCAGCTTCCCCGCGACGAGCAGGTGATACCAGCTGATGAGCGCCGCCTTGGCGTAGTCGCTTTCGAGATTATCGGCCGGGTCGAACAGATTCTGCCCCCCGGTCTGGCGCTGGCCGCGCGTCAGAGCGCCGAGGCTGTCTAGACGCCGCGCGATGGTCGAGGTGAACCTGAGTTCGCCCTTGCAGTCGGTCGTGACGGGCCGGAACAGGGGCGAGCAGGCCTGATGCGTGCGGTGGGTACGTCCCAGGCCCTGGATCGCGCGATCGGCCCTCCAGCCCGGCTCCAGGAGCAGATGCGCGCGTTGCTGCTGGTTCTTCGCATCGAGGCTGGCATGATAAGACCGCCCGGTCCCGCCGGCGTCGGAGAAGACCAGGATGCGCTTGGTGCCTTCCATGAAGGCGGCGGAATCGGCCTGCGTGGCGCGGGCCGAGCGCGATTCGAGCTTCTGCCCTCCCCCGCTCACCGTGATGAGGCGCTTGGTGCGCCCCGTCACCTCGGCGACCATCTCGGTGCCGAACCGGGTGATGATGGCATCGAGCACGGCCGCGATCGGCGGCAGCGCGCAAAGCTGCTCGACCAGATTGTCGCGCTCGGCTTCGGCTTCGGGGTTGGTGACCGGGTGGCCGCTCTCGTCGAACAGCGGTCGCGAGCGCACCTCGCCGGTGTCATCGCGGAAGAAGGTCATCTGCTGGACCGGGAATGCCCGCGTCAGATAGTCGATCACGGCCTCGCGCGGGGAGAGATCGATGTCGAGGTCGGCGCGCTCGTCGGGCGACAGTTCGCCCAGGCGGCGGTCGAGGATCGCCTCGGCGGTGCTGACCAGCTGCAGCACGACCGACTGATCGGCCGCCAGATGCTGTTCGATCGCCGCGATGACGGTCGGGAGCTTCGCTGACAGGAGGAGCGCCCCGAAGAACCGCTGCTTGCAGCTTTCGAACCGCGAGCGCGCCGCGGCCTTCGCGCCCGAGTCGAGCGTCTTGCCCTCGTTGCCGTCGACGACGCCGGTGAGTTCGAGCGCCTTTTCAAGGCCGCGATGGATGATCGCCCAGGCATCGGCATAGGTGTCGTACACCGCGATCTGTTCAGGCGTCAGCTCGTGGCGGAGGATGTCATATTCGACCCCGGCGAAGCTCAGCGCGCGCGCGGTGTAGAGGCCGGTCGCCTTGAGATCGCGCGCGACCAGTTCCATCGCCGCGATCCCGCCCTGCCGGATCTGGGTGATGAACGCCTCGCGGTTGGCGAAGGCGGTCTCCGGCCCCCACAGGCCGAGCCGCACGGCATAGGCGAGGTTGTTCACCTCCGACGCGCCGGTCGCCGAGGCGTAGAGCACGCGGGCGTCGGGCAGGTGGTTCTGCAGGAGAACGCCGGCGATGCCCTGCTGCGAGCCCTTCTTGGTGCCCATCGACCCTTCGCCACCCGCGACGCCGCCCATCTCATGCGCCTCGTCGAACGCGATGACGCCGTCGAAGTCGGCACCGGCCCAGGCGATGATTTGATCGAGCCGGGTGGCGTCGCCGCGGTTGGAGCGCAGCGTCGGATAGGTCACGAACAGGACGCCCTCGTCCATCGTGACGGGCTCGTCGATCTTCCAGCGCGAGAGCGGCTGCACATCGGCCGCGAGACCGCCGAGCGCGGTCCAGTCGCGGATCGCGTCGGCATGGAGCGCCTCGTTCTTGCTGATCCAGATGTTCTTGCGACGACCCGCCAGCCAGTTGTCGAGGATGACGGCCGCGACCTGCCGCCCCTTCCCTGCCCCGGTGCCGTCGCCCAGGAAATAGCCCTTGCGGTACGCGCGTCCGTCGTCGGAGAGCACCAGCCCCACGCCCTCCTTGTCTGGCTTGCTCAGGCCCGGGATATACTGGGTCCAGGCATGGCCGGCGTAAACGACGGTCTCGAGCTGCGAGGAGGACAGGAGGCGTTCGGTGACGGTGCGTTCGGGCAGCGACGGAACATGGACGGGGATCGGCGCGGGGATCGAGCCCATCGCGATCGATTCCACCAGCGCGGTCGGATGCTCGCCGGCAGCGTCGAACACGATACGGCTCGGCCGATAGGGCAGATAGACGCCGGACTGCTCGGCGAGTGGCGCCGGCGTCTCGAGTACCTGGTAGCCGACCGGGAGAACCTCGTTCCTGGCGAGAGCGCGGAAGATGCGCGGGGTGGCAGCGGGCTTCGATCTCACGCTGCGCAGGAGGGACAGCCCCCCGCCCCGCTTGACCGGCGCCGGAGTGGCGGCCTCCGGGATCAGATCCTGCCGGGGCGGGATGACCAGCGCCTCGACCAGGTCGCTTACGGCGCCGCGCTGGAGCGTGACCGTCGTGGTATCACCCACCGTCTTGTCGATGACATAGAGTCGCACCGCGACTCCGGTGCCGTGCTTGCCATAGGCATGGGTCAGCCGGATCGAGGTGCGCAGCGCGACGCTCGCCAGCGTCGTCGACCAGATCGTGCCCATGCGCGCGGAGTTGAAGAACCAGTCGGGCATGATCGCGACGACGCGCCCGCCAGGCCGCACACGCTTGATCGCCGCCTGCAGGTGGCGGACCGCAGCGAGCGCGTCGGCACCGCGGCCGAGCGAGCGCGAGAAGGGCGGGTTCATCAGGATGAGGCTGGGGCGCTCCGCGGATGCCATGACGCTGGCGATCTGCGCGCCGTCGTGGCCGGTAACGCTGGCTTTCGGGAAGGTGGCCGACAGCCGCTCGCGGCGCGCGGGATCGATCTCGTTGAGCTGGAGCGCCGCGATCGGCGGGAGGCCCGCTACCAGGAGACCGTTGCCGGCGCTCGGTTCGAGTACGATGTCATCCGCGCGTGCGTTCGCGAGCATGACCGTGATCGTGGCGAGATCGAGCGGGGTCGAGAATTGCTGCCAGTCGATCTGCTCCTCGCTGCGCACGGTCTGGGTAGGAAGGCGCGCCATAAGCCCGATCGCGGCGTCGACCGCCGGCGTGGTGCCTGCTGCGCATACCGCCAGCGCGGTCGCATGCTCCAGCACCTCGAAGCTCTCGCGCTGGGTCCAGTGACCATCGGCGTCGGTGCCGCCATAGGCGCGGATCATCGCGTCGTTGAGCATCGCTCGGGTGATCTTCGCGTCGCCGGCGATCGCGGGGAGCAGCAGGCGGGCGGCAGCGGTGGCATGGTCGGCGCGCGCGGGCGCAGGGTCGAACAGGTCGGTCATGGGGGTCTCCGGGTCTGTGGCTGCTCGTGCAGCTCACGACCCCGACCCCCCTTCCCTCTCAGGCTCCGGGTTTCACGACGTCGGCCCAGTCGCCATAACGTGAGGGTGGCGGTATCCGCTTCAGCGTCAGCCCGCGCGGCCGATAGGCGGCCCACGCCTTGCGTCGTGCGCGTCGGCCCTCGAAGTCATTGTCCTCGGCGAAGATCAGCGTGGTGACGCTATCGGGGATGTGGACACGGTCGAGCCGCGCCGCGCCGAGCGTCGCCCAGCACGGGATGCCGTGGATCTGGGTGAAGGCGGCCGAGGTCTCGAACCCCTCACCAAGCGCCAATGTGTCGGTGACGCGCATGCCCTGCCAGGTCGCACCTCCCGGCGTGCCGAGCGTCGCCTTGTCGAGATAGCCGCCATGCGCGAGGTCGAGGAAGATGCGCTGAATCGAGCGCAGCGTGCGCCCCTCCCGCGCCGCGATCAGCAGCGCCGGGAGGAACCGGGTATGCGGTTTCGGTCCCCACGGACAGCGCGGGTGGTAGCTCAGGTCGTCGAAGGCGCCGGTGATGCCGCGAAAGCGGAGATAGGCTTCCGCGGGCGTTCCGGCGATCGGCAACCCCTCGTTCCACAGCCGTTCGATGTTGGCGGGTCTGCCGGTGCGCTGTTCAGCGGGTGGGTCGTAGGTGCGTCCGGGTCTGATGCGCGCGATCTCGCGGAGCACGTCCTCGGCGGTGCAGCCGGCGAAGCAGTGAACGAGGATGCCGTCATGGCCCTGCCGGATCGAGAGGCTGGGATCGCTGTCGGCGTGGGCCGGGCAACGGCACATGGCGTTGTAGCCGTGCCAGGTGCCGCCGAGGGCGCCGACGATGTCCACGATGGTCTGGGTGGGTTTTAGCGCAACGAGGGGCATGACCGATCCTTTCTCGCTGCCTCTGACCCCCTTCTCTCTCTTCCTAGGTGACTCAGTAGCTGCTGGCTAGCAGCTAGCGGAAGATCCCCGTGTTAGCAGTTAGACCTCCGCTATCTAGCGTTGAGATGGCTGGTATCTAGCGGCTAGCTACCTTTGAGCTAGCAGTTTCTCATAAGCGTCGAGTGCCTTCTCGAGCACTTCTGTAAGAAGCAGACCCTCACGTTGAGCTATTTCGCGGATTCGATTGTCCCATTCGGGTGTGACCCTAGTCGCAAATTGTTGAGTGCGGTTAGTCTTGCGCGAACTGCGGGCATCAATGCGGGTTGCGGTTATCAGCGGTGCAGCCGGAGGGGCGGGGGCTACTTCGGGTGCATCCAAATTCTGGCTCGCCTCACTGATTGGTGGGGGTGAACCCAAACGAGTAGCCTTCTTTAGCTTCGAGATATCGGCCATCATTCACCCCGCTACTTTGTCGATTAGGGATTGGATCAGAGTATCAGCACGCTGGTTAAGGCCGGAGAATTTGGTTTCGGTAATTGACAGGCCTTGGTTCTGCGCTTGCCGGTATGCTGGTCGTTCCACGATCGAACCGTCGAGGACATTATACCCCGCTTCGGTCAAATACGCCCGCGCGTCATTTTCTTCAGCCGAAGTTCCAATGCGGTTGAGCGCAAAAACGAGCCGTCCAGTCGGGATACCCTCCTTAACAAGGGCATGGTATTCGCGGACGGCAGGCCTGAGATCGTCCAAGGATGCGCCGGTGGGTTGAACCACGAGTGACGATGACCGTGCAATTTCAAGTGTAGCTTTGCTGGTCCGAGCGGGGCCGTCGATGATAAGCAGATCGAAGCCGTCTGCAGCGGCCAGGGCCTGAGACGCGGTTTTGAATGCCTCAACCGACACAATCGGCTCGATGGAGATGCCAAGGCGTGCTCGGTGCCAATCGACCGAAGTGCCCTGTTGAGTATCGAGATCGGCGATTTTAACCCGCAGTTCGCCTGCCGCCGCCTCGCGAGCAAGGGCTCTTGCCAAGGTGCTTTTTCCTACACCGCCTTTTTGTGAGACGAATGCTACGACAGCAGCCATGACCGATCCTGTGATAGTTCGAACGACTGGATAGCTAGCCGCTCTCTAGCAGTTTGGCAACCGCTACCTATGTGATAGCTAGCTGATACCCAACCAGCAGATATCTGTGAGCTAGCTGCTACCCACGGGGGTTTGCCTGACCTAGTCTGGATCAAGCACTGGGAGATAGTGGAATTTTTTTCCACGTTGTGCGGTTGATCGAAACATGATGTTCAATGATCGATGAACACGCGATCGAACTCGAGCTTATGCGTAGTGGGTAGTGTTATGGCACTGCTATGGGCGCAAACATCGGCAGCTAAGCAGGCCGAGGTAATGACATTTGATGGGCAGGCAGTTGAAGCCGTCATCGATGTGGGCCCGAGAATGCGGGGTATGCCAACAGACGGAACGCCGCCAGTACCAAGCATGGAAGCCGTTTTAGGCAATGACTTCAGATCATTCGGCAGCCCCGTAATGGAACCCCAAGAGGAGGCAATAAGCACGTCGCATATATCGGTGCCCCTTTGGATGCAGACTGGCCAGGTTTCGGGGGGAGCTGGCCGGGCAGCGATGTCCGATATGGCAAGTTATCTCTACACCCCACAGGCTTGCTCAATCACACCCTACCGTCCACGCGGCGATTTTCCAGGCTGGCTCGAAGCTCGGCGGGCTCAATATTACCCCTTGATCCAGGCCGTGGCGTGCGAAGCTGGTGTGCCAGTCGGGCTTTTCGATGCACTGGTGGCCCAGGAAAGCCGCTATGACCCATTGATCGTATCACCGAAGGGCGCCGTTGGCCTTACCCAATTGATGCCCGGTACAGCGCGTGGACTTGGGGTTTTCAATTCGAGAGATCCGTTGTCGAACCTGAGGGGAGGGGCCAGATACCTCCGCGCGCATCTGGATGAGTTCAAGCGGGTCGATCTAGCCTTGGCCGCGTACAATGCAGGTCCAGGACGCGTTCGATCGATGCGCCGTATTCCGCCGTTTCGCGAGACGATGGACTATGTCGCAGCGATCACTCGAGGGTGGAGCACCGGATCGTTCAGGACAGCATCGATTCAGACCGCCGGTTTGGCAGTGGGTCGACAGGAATTCCGGGGCAGGGGGGTCCAGTTACTCGCTTACACATCTACAAGAGTATCGAACCCGAGGTAGTGCGCGTAATAGATCGCAATTCCGAGGATCGCCGGCGCGCCGAGCAGATAGTTGATCTGCCAACGTATCCACAACCGGGGTGCAACGAGTACCTTATCGAGGACGGTCGCAGTTGGGAGTTTCCTAGTTCCCAGACGATAATCGTAGGCGGTCTTTATCATCGCGAGGACAGCGCACAGCGCCACCATGACGCCGACCGCGGCATAGAGTGAAAGCCAGGCCTGAAGTGTCGCTTGGGGCATGCCGACCACCTAGCAGCAAGATGCTGACGGTCCATTAACCGCTGAATCGCGCATTAGTTACCAGGAGCTGGCGCGCCGTGTCGGCGATCATCGTGCCCAGGCCCTTGTCTCCCATCACCATCGAACTCATCAGACCCTTGGCCTGCTCGAGCGTCAGTTGCGGTGGAAACGGCACGACCTCGGGATCGGTCTTCACCTCGATGAGCGTCGGGCGATCGGCGGAGAGCGCAACTTCCCACGCCGGCCCAAGCGCGGATGGATCATCGACGTAGATGCCGCCAAGCCCCAGCAATTCCGCGAAGCGCGCGTAGGGGACGTCCGGAATATCCTGCGTCGTCGGGAAACGCGGATTGCCTTCCATCACCCGCTGTTCCCACGTGACCTCGTTGAGATCGCCGTTGTTGAAGACGCAGACGATGAAGCGCGGATCGCGCCACTGCTTCCAATATTTCTGGACGGTGATGAGTTCGGCCAGATTGTTCATCTGCATTGCGCCGTCGCCGACCAGCGCCACGACGGGCCGATCAGGATAAGCAAACTTGGCCGCGATCGCATAGGGAACCGCAGCGCCCATAGAGGCTAAACCGCCCGAGAGAGAGGCACGCTGCCCGACCTTCACGCGATAGTCGCGCGCGTACCAGTTGGCGCATGAGCCCGAATCCGAGGTGACGATCGCGTCGGCGGGCAGACGCGGCGACATTTCCCAGACCACGCGCTGGGGATTGACGGGCTTTGCTTCCGCCATGGCGCGTTCCTCGAGCGTCTGCCACCACTGCGCAGTCGCCTTCTCGATGCCTTCGCGCCAACTGCGATCATCCTTGCGCTGGAGCAGCGGGATCAGCGCTTTCAGCGTTTCGGCCGCATCTCCATGCAGGTTGACCTCGACGGGGTAGCGCAGCCCCAGCATCGATGCGTCGATGTCGACCTGCACGGCCCTCGCCTGCCCGTCTTTCGGCAGGAACTCGGCCCAGGGAAAGCCCGTGCCGATCAGCAGAAGCGTGTCGCACTCGCGCATGAGGTCGGACGATGGCTTGGTCCCGAGCAAGCCGATCGCCCCGGTCACGAACGGCAGATCGTCAGGCAGGACATCCTTGCCGAGCAACGCTTTGGCGACGCCGGCGCCAAGCAGGTCGGCGACCTCGGTCACCACGGCCGACGCGCCGCGGGCTCCCGCCCCAATCAGGATAGCGACCTTGGCGCCTGCATTCAGTACCTCCGCCGCGCGCGCGAGATCGGCGGGCTGCGGGACGACGATCGGATGTGCATAGCCGGTGCCCGAGCGGGTGAAGCCGTGCGCCTGGCCCGGCTCCTCATATTTCGTATCCTGTATGTCCTTGGGCAGCACGATGGTTGAGACCGCGTTGCCCGCGACCGCGATCCGGATCGCGCGATCGGTCACATGGCGGACCTGCGCCGGCGCGCTCGCCTCCTGCACATAGGCGGCGACGTCGGCAAACAGTCGGTCGAGATTGAGCTCCTGCTGATAGCTTGCACCGCGCACGGTGCTCTCGGCCTGGCCCGCGATCGCGAGGACCGGGACATGGTCGAGCTTGGCGTCATAGAGCCCGGTGATCAGGTGGGTCGCGCCCGGACCGCCGGTCGACAGGCAGACGCCGAGCTCGCCGGTGAATTTCGCATGCGCCGTCGCCATGAAGGCCGCCATCTCCTCGTGGCGGACCTGGATGAACTCGATGCCCGAGCCTTCCTTCTCGGCGCGCTGGAGCGCCCCCAGCACGCCATTGATGCCATCGCCAGAATAGCCGTAGATTCGGCTCACGCCCCAATCCTTGAGGCGCTGGACGAAGAAATCGCTCGACATGCGGGCCATGCCGCCCTCCACTTTGGGATTTGGTTTCGAGCCGGAGAGGTTCAGTCACGCATGCTCGCGCTGACGAGAAGAACGTCGCAGTGCGCACAGGCGTTCCCGCCGGTCGGCGGCTTCGCCCCCATCGGTGCGCGCTAGGGCCGGCCCGACGGCGAGCTCGCTTCTTCGGTCGTTGAGGCATGTCGGTGTCGCTCACTGCCCAACCGCGCCAGGTCATCGGTTTGCGACTGTCCAAACGCGGACAGCTAAAACCTGTCATTCACCGCCGAAACGCTTCGCGAGACGCGCACTCGCTCCGCTCTTGGCCGCCAGCTTCGCGCCATAGCGCATGACCGTCTTGGGATCGCGCCAGCGATAGGCCTGCATGATGGCGGGCAGGCTCTCTCCTGCCGCAAAATTGTCTTGCGCCACGCCAACCCGGATCGAATGGCTCGACACGGCCGCGACCCAGCGCTCGAGCTCGGCCTCGCTCATCGCCCCCAGCAGTTTCTTGTCGAATGCCTGGCGGATCAACCGCTTGTAGATGAGCGTGATCGTGCCGGGGTTGAGCGCCTCCTCTCCCACACCGCGGATCGAGCCATCGAACCAGGTTTCGACGCGCCGGAACAGGGCCCCGCGCGCAATCCCGGCCTTGTCGCACCATTCAGCGATCGCGCGCATGGTCGCGGGCGAGAGATAGGCGAGAGCCCCCTGCCCTTCCTGATCGGTCTTGCTGCGGCCGATCTCGACCACCCCTGCCCCGTCGACGTCGGGCCCGTCGATATGCTCGATACGCATCGCCGCGAGTTCGGAGCGCCGGCAGCCGGTATCATAGTTGACCTGCAGTAGCGCGCGATCGCGCGCGCCCAGGAGATCGCGGCGCGTGGCCTTGAGGAGGACCGCGAGGCTCACGCCGCTCGCCGGCGCGTCGAGATCGCTGACATCGCCCTTGTAGCGGATACCCCGCGCCTGCGTCTGGCGGGTGCCGAGAAGCTTGCGCGCCGCCTTGTGCTCGAGCTGCACGAGCGGGGCTGCGGTCGGATCGTCCAGCCCCGCCATGCGATAGGCCCAGCCGATATTGACGAGATAGCGCGCGATCGTCGCGGCCGCCCTCTGCGGCGTCGCCCGCGTCGCCTCATCATGATCCTGACCCGACAGCGCGCGGACATAGGCCGCGACGGTCTCGGCGGTCGCCTCCCCTGCCCGCACTCGGGTGCGCCGGCACCAAGCATCCCAGAGCTTCATGTCGGAAAGGAACGCGCGGATCGTGTTCGGCGACCAGGCCCGCGCCGCGGCCGCGATGACCTGCGGATCGACCGCCGCCTTGTCGATAGCCAGCGCGCGGACCTCGCCCACGACGTCGTCGGCGCCGGCGGGCGGCGTGCTTTGCCTGCGGGTGAGGGCCGTTTTCGCCATGACGGCGAGACATAGCCCGGTCCTTCTCATAATAATAGGGTCGTGATAATCTCCCATTATCACGACTACGCATACGAGCCAATTTGACTGAGAGCAGCTCTGGGTTAAAAGACGGCGTGGACGCGCCTCTCTCGAACAGCCGCTACGGCCCCGCCTACAGCGCGAAGATGGTCTCCGCGATCGCCTCCTGCACGGCCGCCATTACGCGTCTCGATGCCCGGTTTTGCGTTAGTTCGGTGGCATCGGCCTGGGCACGCCGCGCCGCCTGGAGTGGCTACACCCGGGCCCTGCAACTGCAATCGGCCGAGATCGACGAAATTGACGTATTTTCCTGGGGCTGCGGGCTGCAAATCCCCGGCCGGCCGCTGCGGTCGACCAACCTCGACCTGTTCGATCGCTTTCCCGCCTGGGAAGCGGCGCTGCGCGATCCCGACCCCCTCGCCTGGCGCGACGCGCTCCCGACCGCGATCGGCGAGATCGAGATAGCCGCGGACCATTCGCCGCTGATCCGCGCGCTCGATCGGGTCCGCCAGCATGCGCGTCTCGACAGCACCGCCCTGCCCTGGCTCTCGCTGCCCTTCGCTCTGCGCGACAAGGGGATGGTGACCACTCCCCTGCCCTGCCTCGTGGGCGGCGTGAAGGCGTTTAGGCTGAAGCGAACTGTCGGAGACGAGGACTGGTATGCGGCCATGCGCAGCCTTGAGGCAAGCGCCACCGCAAACCTCGCACGGTTGCACGAGCTGGAAAAGCTCCATCGCGCGGCCCAGCATGCGATCGTCGCGGAATATCGACCTGGCCACCTCCCGGGGCTCGCGGCCCTCCTCCATCACCGGCCACTGCTCTCGCCTCAGTCGCTGGCGGAGCTGCTCAGCATGAGCGTTGCCGGCGCGAGCAAACTGCTGGGCCGTGCCGTCGACTGCGGCTTGCTCGTGGAGATCACCCAGCGGCGGACCTGGCGCGTGTTCCTGAGCACGGACCTTGCCATCGAGTTTGGCTTTGCAGCGCCCAAGCGTGGACGGCCGCGCAACGTGGTCCCTCCCCCGCCAGCGAGCCGCGAGCTGTCGGAGGTCTTCGATGCCTTCGATCGCGAGATGGAGAACATCGACAAGCTTCTCCAGCATCGCGCCGAGAGTTTGTGAACGACAGTCCGTAGGAGGATCTTTCGCTTGCCGCCCGGTCTGATGAACCGGTCTATCAACCGGAGCATCCTTCTGTCGAACGATTGGAATGTCGTCGGCTGGCCGGGGCCTCTCTACCGAGGTGCGCCGGCAAACCTTTCACCAAAGGGTAGCTGCCTCCCCTCCCCTGTTCGCAATTCATAGCGCTGGATGCAGCAAGAACTGATTTGCCGGCGAGCGCGGTCTCGTTCCCCTTGTCCCAGTGGTGAAACACGAGCTCTGCAGTCGGCGGCTATCGTCTATCGATAGTTGAAGGCGGTAGCTGCAATGTCCAGTCCACGGGTTCTCTGACCCACAACGGCATGCTTCTCGTGATCAGGCTTGGCAGGAAGGCCCCACAGCGGCCTTCTGGGCGCTTTGCTTGCCGTGGGGATAGCCGAGAGCGGAAACACGCTGTGCGGGCTGCTGGCGGCGCTCAGTGCAGGTCGGACTTCGTTCGGGTCTTGGAAAATGGCTCCTGTCACGGTGCCCTCGGCGACCTGAGCGTAGTGAGGTGCTCCGCGATGGCTGGCTTGCAAGGAGTCTAGGCGCCGCGATAATCGACGTCGATCTGCGGTCGGGTGTGTGAGGCGACGCACGCGACGGAGCTTTTTGGGTGGACGACGTGCTTAGTGCGCGGCGATCGTCCCTTCCCCTTCTTCCCAATCAATTCTTCAAAAGAAGGGAGCGCCGCAGGCGGGTTAATCTCTTTAGAGAATAGGATAAAAAGTTAAGCTGTGGATGGATCTTTCGCGACTCGCCGATTCAGCGCGAGTCGGGAGTTCAGCGCCGTTCCCATTATACCGTTTGGCCGTTCCTGAAATACCCTGCGGGGCGTTCCCATTGAACCGTGATTCGGTTCCTCATGTACCGTGCCCCGTTCCTGAAATACCGTGGGCACGGCGCGGGCCACAGGACGTCTCCAAGGGAGTAAAACGCGTTTTACTCGTCCGCAAAGTGGCTGTTTTCCGTGCCTTTCAGGCATGTTACACCCGGCAGCGCTCGTTGTCGAACTATAGGCGTCAGGCGAGGCCGCCCTGTGTTCGGAGGAGTCGAGCGGCATTTCCGCGGCCCTCCCGAGTCCTTGGGCGAATCATTGACGGTCTTTTAGGAACGGGACCCTGCGGAACTGACCTAAAACGGCGATGATCTCGACGTTTTGTTGCCTTGAGCGCATCCCGCTCGGCTGCCTGGACCGCGAAGTTTCGAGGTTTCTCGGGAGCCGGCCAGTGATCTCGACGGTACATTGAGAACGGGGCTTGGCCAGGCGATGGGCGCCGATTGTGGATGTCTAGCGCTCCCGGAGGCGTTTGCAGTCGAAGCATTCACGGTATTTCAGGAACGGCATCGAAGCAGCGAGGATGACTCCCCCTCCCCTCCCCAGCCTCTTTGGAGCGTCGACAGTTTGACCTTTAGAGTCCTCTAGCAAGGAGGAACCCCTCCGACTTCAGTCGGATACTGGCTTCAGCCACAGACTCGCGTGCTAGCCTGTAACCTCGGGAAAAGCGGAAGCCGCCGAAGGCGTGAAGCTTCCGCTTTTCCCGAGGTTACAGGCTATGGCGTATCGGTCCGGTTGTCACACCACATTCCATCATCGCTACCATCTCGTTTGGGCGCCGAAGTATCGGTACAAGGTGCTGATCGGCGATGTTCGGCTACGGGTGCGCGAGATCATCCGTCAGGTCTGTGCCGAGATGGGCGTGAAGATCATCAACGGCGCGCTGTCGAAGGACCACGTACACATGTTCGTCGAAATCCCGCCGCACGTCTCGGTCAGCGACTTCGTGCGCCGGGCCAAGGGGCGCTCATCCCGCAAGATCCAACAGGAATTCGAGCACATCCGCAAACGATATTGGGGCCAACGCTTCTGGCAGCGCGGCTACTTCTCGACCACATCCGGCAACATCACCGATGACATCATCATGCGTTACCTCGACCGACATACCCACAAGGACGGCTTCAGCCCCACCGCTTGATCCTACCGGCGTCAGCCGGTCAGTGATTCAGCTATCAGATCCGGGCAATCTGATCACAAATCCCACCCTATAAGCGCCGTTCTCTAAGTACCGTGACGGCTGCCTGGAGAGGTGGAACGGGCGATCCTCCCGCTGGCGCAGCTGTGCCCGGCAAAGCTCATCCGAGAAGAAGGCTGGCAAAGGATCGCGCGTGGTTGGATCTTCGCAGCCCACGCACATTTGATGGGGCGCCATACAGACGGGTCCGGGGCCCGGCTCGTTACTTCGGGAACGGTCCACACGGATAAGTTGACGTGCGCGCGCGAGCCATTCTCGACCCTGTTCCTGAAAGACCGTTTTGGCGGATTGCGCCTACGGCGTCGATCAGTTGACCGGACGCTGCTTCGCGCAAAAGGTCGCGAATATCTGTGTGATGTTCTTCGCGTCGAACGCTATCTCGCGCTGCCGGAGGAAGTTCCGGAAATCGTCTCCAACGAGACCGTGGTCGCGTTGGGGGCTGGGCAGGTTGGCGCGGGCGATCGCACCGAATGCCGAATGCGAGATATGCCCGCTCGAGGGGAAGGAGATAGCCGGTTCCTCGGGCGCCTTTTCCTTGACGGCCGCAGGCGAGGCTTGGGCGAGGGCAGGGGAGGGCTTGCCCTCCTCGGACGGCTCGCGATCGCGCCTGGTCATGCGCAGCAGCGGTTCGGCATCGTCACGCTGTTCGATGTCCAGGGAGTAGCCTGGCAGATCGTTCTCCCGAGCGATCTTGGTCATCTCGAACTTGAAGCGCCGATAATCGCCTTCCGCGCCGGATTTCTCGAAGAGCGTTGGCATCGAGATGGCGAAACCGTCGCTTCCGGCCCCACCCGCATGTTTGCGCGCGACCCGATAGAGCCAGCGTTCGCGCCCGCCTGTGAGCGAGAAATAAGCCGGATCGATGGCGAGCACGCCGCCGTCCATCAACACCCCGTCGTAGAACCATTTCGCGAGGGTAATTCTCATTCCCCGCACGTTTCCGGACCGATCCTTAAGCTGGCTGTGACTGTCGATCCAGGAGAAGGTGGTCTCGACGGCATCTCCTGAGCGGATGTTCGTCTTCACCGTGGTCGATTGGAGCCTGTCGAGGGCATTGCCCAGAAGATCGTAAGCGCGTCCACCAACCTCGCGCTTCAGAGTCTTCAGCATGTCGTATGGGACGACGTGGAGCGTCTGCGGGATGTCGTTGGCACCTCGCCGCTTGTGCTCGATCAAAACTGACGCGCAGTAAATCAGTATGTCGAGGTCGTAGATAGTCGCCAGACCATATTCCGAATTAGCGGAGACATGGACGGTGATCTTACGATCCGGACTGACATAGTCGATCGGCTTGAGTCGCTTGCGCTTCGACAGCGAGAAAAAGGGCCGCTCCATCGTTTCGCGCTGATCCCGAAGAGGAAGCGCAGTCAGCTGAGGGAGAAAGAGGTCTACTTGACCGTCTTCGCGGTGATCCTGTTGCATCTCGTGTCCCGTGGCATCGGTAAAACGCATTTTACCGGGAGCCAACTAATTGAAAATAAAGCGTTAAACTAGATTTTACTCAATTTCGACTGAACTTCGCACTCTCAAGGGCAGGGCGGAGCGCTTCGAGGATCTCGTCGACCGACGCTGTGCCCTTGGGGTTGATGTTGATCGTAATTCCCTTGGCCCGTGTATCAGCAAGAACCTGTCCGATCTCGCGACCCGAGGCGGCGGTGAGGGCCGGCTTGGCACGGGGTACAGGCTTCTTCGACGCCGCGGGAGCCACTGCGGCTGCGGCCAGGCGCTCACAGACCTTGATACCCTCAATCTTGTCGCTTCCAGCGTCCTTCAGCGCCTGTTGCTCGGCACCGAGGGCTATAGCTGCGGCGATGATCGCGTCGCGGTGCTGTTCGTTCTTCAGCAGGGGCGAGAGCCGCATGCCGTGTCGGACCTTGAGGTCTCCGGGCTCGGCGAACGCTGCCACGACCTCGTCCGGCAACTCCGCGAGCTGGAGGAGGTTGTGGAGGTTCTGCTTGGCGATGGCCAAGCGATCGGCCATCTGCGTGCGAACCCCGTTGTAATATGCGTCGACAGCGTGCCTGTAATTGCGCGCACGCTCCAAATCGGTGACGTCCTCGCGCTCTCGATTTTCCAAATCGGCGAGCCGGAAAGCGGCCTCGTCATCGAGCGTCTCGATACGCGCTACGAGCTCGATTTCGCTATGGTTGTTGGCATTCAGCCAGGAAACCGAGAAATGCCGGCGGGTGCCGACGATCAACTCGTAGGGGGTCTCGGCGTTCGGCGTCCGCCGCACCACAACCGGCTCGCGGTTCGTCCCCTCCTCGCGGATGGAATCAATGAGCGAGGCACAGCGTTCGTGGCTCAGCGCCGCATGATCGCGAGCATTGCCCGGCCAGATGGAGCATTCCGAGGGCTTCAGACGGATAGTCGGACGTTTGACCGTGCGGGCGATTTCATCGAACGCAATACCACGCCGCTCCAGGAATGAGGGCGTCGAAGGTTCGTCGACCGGCTTATCGCGATCGACCAGCGCCTCGGCATCCGCGACTTCGGCCACGGACGTGGGGGCAGGGGTCGTGCCGATGCTTTCGATGGCATTCGCCAGTAGGCTGCGACGCCGGCCCCCTGCGCTGCTCATGCCGCCTCCGTCAGTCTGTCGGTGCCGACCTGCGCCATACGCGACGGCCACTGCTTGCAAATATCCTTTTCGATCTCGCGAAACACCATGTTGAGGTTGTCACGGCACCGCGTGTACGTCTGGTGCGACCCATATGGTTTGTTGATTTCGTAGATCGACGACATCGACAACCCGGCATTCTTGATCTCTTCCGACAGGAGTATCGGCGTCGACAGCATCTGGCCAGCGTAGGTCTTCTCCATGACCTGAAGCATTTGAGCCTCGTTGGTCCTGTTGGGCTGGAACATGGTGCAGACGACGCGAATGAACCCGTAGTCGATCGAAGTGTCGAACTTCGAGACGAGGTCCATCGCTTCGCGACAGGTCTGCATGAAGTGGATTGTCGAAAGATAATCGAGTTGCCGAGCCGGCACGGGGATCAGCAAGCCGTCCGCGGCCGTCAACGTGTTCACGCCCAAAAAGCCCATGGCAGGGGGAGGATCGAGGATAACGACGTCATAGTCGTGCCGGACCTCTTCCAGGCCAATTCTCAGCATGCGGAACGCGCCGGCAATGGCGGTAGGGCCCTCCTCGATGGTTGCTGTCAGTTCCCACTCGGTGTCCTGGAGGCCCAGGTTGGCGGGGCAGATATCGATATTCGGCCACGAGGTCTTTTGGATCGTCTTTCGCAGCGAATCGGCTTCGTCGATTCTGGGGGAGAGGAAGTTCGAGAGCGTGTGCGTCTCGTCCACCAATGCCTCTAGATTGACGTCGAACATAACACTCATCGACGCCTGGGGATCGCAATCGACAACAAGAACGCGATATCCCCGCAGCGCAAGGTAATCTGCAAGATGCTTGCCCGTCGTCGATTTGCTGACGCCGCCCTTGAAGTTCTGCACGGCGATGACGACCGCGCGCTCGGAGGGCAATTTACCCATCTTGATGCCGAGCTTCTCGCGAATGGCGATCAAATCTTCGACCGTGTAGAATCGGCGTCCGTTGGTGGCCGTCTTGGGGGCGGGCAAGCGTCCGCGCGCCTCAGCCTTGGAAAGCGCTTCCGGCGTTCGGCCGAGCAATTCAGCGGCGACTGTCGCCCCCATTGAAATGTTCAGCGTTTTGCGATCGGATGGATCAATGGCCGCCTGTCGCAGCACGGTCTTGGCATTCTCGCACGAGGTAATCATCGCATCGAGAATCTGACCCGACAGCATGGGCATGTCCCCTTTTTGAACCCAAACCGGCCACGGTTCGTGAAAAGCACCGCATAATGGCCCCTAATCCCGGACAGATATGCCAAATGCAGGGTGGTTAGTCAAATAGGGTGACCTGACCCGGCGTGCGCAGGGACAAGTCCTCTTATTGCCCCCGAGTCCCGGACCATCCGCGTGTGTATCATTTCGCCTATAAACCCGGACGAAAATCAAGATGAGTCACTCGCCAGCACGCGCCGCTTGAGGACTTATCCTCAAGTCTTGTCCGACTTTGAAGCTCAGACAACGGGCATTCACAGCAACGCGAATCATCTCAAAGATGATTGGCGGGCACAGCGTCAGAGATGGAACCTCTCAGTCCACGGCGATTCGGCTCGAGCCGGGACTATTCGCTCCAACAACTGCTTTCGAGACATGAAAAGAGTCGCGTCTCGCACGACCCATCGCGCGATCTGTTCCGTCTTGCTTCTCCGATAACCTCTAAAACGGTGTTCGTGGAGAAGGGGAGGGGGGCCGAGGTTGTGAAAGGAGCCGATCATGGCCCTCACAGCCGAACGACCTTCGCAGCAACTCATCGATCTTGTTGGCGCACTTGGCGGCACATGGCACGGCAGAACCGCCATGTGCCTTTGCCCGGCGCATTCCGACAGCACCCCAAGCCTGTCGATCCGCCAGGGCAATCGCGGAATTCTAGTGACCTGCTTCGCCGGATGCGACCGGGAAGACGTTCTGCGTGAACTCCGACGCGTGCCCATTCGCGACCATTTCAGCTATACCGATACTCCTGCCGTCTCTTCCGGCAATGCCAGCCGGCTATGGGATGACGCCCTTTCCCTCGGAGGCACGCTGGCAGAACGCTATCTATAGCGGCCTGCAATGATGCTCGACCAAACGCGCAATAGAGGGGAGTTTTCGGCGCAGATTAGTTGAGACGGATGGCGTTGCTCGACGCACATTGCGTGAGACGCAGCGCACGATCGGTGAGACGGACGCACAATGCTGATACGCTGACGCAGGATGCCGGTTTGGCGCCATCACAGCGGCAACCCTGCCGCCCTCATCTCGTCGGTGAGTTCACGGGTCCGCACCGGGTCGAGGCCACCATGCAGCAGCTTTCGGAGCTCGGCGAGCTTGGTGTAAACCAAATCGGGTCAACCTCCACCAAGGCCTTTTTCAGCGATCTTCAACTGCTGTGACATCAATTTGAAGCAAACGTGCTGTACACATCGCATGTTAAAGCCTGGAATTAATATCAAAGCTAATCGGAGCCTGCGGTGATGGAAAGGCGCAAGTCACCTCGGCTACTAGGCGTTTTGGCTATTGCCTTGGCGGCGCTTGGCGTTGTCAGTTCCCTGGTTCTTCGTCAATCTGGATCCTATAGCGATAAGCGCGGCGAGGTCCAGGTGGTCACCGGCTCCTCTGCATTGCCTTCCCTGACCCCCAGCGCTATCTCCTCACGCGTGGCCGATACCACAGAGGAGAAGAGTAGCGCATTCGATATTTCAGGCGATCCGGAACGGGTCCGGCGTTCCCTTCACAGCCAAAGCCGCGATCTCGCATGGGCACCGGGTACCGAAGGCAAGATCAGAGAAGTATTTGCCTCGGCTGGCGCTCCCACGCAAATTTCCGTAGATTGTCGATCAGCCGGATGCGAAATCAAGGGTGAGCTTTCGGGCCTTAGCAGCTCAAACTTGCCGCAAGTGTTAAATCGGATCGCTGGCGAACCAGTCAACAAAGCTTTGCGCGCAAGCGGCTTGACGCCAGACAAAAGTCCAACATACAGCATTATTTCAAACGACCCGGTGAGGGTATCGTTTAGCAGAGTCGTCTCGCGTGATATCGCTCAGGTGGAGCGATAAGAGATGCCGTTTCGCTTTATCATACGATCCGTGGCTCTCAAGGGATTGTTTGTATTTACCGGCTGCATTCAACTTTCTGCATGCTCAGCTGTAGCGCCGTACGTAGCGGCATCTCCACCTACCGATATCGTGATCCCGGAACATTTAAATGGCCGGCTGTCGTACCGCGGCAACTGTACCTACCTTATGGTTTCTGGATCAAAGCGGACGCTGATCTGGCCTCATGGTCATGTGTGGGACAGCACCGCGAAGGCAGTGAAGGCACCCGATGGCCGCCTCTTCAAAAGTGGAATGCAGGTTACGATCCGCGGCGGTGATGGGTCGATCGAGTTCCTGCAAGGCGATCCAGAGGCATATCAGCAGCTCCAAGCATGTGGAGGTCCGTACGTAACCAGTAGCTATGTTGAAGGAGAAGGGTGATGAAGAAGCGTGCTTTTCGGCTTGGCGCAGCCTGCGTCCTCGCCTCGGTCGCGATTTCGGCAGCGCATGCCGTATCGAACACGAAAACCATTCGACTTGCAACGTTTGACGAACCGTTCAACGATCCTGACGATGCGACTGCCAAACAGCTCTCGAAGACGGAGGGCCTTACTGTTGCAGAGGCGTCGCGACGTTTGCGGATCATGGGAGAGTTGGGGCGTCTGGCGCCCGCGCTCTCGGCACGTTTTCCCAAAGGCTTCGCTGGGGCCGAAGCGACTACGGGATCCGACTTCCGTGTTGCTATCTATGGTGTAGCTGCGGACCTCGAAGCGATCGGTAACGCCGCACGTCAGTTCGCCGGCAAAGGTGAACTCGCCAGCGTTCTCGATGTTCGCACTGCACCAGTATGAGAGTCTGAGATAGGGGCGCAGGCGCGGGGATATCTCTCATCGCTCGGCTCAAACGCTACGATCGCCACCAATGCGCGAACGGGGCAAATCAAATTATTGGTGAAAGATCCCACTTCCGCCCTCGCGGCGATTGTTGGCGGACGATTTCGTGCGGCGCCTGGAACGCAGATAGAGCAATTCGACGGCATTGCTCTCACGGCAACGGAGGTTCCGGGCGGCCAGAACTATCGCGGCACGTTCTCTAACGGCGACATCAATGAATGTACGCGAGGCTTTAACGTCAAACAAACCAACGGCTCGCTCTATGGCGTGACGACCGCAGGCCACTGCGAGAATAATGGCAGGGATGAAACCACCGGGGTTTCACTCGCATTTCGCCAAGAATGGGTGTCAAACGGCGTGGATAGCCAGTGGCACACATTCTCCGGCGGAAACAACTATCTGGTTGTTCCGAAGTTCTATAACGGTGCTGGGGTCGTTACCGTCACTGGAGCGCAAGGTGTCGCGCAAGGGCAGTATATTTGCAAGTATGGCCGATCGACAGGTCAGACATGCGGTTACACCGACCCATACACCTATACGGATAGTTACGGTGCCTTCTATAGAATGAACAGTAACTCGACCTATCCGCGGCAGAGCCTTGAAGGCGATAGTGGTGGCCCGGTCTTCACCGGGTCGATTGCGCTCGGACAGGTTCACGGACGTGACGGGGGAAATCCGACGCCCGGCCCTGTCACTAACATGTATTTCACCCCGCTGACGGCTTGGGCACCGAACAACGTGACGGTCGGTGTTACCTGCTACTGCTGACGCTCCAAATTGAGCCGTCGTTGAAAGATTAAACAGGCGGAGACTGGCGCCGCTTTCTCGATAGGCGAGGAAGCGGCGCGCTATTAAGGCCCGCCCACGCATGAGTATATAGCGGCAGCCCCAAAACTTGCCGACGAGTTGCCGCAACCAAAATGACCTGTGAGGAGGCCGTTCCGGGAAAGGCGTCCATCAGGCTTGTGGCACGCTACAAAGTAATCAGAAAAACGACCGGGGCTGTTGAAAAATGCGCCGCTGGTGGCTGGGTCCGGTTGGGGGCGGAATGACACCCCAACGCGTAGCGATCCCGTCTCGCATGGGATCGAGAAATGGGAAAGTGACTATCCCTCCCGTTGCGGCGGCAGCCTTCGATATGTCGCTTTTACTTTCCCGGCCGCAAGCCATCTGGGTAGTCGTTCATTGTACCTCGGCGCACAGCGATATGGAAGAACCCAGATCGCCGCACGATCGCTTCAGCCTTACGAACGCAACTAGCTGCCCGCTTGTCGTCTGAAACCAAATCGATTTTCCGTTGCTTATCTGGCAATTCTCTTAACCAATCGCGAACTTCTCGCTCTTTCGACATGACCATATCTTGGATTTGAAAATGGCATACCCCCTCTTCGACATGAACATAAACGGGATAGCCAAGAGACTGTCCTGCTAACGATAGCGCCAGTGCCATGTATGTATTGGTCATGCGTACACGCCTAACACGTATGATCGGCTCCGCAATAATGCTGTCTGCTCGCCGCCTATTCCCGATTGGGAAGCGTGAGCAGGAATCTACGCTGATTGCGAGCAAGACAAGCTGTAAGCGTGGCCTGAGGGCCGCCTTGCCCGTTTGGCCGTAGCCGGGATGCTTATCGTCTTTGACGAGGGCGCGGGCGGTGCGGGAAGTTTTCGGTTCTGAGACTGGTCGTACGAGCGCTCGACGGCCTCGGTGGAGGTGGAGGCGATCCGCGAGCGGTGGGCCGGGATGGTCAACAGCGCGCTGGAACACGCCCAGGTAGCCGAGCGGGTCGATCACCGCAGTTACGAGCGTCAGGGGCTGGATATCGAACCGACCGTGAAGATGGGCCATGCGTCGGCCGCGATCGAGCGGCGCGCGTCGGCCGAGCAGATCGCGGCCGGCAAGGAGCCGCACGCCGTTACCCCGCGCGGGCAGATGAACGAGGCGATCATGGAGAAGCGGGGGCTGGGCTTCTACATCGAGCGTGGTCAGGAGCGGATACGGGAGTGGTCCCACCAACTCCGCGAGCGTGCCGATCTAGCGATGCAGGGCATGTCCAGCTTGGTCCAGGGCGCAGCGCGGGCGATGCGATCGGGGCTACAGACCAGCAGCGAGGGCGGGTTCGGGGCGGTGCCGGCGCTCGACCAGTCACCCCAGCGCGACCAGGTGCCGGCGATTGAGCTGGACCAATCGGGGCAGCGTGGGCGCGATCGGCAGCGAGAGCAGGAGCTAGACCGTCAGCGTGGACGTGACGGGCCGGATGTCGGGTTCGGGCGGTAGGGTCGCTGTCGAAGAATCGTTTTCGGCAGAGTGTAAGGTAATGCTTGACAAATGTCAGGAAATGCCTTACAATGTGTCTATGATTAAAACATACACCAGCAAGGCGCTCGAAGCCTTCGCCACCAAGGGAGATGGCTCAAAACTTCCCGTCCAGAACCACAACCGCGTTCGCCGCATCCTGCTCACGCTGGATGCTGCCACGAAGCCCGAGGACATGAATGTTCCGGGCTTTCGCTTTCATGGGTTGAGCACCAAGCCCAAACGATATGCGGTCGATGCCAGCGGCAATTACCGGGTCACATGGGCTTGGGATGACGGCGATGCGATCGACGTGAACATCGAGGACTATCACTAGGAGGGTGTCCCCCCTCCTAAAAATCTGTCAGTCATTGCTTGACATGTAAGGCTTTAGTTTACACATAGGACTTACACAGAGACGCATGATGATCCGGGATCGGCCCGGACAGGAGACAGATGATGAACCAGCTCGTATCCGGCCTTGCCCCGATGCACCCCGGTGAGCTGCTGCGGGAGGACATTCTGCCCGCGCTCAACAAGCCCAAGGCGGAGATCGCCAGGCTGATCGAGGTGTCGCGGCAGACCCTCTACGATATCCTCGCTGAAAAGCAGGATGTCACCCCGACTATGGCGCTTCGGATCGGCAAGCTCACCGGCACCACGCCCGAAATGTGGGTGAACATGCAGCGCAATTACGACCTGCGCGTGCAGGCCGTGAAGGATGCCGATATCATCGCGCGTATCCCGACCTTGGAAGCCGCCTGATCCTTTCTCGATTTCCCGTCGAGGTCGAGCCATTTCGGGAAAAGTGAATTGGGAACAAATTCTGGGAAAAGCCCGCCTCGCCGCCCGCTTTACGCCGACAGCGAGGCGGGCTTTCTCATACGCCCTCGTTTCAGAGAAGCGCAGGTCGGACCTGCAAAAAGGGCTTGCAATGTAGGATTCTAAATCGTTCACCCTTTGTTCCGCACTCATGGTGAGTCGGGCTTGGGTGGTCCGCCGCAACGGTCGGGCCGTCCATGCTGTAGATGATCGTCATCAGGAGAATGCATGCGTACGTTGCTTACCGTCATTTCGGCCCTTCTCTGCACCACGCCGCTCGCGGCGCAGGAGATGAAGGCTCCCCCACTCCCGACACCGCAAAACTCCAAGGGGTCGGGCAAGGACCTCCAGGTCGAGTACCTAGCCCAGCAATACGGTATCTCGGCCGCGGAGGCGGCAGAGCGTGTCGACGTCCTCCGCGATGTCCAGCAAATCGTGGACGTCGCGGTCGCCAGCGATCCGGACGGCTTCGCGGGCCTGTGGGTGGAGCACACGCCGACGTTCAAGATCATCGTCGCATTCACCGGCCAGGACGAGCGCAAGGCGTTCCTGGATCAGATTCCGGCGAAGCTGCGGCGCTATGTGCAGCTGCGCAACGCGACCAAATCGCTCGCGGCGGCGCAGCAGGACCTGGATGCGATCTTGAAGGCCATCACCGCCGCCAAGCTTCCCTTCGAGACGTATTTCGAGCCGAGAAGCCAGAATTATGTCGTCACGGTGAAAGACCAAGCGGCTGCTCAGACGGCCCGGGGCTTGATCCCCCCGACGTTGCGCTCGGCCGTGAAGGTCGAGGTGGGGCCGATTCTACAAACCTTCCAGACCAACGTGCGGCCAGGCGATGCGGTCTATGGCGGATGGGAGCTGGTCGACTCGACCGGGCGCGCGACCTGTAGTTACGGTTTCGCCGGAAGGGACAGCAACGGCCGGGACTCGATCCTGACCGCCGCCCACTGCCGGACGAACCCGCCCTACGTGGTCGGGTCCGATGGTAGCCACCTGGTGCAACTGCCGGCCGCAACGGAGACGCGTTATGGCGACCTCTATGATTTCCGTTATCATCCGGTGGTCGGCCTTAGCACCGGGTACTGGGTCTATTTCCAGAACTCCAAGGCGGTGACCGATTACCCGTCCTACGTGAACACGGTTCCGGGCTTCTATGGAGATGGCTATTTCACCACCCGGGGTACGCTCAAGCAGTCGTCCTACAACTCGAACCACTATATCGGAATGCCCGTGTGCAAGAGCGGCATGACGACCGGCTTCACCTGCGGCACCGTCCAGTCAAGCTCGGTGTCGGGCACCGATGATCGAGGCGTGAGTTATTCGAGCTTCGTGAAGGTCAGCGGATCGAGCCAGCAGGTGATCGCCTTCGGCGGCGACAGCGGGGCGCCTGTATTCTCATACCCGAACGGCTCGTACGAGATCGTCGCCTATGGCATTCTCAAGGGAGGCAGCACCGACGCTTATGGGCGTCCCTGCACCGGGAGCGCTTGTTCGTTCTCATATATGCCGATCGATCGGGTGAACGACAGGGTTCCCTTCCTGATCCACACCACCCAAGGGCTATTGGTGCCTTGAGCGCCCGAGCGGTCCCGATGATGTTGGCGTTAGGGGCGCTCGCCGCCTGTAACGCTGACCGGGAGAAGAAGGTATGGCCGTTCGCGGTTGGCCAAAGCTCGGGCGTGACGGTCGTGACCGAGCTGCCGGAGGCCGCGAACCGGTTGCGGAACGCCACACGGGATTATGGCACCTTCTTCGTGAAGGATGGCTGCCTTCAGGTCCGCGTCGGCTCCACCGTCCTGACGCCGGTCCTGCCGCTAGGATCGACCCTCGACGCTCGCGGCGACGCGATCGTCGTGGGAGGTAGGCGGTTTCCGATCGGGCGGGAGTACAGCCTGTCCTTTGCTTCGGAGGTCGGCGCCGAAGCCGGCGAGGCGGCCGCCTCGATCGGCTTGCCCGATAGATGCTCTCAACGGCTCCTTAGCATGGGCTCGCCCGGGTAGGTGTAGGGGCTTGCAATCGTAGCGGTGTCTGCTCGCCAACAGCGCTATTTCCTGCTCACGCTTGTGGATCGGCGTGGAAAAGGGACCCCGGTAGCGGGGTGATCGACGTCGAAAAAGGACCCCTCATCCCGGTGGTCTAGGGTGCTCGCTTGGCGGTGTGTCAGGCGGCGAGATCGGGATGCTGGTATTGGAGACGGTGTTGAGGATCCGGCGCGAGCACGCGTCGGGGAAGGCCATCAAGGCGATAGCGCGGGACCTGCACCTGTCGCGCAAGGTGGTGCGCAAGGCGATCCGGGCGCCGGAGGCGGACATGGGCTACCGGCGGGAGGTGCAGCCGCTGCCGAAGCTGGGGCCGTTTCAGACGCGACTGGATGCGTTGCTGGAGGAAGACGAGGCACGGCCGCGGCGCGAGAAGCTGCGCCTCACGCGTATCCACGATCTGCTGCTGCGCGAGGGGTTCGACGGCTCATACGACGCGGTGCGCCGCTATGCGGCCCGCTGGCGGCAGGCGCGGCGTCGCGACGTGATGAATGCGCCGGCGTTCATCCCGCTGCTGTTCCGACCAGGCGAGGCGTATCAGTTCGACTGGAGCCACGAGGACGTCGAGATCGCGGGCAAGCCGATGCGCGTGAAGGTCGCCCATGTGCGGCTGTGCGCTTCGCGGGCCATGTATGTGCGAGCCTATCCGCGCGAGACACAGGAGATGCTGTTCGACGCGCATGCGCGGGCATTCGCCTTCTTCGGAGGCGTGCCGACGCGCGGCATCTACGACAACATGAAGACGGCGGTGACGAGCGTGTTCACGGGCAAGGAGCGGGTCTTCAACCGGCGCTTCCTGGTCATGGCCAACCATTACATGGTCGAGCCGACCGCCTGCTCACCGGCGTCGGGCTGGGAGAAGGGTCAGGTCGAGAACCAGGTGCAGACCGCGCGTGGCAGGCTTTTCCAGCCGCGCTTGCGCTTTGCCAGCATCGAGGAGCTGAACGGCTGGCTGGAGGCGGAGTGTCGTCGCTGGGCCGACATGCACCGGCATCCGGAGCAGAAGGAGCTGACCGTCGCGCAGGCATGGGCTGCCGAGCGTGGCGTGCTCCAGCCGGTCGTCGCGCCCTTCGACGGCTTCCATGAGAGCGAGCACGCGGTGAGCGGCACATGCCTCATCAGCTTCGACCGCAACCGCTACTCCGTCTCCGCCCGGGCGGTTCGGCGGGCTGTCCAGGTCCGCGCCTATGCCGACCGCATCGTCGTGCGCTGCGACGGCCAGGTCGTCGCCGACCATCCCCGGTTCTTCGGGCGTGACCGGACCATCTACGACCCCTGGCATTACCTGCCGGTGCTGGTGACCAAGCCGGGCGCCCTGCGCAATGGCGCGCCGTTCCAGGGCTGGGAGCTGCCGCCTGCGCTGTCACGACTGCGGCGCAAGCTCGGCGCCGGTGACGATGCCGACCGGCGGTTCGTGCGCGTGCTGGCAGCCGTGCTCGACGACGGGCTGGAGGCGGTGGAAGCGGCCGTGCGCGAAGCATTGCTGGCGGGCACCGCCAGCGACGACGTCATCGTCAACATCCTGGCCCGCCGACGCGAGCCGCCCCGGCCGCTGACCATCGTCACGCCCGAGGACCTGGCGCTGCGCCACCCGCCGCGTGCCGACTGCACCCGCTATGACAGCCTGCGAGGCCTCCATGCAGCGGCATGAGATGATGACGGCCATGGCGGACCTTGGCCTCAAGGGCATGGCTGGCGCCTTCGACGAGGCCGTCACCACCGGGCTGCAGCGCAAGCGCACGACCATGGAGATCCTGACCGACCTGCTGCGTGCCGAGGCAACGTACCGCCATGCGGCGTCCGTCCGCTACCGGATGTCGGCCGCCAGGCTGCCGGCGGTGAAGGACCTCGACGCCTTCGTCTTCGACGACACCCCCATCAACGAGGGCCTGGTGCGCTCGCTATACAGCGGCTCGTTTCTTCCGGGCCGGCGCAACGTCGTGCTTGTCGGTGGGACGGGCACAGGCAAGACGCACCTCGCCACCGCCATCACCACCAATGTGGTACGGGCCGGCGCCCGGGGACGCTACTTCAACACGGTGGACCTGGTGAACCGGCTTGAGGAGGAAACGCGTCTTGGCAAGGCCGGCACGCTGGCAGCCCAGCTCTCCCGGCTCGATCTGGTGGTGCTCGACGAGCTTGGCTACCTGCCGTTCGCCCGCTCGGGCGGCCAACTGCTCTTCCACCTCGTCAGCAAGCTCTACGAGCAGACCTCGGTCATCGTGACCACGAACCTCGCCTTTGGCGAGTGGCCGACCGTCTTCGGCGACCCCAAGATGACCACCGCGCTGCTCGACCGCATTACCCACCACTGCGACATCGTCGAGACCGGCAACGACAGCTGGCGCTTCAAGCACCGCAGCTAACGCCCGGAACACCCGGCAGAGAACGCTTCGCGCTGGTTGCGCCTCCGGTCGGGCTACGCCCGCCCTACGCCGCAACCAGCGCGAACGGTGCGCCCGTCATACCCGTCACGCTGCTCGACGAAGGGGGTCCCTTTTGCACGCCGATAGGGGGTCCTTTTTGGACGCCGATTGACA
>NZ_JBIQFL010000011.1:0-84699 GCF_045369135.1 Sphingomonas sp. 179-I 2A4 NHS | reverse complement strand
TAACATCAACCTCCGGACGAGGCCCGCACTCCGCTAATCTACGCCGCGATCTGTGCCGAATGTTCTGACGACTGACAATCAATCACCTCGGCGACGAGGTGATGAAGGTGGTGGGGGTGTGACCGTTAGGTCGCGGGTAACAGGGGGGAGGACATGAGTGATAACGTGCAGTCGGTTGGAGACTTGCCGTTCGTTGATCGACGTTACATCGCGGTTCTGAGCGACGAGGACTTCGACAGAAAGAAGGCGAAGTCTCCGGCGGCGAAATATGGCGAGGTCATCTTGGAGGCCATCCCGTTGGTCGTCCCGGGTGGCTTGCTCGTTCGAGCCGGCGCGACGATCGCCGCGAAGGTCTCCGCCGAGTGGGTCCGCAGCCGGTCGGCTGCCCAAGCCGACGGTATCCACAACCGTAGCATTATCCAGGCTATCCCGCTTCGCGAATCCAGCCGTTTCATGTTCCTTGGCGGGTGCGCCGAGGTCGGCAAGGCCTACGCGGCCAATCCGCTGGACGATCGCACCTACTATTCGGTGGAAACGTACAATGATGACATGATCGACCATAAGCTAAGCGAGCTGGAGCGGATCCTGAACGCCCTCGGAGCAAGATCGTACAACATCATCTTCAAGAGCGATGAGACGACCGAAGCCAGCGGCGCCGGTGGCCTCAAGAAATCTGCGAAGGTTAAGGCTGAGATCGAATTGCGGAACGCCCGCGCCAAGCGTTACGAGAGAAGCGGGACATCGTTGGGACGCGATCCGGTGCTACCTCCCCGCCTGGCGTGGTTGAACCGAGAGCCGTCGTGGCAGGCTTTGGTCGAGAGTCGGCTGGAGCACGGCCGGCAGGAGTTCGCACTGCGCGTAAACCTTGAGCGAGACCTCCAGATATCGGGAAAGATCAATGCCGACTTCAAACTTCTGGGACTCGATGTGGGTGCCGACTTCAAGAAGAAGATAAACTTTACGCTGTCGGTAGAGGGAACGTTCGGCGGTTAGGATGACCCTCCTCTACGCCTCGACCTTCACCAAGGCGCTCGATCGCCTGACGGTTGCCGAGCAGAAGCAGGTGAAGATCACCGCCTTCGACCTGGCGCAGGACGAGAGCGGCAATGGTCTGTCGCTCCACCGCGTCGAGGCGGCGCCCGGTTTCTGGACGGCGCGCGTCAGCCAGGACATCCGCATCGTCCTGCACAAGGATGGAAAGCATACGCTACTGGCGTGGGTCGGGCATCATGACGATGCTTATCGATGGGCCGAGCGGCGTCGGCTGGTGCCGCATGAGCGCACCGGCGCGATGCAGATGGTCGAGATTGTCGAGCGAACCGAAGAGCGTCTCGTTTACACCGAGTCAGCCGAGCATGCCGCTCCTGCACCTGTCGCGGTACATCGGCCGTTCGCGCAGCTTTCCGACGATGACCTGCTGAACGTCGGCGTCCCGCGCGACTGGCTGGAAGCGGTTCGGTTGGCCGACGAGGCCAGTGTCGACGGCTTGTTCGGTTCACTTCCGGATGAAGCTGCCGAAGCGCTGCTGGACTTCGCGACCGGCGGGCGGTTGCAGGATCACGTCGCGCTTCAGACCGGCCCCGGCGCCGATCCGTTCGCACATCCGGACGCGCAGCGCCGCTTCCGCGCGGTCGATGGTGTCGAGGAACTCAAGGCAGCGCTGGACGCGCCCTTCGCCCAGTGGGCAGTGTTCCTGCACCCTGCGCAGCGGGCACCGGTCACGCGCGACTGGAAGGGGCCGGCTCGCGTCTCTGGATCGGCCGGCACGGGCAAGACCATCGTTGCCCTCCATCGCGCAGTTCATCTCGCCGGCCGGGCAGGCACGCAGGTGCTGCTCACCACCTTTTCGAAGCCACTCGCCGCCAGCCTCGCCAGCAAAGCCAACCTAATGACCGAGGCAGCGCCGGATGCGCGCGCGCGGCTGACCGTGCGCGCCATCGATCAGGCGGCATATGAGCTCTACGCCCGCACCTTCGGCCAGCCAAACATGGCGACAGCCTCTCAGGTGCGAGCGGCGATCAAGGCAGCGACGGATAGGGGGCTGGGCGCCAGCCACGGGCCGGCCTTCCTCTATGAGGAATGGGAAGAGCTGGTCGATGCCTGGGGGCTGCACGATGCCGAGGCCTACGCTGCCGTTCCGCGCATCGGTCGCCGTACCCGGCTTGGCCCTAAGCAGCGGGAAAGCGCTTGGGCCGTATTCGCTTTCGTGCGCGACCGACTAGCAGCGCGTGGGGTCATCACCATTGCCGACCTCTATGGTCGCCTGACCCGTTGGATCGAGGACGGTGGGCGGCTGGCCTTCACTCATGTCGTGGTCGATGAGGCGCAGGACCTGTCGGTAGCGCAAGCGCGCTTTCTCGCTGGCGTTGGGCGCGCGGGTACGCCGGACTCGCTGTTTTTCGCCGGCGATCTGGGCCAGCGCATCTTCCACCTGCCATTCTCTTGGGCGAAGCTCGGGTTGGACGTGCGCGGGCGAGCGCAGGTGTTGAAGGTCTGTTACCGCACTTCGCATCAGATCCGCCGCGCCGCTGATCGTTTGCTGGCCGGCGAAATCGCTGATCAGGACGGGATCGAAGAGAGCCGGCGTGGCACAGTCTCCGTGTTCGACGGACCTGATCCCGTCGTGGAGTTGTTTGACGATGCCGGCACGGAAGCGGCCGGCGTCGGTCATTGGCTTAATGACCGATTGGCTGAAGGTATGCCCAAAGCCGAGATCGCGGTGCTGGTACGCGGACAAGCGCAATTAGATCGCGGACGCGCTGCCATCAAACCGATAGGCGACGGCATATCCGTTATGACAATGCACGACGCGAAGGGCTTGGAGTTTCGCGCCGTCGCCGTGATGGCGCTGGACGAAGACGTCCTTCCAGATCCGGAGCGCTTGGCAGGGATCGGTGATATGGCCGATCTCGAGGCAATTCAGGATGCGGAACGGCATCTGCTCTATGTAGCCGCCACGCGAGCGCGGGATCGGCTGATGCTTTCCGGAACAAGGCCGGGATCGGAGTTCCTCGACGACCTTCTGTAGGCGTCTTCATCCTTGTCCGAAAATCCACTTTCATCATCCGCAGCGAAGCGGCGACCTTGTCCGATAATTGAGTTCTAACGATCATGATCTGGCAGCGCTTTGTCCTGAAATTGCAATACATCCTCCTACAGATGCATCTTCCACTAGCTCAGATTGCGGCTGCCAGGTGATAACGGCACCTCGAGTTTCAGAGATGATGGTTGTTTTCGACGGCCATCCCAAGCCCTGACGAATATCCGGACAAAAGCTTGATCTGACTCCTTCCATCTTCGCATAACGATCGGCTATGATGCGGCCGACGAATTTACGGACAAGCCGATAAGCTACCTAAACCCCATATTTTTCAGTCATGTCCGGAAAAGGCGTTTCATGTTCGAGCCGTGCCACCTAATTACCGGGCAAGGGCTTAAATGGCTTGTCCGGAAATCAGGTTTCATGCGTCCTGTTGACCTCTAGTTGATGATTTCGTCTCGGTCTCTAATTTCCGGATAAGAAATTCTGTCTCAAAGCGCGGGCGTCGGCAGCCCCCTCGGATACGAAGCGCCCTTTTTTTCAGGCGCAATACCGCTGTCGTGTGGCAAAGCACACTCGTCAGCTCTCAGGCGCAATACCGCTAAGGTTACGCGCTTCGTAACCTTAGCTGCGCCCTCCGCTCCGCTTCGGTATGGCGTCCGCCGGCAAAGCACGGCTTCCGTCGCCGCTGCACGGCTCAGGGCGGTCCGCTCAGCGGACCTTGGGTTGCGCCATCCCTGCGGTCGGCGCTCATATTGCATGTCCAATTTGGGCTTGGGGCACTGTGGCACGCAATCGCCTGGAAATCCGGTCGCGAACCTGGCTGCCGTTCACGTGATGATCAGGGAGGATTAGGGGAAAAACGCATTGCGTGCTGATCCTAGAAAATCCCTGATTGCCCCCGGGGGCATCCCCCACCTTCAATCATGATGAGGCAACCATGCGCGATCCCATGCGCGAAGGGCCGGGCAGCGTGCGCGCTCCCGGCTCGATCCTGAGCTACGATATTGAAACCATTGCGCCGCCGACGCCGGACGGCTCGTTCCCGCCCTGGCCAACGCACCGGCCGGTCGCGATCGGCTTTGCGACAGCGTGGCAGGTCGCTGGGGGCTGGTCGTTCGACATAGCCGGCACGGTGGTCACCGACGGCGTGAGCGAAGCCGACCTGGTCCTTGAAGCCGATCGCCGCATGGGCAACGCCGGCGTCGTGACCGGATACAACTCGCGCCAGTTCGATGCGCTCGTCCTGCGGCTCGCTGCGCAACGCACGCGCTTGTGGTCGTTGAAGGCGCTTGCCGACCATGCCGCCGCCAACCGCTTCGGGGCTGAACATGCCGATCTGGCGGATCTCTATTCCAGCCACGGCCGGAAGGTGGGGCTGGCGTCCCTATGCAACGAAATCGGGATCCCGGTGAAGACCTCCACCTCCGGCGGCGATGTCGCCGCACTGTGGGAAGCCGGCGAGACTGACCGCATCCGCGACTATGTGATGGAGGACGCGGTCGCCACGCTCAGCCTGTTCCTCGCTTGGACAGCCGCGCGGGCGGGCGACGAGGCGCTGGTCACGCGCCCTATGGCGGCGCTCGCCAGGCACATCGAAACGACGCCCGCGCTGCATCACCTGCACGCCTTCGTAGACTGCGCGCTGATCCGCTGGTGCCGACCGCGCGCCATGAAGGCGGATATCGCCGCCGCGCTCGAGCGCATGACAGCAAAGCTCAAGCGACAGGAGGACGAACGCGCCTTCGCCTCCTGATCACCTTCGCCATCATCAGCCTTTTCGGCCCGGTCATCCCCGTGATGGTCGGGCCGCTTTCATTTTGAGGAAAGCCATGTCCATTGACACCGTCACTCTCGCCACCGCCTGGATCCACCAGCCGGCGCTCGGGCAACGTCCAGCGCGCACGCTGCTGGTCGGCGCGGCGAAGCTCAGCATCTTCTACAGCTTCGGCACGCTGGGCTTCGACCTTCAGACACATTCGACCACTGTCACCGACGATCCGGCCGAGACGATCTCCTGGGTGGCGGCCGCCCTCCATGTTCCGCCCGGCCGCCTGCTGCTGTGGCGAGCCGAGGACATCGTCGTACCGTCGCTGATCGCAGCGGCCGAGACCGCGCGCGATGCCATGGCGGGCGCACGGCTGCTGCGCGAACTGGATCTCGCCTTCACAGGGGAGGTGATCGACGTTGCGGAGGCACATGGCGGTGCTGCAGCAACCTCGTTTGACGCGATCGCGCATCGGCACGGTCTGCCGTTCGTGCCGATGTCGAAGGCCGAGCTCGCCGAAGCGCACCGGACCGGCTGCCACTGGGCAATCCGCAAACACCTTGCCGCGCGTGGGGTCGCGACCTGGCGGCTGTGGCTCGCCGGCCGCGAGGACGCCGAACCGCTCATCGAGAAGACCGAGGCCTGGCTTGCCACTCCGGATGCGGAGGTGCGCCTGTGATCCAGATCGTCGAGGGAAAGCCCTTCATCCGCCCGTGCCGGTCCATCCCACCGGACGGCAACGAGTTCGGCGACGCGCTCGCATCGATCTCCACGTTTTACGAACCGCTGACCAAGATGCTGCCGCTCGCGGGTTCGACGGCGCTTCTTCCCAGCCGGGCAGGCGGAGAACCGCGCATCACGGCAGCCCTACGCGCTGAGGCGCCGTGGTTGGCTGCGGCCATCGACCGGCTCGGCGAGCAGGCGGCGATGAGCCATTGGGCTGGCAAGCCATGGCTGTCGTTCCGGCCGATGCTGCTGGTGGGGCCGCCAGGTTCCGGCAAGACCCATTTCGCCCGCCGGATCGGAGCGCTGTCCGGATGCGGCGACGCGATCCTCAGCTTCGCAGGGGTAAACAGCAGCAACGAGCTTGCGGGCAACCCGCGCGGCTTCCGCCATCAGCAGCCCAATTTTCCGGCCTGCGTCCTGCAGCGGCTGCAGGTCGCAAACCCGCTCGTCATCATCGACGAAGTCGACAAGGTGCCCGCCAACGCCATGGGCGATCCGGCCGACACGCTGCTCGGCATGCTCGAGCGATCGACTGCCAATCGCTTCTTCGACGGGTGCCTCGCTGCGGAAGTCGACCTCAGCCACATCAACTGGGTCCTCACCGCGAACAGCCTGACGAAGCTGTCCGCGCCGTTGCTGTCGCGGGTGGACGTGGTGGAGGTTCAGGGTCCCGGCCCTGAACATGCCGAGGTGGTGCTCGCCTCGCTCTGGCGCGACGTCGCTCGAAATGCGGGGTTGCCCCCGTCGGATCTGCCCCGGCTGGAAGCTGCCGCAGAGACGCTGCTGCTTCGCCTGTTCCACAACACCCGCTCCGTTCGCCGGCTGCGCCGCGCGATCGAGACGGTCGTCGCCGTGTCCGCGCGGCACGCGCACCGGGCGGTCAACTGACCCCGTCAATGGGAATCGGAATGAGCATCCTGGGGAACGGGAAAAAGCTCCGGCCGGCAGGCCGTCACCAGAAGGAATGATCAGATGGAATTGACCGTATTGCACCACCAGAACCTCATGCTCGCTCTCCGCCAGGAGATGGGGTGGCCGCTGTTCAAGCCGGCGAACGACTGCATCGCCTTCTCGGTCGGCCGCGAGGTGGACTTCGAAACCGGGATGGAAATCGCGCGCATCGCACAGATGATGGGCAAGGATCTCGTCTACAGCGGCTGGGCCGATACCCGGGTCAAGGATCCGACGACCTTCTGCGTCGCCTATCGCGAGATGCTGACGGTCGACATCGTCGATCGGCTGGTGCCCTTCGCCGCCAACGACGATGCGCCGATCATCCTCGTCAGCACCAAGGCCGACGAGTTTTTCATGATCGACAAGCGTGGTTCGCTGGTCCGAGTGGAAGGCAAGCCCAAGGGGATCGGCAAGGGCCGGAAGCTGGCGATGAAGCGGATCAAGGCCGCTGCGGCCGAGATGAGCGACAAGCCGCTGACCGGGAACCGCTTCGTCCCCACCGGCGGCGACTGGATCGCGCCGGAAGCTCCCATCGAGACCGTCGTCCGGTTTGGCTGATCTCTTCAAGAAAGACGGCCAAGGCCGGCCGCTTTCATTCTCTTCCGTCGTCGAACGACGTTTCCCACGCCGCTTTTCCAGGGCGGCGTGGCCTTTCCAGGAGACAACAATGCTCATCAACCAGGAACAGCTGAAGGCGGCCCGGCGCGAGTTCATCGTCCGGCCTCGTTCGATCTCGCGCGCCGATTGGCCGGATTTCAAGATCCGCCCGGTATCGGAACAATGGCGGTATGTGGAGCGCATGCCCGCATATCGGACCATGACGGCGAACGTTGCCTACATCTGGCGTGACAGTTCGCCGGTCGATCGGTTCGGGCCGATGCCCGCGAGCTTCGATGAACGTCGCTTCGAGCTGAAAGGCTCTGGCCTGGCACTTCCGGCCAGCGCGCCGCTTTGGGCCGCAGTCAATCCCTATCGCATCTGGGAGGAGGCGGATCACGCTACGGCCGCGTCCGGCGACCCGACTGACCTAGCAGGCTGGCATGTCATGATGGAGATCCCGCGGCACATCCGTCCCGAGAACTGGCGCTGGATGGTGGAGGGCTTTGTTCATTCGCAGTTCGTCGCGAGGGGGGCAGCCGTGGCTTGGGCGATCCACGCGGTCGAAGGTCATGGTGGCTACTGGATCGTGGCGCCGCACAGCCATCTGATCGTAACTGGGCGACACTGGCGCCACGACTATCGCCGCGGTCGCCGGCATCCAAACTGGATCGCCAGTTGGGCGCAGCAGAAGCGCGCGGAGTTCGCTTGGCGACGGCGCTGTGCAAACCTGCGTGATCTAGAAAGCATCGGCTTGAATGGCCTCGCGCTGCCAAGCCAGCGAGTGGATCCACATTAGGCCTAAGACTATGTCCGTGTGCAAATCCCGGACGGCTCAACAGAACGAAACGGGGCGGCTCTTCGAGCCGCCCCGGGTGATTATTACGCTTCCGTAGGCGGAGGAGCGTCTTTCTGATGCAAAGGATGGACACGCTCGAACAGGCGATCATATTCCTTCGCCAGCGCTTCCAGCGCCGCTTCCTTGCCCGCCAACGCAGTCACCAACTCCTTGTTGGTAGTCGTCATCTCCTCAATCTGGCCGGTCGCCTGATCGCGCTCCTGTTCGGTGACGCTGAGGCTGTCCATCAGCGATGCGATCTCACCGTCCAGGATCGCGATCTTGACGTCCTTCATTTCGGCCCGTGCCGCCAACGCCTGGCGCTCGGCCTGCAGAGCGTCTCCCATCAGACCCGCCACGGTGGTCACAAAACGTTCCCGCATCTCGTCGGACATAGCGAAAGGGGCGAGCTTGGGCGCCGCCTTGCGCTGGGCGCGCCACTCGGCGAGAAACTTATAAGAGCTGTGGCGGCTGCCGTACCCGAGTTCGTCCCAGATCATGCTGCCGTTGATCTTCTCTTCCGGCACACCGCCGAGGATCAGCCTTTCGGCAGCCCGCGCGACATCAGGGTAGGTAATCCACTTGTCCTTCTTCACCATGATCAGTCTCTAAGATTTGCCCGCCGTGCAGCTTGTGCAGCTCGTGCACCTTGTGCTGGTTGTACACGACGGAAATTGGAGCGGCCCCAGCTGGGGCAATCGGACCAAGGGCAAAGGTTAAGGCGCTGCCCATTTCGAGGGGGGCGCAGACAAGCATCGCGTCAGTGCAACGCTCACATCCGCCGTAAGAAGCGAAGGCCGCCGGAGACCTCGGGCTGCCGAGGCGAGCGCAAACAGGACGGCCAGCATGGCCGACAAGAGCACGACACGGCTGAGCATCGCGGATGGGCGCTGGTCCGCAACGGCGGCAAGGAGTGTGCCGATGGCGACGAGCTTGTCGCCGTCCGGCAACGATGCCGATGCGACCGGAGGCGTCTTCTGCGCCGTGGATGCGATTGATCGTGTCACCCGCTGTTATATGTTCGTGTCCCCTTCTCGCCAAGCGGGGTGAAAATAAGAGACATGAACGACGCGGATCACCGTCCGCATCGTTCTGACAATCAGCACGTCGCCTTCCGCGCATCGCTGCGGACCTTGCGGTCACGGGCCGAACCAACCCGCGATCGTTGGTGCAACGGAAGCAGCTGGATTGGCGCCGGTTCGAGATGCCCAGTGATGACCGGCACGTACTTGACTATGAAGCGCAGCCGCTCTGCGAGAACCACTTCCGGGCCTTCGGTCGAGAGGCGCTTAGAGTAATGCTTGCCGTTCACCGTTTTTCGGGCATGGCCCATGACATCGGCAAGCATGATTTCGCTAGCCCCGTCTACTTCGTAGAAGCCGCTGCCGAGCGAACGGATCGAATGGATGTCGGGGCCCTTACCTCGCTCGTTTTTCGGGACCGGCATACGATCGGAGATGTAGGTCGCCATGTGCTTCCACGCGCGCTCGTAGAAATGAGCGCCGCCGCGCTTCTCGCTTAAGAGGTAAAGCTCGGGAAAGAGGGCAGCGTGGCCTTCGCGGCGAATCGCGTCGACATAGTCGAGGAAGCCCAGCCTTATCAGCTCGGGGTGTATGGGGAGCTTGCGGCGTCGCGCGCTGCGCTTCTCACCGGCCAGTTCCCCGTCACGTCCGCGCACATCATTGTTCTTGATGTGAAAGTGAGGAGTTGGGTGGTCGCCCGTTACCTCATCAACGCGTAAGCCGCAGATCTCCTCTCGACAGGCGTGATGATAGAACCAAAGAAGCGGAGCGAAATACGCAGCGTCGTGCCAGATACATCGCCGTTCATTTGAAACGATCAAGCGATGTAGGGCTCCTCCTCCGCCGGTATAAAGAGGTGAGCGAAACAGGCACTCTAGGTGTTCTTTACTCCATGCTGGCCGCAGATCGTCTGAGCCGTCACCATCACGATTGTTCTCCTTCCTGACCTTCAGCCGCTCGGCGGCAAAGTCTAGGACCGTCGCACCATGCGTTTTCGGGCGCCACGCGCTCTTCGCAAGATGCTTGGCGACCGTGGTCATAAACGACAAGTCCCTGTTGACCGTCACGTTGTCGCGACGCTGATCGGGCGTGAGTGGCGGCAGCTCTGCCACCACCTCCGCGAACGGTCGGGACATGTTGCCTTCTCGTAGGGATCCAAAGCGGAATCCCCTCGCCGGGATCATCTGGATCCCCCTCTTGAACATCTGCGGATCCTTGTGGTTGTAGGAGCCGAGCGGCCGGTCGCCGGTGATCCAGGCGAACGTCTCCATGACGCGGCGCTGCTGATCGGGTTTGCGCTTCCAGGTGCCGTCTGTCGTGAGCTCTGCGATGACCTCATCGATGATCTCGGAAAAGCGGCGGGGCTCATACTCAAAAAAGTAGCTTTCGGGCTGCTGCGCTGCAGTGACGCCGGGAAGCGGCGTGTGCGATGCGCGGCCCAAAAGCTCCTTGGCCTCGGGGGACATATCGCCCAAGTCGGAGATCAGCGCGCGAACAGGATTCGGGGCTTCGAGAGTATCCTCGTCAAACACCCGGGCGATTCGCGAGCAGGCCGCAGCACTCGCGCGCATCAGATGTGCGCGAGCAGCTGCAATATTCTGGCTGTGCGCGGGGGCGCCTATGGACGCCAAACGCCGGCTGACATCTTCATCGTTCAGTGCTTCCACGGCCTGACGAATATAGTCCTCGATCATCGGGATCTCGTGTCCGAGACCCTGTTCGATCAGCCTGGCGCGGTCCGCTTCGGTCATTCCGAGGTTACGATCGGGGAGCCGTAAGATGCGGTAAGCCTGCGCTTCTTGCGCGGCGACCTCGGGCACCGACGACGACCAGGGCGCATTTTCATAGGCGCTGTGGACGTAGAAGGAGAGTTCTTCCTCCAGCTTCTGCCGGAAGATCGCCTCTATCTCGGTTCCGGTGAGGGCCCTTCCATCCTCCAGCATCATGTCGATATCTACCTTCACCCTGACAAAGCGGGCCGCAAGGATCGCGGCGAGTCTGCGGGCCTGCCTGGGATCGGAGGTCCGCAACGCTAGGGTTATAGGTTTGGAGATAAAATTTCGGAAATGGATGCGGCGCCGGAAGGCGTACCGGCCGTCGATGCGGACGGCATAGGGGATGCGGGACATGGGTCTTCGCCTTTCCGCATGTGCCGGCGGCGTGTGCAGGGGTCATGTGATCCAAGCACGCGGCGGGCCCATGCTAACGGGCGGATTTCCCTCGCTTTTCGCGATAAAATGGTCGGGGAGACAGGATTCGAACCTGCGACATCCTGCTCCCAAAGCAGGCGCGCTACCAGACTGCGCCACTCCCCGACGCCCGGTGCGCCTAGGCGTATTGATCCGCCGGCGCAAGCGATCCGATGGTGAAGAAATTCACGCGGTGGGCCCGGCAGGACTTGAACCCGCAACCTAGCCGTTATGAGCGGCCAGCTCTAACCAATTGAGCTACAGGCCCCCCGCGTTGATCATGCCTATAAGCTGCATTGCGCGGCGGCAATGCCTGTCGTGGTACTTGGGGCTGCAAAAGGAGCGTGCGGGACCGGCAAACGAAAAGGGCGCCCCCGCAACGCGGAAGCGCCCCATTCCTTGTCAGTAAGCGGCGGGCCTACATGGCCCGCGGCGCACTTACTGCAGGTTGTCGGCCTTTTCCTCGCCGGCGTCACGGACGTTGTCCGCAGCGTCTTCGAGGTTGTCAGCTGCGTTCTCGAGACCAGCAGCAGCAACCGCGTTCGACGAGTTGTCAGCTAGATCTTCGAGGTTGTCCGCCATCATTTCCATGTTGTCGGCCATCATGTCGGCGTTGTTCTCGACCGCGGCGGCCTCCGGCGACTTCGAGCAAGCAGCCACGGACATCAGGCCGGCGGCGGCAGCGATCAGAACGATCTTCTTCATTCGAATGCTCCCAAGCATATATTCGTTTCGCAGCCGACCCTGTGCCGTTGCGAGCCCCGGCAAATACCGCACCTTTTCGGTGGGTCAATGCCGAAATTCATCTGACAGCAAGGTTCGCGACGAACGGATTCAGCGCACGGGCCGCTCGACCGGCCCGATTTCCTCCGGCGCGTCGGCCACGATCGCCAGCATCGCCGTCCATGCCGCGACGTTCTGGCGGAGGTTTTCGGGGTCCACGCGATCGAGCGTGTCGTCGGGGGTGTGGTGCACGTCGAAATAGTCGAGGCCGGACTGGTTGAGATCAACGCCCGCGACGCCGAGCGCCACCGTCGGGCCGATGTCGGCGCCGCTGCCGCCAGGGCCGTCGCCACGCACGATACCGAGCGGGGCGAGCGCGGCCGCAAGGCGATCCCCCACCGGCTTGGCTGATTCCGGCAGCGTCATGCCGAGCCGCCAGATCTTGTCCGCGCCAAAATCGCTTTCGGCGGCGAGCGCGTGGCGCTCCTTGCCGTGCTTCGCGGCATAATCGCGGCCACCGAAGCCGCCGACTTCCTCCGCGCCGAACCAGACGACGCGGATCGTGCGGCGCGGGCGCTTGCCGTTGTCGAGGATTCGCTTCGCTGCCGCCGCGGTGATCGCGACGCCGCTGGCATCGTCGATTGCGCCGGTCGCGAGGTCCCAGCTGTCGAGGTGGCCGGCGATGAGGACGATGCCAGCGTTGGGATCGGTGCCGGGCACCTCGGCGATGACATTGCCCGATTCCTGCTCGCCCACCTGGCGCGGGGTGAGGACCAGCTTCATCCGGATCGGCTTGCCGCGCTTCGCCAGAGCCTCGATCAGCTTGGCGTCGGGCACGGACAGCGCGGCAGCCGGGATGGCGGGACCATCACGGAAATAGGTGGTGCCGGTGTGGGGGAGGCGGTGCGTATCGGTACCGATCGAGCGGATCACGATCGCCGCGGCGCCCTTCTTGGCGGCGAGCGCGGGGCCGGCAAAGCGCGCGACACCAGCCTGGCCGTAGCTCGACCCGTCCTGCGTTTTCATCATCGTGTTGCCGACATAGGCGATCTTGCCGGTGAGGCTGCCGTCCGGCGCGGCGGCGAGATCGGCATAGGTGGGGAAGATCACCACTTCGGCCTCGATCCCTGCCGCGGGGGTGGCGCCCGAATTGCCCAGCGCCGTCAGGTGCAGCTTCTGCGGCACGGGCGCGACCACTTCGCCGCGCTCCTCACCGCGCACCCAGACCGGCATCTGGTAGGTTTCGATCCGCACGTTCTTGAAGCCCAGCGCCTTCAGCTTCGCTGCGCTCCAGGTGCGGGCGCGGGCCTCCGCCTCGGTGCCGGCGAGCCGCTGGCCAACCTCGGTCGTCATGCCCTCGACGATGTCATAGGCGACATCATCCTTCAGCGCGGCATCGCGCAGCGCGGCGACGCGCGGGTCGACGCCCGCGGGTGCGGCCGGTGCGGCGCGCTGCGCAACGGCCGGTACGGCGGCGGAGGTGGCGAGGAGAAGGGCGGCGAGGGCGCAACGACTGATCATGCCTACCGCGTAGGTCGGCGCGTGAGGTTTGCCAACGGCTCGTCGCATCATTACATGCGCGGCAACATTTTCCAGCCATTCCAGTCTACGGAGCGACAGGCGACCCATGGCCGTCCAGTATACCTACGTCATGAAGGGTCTGACCAAGACCTTCCCGGGCGCCAACAAGCCCGTGCTCAACAACATCCACCTGCAGTTCCTGCCGGGCGCGAAGATCGCGATCATCGGCCCGAACGGCTCCGGCAAGTCCACGCTCATGAAGATCATGGGCGGGATCGACACCGATTTCACCGGTGAGGCTTGGGCCGCCGAAGGGATCAAGGTCGGTTACCTGCCACAGGAGCCGCAGCTCGACCCCGACAAGACGGTGATCGAGAACGTCCGCATGGGCGCCGGGCCGGTCGTGGAGATGGTCGAGCGGTTCAACGCCATTTCCGCCGAAATGGGCGATCCGAAGGACGATACGGACTTCGACGCGCTGATGGAGGAAATGGGCGAGCTTCAGGCGAAGATCGACGCGGCCGACGGCTGGAGTCTCGATTCGCAGCTGGAACAGGCGATGGAGGCGATGCGCTGCCCGCCGTCCGACAGCCCGGTCACCAACCTGTCGGGTGGTGAGAAGCGCCGCGTCGCGCTCGTTCGCCTGCTGCTCGAGAAGCCGGACATCCTGCTGCTGGACGAGCCGACCAACCACCTCGACGCCGAAAGCGTCAGCTGGCTCGAGAATTTCCTGAAGGAATATACCGGCAACGTCATCCTGGTGACGCACGACCGCTACTTCCTCGACAATGTCGTGAACTGGGTGCTCGAGCTCGATCGCGGGCGCTACTACACCTATGAGTCGAACTACTCCGGCTATCTGGAGAAGAAGGCCAAGCGGCTGGAGCAGGAAGAGCGCGAAGAGGCCGGCCGCCAGAAGGCGATCGCCGACGAGCTCGCCTGGATGCGCCAGACCCCCAAGGCGCGTCAGACCAAGAGCAAGGCGCGTATCCGTGCGTTCGACGAGTTGGTCGAGAAGCAGGAGAATCGCGCGATCGGCAAGGCGCAAATCCTGATCCAGATCCCGGAGCGTCTGGGTGGCAAGGTGATCGAGGCGAAGGGGCTGACCAAGGCCTATGGCGACAAGTTGCTGTTCGAGAACCTCGACTTCAACCTGCCGCCGGGCGGCATCGTCGGCGTCATCGGCCCGAACGGTGCTGGCAAGTCGACGCTGTTCAAGCTGATCACCGGGCAGGAGCAGCCCGACGGCGGCACGATCGAGGTCGGCCAGACGGTGAAGCTGGGCTATGTCGATCAGAGCCGCGACGCGCTCGACCCCAACAAGAACGTCTGGGAAGAGATTTCCGACGGGCTCGACGTGTTCCGTTTCGGCAAGCAGGAACTGGGGACGCGCGCGTACGTGGGTGCGTTCAACTTCAAGGGGCAGGACCAGCAGAAGAAGGTCGGCCAGCTGTCGGGCGGTGAGCGCAACCGCGTTCACATCGCCAAGATGCTGAAGGAGGGCGGCAACGTCCTGCTGCTCGACGAACCGACCAACGACCTCGACGTCGAGACGCTGCGCGCGCTGGAAGAGGCGCTGGAAAGCTTCGCAGGCTGCGCGGTGGTGATCAGCCACGACCGCTTCTTCCTCGATCGCCTCTGCACGCACATCCTGGCGTTCGAAGGCAACAGCCATGTCGAATGGTTTGAGGGCAATTTCGAGGCGTATGAAGAGGACAAGCGGCGCCGCATGGGCGACGCGGCGGATCGTCCGACGCGGCTTGCCTACAAGAAGCTGACGCGCTGATTTGACAGGATCGTCACCTGGCCGTCTGGCCGGGATGACGTGAAGCAAGAAAAAGGCCCGCCCGGCTGATGCCGTGGCGGGTCTTTTCGTTATCTGCGATGGTTACCGGCGCTGGCCGGCGCTTTTGGCGCGGATCGCGCGGAACTCGGAGGCGGGGCGCCATTCGGGCCACACACCCGCCTTCGCGAGCCGCTGGCCCATGGTGTAGAACAGGTCAACGTCCTGCGCCGCGCCGGTGAAGTTCCAGTCCGGCGCCCATGCGTCGCAGGTCTTGTGGTAACAGGCCATATAGCCGTCCAGCCACTTCTGCCCCGCCTCGCGCCCGCCCACACGCATGTCGCTGGCGCCGCCCAGCGCCATCAGCTGAAGCGCGGGAACGCCGCGCCGGACCACCGAGAAATGATCCGCGCGGTAGAACAGGCCGCGTTCGCTGGCTTCCTCCGGCGTGATGACACGGTTCTGCGCCCGCGCTGCCTCGGTCAGCAGATCCTCGAGCGAGGACTGACCAGCGCCGACGAGGATCACGTCCTTCGACTCGCCCGCGGTCTGCAGGATGTCGAGCGTCAGGTTCGCGACGGTCTTTTCCAGCGGCGCGGTGGGACGCGTGGCGTACCATTCGGAGCCGAGCAGCCCGCGCTCCTCCGCGGTCCACAACGCAAAAACGAGCGTGCGGTCAGGCGCAGGGCCGGCCTTGAACAGGCGGGCAAGCTCCATCACGCCAGCGACGCCCAGGGCGTCGTCGTTCGCGCCGGGGCGGATGGTGCGGCCCTGCGCGTCGGGCGGGCCTTCGCCGTAGGCGTCCCAATGGGCGGCGAACTGAACGGTCTCGTCCGGCTTCACCGTGCCCGGGATCTTGGCGATGACATTGGCGCTTTCGATCCGTTCGACGCTGACGGGCAGCTTGGCGGTGAAGCGCGCCTTCATCGTGATCGGGCGGAAGGCGGCGGAGCGGGCCTGCTTGCGCAGCCCCGCGAGATCGAGCCCCTCGGCGGCAAAGACGCGATTCGCCGCCTCGCCCGACAGCCAGCCCTGCAGCGCGATGCGCTGGTCCTCGGGGCCGCGGACGATGTCGTAATTCTCCCCGTTGGAGGCGTTGGCAGTGGACCAGGGATAGCCGGCGCCCGCGGTGTCATGGACGATCAGCGCGCCGATCGCGCCGCGCCGTGCTGCTTCCTCGTACTTGTAGGTCCAGCGGCCGTAATAGGTCATCCGCTTGTCGCCGAAGCGACGCTTGGCGTCTTCGCCCGCGACCGCTTCGAAATCGGGATCGTTGACCAGGAAGACGGCGACCTTGCCCTTCAGGTCCACGCCCTTGAAATCGTCCCACTTCGCCTCGGGGGCGCTGACGCCATAGCCGACGAACACGAGCGGTGCGTTCTCGATCGCGACGGCCGCGTCGGGGCGGACGGTGGTGAGCGCGACGTCGGTGCCCTGCTTCAGGCTGGTCGTGCCAAAGCTGACCGGGCCATCGCCCAGCCGGGTGTGGATCAGCGGCACCTTTTGCGTCCAGGCGCCGTCCGGCCCGCCGGGCTCAAGCCCCAGCGCCTTGAAGCGCGCGATCGACCATTCGATCGTCTTCTTCTCGCCCTCGGTCCCCGGCGACCGGCCGCCGAATGCGTCGGAGGCAAGCACCTTGGTCATTTCGGACAGCTGGGCGGGGTCGGTCTTTGCCGGGGCAGTCTGGGGCGGTTCGGTGGCCGCGATGGCGATCAGCGGGAGGAGATAGGCAACAGTCTTGTTCTTCATCAACGCAACCTTCGCACGAATACACGGCCATCCTCGCGCCGCTCGGTCTGGAAATTGGGCACGGCGGCGATCAGGTCCGACAGGCGCTTGTAGCCATAGTTGCGCACGTCGAAGCTCGATCGGTTGGCGGCGAGCTGTCCCATCGCAGACAGACTGACGAAGCCCTTTTCGTCGCGCTTCACCGCGGAATAGGCGTCGATCAGCAACTTCACCAATTCGTCGTCGATTCGAGCCGGCCCCTGCGATGCAGCAGGCTCCGCCGCGGCGGCTTCTGGTACGCCGGCATCAGCAGGAGCCTCCTCCGAGGCCGCCGGGCGGCGCGGCGGGGTGGCTGCTTCCTTGCTGTTAGCGGGCGCCGCCTGCGCCTCCTTGGACGATGCGGCGGGAAGGGCCGGCGGGGGGTTCTCCTCCTCGGCCGCCATCAGCTTGTCGACATCGATGAAACGGGTGCAGGCGCGCTTGAAGCCTTCGGGCGTCTTGGACTGGCCGAAGCCATAGACGGGCAGCCCATCCTGCCGCAGCCGGGTGGCCAGCGGCATGAAGTCGCTGTCCGACGACATGATCCCGAAGCCTTCGACACGTCCACGGAACAGAAGGTCCATCGCGTCGATGGTCATCTTCATGTCGGTGGCGTTCTTGCCCTTGGTGATGTCGAACTGCTGCTGCGGCTCGATGCCGTGCTTGATCGTCATCTCGCGCCAGCCGCTCAGCGCCGGCTTGGACCAATTGCCATAGACGCGGCGGATGTTGACCGTCCCGAGTTCGGCAAGGACGGTCAGCACCGGATCGATCGCGTGCCAGCTGGCATTGTCCGCGTCGATCAGAAGGGCGATGTTGCGGGTCGGGGTGTCATCGGTCGCCATGGATCAAGCCATCGGCGCTCGATCCGCCCGCGTCAATCGCCGCCCGATGTTGGCAGGCGTGATGGTCAGCCACCCACTGGTCGTGAGCTGCGGAACGCCTGGCTGGCGTCGATGTCGGCCTGCTTGGTCAGCGGGTCGAGCCGTCGGGATCATCCACCTGCTTCAGGTCGGCGCGCGAGCCCAAATCACGAGCGAGCGCGCCGCCGCTGGTGCCGGCCTGTGCGTCACCCGCGGGAATCATGCCCTCGATCAGGTCCTTGTCGTCATGATCGCGGGCACTGGTGGTGCGGGGATTCTCTGCCATTTTCACTCTCCTTCACTGCGCGGAAGAACGAGCGGGCAGGGGTGCGGGTTTCCTCAGGCGGCGGGATAGGTGATGGCGATCACCTCATATTCCTTCTCGCCGGCCGGCAGGGTGACGCGGCGCAGATCGCCGACCGCCGCGCCGCGCAAGGCGCGGGCGAGCGGTGCATTCCAGCCGATCAGCCCCTTTCCGGCATCCGCCTCGTCATCGCCGACGATGGTCACGCTGCGGTGGTTGTCATCCTCATCGGCGATGGTGACGCTGGCGCCGAAATAAACGCGGCTTCGATCGGGCGCTCGCGCCGGATCGACCACCCTGGCCGCCTTCATCCGACGCGACAGGAAGCCCAGCCGGCGATCGATCTCGCGCAGTCGCTTGCGACCGTAGATGTAATCACCGTTTTCCGATCGGTCGCCGTTACCGGCGGCCCAGGCGATCGTCTCGACCAGTGCGGGCCGCTCACTGGCAAAGAGCTGGTCATATTCGGCGCGGAGCGTCGCATAGCCGGCGGGGGTGATGTAGTTCGGGCGATCCATGCGCGTGCCTTAGCCAAGCCGCCGCGGATCTGCGACCTTCCCGTCGCGACGGACGGGAAGGTCGCGATGCGTCAGCCGGCGCGGTTGCGGCCGAGATACCAGCTGAGATTGGCCGGGCCGCGGCTCTTGGCCCGCGCCGGGTTCATCAGGTCGTACACGACGGCATTTTCCAGCACGCGCTGCACATAGTTGCGCGTTTCGGAGAATGGGATCGCCTCGATCCAGTCGACCATATCGATTCCGCCGGTGCGCGGGTCGCCATTGGCCCGCAGCCACTTGTTCACGTTGCCCGGCCCGGCATTGTAGGCGGCGATCGCCAACGGATAGCTGCCGAAGCTGCCGAAAACGCGCTGGAAATAGCTGGAGCCGAGCTGCGCATTGTAGCTGGTGTCGGTGAGCAGGCGGCCGGCGTCGTAGGGAAGGCCCATCTTGCCTGCCTGTTCGCGGGCGGTGCCCGGCATCAGTTGCATCAGCCCGCGCGCGCCGGCCGAGGAGATTGCGGCACGGTCGAACTGGCTTTCCTGCCGCGCGATGGCGTGGATCATCGTCCACTGGCTTTCGTAGCCAGCGGGGACGGAGACGGTGGGAAAAGCAATCGCGCTATAATCCGTCAGCCCGTTCTGCATTGCCACGCGGCCGACGAGCACGCCAAGGTCCGGGCGACTGATGCTGCGCGACAGTTCGTCCGCCAGAAAATGATCATCATCGCTGTCGAGCGAGGACGCAATCACCTTCACGAAGGCGGTCTGATCCTGATACTGGTCGATCGAGCCGAGGAACTGAGCCGCGCGAACGATCTCTCGCGCGTAGAACGCCTGGCGCGCCGCCGGATCGACGGTGCGCTGCGCGACCGCGGGCGGCGCGGTGAGCGGACGGCGAAGATGCTCGAGCGCGAGCTGACCGTAATATTGATCGCGATATCCCGCGGCGGTGTTGAAGAAGGTGGTCGCTTCGGCACGGCGACCGGCTGCTTCCGCGGCGCGCCCGGCCCAGTAAAAGCCCTTGGCACGCGTCTGCGGCGACTGGCTGCCGCGGCCGTAGCGATCGAACATCGTCATCGCGTCGGCCGGCCGGTTGAGCTGCCGCAGCGCGGTTTGGCCGGCGAGCCAGGCGAGGCTCGTGTAATCGTCCCGTTCGCCATAGGGCTTTTTCGAGACGTCGGTGCCGGCCGGATAGGCGTCGTCGATCTGGCGCGCGATATCATAGGCGGTCTGATACTGACCATCCGCGGCCGCCGCGCGCGCGTTGGTGAGCAGCACCTCGTAGAATTTCTCGACGTTGCCAGGCAGCGTCATGCCCGCGGGGCGGGTCCGCGCAAGCCAGGAGCGCGCACTGGGCGAGGCACCGTTGTTGCGCAGCCACGTCGCCTTGTCAGCGATATAGCCGGCGTCGCGCGCGCCGATCGCATCGTTTGCGGCAGCGAGCTCGGAAGCATTCTGCGCGCCGGTGCGGAAGGCGAGCCGTGCCTCGAACAATCCGCGCCGCGCCGGCGAAGTGTAGCCAAGCTGTCGCGCCGCTGCGGTCGTCGATCCCTGCCACAGCAGAGCATCCATCCGCGCATCATGATCGTCCGGCCGGATCGCGCCGGGGAACGACGTGACCAGTACCGCCTCGTCCGATGGCGTCAGCGTGCCGCGGCGCCAGGCGTTACGCGCAGCCTCATTCGCTTCACCGGTAGCTCCGGTCGCCTGCAGCGCGCGGGCGTAGGCGACTGCGCCCGCTGCGCTTTGCGGTGGAAAGCGGCGGAAGAAGGCGACGACACTGGTTGGAGAGGCGGTGCTCGTCTGTCGCTCCGCCGCGCGCCGGTTGGCCGTTTCGCCGGGCCAGCCGGGGTGGGCGAGGAGGAAACCCGCATAGCTGTCGAACGGCAGAGCGTCCGTCTGCTGCAGCGCGCGCCACTGCGCCAGGGCAGCGGCGATCGCGCCATCGTTGCTGTAGACTTGCGTTGTCGCGGGGCGCGATTGCTGCCCGATGAGGTTCGCGGCGCGGGTGCGCGCGGCCTCATCCTGATCCTGCGACACGACGAGGGCCCCGCCAAGACCCAATGCCATTCCGATGAGCGCGCCTGCTTTCAATCCTGTCACCATGTGGACAGACTAGCGAAGCTACCCGTATCTGTCCTGAACAGATCAACGCATTTCATCCGATTTCAGGAGCAATTGCATGTTTTCCGGTTCGATTCCGGCGCTCGTCACGCCTTTTGACGCTGACGGCCGGTTCGTTGAGGCCGCCTATCGCGACCTGATCGAGTGGCAGATCGCGGAAGGTTCGTCGGCGTTGGTGCCGTGCGGAACGACCGGCGAGGCAGCGACGCTGACCAAGGATGAGCAGTTCGCGATCGTGAAAGTGTGCGTTGATCAGGCACGCGGGCGGGTGCCGGTGATTGCGGGTGCGGGATCGAACGACACGCGCGTCGCGGCGGCCAACATCGCGGCGGCGAAGGAAGCGGGTGCGGATGCGGCGCTGATGGTGCCGCCCTACTACAACCGGCCTTCACAGGAGGGAATCTTCCAGCATTTTGCCGCGCTGGCACCGACGGCGGCGCTGCCGATCGTGCTGTACAACGTGCCGGCGCGTACCGTGACCGACATCCAGCCCGAAACGCTGATCCGCATCGTCGAAGCGTTCCCGAAGGTGTTTGTAGCGGTAAAGGATGCGTCCGGCGTTTTGCAGCGTGTGTCGCAGCATCGCGCCGCGCTCGGCAGCGGATTCTGCCAGCTGTCGGGCAATGACGATTTGTCGCTCGCCTATAACGCGATGGGCGGCGCGGGGTGCATCTCGGTGACTGCAAATGTTGCGCCGAAACTGTGCGCGGAGTTCCAGGCGGCCGAAACCGGGCCCGAGGCGCTGGCACTTCACGATCGGCTTTTCGCACTGCACACGTCATTGTTCACCGACGCCTCACCCGGGCCGGTCAAGTACGCGATGACGAAGGTGCGGCCTGGCTTCCCAGGGGGGCTCCGTCTACCCATGACCTGGCCTAGTGCCACGAGCCGTGCGGCGGTGGATGAAGGGCTGGTGCGGGCCGGCCTCGCCTGAGGCGCAAGCCACTCATAATCCTGCCGCAATCGCTGCGCACCTTCGGGAGATCATAACGCCGGAGGTGCGATGGCGGCTTGGTTTCTGCTCGCGTTACAGGTTGCCGGGCCGCCAGCGCCAGCACCCCCGCGCCGGCCCTCCGATCGGCCGTGCCCGGTGCCGCAGCCGGGTGAGGACATCGTCGTATGCGCCCGGCCGAACGATTCTTTCCGGCTGAAGCCCGTGCCGGAACGCTACAGCGCGGAGCGTGCGCCTCCGAAGGCGGAGGCGAGCATTCCCGGCTTCGGGGCCATCGTGGCGGAGGCGGAGCGGGGAGCCGATGCGCAAGGCGCGCCGATCAACCGAGCGATGATTCGCCTCCGCGTTCCGCTGGGCGGCGAGAAACGCTGAACGGGCCGGCTTTCCAGCGGACGCGCGACGCCCTACATCGCGCCGTCCATGTCACGCCCAAAGCCCGCCACCTTCGACAAGAAGAAGATCGTCGCCGAGAACCGGCGCGCTCGCTTCGATTACGCCATCGACACCACCTATGAGGCGGGAATCGTCCTGACCGGTACCGAGGTGAAGAGCCTTCGCTTCGGCGAGGGCTCGATTGCGGAAAGCTACGCCGAGATTTCCGACGGAGGCGTGTGGCTGGTGAATTCGAACATTCCCGAATTTAGCCACGGCAACCGTTACAACCATGAGCCCAAGCGCCCGCGGAAGTTGCTGTTGCATGAGCGCGAGGTCAACAAGCTGCACGGCGCGGTCGCGCGCGAGGGCATGACGCTCGTCCCGCTGATGATCTATTTCAACAGCCAGGGCCGCGCGAAGGTGGAACTGGCATTGGCCAAGGGCCGGAAGGCACACGACAAGCGCGACGCGATCAAGGAGCGCGAGTGGAAGCGCGAGGCTGGCCGCCTGATGCGTGATCGGGGCTGATGGCCACGCGCCAGCCATCGATCCGGCGGCGCTTCGTCGACTGGTGCCGGCGCAACCTGCCGACACGCGAATCGATGGAGCAGAGCCGGTTGCTGCGCCCGGTGGCGCATCGCGTGCTCGCACCGGAACTGTGGCGCCCGACGCGCCGTTCCGTGCCGCGTGGCGTCGCGCTTGGCATGGTCACGGGTATCCTCTTCCCGGTGGCGCAGATCGGCTTTTCGGCGCTGCTTGCGCTGCCGTCACGCGCCAATATTCCGGCAGCTGCGCTGACCACCTTCGTGACCAACCCCTTCACGACGCCGCCCTTGTGGGTGGCGGCTTATTATATCGGCAAGTGGACGCTTCACTTGGATGAGGCTTTGCCCGGCGATCCGGTCCGCAATGCCGCGCACGACGCGGCAAACTCAAGCTGGATGCAGTGGCTGATGTCCGATGCGGCGCCAGCGACGGCATTGGGGCTGCTGATCGTGACGGCGGTTCTGTCGATTTCCGGCTATGGCCTCTCGGCGTTGGGATGGCGGCTGTGGATCGCGCGCAAGTGGCGAAATCGTCACGGTCGTAACGAGATTGACGAGGCGTATTAAGAGGATAGAACACGCGACCATGTTTACCAAAGGTCGCTTATCCATGCGTTCATCGTTGTTACTCGTTGCCATTCTTTCCACCACCGCCGCCACCGCGATCGCCCAGACCGAAGCAGTGACCCCAGCGCAGCAGGCGAAGCAGAGCGCAACCGTCGCGAAGTCCGCCACCGGGCCGGTGAAGCCGGCATCGGCGAACGGCCCGCAGATCGGCACCTTCGGCTTCGACATGGCGGGCCGTGACACGAGCGTGGCGCCGGGCGACGACTTCTACAATTTCGCGAGTGGCACCTGGGATCGCACGACCGAGATCCCGGCTGACCGTGCCAACTACGGCATGTTCCACGTGCTGCAGGACCTGTCGCGCGAACAGACGCGTACGATCCTGGAGGAGCAGGCGAAGACCCCGGGCAGCAAGGCCGGCGACTTCTACGCCAGCTTCCTCGACGAGGCGGCGGTGAACGCCAAGGGCGTGACGCCAGTGAAGCCGTGGATCGACGCGATCAAGGCTGCGCCAACCAAGGCAGCATTGGCAAGCGAGGCCGGCAAGCTGCAGCGCCGCGGCGTCGGCACGCTGTTCGGTATGTACGTAAGCCAGGACGACAAGAACCCGGAGCAATACGTTCTGCAGATGGCGCAAGGCGGCCTGGGCCTGCCGGACCGCGACTATTACCTGAAGGACGATCCCAAACTCGCCGCGAACCGGACCGCCTACCAGGCATATCTGGCGCAGATGCTGACGCTGGCGGGCGAAAAGGATGCAGCCACCCGCGCGGCGGCGGTCTTCAACTTCGAGAAGGAACTTGCGACCGTCCACTGGACGCGCGTGGAAAGCCGGGACGCAGACAAGACCTATAACAGCCTGACCTTCGACGAACTGCGCAAGCAGGGCGCAGGGTTCGAGTGGAACGAATATCTCGGTGCGCTTGGCGTGAAGCCGGCCGGCACAGTGCTGTTCGCGCAGCCGTCCGCGCTGGCTGGCGAGGCGAAGGTGTGGGCGGGCACCCCGCTGCCGGTGCTGCGCGATTACCTGACGTTGCGCATGCTCTCGAGCTACGCCCGGTATCTGTCGAAGGATTTCGACGATGCCCGCTTTGCGTTCTACGGCACGGTCCTGTCGGGTCAGCCCGAGCAGCAGGCGCGCTGGAAGCGCGGCGTCGACCTCGTCAGCAACGCGCTCGGCGAGGATGTGGGCCAGGCTTATGTCGCCAAGTACTTCCCGCCGGAATCGAAGGCGGCCGCCGACGAACTGGTGAAGAACGTCATCACCGCGATGGGTGACCGGCTACAGAAGCTGGAGTGGATGGCGCCCGAGACGAAGCAGAAGGCGCTGGCGAAGCTCGCGTCGTTCACGCCGAAGATCGGTTATCCCGACAAGTGGCGCGACTACTCCGCGCTGACCGTGCAGCGTGGCGATCTGGTCGGCAACGTGGCGCGGGCCAATGAGTTCGAGTTCCAGCGCAACCTGAACAAGATCGGCGCGCCGATCGATCGCGGCGAATGGTTCATGACGCCGATGACGATCAACGCGTACGCCAATCCGACGATGAACGAGATCGTTTTCCCGGCGGCGATCCTGCAGCCGCCGTTCTTCGACCCGAAGGCTGATCCGGCCGTGAACTATGGCGGCATCGGCGCCGTCATCGGCCACGAGATCAGCCACCATTTTGATGATCAGGGCCGCAAGTACGACGCGTCGGGCAAGCTGACGGACTGGTGGACGCCGCAGGACGTGGAGCGCTTCAAGGTGTTCACCGATCGCCTTGTGGCGCAATATGATGCCTATGAGCCGCTGCCTGGGCAGCATGTGCAGGGCGCGTTGACGCTTGGTGAGAACATTGCCGATCTAGCCGGCCTCACCGTGGCGCTTGACGCCTATCATCGTTCGCTCGGCGGGAAGAAAGCGCCGGTGATTGACAGCACGACGGGGGATCAGCGCTTCTATCTTGGCTGGGCGCAGGTGTGGCGGACGAAGTACCGCGAGCCGATGCTGCGCCAGATGCTGCTCTCCGATCCGCATTCGCCGGGCCCGCAGCGTGCAAACGTCGTTCGCAACCTTGACCCCTGGTATGCAGCGTTCGGGGCGAAGCCCGGCCAGAAGCTGTTCCTGACGGACGATCAGCGGGTTCGCATCTGGTGATCGTGCGGGTGCCGCGCAGGCGCTTGACGGCAGCGCGGCACCCATCAATGGCCCACTGATGGCAGCGCTTTCTCGTCTGAGCATCGGGCGTCTGACGCCGGACGGCGCAATGGCGGTTGCGGTTGGCGCCGGTCTCGCGGCCGCGTTGCTGGTTCTATGGGTGATTGGCAACCTCGTGGTTGCCGCCGGCTTTTTGGCCGCGGCGATCGTCGTCGGCGGCGGCGTGATCGCCTGGCGCGCACTTGCGCCGGCACCCGCCGCGCCTGACGCAGGGATCGACTGGAATCTCGTTCGCACCCTGGCTGCGAGAAGCGGGGACGCAATAGCGATAACCGATCGCGCCGGGCAGCTCGTCTATGCCAACGATGAGTATGAAGCGCTGTTTGCCGATCTCCCGGCGCCGCCGGACTTGCCGATCGGGGAAGCCGGGATCGCCGCACTGGCGGCCGCGGGTCGCGCCGCTTGGCGAGATGGCAGAGCGAGGATTGATCGGGCCGAAGTCGCCGGCAAGACGATCAAGATCGACGTGCTGCGCAGCGGGCAGCAACAGGATCTGCTGGTCTGGCGCGCTGAACCATTGGCGGGCCGGGACGGCAGCGCGGCGCTGGTTGCTGCTCTTTCCGGAGGCCTCGGACGGCGACTTGCCGAAGCGGGAATCATGGCGGCGCTGTTGACGCCGGATGGCCGCGTCATGTCGGCCGATCCGGTGCTGCGTGCCCGCGCGATGGGGCATAGCGAAGCGGCAGTGGAAGGTGCCGATTTCGCGCGTTTTCTAATCACCGACGGTCACGGCCGGATCCGCTTCGCGAATGAGGGGACTCAGGGCAATCCGCTCCGGCTGCTGCAGGTGCCCTTCACGAAGGAAGAAGACGCGCCGATCCTCGTCGCGCTGCTCGATGAGGAGGATAATGCGCTGATCACCGGGACAGGGGCGGCAGGGCATATCCGCACGCTCGTCCAGCTCATGCCGGTGGGAATAGCTCTGGTCGATCGCGACGGCCGCTTCATCGAGATGAACGACGCTTTCATGCGCGCGGCCTCTCTCGATCCGTCGGCACCGCCGATCTACCCCGGCGATCTGGTTGTGCGCGAGGACAAGGCCGCCGTTGCGGACGCGATGCGCCGCTTCGCGGCGGGCGGAGCTGCTCATGCCGCTGATATGGCGGTGCGGCTGCGCGACCATCCGGAGGAACCTGTCATCCTCTCGATCGCGGGTGCCCGGGGGCTGGGTGACGCGGCGGTGGTGCTGAGCCTCAAGGACAATAGCGAGGAATCGCGGCTCAAGCGCGAGGTAGCGCAGGCAACGAAGATGCAGGCCGTCGGCCAGCTGGCCGGCGGCGTCGCCCATGACTTCAACAACATCCTGACCGCGATCATCGGCCACTGCGACTTGATGCTGATGCGCCACTCGCCGGGAGACAGCGATTACGACGACATCCAGCAGGTACGGAACAACTCGAACCGTGCGGCCGCGCTGACCCGCCAGTTGCTCGCCTTCTCGCGCCAGCAGACGTTGCGCCCGCAGGTCCTGCAGTTGCCGGACGTCGTTTCTGAAGTGTCTAACCTGTTGAAGCGCCTGCTGGGGGAGACGGTATCGCTCGAGGTGCGCCATGGGCGCGATCTGGGCCCGGTACGCGCTGATCCAGGCCAACTCGAACAGGTGGTCGTCAATCTGGCGGTGAACGCGCGTGATGCGATGATCGCGAAGTATCCGCACGGCGGTGGAAAGCTTACGATCCAGACGCGTACCGCGACCGTCGGCGAGATCCGGCGCCGCGGACCAGACATCATGCCTGTCGGCGACTACACGGCGCTGGAGATTTCGGACACCGGATCCGGTATCCCCGCGGACGTCCTGCCCAAGATCTTCGAGCCGTTCTTCACCACCAAGGAAGTGGGCAAGGGCACTGGCCTCGGCCTTTCCACCGTCTACGGCATCGTGAAGCAATCGGGCGGTTACATCTTCGCCGATTCGCCCCCGGGACAGGGCGCGACCTTCACCATCTATCTGCCCGTCCATGCCACTGGCGAGCCGGTGACGCCGCGCAAGGCCGCTGCCAAGCCACGCCCGGCCGAGCTATGGGGAACCGGCACCGTCCTCCTGGTGGAGGACGAGGACATGGTACGCGCGGTGGCGGAGCGGGCGCTGACGCGGCAGGGGTACACCGTCCTTACCGCCGAGAACGGCGAGGCCGCGCTGGAGATCATCGAGAGCAATCCGCGGCCAGACCTGGTGGTTTCCGACGTGGTAATGCCGGTGATGGATGGTCCGACAATGGCGCGACATGTACGCGCACGGTATCCGGATATGCCGATCCTGTTCATGTCTGGCTATGCCGAGGAACAGTTGCGCCGCTCCATATCGCTGGAGAACGTCGCCTTCATCCCGAAGCCGTTTTCGGTCCAGCAACTCGCGGAGGCGGCACGTGATGCTCTGGCGCAACAGGGCTGATACGTAATATTGCTCGAATGACACAGCCGTTGCGGTTTCGTTCCGCGCCACCTAATGAGCCCGCATGACCACTCGCGTCCTGCTCGTCGAAGACGAGCCGCTTATCGCCATGATGCTCGAGGACTTCCTCGATCTGCTCGAGCGGCAATGTGCCGGCACTGCCGATTCCGTCGAGACGGCGCTGGCGCTCGTCGAGGCAGGAGGCTTCGACTGCGCGATCCTCGACGTGAACCTGCGCGGCGGCGAGAAAAGCTGGCCGATCGCAGCGGCCCTCGCAGAGAAGGGTATCCCATTCGTCTTTGCGACTGGCGGGGCGGACGACATGCTGATCGAGGAATTCCGCGGCCGGCCCGTGCTGCAGAAGCCGTTCACCATGGACGGTGTCGAACAGGCGCTCGCTCAGCTCTGAGGTGGTGAAAGGCTAACCGCCCGCGTCTTTGCGGTCGGAAAGTTGCGCGCAGCCTGATCAAACCATCGGGTTGTTGCGCAAGGCGGGTTGCGCGCCACGGCCGAGCGGCATAGCGACCGCAGCCATGACCCACAGCTTCGACAAGAACCGGCTGCCGAGCCGCCATGTGTCGGTCGGCCCCGAACGCGCGCCGCACCGCAGCTATTATTATGCGATGGGGCTGAGCGAAGAGGAGATCGCGCGGCCGTTCGTCGCGCTCGCCTCCGCCGGCAATGACAGCGCGCCCTGCAACACGACGCTCGATGCGCAGGCTGACGCGGCGCGGCGCGGCGTGGAGCAGGGCGGCGGCATGCCGCGGCGGTTCAACACCATCACCGTCACCGACGGGATCGCCATGGGCCATCAAGGCATGAAGGCGAGCCTTGTCAGCCGCGAAGTGATCGCCGACTCGGTCGAGCTGTCCGTGCGCGGCCATTGCTATGACGCGCTCGTCGGCTTCGCGGGGTGCGACAAGTCTCTGCCGGGCATGATGATGGCGATGCTGCGGCTGAATATCCCGTCGATCTTCGTTTATGGCGGGTCGATCCTCCCGGGCCGCTATCAGGATCGCGACGTGACCGTCGTCGATGTGTTCGAGGTGGTCGGCAAATATGCCGCGGGCACGTGCCCGATCGAAGACGTTCATGCGCTGGAAAAGGTAGCGTGCCCCGGCCACGGCGCATGCGGCGGTCAGTATACCGCGAACACCATGGCTTGCGTCGCGGAAGCGATCGGCCTGTCGCTGCCGAACAGCAACATGGTGCCTGCTCCTTACACTACGCGCGAGCAGATCGCGGTTGCGGCCGGCGCGCAGGTGATGGAGCTGCTGGCGCGCAACATTCGCCCGCGCGATATCTGCACCCGCGAAGCGTTCGAGAACGCGTCACGCATCGTGGCGGCGACCGGCGGCTCCACAAACGGGGCGCTCCATCTGCCGGCCATGGCGCATGAGGCAGGGATTGAGTTCGACCTGTTCGACGTCGCAGAGATCTTCAAGTCGACGCCGTATTGCGCCGATCTGAAGCCGGGCGGGCAGTATGTAGCGAAGGACATGTACGAGGCAGGCGGCGCGTACATGCTGATGAAGTCGCTGCTGGCGGAGGGTCTGCTGCACGGCGATTGCATGACCGTGACCGGCAAAACGCTGGGCGAGAATATCGACGAGGTCACCTGGAACCCCGACCAGAAGGTGATCTACGATGCGAAGGCGCCGATCACGCCGACCGGCGGCGTCGTGGGACTGCGCGGCAGCCTGGCGCCCGATGGCGCGATCGTGAAGGTCGCCGGCATGCACCGCCTGCAGTTCGAAGGGCCAGCGCGCTGCTTCGACTGCGAGGAGGATGCGTTCCAGGCGGTGGAGCATCGCCAGATCAAGGAAGGCGAGGTGGTCATCATCCGCTACGAAGGACCCAAGGGCGGGCCGGGAATGCGCGAGATGCTGTCGACCACTGCTGCGCTTTACGGCCTAGGCATGGGTGAGAAGGTGGCGCTGATCACCGACGGTCGTTTCTCAGGTGCGACGCGCGGCTTCTGCATCGGGCACGTCGGCCCGGAGGCAGCCGAGGGCGGCCCGATCGCGCTGGTCGAGGATGGCGACATCATCCGTATCGACGCCGAGGTGGGAACGATCGACCTTCTCGTCGACGAGGCCGTGCTGGCGGCGCGCAAGGCGGCGTGGCAGCCGCGTGTGTCCGATTACGGGTCAGGCGCGTTGTGGCGCTATGCGCAGAATGTCGGCCCGGCGTACAAGGGAGCGGTCACCCATCCGGGAGCTGCTGCCGAACGCCATGTCTACGCGGATATCTAGCGCATTTCTGATCCTCGCGCTCGCCGCCTGCGGCGAGCCAAAGGCCGATACCAAGGTGCTGGCGAAGGCGGAGGCTGAGCAGGCGGTGGCCGCCGCGGAAGACGGCCGGGTGCAATGCGCGCCCGGCGGCGCCAAGGCATTCGCCCGCGTGTGCGAGATCGAGCGGGCGGAAAGCGACGGCGGGCTGGTGCTGACGATGCGGCACCCCGATGGCGGCTTCCGCCGGTTGCTGGTCGCGAGCGACGGGCGCGGCGTCGTCGCGGCCGACGGCGCGGAGCCGGCGGTGGTCACCTTGGCCGGCGCCGACGAGATCGAAGTGGCGCTGGGCGACGATCATTATCGTTTGCCGGCAACGATGAAGGCCGCTGCTCGATGAACTCGCTTGCCGGCCAGCTGATCCTGACCGCGGCCGAAATGCGTGCGGCCGAACAGCGGGCGATCGATGCCGGCGCTACCGTCGAAAGCCTGATGCAGCGCGCCGGTGAAGCGGTGGCGGAGCAGGTGCGCCGGCTGGCCGCTGGCGCGGAGGTTCTGGTGCTGTGCGGGCCAGGCAACAATGGCGGTGACGGTTATGTCGTCGCGGCGACGCTGCGTCGGGCAGGGCTGCCGGTCCGGGTCGCGGCGAGCGGCGAGCCGAAAACGCCTGCTGCGCAGGCTGCCCGCCAGCAATGGGGCGGGCCGGTGGAAATGATCGGTGATGCCGCGCCTGCCCCCGTGGTGGTTGACGCCCTGTTCGGCGTCGGCCTGACACGGGCGCTGGACGATGTGCTGGCAACGCTTCTTTGCGCGTTGGTTGCCGCTGCGCGCCTGTCGATCGCGGTTGACGTGCCGAGCGGCGCAGCGAGCGACGACGGTGCTTGCCCAGGCAAGGTACCGCGGTTTGACCTGACCCTGACGCTGGGTGCGGCGAAGCCGGCGCATGTGCTGGAACCGGCCGCCAGGCGCTGCGGGGCAGTGCGCGTTCTCGACATCGGCATCCCTGCGGACAGCAAGGTGCAGGTGGCCGCGGAGCCCCGACGCGAAGCGCCGAGCGTCAACGCGCATAAATATTCGCGCGGGATGGTGACGGTGATCGCCGGCGCCATGCCGGGGGCCGCGGCCTTGTGCGCAACCGCCGCGGCGAAGGCCGGGGCAGGCTATGTACTGTTGCTCGGCAGCGCGACGGATCGGCTGCCACATGCGATCGTTCGCCGCCGGTTCGACGCCGCGCTGCTTGCGGACCGGCGGATCGGCGCGGTCGTCGTCGGGCCCGGCCTTGGGCGCGGCGATGATGCGGTGACGAAGCTGGACGCGGCGCTGCGATGTGGCCGGCCATTGGTGATCGATGGCGATGCTTTAGCTCTCATTGGAAGTCATGCGCTGCCGCCCCAGACGATCCTGACCCCGCATGGCGGCGAGTTCGCGGGGATGTTCGGCGAGCAAGGAGGCAGCAAGATCGAGCGCGCGCTTTCCGCGGCGCGTGGGGCTCGCGCGATCGTGGTCTACAAGGGGGTGGACACCGTCATCGCATCGCCGGATGGCCGCGCCGTCGTCCATTCGGGTGCCCCGACGTGGCTTTCGACCGCCGGGACTGGCGACGTTCTCGCCGGCGTGATCGCGGCGCGGCTTGCCGGCGGGGCCGATCCGTTGCAGGCGGCGGTGGACGGGGTATGGCTGCACGCGCAAGCGGCGCGACTCGCCGGGCCCGCCTTTGTCGCCGACGATCTGGCGGCGCATCTACCGAGTGCGATTGGATAGTATTGGTGAGTGAAGAAGCGACGATCGTGCGGATCGCCGGGCGCGGCGATGGCGTGACGGACGACGGGCGGCATGTGGCGCTAACTGCGCCGGGCGACCGCGTCGCAGCGGATGGCACGATCGTGCGCGGACCGCATTATCAAGTGCCGCCGTGCCGCCACTTCCCGGAATGCGGCGGGTGCCAGCTGCAGCAGCTGGACGATTCGTCGTGGAGCGACTTCATCGTCGACCGGATCGCGGGGGCATTGTCAGCGCAGGGGCTCTCGACCGACGTTCGCGCGCCGGCCTTGTCACCGCCGCGGACGCGCCGCCGGGCGACACTCCATGCCGAGGCGGCGGGCCGGATCGGTTTCGCGGTGGAGAAGAGCCACGCCATCGTCGATCTTGCCGAATGCCACGTGCTTCGTCCCGAGCTGTTCGCGCTGGTGGCACCGCTTCGTCGGCTGATCCATGTGCTGCGGCCCAAGCGGCGGCTGGACGTCCACCTGACGCTGGCCGATCAGGGCGTTGACCTCCTCATCAACGGGATCATGCCGGAGGGGTTGAAAGCGGCCGAGGCGATCAGCGGCTTTGCCGAGGCACATGGCCTGGCGCGGATTGCATTCGACGAAGGCTATGGCCCGGAGGTGCGGTGGGAGCCGGACGCCGTGACGATCACGCTGGGCGGCGTGCCGGTGCCGCTGCCGCCTGCAGCGTTCCTGCAGGCGACGGCAGAGGGCGAGGCCGCGCTGGTCTCCGCCGTGCGCGAGGCGGTGGGTGACGCCGCTGTGACCGCGGATCTCTTCGCCGGGCTTGGGACCTTCGCACTAGCGCTGCCGGGGCGGGTCTATGCCGCGGAGGGCGGACGTGAGGCGATCGGGTCACTCAAAGCAGCGGCGTCGCGCGCGCAGCTGCCGGTGTTCACCGAGCATCGCGATCTGTTCCGCCGCCCGCTGACCCCGGTCGAGCTTGACCGGTTTGGCGCCATCGTGATCGATCCGCCGCGCGCCGGCGCGCGCGAGCAGGCGCACGCGCTGGCCGGCGCGCGGGTGCCGCGCCTCGCCTATGTATCGTGTAATCCCAGCAGTTTCGCACGCGATGTGAAGACGATGCTAGAAGGCGGCTGGCGTCTCGACTGGATCCAGCCGGTGGGGCAGTTCCGCTGGTCGACGCACGTCGAACTGGCAGCTCAGTTGACGCGCTGAGCGGCGTGGCGCCCCTTAGGGGTAGCGCGCGTTCATGAAGTAGAGACCGTCGGGCGGGGCGTTGAGGCCGAGCCGCGTGCGATCCGCAGCTTCCAGCGCGTCGCCCATGTCGGCGACCGCCCAGCGGCCCATGCCGACGAGTGCGAGGCAACCGACCATCGACCGCACCTGATGGTGAAGGAAGGAACGCGCCGCAGCGGTGACGATCAGGCGGTCTCCATTGCGCGTCACGTCGAGCCGATCGATCGACTTGACCGGGCTTTGTGCCTGGCAGTGGGCCGAGCGGAAGGTCGTGAAATCATGCCGGCCGACGAGCAGCTGAGCCGCCCGGTGCATCGCCGCTTCGTCGAGCGGCTGCGGCACTTGCCATGCGAGGCCCTTGTCCCACGTTAGCGGCGCGCGTCGGTTGACGATGCGATATTCATAGGACCGGCCAAGGCACGAGAAGCGCGCGTGCCAATCATCCGGAACGATCTCGCAGCCGAGGATAGCGATCGGCGCCGGCCGCAGGCGGGCGTTGAGTGCCTCGCCCAGCCGGAAGGGGGTGAGATCCTTCAACAGATCGAGATGCGCGCGCATGGCCACCCCGTGGACCCCCGCATCGGTGCGGCCGGCGGCGTGAATGGTGGTGCGCTCCCCCGTCACAGCAAAGGCTGCGTCCTCGATCGCCTGTTGGACGCTCGGCCCGTGATCCTGCCGCTGCCAGCCCATGAAGGGGCGGCCGTCGAACTCCACGGTGAGCGCGAACCGGGTCACAGGCGTGTGCCGGCCGGGATGGCGAAGCCGCGCAGCAGTTCGTGGACGCTCATCACGCCGCGACCGGCCCGCTGGACGGATGTTGGCCGTATCGCACCGGCTGCGCAGGCAATCGTCAGCTGATCGTCCAGCACCTCGCCACTTTCCCCGGACGGGTCCGCGACATCCGCTGAAAGCACGCGGATGCGCTCGCTGCCGACTTCGAACCATGCGCCCGGCGGATTGAAGGCACGTACCTGCCGTTCGACCGCCTCAGCGTCCCGGGTGAAGTCGAGCCGAAGCTCCTCCTTGGCGATCTTTGCGGCATAGGTGACGCCGTGTGCCGGCTGCGGGACCGGCGGATGGGCATCAATGTCAGCGAGAACCTCCACCATCAGCTTCGCGCCCATGCCGGCCAATTCGGTGGTAAGCTCGCCCGCGGTCTTGCCTTCGATCGGCGTGCGGCCCTCCAGGCGGACGGGCCCGGTATCGAGACCGGCCTCCATCTGCATGATCCCGACGCCGGTCTCTGCGTCACCGGCGAGGATCGCGCGCTGGATCGGTGCGGCTCCGCGCCAGCGCGGCAAGAGCGAGCCGTGGATGTTGAGACAGCCGTGACGCGGCGCCTCGAGGATCGGGCGCGGAAGGATAAGCCCGTAAGCGGCCACTACGGCGACGTCGGCGCCCAGCGCGGCGAAAGCCTCCTGCTCCGGCGCGGCTTTTAGTGAGACGGGGGTGCGTACCTCGATGCCGAGCGCTTCGGCGCGCTGGTGCACCGGCGAGGGGACGAGGGCGCGGCCGCGTCGGCCGCCGGGGCGGGGTGGCTGGCTGTAGGCCGCGACGATGTGATGACCCGCAGCAACGAGCGCATCGAGCGCCGGCACCGCGAACTCGGGCGTTCCCATGAAGACGATCCGCATGGCGGGCGCTTCAACGCGCTGGCGAAGCCAGGCGCAACCCCCTATCTGTTCCGGCGATGGCATCACAGGAGATCGAAGCGCTGACGGGCGCGTTGGCGCGGCTTCCTGGGCTCGGCCCGCGATCGGCGCGCCGTGCGGTGCTCCACCTCGTAAAGAAGCGAGAAGGGGCGCTCGTGCCGCTGCTCGCCGCGCTGCAGGCGGTGGAGGAGCGGCTGGCGACCTGCTCGATCTGCGGCAATGTCGACACCACGGATCCGTGCGCGATCTGCGCCGATCCGCGCCGTGACGCACGGGCCTTGTGCGTGGTTGAGGAAGTTGCGGATCTCTGGGCACTCGATCGGTCGCGGCTCTTTCCCGGACGCTTCCACGTGCTGGGCGGGCGACTATCCGCGCTGGAAGGCGTCAGGCCCGAGGATCTGGCGATCGACCAGCTGGTTCGGCGGGTGGAAGCAGGGGGCGTCGACGAGGTGGTGCTTGCCATGAACGCCACGCTCGAGGGGCAGACGACCGCGCATTACATTGCCGAGCGGCTGGAGCGCTTTCCGATTCGCCTCACGCAGCTTGCCCATGGCCTGCCGGTCGGCGGGGAACTCGATTACCTTGATGAGGGCACATTGGCACAGGCGCTGAGGGCGCGGCGACCCGTCGCTTGATTCGGCGGGCGTCCGCCAATATCTCGCGCGCATGGCCATTCTTCCGATTGTCGAGGTTCCCGATCCGCGTCTGCGTCTTGTCTGCGCGCCTGTTGAAACGATTGACGACGAGGTGCGTCAGCTCGTCGCTGACATGACCGAGACGATGTACGACGCGCGAGGCATCGGCCTTGCCGCGATCCAGGTGGGCGTCGCCCGCCGCGTCGTCGTGATCGACCTTCAGGAGCGCGAGACCGAGGACGAGGAAAAGCCCGAAGCGGTTCGCGATCCCAAGGCCTACATCAATCCGGAGATCATCTCGGTCTCCGAGGAGACCTCGCGATACAACGAGGGCTGCCTGTCTATCCCGGAACAATATGCCGAGGTGGAGCGGCCGGCGCGCTGCCGCGTGGCGTGGCTGGATCTCGATGGCCAGCGCCATGAAGAGGATATGGACGGCCTGATGGCGACGTGCATGCAGCACGAGATCGACCATCTGAACGGCGTGCTGTTCATCGATCATATCACGCGCCTGAAGCGCGACATGCTGCTGAAGAAGCTGGCAAAGGCGCGCAAGAACGCCGCTTGATCGCGCTTGCCTCTGCGTAGGCCGAGGGTTAGGTTCGCGCTTCGTTCTCTTCCGGAGGAAGCGTGGAGCCAGTCGCCGCATTGTTGATCGTCGTCGCCCTGCTCATCGGGCTCGCGGCGGGATGGTGGCTCGCCAGCCGCGGCGTGGCGGCACTTCGTGCCGAGCGCGATGCGCGGACCGACGAATTCAAGAAGGCGATCGTTGATCTTGCCGGCGCCGAAGAGCGCGCCAAGGCGGCGGGTTCGCTGCGCCAGGAACTGGCGGCGATCCGTGACGATCGTGATGCCGGCCGTGCCGAGATCGCGCGCTTGCAGGCCGAGGCGCGCGCGTTCGACTCGCGGTTGATCGAACTGCGTGAGGCGAAGGATGCGCTGGCGGCGCAATTCAGCCAAGTCGGCCAGCAACTGCTGGCGGAGGCGCAGGATCGGTTTCTTCAGCGTGCGAATGAGCGTTTCCGCGAGTCCGAAGAGACGGCCGGTCAGAACCTGCGTGCCATGCTGCAGCCGGTGAGCGAGCGGCTGCAGCGTTATGAAGAGGGCGTGCAGAAGGTGGAGGCGGAGCGCCGCGATGCCTTCGGCGAACTGCGCGGCCAGATCGAGCAGATGCGGATCGGGCAGGAATCGGTACGCAGCGAGGCAGCCAAGCTGGTCAACGCGCTGCGCAACGCGCCCAAGGCGCGCGGCCGCTGGGGCGAGCAGCAGCTTCGCAATGTGCTGGAAAGCTGCGGGCTTTCCGAGCATGCGGATTTTGCCACGGAAGTGTCGGTGACCGATGCGGATGGCGCGCGATTCCGTCCCGACGTGATCGTTCGGATACCTGGCGGCAAATCGCTGGTGATCGACGCAAAGGTGTCACTGAACGCTTATCAGGATGCGTTCGGCGCTGTCGACGAGGCGGATCGTTCCGCCGGCCTGACAGCGCATGCCGCAGCGATGCGGGCGCACGTTAATGGGCTGGGTGCCAAGGCTTACTGGAACCAGTTCGATGATGCCCCGGACTATGTGGTGATGTTCGTCCCGGGCGAGCATTTCCTGTCCGCGGCATTGGAACATGATCCGACACTTTGGGACTATGCCTTCGAACGGCGCGTGCTGCTCGCAACGCCGACGAACCTGATCGCCATCGCCCGCACGGTTGCAGCGGTCTGGCGGCAGGAGCAGCTCGCCGAGCAGGCGAGGGAGATCGCGCAGCTCGGCAAGGATCTCTACGCCCGCCTAGCGGTGATGGGCGGCCATGTCGCGAAGCTTGGCAAGAACCTCGACACCGCGATGGGCGCATATAATGCGTTCGTGGGCAGTCTCGAATCGCAGGTGCTGACCCAGGCCCGGCGCTTCGACACGCTCAAGATCGATACCGCCGGCAAGACGCTCGAGTCGCCGCCGGTCATCGAGCAGAGTGCCCGGCCCTTGACGAAGTTGACGGCCGACGTGGGGGAGGCGGCCGAATAACGCTTTGGGCTTAACGCCGGAGCGCAGCCGCCGCGCGCGCCTTAGCTTCGATCTCCGCTGGCGAACCAGTCGCAACCCAGCTGCCGCCGACGCAGAGCACCGGATCGAACGCGAGCCAGTCGGCAGCGTTGGCCTCCGAAACTCCGCCGGTCGGGCAGAAGCGGCATTGGTAGAAGGGGGCGGCGAGCGCCTTCAGCGCCTTCAACCCCCCGGAAGTTTCGGCCGGAAAGAACTTGAAGTGCGTGAGGCCAAGGTCGAGCCCGCGCATGATGTCACCCGCGGTTGCGACGCCCGGAAGATAAGGCACGCCGCTGGCAATGATCGGGCGCGCGAGCTGTTCGGTAAGGCCGGGGGATACGATGAACTCGGCGCCGGCCTCCACGACCTGCTCAAACTGATCGGCGAAGACGACCGTGCCGGCACCGACGATCGCGCCGCGCACTTGCTTCATCTCCCGGATGGCGTCGATCGCGGCCGGGGTGCGCATCGTTACTTCGAGCACGCGCAGGCCACCGGCGACAAGCGCCTCAGCGAGCGGCCGGGCGGTTGCCGCATCCTCGATCACCAGTACGGGGATGACCGCACTGGTGCGCATGATCTGGCCGATATCGGTCATGCCGTATGTTCCTGTGCGAAGGCCGCCGCGGCACCGAACAGGCCGGGCTGGGGATGGGTGATGAGCTTGACCGGGATGTTTGCCATCATCGACTGGAAACGTCCCTTGGCAACGAAGCGCTGATCAAAGCCCGAGCGGATCAGCTTGTCCTTGATCCGCAGGCCGAGCCCGCCAGCGATGACAACGCCGTTGGCGCCGTGGGCCAGCGCGAGATCGCCGGCCGTGGCGCCAAGCGCGAGGCAGAAGCGATCGAGCGCGGCAAGTGCGATCGAGTCGGTGCCTTCCAGCGCCTCCGTCCAGATAACCTTGTCGTCGCGGCTGGGAACGTGGCGGCCCTCCATCTCGGCAAGCAACTCGTAGATCGCGACGATGCCCGGGCCAGCGCAGATTCGCTCGGCCGAGACGCGGGTGAACGTGCCGCGCAGCCGCTTCAGCAGCGCGTCCTCGATCCCGTCCAGCGGCGCGTAATTGATGTGCCCGCCCTCAGTGGGAAGAACGTGATAGCCGTTGCCATGGCGGAACACCTGCGCGACGCCGAGGCCAGTGCCGGGCCCGCAGACGGTCGTCACACCCTTGTCGGGCAGCGTGATATCCGGCCCGCAGAGGTGATCGAAATGCTCCGGCGGCAGCTGAGCGACGGCATGGCCGATCGCACCGAAATCGTTGATGATCGTGAAGGTCGCGGCGCCGAGTCGTTCGGGGATCAGCGAAGGGCGGATGACCCACGGATTGTTGGTCAGGCGGATCACGTCACCGGTGATTGGCGAGGCGACGGCGATTGCCGCAGCCGAGGGAATCGGCCGATCCAGCTTCCGCTCGAACGCCTGCCACGCCGTCTGCAGACTGGCGTGATCGGATGTCTTGAGCGTGATCGGCTCGCCGAGCGAGACGACGCGACCGCCCTCGACCTCCGCGATCGCGAAGCGCGCATGCGTGCCGCCGATGTCGACCGATACCAGTTCCATGTCAGCCTTCGTCCCGATCTAGAGGTGCGCGCCGGCGAGTATGGCCGAGGCGCCTTTTTCGGCTTCATCCGCCAGGCCGCGGAACATGCCGAACAGTTCGCGGCCGAAGCCGTCAGCGGCGGGTGGCGCGGGCGCGGGCGTCCGCTCAGCCCATTCTCTAGCGTCAACCAGAGCGTCAATCGTGCCGGCGACCGCATCGACCCGGATCATGTCGCCATCGCGGATCAGCGCGATGGCCCCGCCGTCGCCGCTCAGCCCAGGCAGCGCTTCCGGCGACACGTGGATTGCGGCGGGGACCTTGCCTGAGGCGCCCGACATGCGACCGTCGGTGACAAGAGCGACGCGATAGCCCTTGTTCTGCAGGACGCCGAGCGCCGGCGTTAACTTATGAAGTTCCGGCATGCCGTTGGCACGTGGGCCCTGGAAGCGGACGACGACCACCACATCGCGGTCCAGTTCGCCGCGCTGGAAGGCCGCGAGCACTTCTGCCTGATCGTGAAACACGGCTGCCGGTGCCTCGATGATCCAGCGGTCGGGATCCACGGCCGACACCTTGATGCAGGCGCGACCGATATTACCGGCCAGGATGCGCATCCCACCATCCGGCGAGAAAGGGTCCGCTGGGGTACGAAGGATCGTATCGTCTCCGCTGGCCCCCGGATCACGCCATACAACCGCGTCCCCGTCGAGCATCGGTTTGCCCGAGGCATCGGAGAGCGTGTCGCTGCCGGCGGTGAGGATATCGGCATGAAGATGGCCGCTGGCGATCAGTTCGCGGATGACGAAGGCCATGCCGCCGGCAGCCTCGAAGCCGTTCACGTCTGCCGCGCCGTTTGGATAGACGCGCGCGATCAACGGCACCGCACGCGACAGGCGGTCCATATCCTCCCAGTCAATCACGATCCCCGCAGCGCGGGCGATCGCGGGAAGGTGAAGCAGGTGGTTGGTGGAGCCGCCGGTGGCGAGCAGGCCCACGGCTGCGTTCACGATCGCGCGCTCGTCAACGCAATGGCCGATCGGCCGGTAATCCTCGCCGCGCCAGCCGAGACCGGCAACGCGGTGCACCGCCGCGCGGGTCAGCGCCTGGCGAAGCTTCGTGCCGGGATTGACGAAGGCGGCGTTGGGGATGTGGAGGCCCATCACCTCCATCATCATCTGGTTGGTATTGGCCGTGCCGAAGAAGGTGCAGGTGCCCTGGGTGTGATAAGCCGCAATTTCGCTGTCGAGCAGCTCCTCGCGGTCCGCCTCCCCCATGGCGTAGCGCTCGCGGACCGCCGCCTTGCTCTTGTTCGAGATGCCGGTCGGCATCGGGCCGCCTGGCACCATCAGCATGGGCAAGTGTCCGAAGCGGAGCGCGCCCATCAGCAGGCCGGGAACGATCTTGTCACAGATGCCGAGCAGCAGCGCACCCTCGAACGTGCCATGGGAGAGGGCGATCGCCGTCGCCAGGGCGATCGTATCGCGGCTGAACAGCGACAACTCCATCCCGGCATAGCCCTGGGTCACGCCGTCGCACATCGCCGGCACGCCGCCGGCGACCTGCGCCGTTGCCCCGACCTCGCGCGCCCAGACCTTCATCTGCTCGGGGTACCGGTAATAGACGGCATGGGCCGAGAGCATGTCGTTGTAGGCCGTGACGATGCCGATGTTCATCCCGTCGCCCGCCTTCATCGCCGCACGGTCCTCTTCCGTACCTGCATAAGCGTGCGCGAGGTTGGCGCAGCCAAGCGCCGGGCGGCCGATCCACTGATCCCGCTCCCGCGTGAGGAGATCGAGGTAACGCGAACGGCTGTCGCGCGACCGGGCGATCACGCGATCAGTGACGGCGGAGACGACGGAGTTCAGGGGCATTTCAGTCTCTCAGTCCCCTCCAGGTGAAAGGAGGGTCAGGGGAGGGCATATCTATGTACGCCGAAGCGCCGGAAGGCGACAGGCCTCTCCCCCATCCCGCCCGTGAGTGGGAGGGTAGGGCGGCTACTCCGCCCAGTGGATGTCCACGGGAAGCTCGGCATCCGCGAGCACCCGGCCGATCGGATAAGCCGAGCCCGCGCCCTGGGCGATCGCATCCTCCAGCACCTTGCGCTTCTTGGCGCCGGTGATGGCGATCATCAGCGCCTTGGCGGAGATGATGCCGGCACGCGACAGCGTGACGCGCGCAACCGGCGCCTCTTCCGGCAGCGGCTCCGGCATCACGCCAAGTGCACGACGCTCGCGCGGGCCATTCAACGCTTCGTCATAGTCCGGCCCAGGGAAGATCGATGCCGTGTGACCGTCCGCCCCAACGCCAAGCAGGCAGAGGTCGAGCGGCCAGTGCAGGTCCTGCATCAGCGCGTCGGCCGAACGGCCGGCGGCCTTATAGTCGGCGGTCGCCTGCGGCACGATCGGGATCACGCGCGCGCCCTTGGGAATGAAGGTCTTGCCGATCATCGTCACGTTGCTGAGCGGATCGCCCAGCGGCACGATCCGTTCGTCCGTCGGCAGGATCGTCACGCGCTTCCAATCGAGCTTGGCGCTGGCCAGCTTCTGGTAGATCGGGATCGGCGTCTTGCCGCCGGAAAGCGCGATAACGGCCGCGCCGCGCGCATCAATCGCGCTTTCGATGATGAACTGAACGTCGCCTGCGACCGCATCTGCCATCTCGGCCGCGTCGTCATATTCCCACCATTCGATTTCGTCGCTCATAGATCCAATTCCGTAGGTCCCGAAGCAATGTCGCGGGACAGAAAGTGAGGCAAAACGTGTCTCGGCTCGCCTCACACGAACGGGTGAGGGGAAGCGTAAGCTCCCTCGATCAATCGTCCTGCCAGGTAACGCCGTCGCGCTCGGTCAGCGCGATCGAAGCTGCAGGACCCCAGGTGCCGGCGGCATAATGCTTCGGCTTCATGTCGTTGGCCTTCCAGCCCGCGCGGATCGCATCGATCCACGTCCATTGCGCCTCCACTTCGTCGCGGCGCACGAACAAGGTCTGATCGCCCTCGATCAGATCGAGAAGCAGGCGTTCGTAGGCGATACGGCGGCGCGTGCCGGCGAACTCTGCATCGAGGCTGAGATTCAGCGGCACTTCGCGCAGGCGGATGCCTTCCCGATCGAGGCCGGGCTCCTTCGCCATGACGAGAAGCTGGATATATTCTTCCGGCTGGAGGCGAATGATCAGCATGTTGGGCTGTAGCAGCCCGCCGCGTCCGGAGAACATCGAGTGCGGGACCGGCTTGAACTGGATCGCAATCTCGCTTCGTCGAGTGGGCATGCGCTTGCCAGTGCGAAGATAGAAGGGCACGCCCTGCCAGCGCCAGTTATCAACGTGTGCCTTGATCGCGACAAAGGTTTCGGTGTTCGAATCCTTGCCGAGTTCCTCGTCGTAGCCCTTGACGATCTCGCCCTTCACCGCCCCGCCGAGATACTGGCCGATGACCGTGCAGGTCGGCGCTTCTTCGGGCCGGATCTCGCGCAGCGAACGGAACACCTTCGCCTTCTCGTCGCGAATTTCGGTGACGTCGTAACGTGCCGGCGGCTCCATCGCGATCAGCGCAACGAGCTGCAGGATGTGGTTCGCCACCATGTCGCGCAGGGCGCCGGCGCCGTCATAATAGCCTGCGCGATCTTCCAGTCCCACCGTCTCGCTGACGGTGATCTGCACGTTATCGATGCCCTGCGCATTCCACACAGGTTCGAAGAAGGAATTGCCAAAGCGCAGGGCGAGGATGTTCTGCACCGTCTCCTTGCCGAGATAGTGGTCGATGCGGAAAATCCGCTCTTCCGGGAAGGCGGTGGCGACGGTGTCGTTAATTTCGCGGCTGGACGCGAGATCATAGCCGAGCGGCTTTTCCAGCCCGATCCGGACGGTGTCACCCGCCAGGCCGGCCTTGGAGAGCCCGCCGATCACCTGCTTGAATAGAGAGGGCGCCGTCGACAGGAAGATGGCGAGTCCCCCCGAGACGTCGCCCACCTTCTTCGCCAGATCGCCGTAATGGTCGACGTCGGTTGCATCGAGGGGCTGGTAATTCAGCCGCTTGAGGAAGCTGTCGATCGCATCCGAATCGCGCCGGTCCTTCGGCAGGAACTCGTCCAGCGCCTCCCGTGCGAAGGCGCGATAGCTTTCATCGTCATGATCCGACCGCGCCGTGCCGGTGATCGTCAGGCCGGCGGGCAACAGGTGATCGGCGTGAAGGCCATAGAGAGAGGGCAGGAGCATCCGCTGGGCGAGATCGCCAGTCGCGCCGAACAGCAGGAGCTTTGCTACCGGGTTGCGCTGCATTCGGATTCCTCTTTTCGCTTCGAGCGGCGCATGGCCGTGCCGGATACAGTAACGCCCAACTTCTTCAGAGGACCAACCCTACCAAAGGAGGGGCACCGATCATCAGGTTGAGGTTCTGCACTGCCGCGCCAGCGGCGCCCTTGCCCAGATTGTCTAGCCGGGCAACAAGCCGGGCCTGCTGCCCGGCAGCGTCGGCGAACACCCACAGGTCGAGCCGGTCGTCTGGCGCGGCGTCACGCGCCATCAGCAGCTCCGCGGGCTGATCCTGATGCACGGTGACGAGCGGCGCGCCGTCGAATGTGGCCGCAAGCGCATCGAGCACGGCGGCGCGCGACGGGGGGGAGGGCAGCGCAGCCAGCTGAAGCGGGACCTCCACGATCATGCCCCGAAAGGCGCGGACTACTGCAGGCGCGAACAGGGGGGCGTGCGCGAGTCCGGCGTGCTGCTGCATCTCCGGCACATGTTTGTGGCCCATCGCCAGGCCGTAGCTGCGGTAGGCGAGTTCGGGATCCGAATCGAAGCGCTCGATCAGCGCCTTGCCGCCGCCGGAATATCCCGACACCGCGTTCACCGTCAGCGGCCAATCCGGCGGGAGCAATCTGGCGCGAACAAGTGGGGCCACGAGTGCCAGGAATCCGGTGGGGTAGCAGCCGGGATTCGACACGCGCGCGGCGGCGGCGACATCGAAACCGAGCTCCGGAAAGCCATAGGTCCAGCCGCCCGCCACGCGATGCGCGCTGGAGGCGTCAATCACGCGGGTACGGGGATTGTCGATCAGCGCCACGGCCTCGCGCGCGGCATCGTCGGGGAGGCACAGGATGACCAGATCCGCGTCGTTCAGCGCTTCACGTCGAGCGGCCTGATCCTTGCGCCGATCGTCGGGCAGGGTGACGAGAGTCAAATCCTCGCGGTCGGCAAGCCGCTCGCGAATCTCGAGCCCCGTCGTACCGGCAGCACCATCGATGAAGACGCTGGTCGTCATGCGGAAGGTTCCAGGCTGGCTTCGTCTATATAGCCGACGAGGCCATGTGCGGGTGCAATGCCCCAGGCCTGAGCGCCGGTCACGTCTAGCACTTCGAACGTCTCGCCTTTTGCAAGAGTTGCCAGCGTAGCCGAATCGGTAGCGCGGCTTTCGCGAAGGCTGGTTTCACCGGACAGCACGCGCGGCAGAGGCGCTGCGTAATGGGGGGCGAAAACGTGCTCAGCGAGCCGAACGTCGGCGATGTCGCCACGAACAGCATAGCGTGTGGGATCAAGATGCCGCGACGGGCCGACCAGCGCGAATGATTTACGCGCTGGCGCGGCGGGGTTCCGGCTCTTCGCCGTCGCCAATGAACTGCCCGAACTCCTCAAGAAAATCTGCCCCTTCGGAAGTGCGCGCGACAAAGATATTGCGCTTGTCGCTGTCGTCGCGTTGGCGGCGCAGATAGCCGAGCGCCCCAAGCCTGTTCAAGGCGCGAGTGACGACGGGCTTCGAGACGTTGAGGATCCGGGCCAAGCCGCGAACGGTATGCGGCCCAGGCTTGAGATAGACGACCAGCAGCAAGGCCATCTGACGGTTGGTCAGATCAGGTTCACCCGAGCGGACATAATCCACGAGGGTCTTCATCCATGAACTGAGCTCGGAATGTGCGTAACTAGCCACGTGCATCATCCGGGTTCCAGGGGCCGGCTGTCTCCGACCACTCGGGGCGAATAACGCGGTCATCCGCGGCTGGTTTCAGTACTGTCACGAAATCGACCAACGGTTGATCGCGGGATCAGCGGCGCCTATGTGCGCGTATCGTTCGGCGGGCAGCCCCCACCGGAACAGCCAGTAAAGCCAGGATTGCCATGTTCACCTTCCTCCTCGTCGTTCAGGCGATCATCGCCGCCGCCCTCGTGACGGTGATCCTGATGCAGCGATCGGAAGGCGGCGGCCTCACCAGCGGCGGGAGCCCATCAGGCCTGATGTCGGCGCGCGGCGCGGCGGATTTCCTGACACGCGCAACCTCCATCCTCGCCAGCATCTTCGTCCTGCTGTCGATCACGCTCGCCGTTCTGGCCGCGACGCGGGGCACGACCAGCGTCGACACGTCGCTCGAGCGGACTGCTCCGGTCACTGCGCCGGCGCCGCAGCCGCAGGCTGACGACGCGGCGCTGTCCGCTGCCGAGGCAGCTGCTGCCGCAGCCGCGGCGAACCAGGCCGCGCCCGCTGACAACGGCGTTCCGCTCGCCCGCTGATCCACCCGGTTCGCCGGTTTCGTAGCGCCCGCGGTGACGCGGGCGCTTGTCCATTGTGCATGTTAGAGGCTAATCCGATATCCCCATGGCGCGGTTCATTTTCATCACCGGCGGCGTGGTCTCCTCGCTCGGCAAGGGTCTCATGGCGGCGAGCCTCGCGGCTCTCCTGCAGGCGCGTGGTTACCGCGTGCGGATCCGCAAGTTCGATCCTTACCTGAACGTCGATCCGGGCACGATGAGCCCGTACCAGCATGGCGAAGTCTATGTGACCGACGACGGAGCGGAGACCGATCTCGATCTTGGCCATTATGAACGTTTCACCGGCGTGGCAGCGCGCCAGAGCGACAACGTAACGTCCGGCCGGATTTATCAGCAGATCATCCAGCGTGAGCGCCGCGGCGACTATCTTGGCGCCACCGTGCAGGTCATTCCGCACGTTACCGACGCGATCAAGGCGTTCGCACGTGCCGAGACGGACGACCTCGATTTTGTCCTGTGCGAGATTGGCGGGACGGTCGGTGATATCGAATCGCTGCCGTTCATCGAGGCGATCCGCCAGCTCAAAAACGAAGTGGGCCGCGGCAATGCGATCAGCGTCCACGTGACGTTGGTGCCGTACATCGCCGCTGCGGGGGAGCTGAAGACCAAGCCGACACAGCATTCGGTGCGCGAACTGGCAGCGCTTGGCGTGCAGCCTGACGTGCTGGTCTGCCGCTGCGAACAGCCGCTCCCGCCCTCCGAGCGAGCGAAGATCGCGCTGTTCTGCAATGTGCCGGAAGGCGCCGTCATCCCGGCGCTCGACGCGAAGAGCATCTACGCGGTCCCGCTGCAGTATCACGCTGAGGGGCTCGATTCTGAGGTGCTGCGCGCCTTTGGTATCACGCCTTCTTCTCCGCCCGATCTCACCCGTTGGGAGGAGATCGTCGATCGCCTCACCAACCCTGAAGGCGAAGTGACGGTCGGCGTAGTCGGCAAATATGTCGGCCTGCAGGACGCGTACAAGTCGCTCAACGAGGCGCTTGTCCATGGCGGCATCGCCAACAAGGTAAAGGTCAACATCCGGTGGATCGACGCCGAGTTGTTCGAGAACGACGATGCGGAGATCGCCTCGCAGCTCGAGCCGTGCGACGCGATTCTGGTGCCGGGGGCCTTTGGTGAACGCGGTGCGGAAGGAAAGATCGCCAGTGTGCGTTTCGCGCGCGAGCGCGAGATTCCCTATTTCGGCATCTGCTTCGGCATGCAGATGGCGTGCATCGAGGGTGCGCGCGACCTTGGCGGTATCGAAGATGCGTCCTCGACCGAGTTTGGGCCTACCGAGGAACCGGTGGTCGGCCTGATCACCGAGTGGATGGGCCGCGACGGACTGGAGAAGCGCGAGGCCGAGGGTGATCTTGGCGGCACGATGCGGCTTGGTGCCTATGAAGCGAAGCTGGCGGGGAATAGCGTCGTCGCGTCGATCTATGGCGATACAACCATCTTCGAGCGTCATCGTCACCGCTACGAGGTGAACACGCACTACAAGGACGTGCTGGAGAAGGGCGGCCTCGTGTTCTCCGGTATGTCGCCGGACGGGACGCTGCCGGAGATTGTCGAGCGGCCGGACCATCCTTGGTTCGTTGGCGTTCAGTTCCATCCGGAGCTGAAGTCCAAGCCGTTCGATCCGCATCCGCTTTTCGCAAGCTTCATTGGCGCCGCGGTGAAGCAGAGCCGCCTTGTCTGACGATCCCGACCTGCCCGCGTGGCGGGTCGAGCGTTCGCGGCTGGCGTTCGATCATCGCTGGCTGCGGGTGCGCGCAGATGATTGCGTCACAGCGGAAGGGGTACGGGTCGCTCCGTTCTTCGTGACGGAGCACCCTGATTGGGCGATCGTCGTTGCTCTGGACGCGGATGGGCAGCTGCTGCTGGTCGATCAATATCGCCACGGCTGGGGGGTCGTCTCGCGGGAGCTGCCGACAGGCGCCGTCGATCCGGACGATGCGAACGCGATCGCTGCCGCCAAACGCGAGCTGCGCGAAGAGACCGGCTATGGTGGGGGCGAGTGGCGGCTGATCGCGACGCTCGCGCCTAATCCGTCGAACCAGTCGAACCGTTGCCATGTGGTACTGGCGACTGGCGTGGCCAAGGTCGGCGAACCGCAGAACGAGCCGACAGAACGCCTGCGGCTGGTTCGCCTACCCCTGAACGAGGCTATGTCACTCGCCCGATCCGGGGGCATCATCCAAGCGATGCACGTCGCAGCCCTCGCGATGGCATTGCCTGATCGCTGGAGCGCAGCCAGTTGAGCCGGGCCCGGCGAGGCATCTAAAGACGAAACGTGGCCGGCGGCGTGGGTGCCCGAACCATTAGCGACCCACTCCCGATAAGAAATTAAGGCGCCCGAGCCTTCCGGCCCGGACGCCCCACGACGCCTCGAAAAGGGAGCAAAGAGGCGCCGAACAGTCAGGCGCTAAGCCTGTTACGCGGCCTGTGCAGCCTCGTCGCGCTTGTCTTCCACGACCGTGGGCTTCGGGCCGGTCTTGATCGAGATGCTCTTCGGCTTCATCGCCTCGGGCACTTCGCGAACCAGATCGATGACCAGCAGGCCATCGTTCATCCGCGCGTCCTCGACGAACACGAAGTCAGCAAGCTCGAAGCGGCGTTCAAAGCTTCGGGTGGCGATGCCGACATGCAGGAAGTTCGGGCCGGTTGCCTTCTCATCCTTCTTGCCAGCGACAAGCAGCAGGTTCTGCTGGGCCGTAATCTCGATTTCGTCGCGCGAGAAGCCGGCCACCGCCAGCGTGATACGGTAGCGATCGTCGGCAAGACGCTCGAGATTGAACGGGGGATAGTTTTCCGAAGCCGTACGCGAATTGGCTTCGATGAGATCGAACAGCCGATCGAAACCGATGGTCGAGCGGCGATAAGGGGTCAGATCGAGACGCATCTTCAAGTCCTCCAGTGAGCGAGTTGAAAATCCGACGACGTGCGAATCGCCACGTTGCCGGTTGCGCGGCCCGTCAGCGGCACCGCGCAGAGCGAATTTTGGTGCGGTCAAGCGACTTTTCAAGAGGCTCGCACGATCAGCATTACATGGCGCTCACGCACATATCCGACTAAACAGATGGGGATAGTGAGGATCTATGTAGAAGGGGGGATCATGAGGTTGACGTTCGTTTCGTTTCTGCTGCTCGCCGGCACGTCCACTGCGGCCCTGGCGCAGGAGGCTAATCCACCGCTGATCGATCCCACCCCCGGTTCCGATGATCGCACGGGGGAGACGGTGCAGCGGAGTTCGGTGGCTTCGGACATCGTCGTCACGGCGCGCCGCAGGCAGGAACAGGTTCAGGATGTGCCGATCCCGATCTCCGTCGTTGGGGTGAAGGAACTCGACAACACCGGCAGCTTCAACGTCTCTCGGCTTCAGCAACTGCAGCCGTCGCTGCAATTCTATTCCACCAACCCGCGCAACTCATCGGTGAACATCCGCGGGCTTGGCGCGCCGCTGGGCCTTACCAATGACGGCATCGACCAGGGCGTCGGTGTTTATATCGACCAGGTGTACCTCAGCCGCGTTGCCGCCGCGACGCTCGATTTCCTTGACGTGCAGCAGATCGAAACGCTGCGCGGCCCCCAGGGAACGCTTTATGGCAAGAACACCGTTGCGGGCGCGATCAACATCACGAGCAAGGCGCCCAGCTTCGAGTTCGAGGGACGTGCCGAGGTCTCTGTCGGCAATCTTGAGTTCAAGCAGGGCAAGGCATCGATATCCGGGCCGCTGAGCGACAATGTCGCGGTACGGCTTGGCACCGCCGTCACATCCCGCCGTGGCACGATCTTCAACGTGGCGACGGGCAATTACGTGAACGAGCAGGACAACCTTGGCGTCCGCGGCGCCTTGCTGTGGCGGGCAGGCGACAACATGAATTTCACGCTGTCAGGCGATTACAGCCGGCAGAACCCGGAATGCTGTGCGCAGATCTTCGTTCGGCTGGGTTCCACCCAGCGGCCGCTCAACCGCCAGTTCGACGCGCTTGCCGCGGCGTTCGGCTATGAACCGTTAAGCCGTAATCCGTTTGACCGGCTGACTGATCTGGATGCCGACTTGAATGCGCTGAACGTGCTCGGCGGGGTCTCGCTCCGCGGCGAGATCGGCCTTGGCTCCGGTACGCTTACTAGCGTTACGGCATGGCGTTTCTGGGATTGGGGGCCGGCGAACGATCGCGACTTCACGGGACTGCCGGTCACGACCAAGTCGAACAACCCGACCAAGCAGAACCAATATACCCAGGAGTTCCGCTACGCCGGAGAGGGAAAGAGCTTCGACTATGTCCTGGGCATTTTCGCCTTCTACCAGGACATTCATACGACCGGCATTCAGCAGCAGGGGCCAGCGGCCAGCCGCTGGCTGATCAACCCGACCAATCCGCTGTCGAACGATCCCTCGGTGCTGAACGGCCTCACCGCGAACAACGACATTCGGCTAAAGAATTTCAGCGGCGCGATCTTCGGCAAACTCAACTGGAAGATCACGGACGCGTTGACGCTCTCGCCGGGCGTCCGCCTGAACTACGACGACAAGGTCGGCAGCTACGTCAGCATCGTGACCGACGGGCAGGGCAACCTGGTGCCCTATAGCGGCGGCACGGCGCGGCAGGCGGCACAGCGCGACGCGATCCAACCGCAGGCGTTCCGTGACGAGGCGTTCCGTGAATGGAACGTCTCTTATGACGGCACGATCTCGTACAAGCTTGCGCCCGATGTGCTGCTGTACGGCACCTATGCGCACACGTTCAAATCAGGCGGGCTGAACCTGAACGGCGTCCCGGTGGTGAATGGCGTCGTGCAGACCCAGTTGGCGCAGATCGCGCCCGAGAAGGTCGACCATTTCGAGATCGGCGTGAAATCACAGGTCTGGGATCGCCGCGTCACCTTCAACGTAACCGGCTTCTGGACCGACATCAAGGACTATCAGGCGATCGTCAACAATAGCTCGACCTCCACGCTTCGCGGCTATCTCGCGAATGCCGGCAAGGTACGGGTGCGCGGAATCGAGGCCGATCTGTCCGTTCAGCCGACTAGCGGCTTCACCTTCTACATCAACGGCGCCTTCAACGATCACGAATATGTCGACTTCAAGAATGCCCCGTGCCCGCCCGAGCTGTCGGGAGGCGGCACCGGGGCGGTGATCGGTGCTCCTGGGGTGCCCGGCGCGAACAGCCCGATCGTCTGCGACATTTCCGGCCAGTGGCTGCCGGGCATATCGAAATGGGCATTCTCCTATGGGGCGGAATATAGCGCCCCGGCCACGATCTTCGGCGAGCCGGGTGAGAGCTATGTCGCATTCGATGCCAACTCGAGAACGAAGTTCTCATCGAACGCCTCCCGCTCCATCTACACCGATATCGATGGGTATACGCTGGCCAATGCGCGGGTCGGCTTTCGTACGGACAACAAGCTCAACGCCTTCCTGTGGATGCGAAACGTCTTCGACAAGAAGTACTTCGATGTGCTCGCCACGACACCTGGCAACACCGGCCTCATCGCAGGCAACGTCGGCGACCCGCGGACCTACGGCCTGACGATCGGCATCAGCTTCTGAAGAAGCGGAACGGAACTGGATCCCGGCGGCAGCCGGGGTCCAGACGCAGCTGCTCGGCGATTGCCAAAAGACTCCGGATTTGGACAAGCAAACGCCCGGATCGTTTCCGACCCGGGCGCCTGCGTGACGATCACTCGTCAGCCCCCTTGTCGCCCCTCGTCCGCACGCCCATATCTAGGCGGGACTGAAGAGCGTTTTCCCCGAACCACGGCCTTTGCCTGTGTGCCAGTGATGTAAGGCTATGTGTCTACGCCGGGCGCGTCCACGAAAATGAACGCCAGCTAAACCGATTGCCCACCTCCTGTGACGATTCCGCAACAGCAGCGTTGCCAGCCTTCGTCGCCGCCGGTAGAGCGCTGCCCATGATCCTGTCGCGCTACGAACGAACGATCGCGCGGCGCTATCTTCTTCCCGGGCGCGGCGAGCGGTTCATCGTTCTCGTCGCCGGCTTCAGCCTCGGCGCAGTGATGCTGGGTGTGGCCGCGCTCGTGATTGTGATGAGCGTCATGAATGGCTTCCGGGCCGAGCTCTTCGACAAGATTGTCGGGCTGAACGGCCATGCCGTGGTACAGGGGGTCGGCGGCCGATTGGCGGACTGGCGCGACGTGGTGCGCGCGGCGGAAGCAACGCCCGGCGTCACCAGCGCAGTGCCGTTGGTCGAACAGCCGCTGATGTCGACCTATAACGGACGTGTCGAAGCGGTACTGGTGCGGGGCATGCGGGTGCAGGATATCCGTTCCAATACCGCGATTGGCAGCAAGGTGATCATGGGCACAATCAGCTCGCTGACACCTGGGTCGAACCGGGTCGCGCTAGGCTCGCGGTTGGCGGAATCACTTGGGGCGACCGTCGGATCCGAAATCACGCTGATCAACCCGGCGGGCCAATCGACGCCGTTCGGCACCGTCCCGCGCTACGTCAATTATACCGTCGCCGCCATTTTCGAGATCGGCGTGTATGATTTCGACAAGGCTTATGTGATCATGCCGATGGAGGACGCCCAGACGCTGCTCCTCCTCGGTGACGCAGTGGGCATGATCGAACTGGAGACGGTGGATGCCGATCGCGTCGGCCAGATCCTTGCGCCGCTCGCCGACAAGGTCGGCCGCGTCGGTGTGATCAATGACTGGCGGCAGATGAATGCGCAGCTGTTCGAGGCGCTTGCGGTTGAGCGCGTCGCGATGTTCGTCGTGCTGTGCATCATCATTCTCGTCGCGGCGTTCAACATCGCCTCGTCTCTGATCATGCTGGTTCGAGCCAAGACGCGCGACATCGCGATCCTGCGGACAATGGGCGCGACACGCGGGGCAATGATGCGGATCTTCATGACGGTCGGTGTCACGATCGGTGCGCTCGGTATTGTTGCCGGCCTGATCCTGGGCGCGATCTTCCTCTTCTACCGCCAGGCAGTGGTGAACTTCGTCCAGTTCGTGACCGGCCAGAACCTGTGGGATCCTTCGATCCGGTACCTGACGGAGCTGCCGTCAAAGCCGGATCCCGTGGAAATCGTTGCGATCGTCGTGATCACCGCTCTCATGACCCTGCTGGCGACCGTGTATCCGGCGTACAAGGCGGCAAGCACCGATCCCGTTCAGGTGCTGCGCTATGAGTGAGCCGGTTCTTGAGACGCGCGGGCTTTCGCGTAGCTTCACCCAGGGTGGCGAGACCATTGAGGTCCTTCGCGGGGTGAACCTTTCGGTTGGCCCTGGTGAGATCGTGGCGCTGCTGGGCCCGTCGGGCTCGGGCAAGTCGACGCTGCTTCAGGCGGTAGGCCTCCTCGAAGGCGGCTTCGACGGATCGATCCGCATCGCCGGTGAGGAAGCGGCAAACCTCGATGCACATGGCCGCACGATGGTCCGGCGCGACCGGCTTGGGTTCGTGTATCAGTTCCATCACCTGCTGCCGGACTTCAACGCGCTGGAGAATGTGGTGCTGCCGCAGCTGATCCACGGGGCGGAGCGGGCGCCGGCCGAAGCGCGCGCGACGACCCTTCTGTCAGCGCTTGGCTTGTCGCGTCGGTTGACACACCGGCCGAGCCAATTGTCCGGCGGCGAGCAGCAGCGGGTCGCCGTCGCGCGCGCGCTTGCCAATCGACCGGCACTCGTCCTCGCCGATGAGCCGACCGGCAATCTCGACGAGAATACCGCGGATCGCGTGCTCGGTGAGTTCCTTCGCCTCGTGCGTGAGGAAGGATCGGCGGCGCTGGTCGCGACCCATAATGAGCGGCTGGCCGCGAAGATGGATCGCGTTGTCCGCCTGCACGAGGGCATCCTGGAATGAACCCGTGGCGTGATCCGCCGGTGCTCGTCGGCCGGCACGTCACGCTGCGACCGCTTCTACCGGAACACCGGGACGCGCTCGCGGCTGCCGCAGCCGGGCTTACCGATCTCTTCTACGCCAACGTCTCGAACATGGCGGATCCCGACCAGTTCATGGCGGCGGCCTTCAAGGAGCGCGATTTCGGCCGATCGATGCCGTTCGTTGTTGAGTTGCCCGAGGGCAAGATCGTCGGCCTTACCCGCTATATGCGGATGAACGAGGCGCATCGGCGCGTCGAAGTCGGCGGCACCTTCTATGCGAAATCGGTGCAGCGCACCGGCGTCAATACCGAGGCGAAGCTGCTTCTGCTTCGGCACGCATTCGAGGTGCTCCAATGCAACGCGGTGCAGATCCGAACCGATTGGTTCAACCGCGCCTCGCAGCGCGCGATCGAGCGATTGGGGGCGAAACGGGACGGCGTTCTGCGTTCTCACCAAGTGATGGATGGGCGTGTGCGCGACATCGTGGTCTATTCGATTATCGCTTGCGAATGGCCGGGGGTTCGCCAGAATCTCGAGCATCTTTTGTCACGGCACGAGGAGGAGGGACGATGACCGCGATCACCGATTTCGAGGTGAAGGCCGCGGACGGCAGCGTCGCGTCTCTCGAAAACTATCGCGGCAAGGTGCTGTTGATCGTCAATACGGCGTCAAAGTGCGGCTTCACCCCGCAATATGAAGGATTGGAGTCGCTGCATCGCGAGTTCGGCGATCGCGGCTTCGAAGTACTGGCGTTCCCCTGCAACCAGTTTGGTGCGCAGGAGCCGGGGGATGCCGCCGAGATCGCCAACTTCTGCTCACTCACTTATGACGTCACGTTCCCGGTGTTCGCCAAAATCGACGTGAACGGCCCGCAGGCCGATCCCTTGTTCGAGGAATTGAAGGCCGCCGCGCCGGGGCTTCTCGGTTCCAAGGCGATCAAGTGGAACTTCACGAAGTTCCTGGTCGACCGGGAGGGCAGGGTCGTGTCGCGCTACGCGCCGACGACCAAACCCGAGGACATGCGCAAGGATATCGAAAAGCTGCTGTAAGCCGCCCACGAGCGGATTTCGGCTGTGCTCGTGAGCCGGGCGGGGATCTCAGGTCAGAAACGGAACGCCGTTGTTCCTGATTTCTGATCCACCCCAGCCATGATCGCCACCACGCCGCCGAACAGGAAGCTCATGCCCAGGATGAAGCCGGGGATGGTAAGCGCGGACAGCGGCACGGTTGCGACCACCATTAGGCCGAGGAGAATGTTCACCACGCCGTAGAGCAGCATCATCCAACGTCGACGACGCATGCGGAAGGCGTACGCGATCTCGGTGATGCCGCGAACCAACAGCCAGGCGGCAAGCACAAGCGTCAAGGAGATTGCGCCGGTCAGTGGCCAGCCTACGGTGATGACGCCCGCTACAATCGAGATCAGGCCGAGAATGATCGTGTAGCCACGGCTTTCCGCGCCGGTGCCACGAATTCCCGCGATCAGCGCGACGATCCCTGAGACGACGAAGGCGACGCCGATAAGCAGCGTTGCTGCAAGTGTGGCCGGGAAGGGCCAGATGAGCGCCAAGGCCCCGAATATGATTGAGATGACGCCGTATCCGATCATCCATCCCCAACCCGGGCCCGAGGATGACGCAAAACGACCGCCTGCTTCGCTCCGCCCGATATCGGTCATGGCAGATGCTCCTGTGCTGGCAGGCAAAACGAGCAAAGGGTGCGGCGGTTCCGCTGGTCGAATCATGCCGATCGGCGTAGCGTCCGTTGATGGCGCATTCCGGGTTCGTTCCGCTTCGTATCTTCTCCTCGTACACCATGCTCGACGGTGCGATCGAGCCGAAGGCGATCGCGAAGCGCGCGGCGCAGCTTGGTTTACCCGCCGCCGCGCTGACGGACCGCAACGGGCTTTACGCGGCGATGGCCTATTCCGACGCTTGCTTCGACGCCGGGGTTCAGCCGGTTATCGGAACCATGCTGGGCGTCGCGCGACCTGACATGCCGGAAGGCGTGGCGCCGATCGTCGACTGGATCGCGCTCTATGCCCAGGACGAGCGTGGCTATGACAATCTATGCGAGCTGGTCAGTCGCGCTCATCTCGATCGGCCGATCGATCTTCCGCCGCATGTCAGCTTCCAGTCTCTCAGCGAATTCACCGACGGATTGATCGCCCTGACCGCGGGCGGGGAAGGCGGACTGGCCCGGCTGCTTGCGGAGGACCAGCCAGATCGCGCCGGGGCGTATCTTGATCGATTGGGTCGGCTCTTCCCCGACCGGCTGTACATTGAACTTGCCCGCCGGGGCGATGAAACCGAGGAGCGGGCCGAGGCCGCGCTCGTCGATCTAGCTTATGCGCGGGATCTGCCGCTCGTCGCCACCAATCCCTGTTGCTTCGCGGAAAAGACCTTCGGCAAGGCGCATGACGCGATGCTGTGCATTGCCAACTCCACCTATGTCGAAACCGAGGACCGGCCGAGGAGCTCGCCGGACGCCTGGATGAAGCCCGCTGACGAAATGCGCGCTTTGTTCGAGGATCTGCCCGAAGCAATCGCAAATACCATGGTGGTGGCGCAACGTTGTGCGGTGGCAGCGCCCAAGCGGAAACCGATCCTGCCCAGCCTCGCCGGTGACCGCGAGGGTGAGGCGGCGATGCTGCGCGAGGAGGCGCATGCAGGCCTCGACGCGCGCCTCAAACGGATCGCGGAACTTGCTACCGAGCCGCTTGGTGACGGCTGGCAGGATGCTTACCGTAAGCGTCTCGATTTCGAACTCAACGTCATCATCCAGATGGGATTCCCTGGCTATTTTCTGATCGTTGCGGACTTCATTAAATGGGCGAAGATGCACGATATCCCGGTTGGCCCAGGTCGTGGGTCTGGCGCCGGCTCGGTCGTCGCCTGGGCGTTGACCATTACGGATCTCGACCCGCTGCAGCTTGGCCTGCTGTTCGAGCGCTTTCTCAACCCCGAGCGCGTCTCGATGCCGGACTTCGACATCGACTTCTGCGAAACACGGCGCGGCGAAGTGATCCGCTACGTGCAGGAGAAGTACGGCCGTGATCAGGTGGCGCAGATCATCACCTTCGGTAAGCTCAAGGCGCGGGCCGTGCTGAAGGACACCGGCCGCGTGCTTCAGATGAGCTACGGTCAAGTCGATCGCCTGGCGAAGCTCGTGCCCAATCATCCGACCGACCCCTGGACGTTGAAGCGTGCCATCGATGGCGTGGCGGAACTCCATCGCGAGTACGCCAATGACAATCAGGTCCGGAACCTGCTGGACCTCGCGATGCAGCTTGAAGGGCTGCCGCGACATTCGTCGACCCACGCCGCCGGTGTGGTCATTGGGGATCGGCCGCTTTCCCAGTTGGTGCCGCTTTACCGCGATCCGCGATCCGACATGCCGGTGACCCAATTCGACATGAAATTTGTCGAAGGTGCGGGGCTGGTGAAGTTCGACTTCCTGGGCCTGAAGACGCTATCGGTTCTGAAGCGCGCCCTTCAACTGCTTGAGAAGCGCGGCATCCACGTGGATCTTGACGCTCTCTCCTGGGATGACGAGGCTGTCTACGCCCTGCTGCAGAAGGGCGATACGGTCGGCGTGTTCCAGCTGGAATCGGAGGGCATGCGCCGGACGCTGTCGGCCGTCAGGCCAACCAATTTCGGCGACATCATCGCCCTCGTCTCGCTCTACCGTCCCGGCCCGATGGACAACATCCCATCGTTCGGCCGCCGAAAGCAGGGGACTGAGCCGATCGAGTACCCGCACCCATTGCTGGAGCCGATCCTCGCCGAAACTTACGGTATCTTCGTGTATCAGGAACAGGTGATGCAGGCGGCCCAGGTGCTGGCCGGGTACTCGCTTGGAGGCGCAGATCTTCTGCGCCGTGCCATGGGCAAGAAGATCAAGGCGGAGATGGACGCTCAGCGCGCGACCTTCGTTGAGGGCTGCGCCAAGCATAATCAAATTCCCAAGGATCGCGCGAACGCGCTGTTCGACTTGATCGACAAGTTTGCGGGCTATGGCTTCAACAAGAGCCACGCCGCTGCCTATGCGCTGCTCGCCTATCAGACGGCCTGGCTGAAGGCACATCACCCGCACGAGTTCTTTGCCGCGTCGATGGCCTACGACATCCATCAGACGGACAAGCTCGCCATCTTCTGTGACGACATGCGAAGAATGCAGGTCAAGTACCTGCCGCCAGACATAAATCGCAGTCAGGCTGACTTCGACGTGGAAGTGGATGAGGACGGTCCTGCCGTCCGCTATGCGTTGGCCGCGCTGAAGTCGGTGGGTGAAGGCGCAATGGAGAAGCTGGTCGCAGAGCGCCAGGAGAATGGCGCCTTTCAGCGGCTGGACGATCTGGCACACCGGGTTGATCCGCGGCTTATCAACAAGCGACAACTCGAAACGCTCGCCGCCGCCGGAGCCTTCGACGGGATCGAGCCCAACCGCGCCGGTGTGTTCGCCGTCGCCGAAACGATCCTGGCTGTTGCCGCGCGACAGCACGAGGCGCGCACGAGCGGGCAGCACGGACTGTTCGGCGATGCGGAGCCAGCCGGGGATGCAATCAAGCTGCCTAACGCTCGCTGGAGCATGTCCGAGCGGATGGAGCAGGAGAAAGAGGCGTTCGGCTTCTATTTCTCGGCGCATCCGGTGGATCGGCACGCCCACCTCGCCAAGGCGCACGGCGCGCGGCTCTATACGGCGCTCGCGGAACTCGCGATCCCTGATGACGGTACCCGAGCCGGTGCCACCATGGCGGTACTGGTGGAAGATGCACGGTGGCGTACCTCAGCGCGCGGAAAACGCTATCTGATGGCGACGCTCAGCGACCAGAGCGGGCAGTTCATCGCGACCTGCTTTGACGATGCGGTGGCGGCAGATCTGGAGGAAGCAGCACGCGCGGGCGGCTGCGGGCTCGCGACCGTCGAACTGGATCGGCGCCCAGGCGAAGAAACGCCTCGAGTGACGGTTAAAAGGCTACAACCGTTCGAGACGCTGGCGTCGATGGCCCGCTTCGTCATCGAGGTTGCGGTCAGCGAGCCAAGCGCGCTGCAGGCGCTGGCAGCGTTGCTTGAGCATCAGCGAGGTGCGCGCGGCGAGGTGATCGTTCGGGCACCGGTGGACGGCGGGGAGGCCACCGTGTTGCTAGGGCGCGACTTCTTGCTGGATCTGGAACTGGTGCACCGGATCGAAGACTTGTCCGGAGTGCGCGAAGTGGCGATGCGACAATCCGAAACCCGGCTTGCCCTCGTCAGTTGAGTCTCACATGGCGCTGAAGCTGTTCGGCACCATGTACGCCGGTTGAGCGCTCTGGCCCGAGCGGCGTGGGAGGGGGACGATGCTGATCCTGCTTGCGGCGCTAGCCAATGCTTCGGTCATCCCGGTCGAAAAGGAGTCATTTGATCCGCCGGTGGAAATGCGCGCACCCGACAGAGCGTCCGAGGCAGCGCGGCAGCGCGAATTCACGACGGATCGGCCCGACGTCACTGACAATCCCTACACAATCGACACCGGCCGATTGCAGATCGAACTCAGCGCCGCGGAATACACGCTTGAGCGCGACCGCGCCCAAACTGTCGATGTGATGCCGCTCAGCATCCAATACGGCCTAAGCAGCAATGTCGATGTGCAGCTACTTTTCACGCCGTACCAGCGCCGTGCGGAAGGGGCAGGAGTGGATCGGGAGGTCACCCGCGGATTTGGTGACGAAACGATGCTTCGTCTCAAGATCAACCTGCAAGGTAATGATCATGACGGACTTGCTTTGGGGGTAATCTCCTATGTCAAGCTGCCGACGGGCAGCGGCGGCCTCTCCAACCATCATGTCGAGGGGGGCCTTATCATGCCCGTCGCCGTTGATCTGGCCAAGGACATCACTTTAGGCGGTATGATCGAGGCCGATCTCGTATATCACGACGAGACTGGCGATTACGGTGTGGACCTGATCCATAGCATCGCGCTCGAGCATCCCGTTTCCGGGCCGGTGAGCGCCTATGTGGAATATGTCGGCACGATCCCCAGCAATGCACCCGCCGGGCGGGCCAGTCATTATCAGGCGCTCGGGTCAGCCGGTCTTATACTCGAGGTGCAGGATGATCTTGCGCTGGATCTTGGCGCGCGCATCGGCTTCAGCGGGGATGCGGATCGTGCCGCGGTATTCGTAGGTGCGTCGAAGAGATTCTGACGCGGGTTGCGCGATCAGAACAGCTCACCTTGGGGCCCACGCGGCGGTTTGAACAGATCAGTGCGCAAGGCCATCCGCGCCGCGCGCTGCTCGATCCCATTTTTGCGTCGCGCGACAGCGAAGCGGGTTCTCAGCAGTTCGGCCCACGGGCCCTGGCCGCGCATTCGGCTGAAGAAGCCGGGATCATTGTCCTTGCCGCCACGAAGCGACTGGATGGTCGCCATCACCTTGCCGGCGCGATCCGGGAAATGCGTGTCGAGCCAAGCGCGAAACAGCGGCGCCACTTCCCATGGTAACCGGACCGGTATGAACGACACGTCTCGCGCGCCCGCCTCCGCCGCTCGTGCCACGATGGCCTCCACCTCATGGTCAGTGACAGCGGGGATCACCGGGGCCATGTTGACGTAGACGGGCACGCCGGCGTCAGCGAGGCGGCGGACGGCGAGAAGACGGCGCTCCGGATGGGGAGCGCGGGGCTCCAAGGTCATCGCAACACGGGGATCCAGCGACGTTACGGAAATGGCGACACCTGCCAGCCCTTTCTCGGCCATCGGCGTGAGAAGATCGAGCTCGCGGACCACGCGATCCGACTTGGTCGTGATCACCAACGGATGATCGCATTCCGCCAGCACCTCGATGATACTGCGGGTGATCCGCCACTTGCCCTCGATCGGCTGATAGGGATCAGTGTTCGTTCCCAGCGCCATCGGCTGGCACACGTAACTGCGCTTCCATAGTTCGGCGCGTAGCAGCGCGGCGGCATCCGCCTTGGCGAAGAGCTTCGTCTCAAAATCCAGCCCGGGAGAGAGATCATGGAACGCGTGGCTTGGCCGGGCGAAGCAATAGATGCACCCGTGCTCGCATCCGCGATACGGGTTGATCGAGCGATCGAACGGGATATCGGGGGAGCTATTGCGCGCGATGATGGTTTTCGGTCGTTCAATCGTAACCGTTGTACGGAGCGGGGGCGGGGCGCCATCGATCCCCTCGCGCACGTCCAGCCAATCACCGTCAGCTTCGGTTTGGGGGAGGTTGAAGCGCGTGCTTTCGGCATTCAGCGTCGCACCGCGCACCGCTCTTTTTCCCGTAACTTGTCCGCCGACCTGCGCCATCCGCGGAACATATCGCGAACATCAGTTGCGCGTCAACGCCAGTGGCCGAGTTCCATCCAGCGCAGCAGCGGCTTCAACGGTGTGATCCAGATGATCCCGGTCACGAGGTAGAACACCAACTGGAGCGCCCAATGCCACGCGCCGACCGTGCTCGAGAAACTGATAATCAGCGCGCACCACAGGGTGATGAGCGCCAAGATGATGAGCATGCCGACGGGTTTGCGCCAGGAGGCGTTCATGGCGTGATCCATTCCTTTTCGGTGACGATGGCGTGCAGTGGCACATCCCACGGATCAGCCGGGGTTTGCGCCACTTCCTGCACGGAGTAAGCGATGCCGACGCGAAACGCCTGTGGAAAATGTGCGAAGGCACGATCGTAATATCCCGCACCTTGGCCGACGCGGCCCAGACCGCGATCAAACGCCACTAGTGGAGTGATGATTAGATCAGGCGCCACCTCAGCAGCCTCGGATGACGGCTGCTGCAACCCGTACGGTCCGGCAGCGAGCAAATCGCCGTGCTTCCACGAGAGGAACCGCATCTGCGTCGCGCGATCGACAACATAGGGCAAAGCAAGCGTGCAGCCGGCCTCGAGTGCGGCCCGGGCGAGTGGCGAAGGATCAGCTTCGCTGCCAAACGGCACGTAGCTCGCAACAATCATGCCGGGCCGAAGCAAGCTGCGGAACGCCGCGGGCACGACGATCGCGGGACGGTCTTGACCCAACGCGTCCCGCGCAGCGCGAGCGACGGCACGGATCGTGCGCTTGTCAGAAGGGAGGGGTGACGGGACCGCCATGGCCGTTTGCCGGGATATCCTCTGACGCCCAGTACGTCAGGTGGGGACCATGTACGTCGGGCCAGGGCCCGGGCAGGGACAGCCCCCGTGGATGATGAATAGCCTCAGGGATATTTTCAGGCTCGCACCGGGCAGTTCCCGTCGCGACCGATCTAGTCACTCGCAGGCTCGTGCTCAAGGGCTTCGGCGAGCTCTTCAAGGATATCGGCAACACTGGCCAGTAGTGCGCCATCCGACGCAGGCTGCGCGGCGCGTTCCTGTGCCTGAGCAAGCTGCCCCTGCGTCTCCACCAGGTCGTCAGCGAGCATCAGCGCGATCAGCAGCAAGACACGCGCAGTGCCGCCGTCACCCGCGGCGCGATGCGCCTGCTCCCAGCGTTCGTCGAGCATAGCGCCGAGCCGCTGAACCTGAGGCTCCTCACCATCGCGGCAATTCACCGGCCAGCGACTGCCACCGATTTCGAGCATTACGCGCGCCATCAGCGGGCATCCTTCGCGACCAGATCATCGATTTCGGCGATGGCGGCAGCCACCTCCTCGCGCAGCACCTCGTGGCGCTGACGCAGGGCTGCAGTCTCCTGCGCACGGCGGTTGACCGCCGCCTCGATGCGCCTGATCGCGGCGTCGATCCGCGTCACAGCGTCACTTTCCGTCATTATCCCGGATTAGGATCGCGCCCGGGTAACGGCAAGCCCTCACCGCGTTATGAGGGCGACCACTGGTTGACGCGCGGCGCCTCCGGCGCTCAAAGGCGCGCGAGAATTCCGCGCCAAGGGAGAGTCGGCGAGATGACGAAGGTTGCGATCAACGGTTTCGGGCGCATCGGCCGCCTGGTGGCGCGCGCGATGCTGGAGCGGGGCGGCAGCGATCTGGAGCTGGTGACGATCAACGATCTCGCTGATGCCAAGTCGAACGCCTGGCTGTTCAGCCGCGATAGCGTCCACGGCAAGTATCCGGGCACCGTCGAGGCCGACGGCAACGACCTGGTGATCGACGGCAAGCGCATCCGCGTGACCGCAGAGCGTGACCCGGCGAACCTGCCGCACAAGGAACTGGGCGTCGACCTGGTGCTGGAGTGCACCGGCTTCTTCACCGATCGTGCATCGTGCGAGAAGCACATTGCCGCCGGCGCCAAGAAGGTGCTGATCTCCGCCCCCGGCAAGAACGTCGACCTGACCGTCGTGTACGGCGTGAACCACGACAAGCTGGAGGCCGGGCACACGATCGTGTCCAACGCATCGTGTACCACCAACTGCCTGGCGCCGGTTGCCAAGGTGCTGAACGATGCGATCGGCATCGAACGCGGCCTGATGACCACCGTGCACGCCTACACCAACGACCAGAAGATCCTCGACCAGATCCACCCGGACCTGCGTCGCGCCCGCGCCGCAGCGATGAGCATGATCCCGACCACCACGGGCGCGGCGCGCGCGGTGGGCGAGGTGCTGCCGGAGCTGAAGGGCAAGCTGGACGGTTCGGCGATCCGCGTGCCGACCCCGGACGGCAGCCTCGTCGACCTGACCTTCACCCCCGGCCGCGACACCAGCGTCGAGGAAGTCAATTCGCTGCTGAAGGCGGCCGCCGAGGGTCCGATGAAGGGCGTGCTGCACTTCACCGACGAGCCGCTGGTTTCGATCGACATCGTTCACACGCCTTATTCGTCGACCGTCGACAGCCTGGAGACGGCCGTGATCGACGGCAAGCTGGTGCGTGTCGTCAGCTGGTACGACAATGAATGGGGCTTCTCCAACCGCATGGTCGACACCGCCACGCTGATGGCGAAGCTGGGCTGATCCGTCGGATCGCCCTGGCGTCACGCCGGGGCGATCACGCGATATGCGCATGGCAAACGGGATCCTTGTCGGAATCGCGCGCCATGCGCGATCGCGAGCACCCATGGAGGTGCTGACCAATGCCGAGGTGACGCCCGAGGGCGGCATCGTCGGTGATTTTCGCGGCGCAATGAAGGGCAAGCCGTACAAGCGGCAGATCACCCTGATCGAGCGCGGCGACTGGGACCGGGCAATGGCGGATGTCGCGCACGCCATCAGTTGGGAAGAACGGCGCGCGAACCTGCTGGTCGACGGGGTCGACCTGCCGCAGACGGCGGGCTGCCGCGTGCGGATCGGCGCGGACGTGGTGCTGGAGATCACCCGGGAGTGTGATCCGTGCGAGCGGATGGAAGCACTGGCCGACGGATTGCGCGCGGCGCTGACCCCGGACTGGCGCGGCGGCGCGTGCGCGATGGTAATAAGCGGCGGCCATATTGCCGTCGGTGATGCAATCAGGATCGAGGAATCATGGCCAAGTCATTCCGAACGCTCGACGACATCGGTGACATCCGCGGCAAGCGCGTACTCGTCCGCGAGGACCTGAACGTCCCCTTCGCCGACGGGCAGGTCACCGACGACACGCGGCTGCGCGCGACCGTCGCGACGGTCAGCGAGCTCGCCGACAAGGGCGCGATCGTGCTGATCCTGGCGCATTTCGGCCGCCCCAAGGGCGTGCCGAGCCCCGAATTGTCGCTGGCGCAGATCGTCAAGCCCTATGAGGCGGTGCTGGGTCGCCCGGTGCGCTACATCGACTGGGAAGGCGACGCGGCGAATGTCGCGATGCTGCAGCCGGGCGATATCGCGGTGCTGGAGAACACGCGCTTCTTCGGCGGCGAGGAAAAGAACGATCCGGCGGTGGTCGACCGCTTTGCTGCGCTGGGCGACATCTACGTCAACGACGCTTTTTCGGCGGCGCACCGCGCGCATGCCTCGACCGAGGGGCTGGCGCACAAGCTGCCGGCCTATGCGGGGCGCGCGATGGAGGCGGAGCTCGACGCGCTGCAAAAGGCGCTGGGCGAGCCGGAGCATCCGGTGGCCGCGGTGGTCGGCGGCGCCAAGGTGTCGACGAAGCTCGCCGTGCTGAAGCACCTCGTCGGCAAGGTCGATCACCTGATCATCGGTGGCGGGATGGCCAACACCTTCCTGGCGGCGCGCGGCGTCAATGTCGGCAAGAGCCTGTGCGAGCATGACCTGACCGGCACCGCCGACGAGATCATGGAAGCGGCCGATCGCGCCGGCTGCACCGTCCATCTGCCCTATGACGTCGTGGTCGCGACGGAGTTCAAGCCCAACCCGCCGACGCGCACCGTGAACGTGCATGAGGTGGCCGCGGACGAGATGATCCTCGACGTCGGGCCGGCCGCCGTCGAGGCGCTGGGCGACGTGCTGAAGAATTGCCGGACGCTGGTGTGGAACGGGCCGCTGGGCGCGTTCGAGACGCCGCCGTTCGATGCGGCAACGGTGGCGCTGGCCAAGACGGCGGCAGCGCTGACGGTGGACGGCAGCCTGGTATCGGTCGCCGGTGGCGGCGACACGGTGGCGGCGCTGAACCACGCCGGCGTGGCGGACGATTTCACTTTCGTCTCGACGGCGGGCGGCGCGTTCCTGGAATGGATGGAAGGGCGCGAGCTGCCCGGCGTCGCGGCGCTGATGCGGAAGTAACTCTCCCGCGGCGACGCTGAACCGCGAAAAGGCTCCCGTTCCGCCGCAGGAACGGGAGCCTTTTCGTTCAGGCGGCTAGGGCGGTTGGCTTCGACACCCCACGGATCATGTCTGCTGCCTTCTCGGCAATCATAATGGTCGGCGCGTTGGTGTTCGACCCGACCAGCGTCGGCATAACCGACGCGTCGACGACCCGGAGCCCTTGCAGCCCACGAACCCGGAGCTGCTCGTCCACCACGGCCATCTTGTCTCCGTCGGTGCCCATCTTGCAGGTGCCCACCGGATGATAGATGGTCTCGGCGTTCGCCCGGACCCATGCATCGATCTCATCGTCCGACTGAATCGAGCGGCCTGGCGCAAATTCCTCACCCCGATAGGGATCGAGAGCTGCCTGGTAGGCGACCTCCCGGCCGATGTGGACGCAGTCGCGCATGACTCGCCGGTCGACCTCGCTCGCTAGATAATTGGCATAGATGAGCGGATCGGCGATCGGATCACTGGAACCTAACGCGATCCGACCCCGGCTTTCCGGTCGAAGCTGGCAGAGGTGGAGTGAGAAGCCGTCAGCCTTCACGCGCGTCTTGCCATGATCCTTCATGATTGCGAGTACGCCGTGAATTTGGACATCAGGACGCGATAAGCCTTCGCGCGAGCAGATGAACGCGCCTGATTCCAGGAACTGCTGGCGGCCGAGCCCACTGCCGCGGGTGAGATATTCCAGGCCCACGCGTAGCTGCCGCAGCCCCTTGGTAGAGGAGAACGCGGTCATCAGCCCGCGGCTGTACCAGCTCATGATGATGTCGAGGTGGTCCTGCAGGTTTTCGCCGACGCCAGGGAGGTCATGGACCGGCTTTACGCCAACGTCGCGGAGAGCGGCGCCGTTGCCGATGCCGGACAGTTGCAGGATGTGCGGGCTCTGCACTGCACCGGCGCACAAAATCGCTTCGCCGTCGACCGCGACGCGCTGGATCGTCTTGTCCTTGATATAGTCCACTGCCACGGCCCGACCGCCCGACGTGACCACTGCCATGGTGCGCGCATCGGTGATGACCGTCAGGTTCTTGCGCTCCGAAACAGGCCGCAGATAAGCGGCGGCCGTCGACCAGCGCTGCCCGTTGGCGATCGTCAGGTCGTAACGGCCAAAGCCCTCCTGATTGGCGCCGTTGAAATTGTCGCAGACCGGGTAGCCGGCCTGGCGCCCTGCCTCGATCAGCGCGTCATGAAAGGGGCTGTCGCTTTCCCCGCCGGAGATCGTCAGCGGGCCGTCTGCGCCATGCAAGTCGTCGATCCGGTGGTGACCCTCCAGCTTGCGGAAGTAAGGAAGCACGTCCTCCCATGACCACCCGGTGAGCCCAAGCTGCCGCCATTCGTCGAAATCCTGTGGGTGTCCGCGGGTGTAGACCATGCCGTTGATCGAGGACGAGCCGCCCAGGCCGCGGCCGCGCGGCCACCATAAGCGGCGGTTATTGAGGTGCGGCTCCGGCTCGGTCCAGAAGCCCCAGTTGTGCTTGCCCTTGGCCTTGATGAGGCTGCCAACGCCCGCCGGCATCCGGACCAGAAGTTCCTTGTTCGCGCCGCCGGCCTCAAGCAGGCAGACGCTAACGGCCGGATCCTCGCTCAGGCGTGCCGCGAGCGTGCAGCCGGCCGAGCCACCGCCGATGATGACATAATCAAAACCGGGCATCTTCCCCTCCACTTTGCATTATTCCCTCGCGATTCCGGGGCACTGTTATGACCTGATGGTAACCGAGATCGACCTGCCTCCGCCACCCTGACAGGTTGGCGGGCTCTATGGCGTGAGGACGATCTTGCCGACCATCTGGCTGTGCTTCATTGCCTCGAACGCGGCACGCCAGTCAGCAAGCGGATACTCGGCGTGTACACGGGGACGGATCCGCCCTTCTTCCGCCAAGCGCCAGATGGCGTCCTGATTTTCCCGACCCTTATCCGGAAACTGACGGCCATACTCTCCCGCCCGAACGCCGATAACGGAAAAGCCCTTGATCAGCGGCATGTTCGTGGAGACGGTTGCGATCCGCCCCGAGGTGAAGCCCACCACGCATAGACGCCCGCCAAAGGCGATCGCGCGCACCGACTCGTCGAACACGTCGCCGCCGACGGGATCATAGATGACATCCGCGCCCTGGCCGGTCAGTTCCTTTACCGCGTCACGAAAGCCGGGGGCGGGCAGGGTGGCGTCTACCGGGTAGGATTGCTGAAGGATCCGCAGCTTCTCCTCTGACCGGGATGTTGCGATCACCCTGGCGCCGAGGGCCCTTGCAAGATCCACTGCCGCGAGGCCGACGCCGCCAGTCGCGCCGTGAACCAGCACCCATTCGCCGGGCTCGACCTTAGCCAGGCGCACAAGCGCGACGTAGGCGGTTAGATACGCCGCGCCGACACCGGCGGCCTCCGCGAAGGAGAGATGCGCCGGCTTGCGCCGCACGGCGGTCGCATCAACAGAGACGAGTTCTGCAAATCCCCCGAGCCGAGTGCCAGCGACGACAGCTGCGCCCGGCTCGAATCCGTCGCCTGCCAGTACCTCGCCAGCGATCTCCATACCCGGCGAGAATGGAAGCGGCGGCTTCAGCTGGTATCCGCCCCGCGTCATCAACAGGTCGGGAAAGTTGAGCGCTGCCGCTTTCACGCGGATCAGAACCTGCCCGGGCGCGGGCGCAGGCTCCGGAACGTCGACAAGCCCGGTGCCGGAGAGATCCGGCGACAGGTTCGATACCACCAGTGCTCTCATGCCGATTCAGGCTTCGCGACCATGATATCGAGCAGCGAGTCGAACAACGTGCCCATGTCGAGATGGGGAGCGTGCACCTTGCTCAAGCCCAGGGTGATGAGGCCGTAGGCGCGAACCTCCGCTTCTGCCCGGGTGAAGCCGATCTGCATCAGATTACGAGCGAGGAAGTCGAGCATCAGCGCGTCGTGGCGCTGCACCGCCTCGCGCGCTCGCGGATCGCTTTCGGCCCACGCACGCATCGCGACCGCAAGCCGGGAGGATCCGCGCCGCCGCACCGTCTGTCCCAGCAGGCGAATGCGCCCGATCGGGTCCGGCGTCGCGCGTTCCAGCGCGGCGATCAGGTCGCTTACCTGGTCCTCGGCGAAATAGGCCGCGAGCTTGCCCTGGTAATCATCGAAGTCGCGGAAATGATGGTAGAAGCTGCCTGTGGAGACCTTCAGCTCCTCCGCCAGCGGGCGAAGCTTCAACGCCCTCAAGCCGCCCCGACGAAGCAGTGACTGCCCCGCTTCCAGCCAAGCCTGAGGCGTGAGGTCGGGGCTGCGAGATGCCGAAGGCGTCCGAACGGAAACAACTGGCTGCACGCTTGACATCCCATCTACCATAACGAAGGTTATGCTGGAAATCCGCGCCGGTAAAGGGCCGGTCGGGGTGAGATTCTTGGAGAGGTTTGGAAGCAATGGCCGACGCTTACATCATCGACGCCGTCCGCACGCCGCGCGGGATCGGGAAGCAGGGCAAGGGCGCGCTGGCGCACATGCACCCGCAGCATCTCGCCGCCACCGTGCTGAAGGCGCTGAAGGAGCGCAACAACCTGAACACGGCCGAGGTGGACGACATCATCTGGTCGACCAGTTCGCAGCGCGGCAAGCAGGGTGGCGACATGGGCCGCATGGCGGCGCTGGATGCTGGCTATGACGTCAAGGCGTCGGGTACCACGCTGGACCGTTTCTGCGGCGGCGGCATCACCGCGGTGAACTTCGCCGCGGCGCAGATCATGAGCGGCATGGAAGATTGCGTCATCGCGGGCGGCACCGAGATGATGAGCCTGACTGCGGCGATGAGCCAGGAGGACATGGAGAGCGGCAAGCCGCCGCTGGGCATGGGTTCGGGCAACGAGCGGCTGAACCTGAGCCATCCGCAGTCGCACCAGGGCATTTGCGGCGACGCGATCGCCAGCATGGAGGGCTTCACCCGCGAGCAGCTCGACAATGCCGGCCTCGAGAGCCAGCAGAAGGCCGCCAAGGCGATTGCTGAGGGCCGGTTTAACAAGTCGATCGTGCCGGTGGTGGACGATGACGGCAACGTCGTCCTGGACCATGACGAATTCCCGCGTCCGCAGACCACCGCGGAAGGACTTGCGAGCCTGAAGCCGTCGTTTGCGGCGCTTGCGGACATGCCGTACAACAAGGCGGGCGACACGTTCCGCAAGCAGATTAATCGCAAGTATCCGGACCTGGAGATCCAGCATTTCCACCACGCCGGCAATTCGTCGGGCGTGGTTGATGGCGCGGCGGCCGTGCTGCTGGCGTCCAAGGAATATGCCGAGAAGATGGGCTGGAAGCCGCGCGCGCGGATCGTGGCGATGGCGAACGTCGGCGATGATCCCACGCTGATGCTGAATGCGCCGGTGCCGGCGGCGAAGAAGGTGCTGGAGAAGGCGGGCCTCAAGAAGGAGGACATCGACCTGTGGGAGATCAACGAGGCGTTCGCGGTGGTTTCCGAGAAGTTCATCCGCGATCTCGAACTGCCGCGTGACAAGGTGAACGTGAACGGCGGCTCGATCGCGCTGGGGCACCCGATCGGCGCGACCGGTTCGATCCTGATCGGCACCATCGTCGACGAGCTGGAGCGCCAGGAAAAGCGCTACGGGCTGGTCACCATGTGTGCCGCAGGTGGCATGGCGCCGGCGATCATCGTCGAACGCCTGGCCGCCTGATCGAAGCACGTAAGATGCCGCGAGCGGGCCGAAAGTGCCCGCCGCGGTGGAGGGAATAATGACGCATCCGTACAAGCACGCGGCCGCCACGCCCGACAAGCCCGCCTATATCATGGCGGGTTCCGGAGAGACGGTCACCTTTTACCAGCTCGACACGCGCGCGAACCAGGGCGCGCATCTGATCCGATCGCTCGGCCTGAAACGGGGCGACGCAATGGCGATGATGATGGACAATTCGCCGCGCTATTTCGAAGTTGCCTGGGCGGCCGAACGTGCTGGCGTCTACCTCACCTGCATCTCGTCCAAGCTGATGGCGGGGGAGGCGGAGTACATCATCCGCGATGGTGAATGTCGGGCGTTCGTTGCGTCGAACGGAACGGCGGCTTGTGCGGAAGCGCTGTTGCCCATGATCGGCGACCTTGACCGGTTCATGGTCGATGGCGCGATCGAGGGATATCAGAGTTGGGAGGAAGCGTGTGCCGCCCAGCCGACCACTCCAATCGCGGATCCTTCCCCGGGCCAGATAATGCTTTATTCGTCGGGCACCACCGGCAAACCCAAAGGCGTCCGCTTCGCTCTGCCGGAGGAGCCCTATGGCGAGAACGTCTCGCCGCTGATGATGATCGGGCAGGGACTGTACGGCTTCAACCCGGACATGGTCTACCTCTCGCCGGCGCCGCTTTACCATGCCGCGCCGCTGCGCTGGTCGATGGCGGTCCAGCAACTGGGTGGCACGGTCATCGTGATGGAGCGCTACGATCCTGAGAAAGCGCTGGAAGCGATCCAAACTTACAAGGTGACGCACGCGCAGTGGGTTCCTACCCACTTCATCCGCATGCTGAAGCTGCCGAAGGAAGTGCGCGAGAAATATGACGTTTCTTCGCTAAGGGCGGTCTGGCACGCCGCCGCCCCCTGTCCAATCCCGGTTAAGGAAGCGATGATCGAATGGTGGGGACCCATCATCGGCGAATATTATGCCGGGACCGAGGGCAATGGCTTCCACAACATCCTATCGCCCGAATGGCTGACCCATAAGGGATCGGTCGGCCGGAACCTGACCACGATCACCCACATCTGCGACGAGGACGGCAATGAAGTGCCGCCGCGTACCGAGGGAACGATATACTTCGAGGCGCCGGTGACGGAGCTGAACCCCACCGGGGCGGCGCCGTTCAGCTATCACAACGATCCCGAGAAAACGAAGGACAGCACCAACGCCAAGGGCTGGACGACGTTGGGTGACGTGGGCTGGATGGATGAGGAAGGCTATCTCTACCTCACCGACCGCAAGAGCTTCATGATCATTTCGGGCGGGGTAAACATCTATCCGGCCGAGATCGAGAATTTGCTGATCACGCATCCCAAGGTGGCCGATGTGGCGGTGATTGGCGCGCCGCACGAGGAAATGGGCGAGCAGGTGGTCGCGGTGATCCAGCCGAAGGATCCGGGCGCGGATGACGAAGCATTGGCAAGCGAACTCGCCGAATTTGCGCGCGCGAACCTCAGCCACGTGAAATGCCCGCGCCGGTGGGACTTCCGCGCCGAGCTGCCGCGTCATGACACCGGTAAGCTCTACAAGCGGCTGCTCCGCGACGAATATTGGGGCAAGACCAAGCCCGCCGAGACGGCGCCGTCTCCTTCGGAGCAGGCGGCATGAGCTTCAACTTCGGTGACCTGATCGAGGCGGTCGAGGCCGCCGTGCCGGGTGACCGGGTGGCGCTGGCCCATGGCGAGCAGGTAATCGACTGGGATGGGCTCCGCATCCAGTCGAACAACCTGGCGCGCGCCCTGATCCATCGCGGTCTCCAACCCGGAGACCGCTTCGCCTTTTACGCTTATAATTCAGCTGACTATTTGATTGCGTTGATGGCGTGCTGGAAGGCGCGCGGCACGCACGTCAACGTCAACTACCGCTATGTCGCGGACGAGCTTGCGTACATCCTGGCCGACAGTGACGCGGCGGTGCTGGTCTATGATGCACGGCTGCGCGATTGCGTGTCCGAGGTGGTCGATCGATCGCCGTTGGTGCGCACCTATGTGGAGATTGGTGGCGATAGCGCGCCGCCCGCCTACGCTGAAGCGTTCGATGATCTGATTGCTGGCGACGGTGCGCCGCTCGGCATCGCACGCGATCCGCAGGACCGGTTCTTCATCTACACCGGAGGCACCACCGGCATGCCGAAGGGCGTAGTGTGGACCCATGCGGACCTGAACGCCATCGCCCACGGTGCGGCGGCAGCGGCAGGACTTCCGGTGCCGACCTCGGTGGAGGAGGCCGCGGCATTCGCGGCGGCCAATCCGGATTATCCGCGCACCGTTTGTGGTCCACCGCTGATGCACGGCACCGGCCTGCTCACCTCCTACGGTTCGCTGCTTGCCGGTGGCTTCGTTGCCACCCTGCCGAGCCGCAGCTTCCAGCCGACAGATGCGCTGGATGCCATCCACCGCTGGAAGGCGAATCGGCTGGTGGTGGTGGGCGACGCCTTCGCCCGACCGATCCTGGAGGCGCTCGATGCCGAACCCGGGCGGTGGGACGTGTCATCGATGCAGCTTATCAATTCGTCCGGCGTGATGTGGACGCAAGGCGTGAAGGACGGGCTGATCCGCCACATGCCCGGCGCGACTTGCCAGGACAATTTCAGTTCGTCCGAAGCAATCGGCATGGGCGTGTCACTGACCACTAAGGATGGCACGGTGGAAACGGCAAAGTTTGTCGTGGGCCCGCGCTGCCGGGTGCTGGACGATGATGACAAGGATGTGGTGCCCGGATCGGGGGTGACGGGCAAGGTGGTGCTCGGCCCGCCTAATCCCGTCGAATATCACAAGGATCCTGAAAAGAGCGCACGCACTTTCCGCGTGATCGACGGACTGCGATACACCGTGTCTGGCGATTACGCGCAGGTGGCGGAGGACGGCAGCGTCATACTGCTCGGCCGCGGCTCCGCCTGCATCAATTCGGCCGGAGAAAAGATCTTCCCGGAAGAAGTCGAGGAAGCGCTGAAGCTTTGCCCAAAGGTCGAGGATGCGCTAGTTTTCGCCATGGCGGACCCGAAATGGGGCCAGGCGGTCGCGGCAGTCGTTCAGTCATCGGCCGGCTTCGACGAAGACGTGACCCGGGACTCGCTTCGCACCCGGCTTGCCGGATACAAACTGCCGAAGCTGATCGTGGCAACCGACCAGTCGCTGCGCGCACCAAACGGCAAAGCGGACTATGCGCGGGCCAAGCAACTCGCTGGTGTTGCCTGACGGCACTAAATTCTTTCGCAATGCTGACACGTCGGTTCAGCCGACAGTCGCCACGGCTCGTCCATAAGGGTTTCATCAGCAGGGCCGGCAAAGTGCGCCGGCAGTGGAGTGAAACCAGAATGGGTAGGAAGATCTTGGCGGCGCTGCTCGCTGCGGCGTCGATCATGCCAGCAGCAGCCGTCGCGCAGGACCGCGGCGGGCCGCGGATGGAGCGCGGTCAGGGTCGGCCGTCGGGCGGCTTCGGCGCGCCGCAGCGTCAGGCGCCGCAGGGCGGCGGCTGGCAGCAGCGGGGCGAGCGGCCACAATCGTTCGCACCGCGCGCGCAGCGCCCTGGTGGGTTCGAGCAGCGTCAGCCGCGCGCTCAGAATGAAGCGCCGATCCCGCGCTTCCAGGGGCAACGGCCCGAGGGGCCGCGCGGTGATAGCGGGCCCCGAGGCTTTGATCGGCCGCAACCTGGGCCTGGCGCTGTGACGCCCACTCAGCCGCGATTGCCGCGCGAACGAGTGGACACGCCGCTCGGCGCGCGCCCGGACGGCTGGAACCGTGGACCTGATGGTCGCAGCGGCGCACGGCCCGATCGTCAGCCAGATCGTCGCTTCGACGCACAGCGTGGCTGGGACCGCAGCGGCGCCGACCGGAACGACCAACGCCGTTGGGATCGGGACCGCCGCGACCGGGTCGATGCTAATCGCTGGTATGGCGGTCGCGACGAGCGTCGCGGCTGGAACTCCGATTAGCTTCACAACGATGGCCGCGGGTGGAATCGCGATTGGCGACGTGACACGCGCTACGATTGGAATCGCTGGCGCGCCACCAACCGAAATGCCTTCCGCCTGCCGCGTTATTATGCGCCGTACGGCTGGAACTATGGCTATCGCCAGTTTGGCATAGGCGCGGTGTTGTCATCGGTTCTGTTCGCCCAGAACTACTGGATCAATGATCCGTGGGCCTATCGTCTGCCGGAGGCGGACGGTCCCTATCGCTGGGTGCGCTACTACAATGATGCGTTGCTGGTAGATGTCTACTCGGGTGAAGTGGTCGATGTGATCAACGACATCTTCTGGTAGGTTCGTAACAAACTGATGTTCGTCCGGAGGAGCGGTGGTTGGCGGAAGCCGGCCACCGCCCCTTTGGCGTCAGGCTTCCAGGCTGCGGCCAAGCGACGCGTTGACGACGCCGCCGTCCACCACGAGCGTATCGCCGACGACATAATCGCTCGCGCGGCTCGCGAGGAAGATCGCGGCACCCGCCATGTCGGCTTCATTGCCGATGCGCTGCATCGGAATGCCTTTGGCCACTTCATCACCGTGATCGCGCGCGGCCCGATTCATCTCGCTAGCGAAGGCGCCGGGCGCGAGGCTGGTGACGATGATCGCATCCTTGATCAGTCGCGCCGCCATCCGCTTGGTCAGATAGATCAACGCAGCCTTCGATGCGTGATAGCTGTATGTATCCCAAGGGTTCAGCCGCAAGCCGTCGATCGAGGTGATGTTGATCACCTTGGAGGGCTTGTCATAGCTTGCCTCGGCTTTCAGCAGCCCGTGCAATGCTTGGGTCAGGAAAAACGGGGACTTGACGTTCAGGTCCATCACCTTGTCCCAGCCGCTTTCCGGGAACTCCTCGAACGGCACGCCCCAGGCGGCACCTGCGTTGTTCACCAGGATGTCGAGATGATCTTCCCGCTCCGCGATTGCTGCGGCCAAGGCGCGGCAGCCTTCCACGGTCGAGATGTCCTGCGGCAGGGGGATGCAGTTTGACCCGAGTTCGGCCGCGGTCTCCTCGCACGCCGCCACCTTGCGTGAGGAAATGTACACCTTGGCACCTTGTTCGATGAAGCCGCGCGCGATGATCTTACCGATCCCGCGGCTGCCGCCGGTGACGAGGGCGGTGCGGCCCTCGAGGCTGAAGAGATTATTGAAGCTCATCATTTCACTCCCGTTCCATCGCGCGCCTAGCGCGGCGTCCGACGACGAGCAACCGCCCTACCGCAAATTCGAACCGTGACAGATTGACGTGGATAAGTGCCATACTATGCTGCCGAAAAAACGAGATGATAGGATCGAGGATGCGGTTTTCGGGTAAGCGAGCCGTCGTCACTGGCGGGGCTTCCGGCATCGGGCGCGCCACCGCGCTCCGCCTGGCGGAGGAGGGCGCTGATGTGTGGATCGGCGATATCGACGAGGCGGCGGGACAAGACCTTGCTGCCACTTCCAACGGCAAGATCAGCTTCCGCCGCTGCGACGTCACTGAGGCGGAAGACATTCGAACGCTGATGGAGGCGGCCGACTCGGCCGGTGGGCTCGACGTGTTGTTCAACAACGCCGGCGCGGGCGGAGCCCCGGAGAAGATCGACGAGATCTCGCCGGAGGATTGGGACCGCACACAGTCGTTGCTGCTGCGCTCCGTTGCGCTCGGCATTCGCTATGCCGCGCCGCTGATGGCGAAGCGCGGCGGTGGGGCGATCGTGAACACGTCGTCGGTATCGGCGCTCGGCACCGGATATGCGCCGACCGCATATTCCACCGCCAAGGCGGGCGTCCTGCATCTCTCGAAGATGGCGGCAGCCGATCTTGCCAAGATCAACGTGCGTGTGAACGCGGTGATACCCGGCTTCATCACGACCAATATCTTCACCCGGCATCTCGAGGTGCCGGAGGAGCAGCGCGAGCGCGCCAATCAGATAATCGCCCAGGTTGCCGCGAAGGCGCAGCCTGTGGCGCGCGCGGGGCGGCCAGAGGATATCGCGGCTGCCGTGGCCTATCTGCTGAGCGATGAAGCAGGTTTTGTCACTGGCACCCATCTGGTGGTGGACGGCGGTATCACGATCGGCACGCGGCCGAGCTGGGATCCGGAACAGCCCGGGCTCTTTGCGGCCTTGGAGTCGTTTCTGTGAGCGCCTCGATCGCAACCGGAGCCGCCGTCGCCACTCCGACGAGCGTGCCGCCTAGCCCCAGGCGGCTGCGCGGTCGCACGATGGCCAGCTATGGTTTCGGCGCAGCTGCGTACGGCGTTAAGGACTCGGGCTTCGGCACCTTCCTTCTTCTGTTCTACAATCAGGTGATCGGCGTGCCGGCGGCAACCGTCGGGTTCGTGATCATGCTGGCGCTCATCATCGATGCTTTCATCGATCCGACGGTAGGCATGCTCTCCGATCGCACGCAGACGCGGTGGGGACGGCGCCATCCTTGGCTCTATGGAGCGACGCTCCCAATCATGCTCGGCTGGGTGTTGCTGTGGAACCCGCCCGAGGGCTCGCAAGCGATGGTGCTTGGCTGGTTGTTCGTCATGGCAGTGCTCGTGCGAAGTGCGGTCAGCGCCTATGAGGTGCCTAGCCAGGCGATGGCTGCGGAGCTCAGCTCCGATTATGACGAGCGTACCCGCATCATGGCCTATCGCTTCCTGTTCGGGTGGGCTGGCGGCCTCATCATGCTGATTGCGGCTTATTGGATCTTCCTTTCCCCCACACCGGAGTTCCCGAACGGGCTGCTCAACCGCGCGGGATACAAGGGCTTCGCTATCGCTGGCGCGCTGTTCATGGGCGTCGCGATCCTCACGTCCGCGCTCGGCACGCATCGGGAGATCCCGAACCTTCCCAAGCCAGTGTTGGAGAAGCAATCGCTCGGAAAGCACTTCGCGGATCTGCGCGAGACGCTGCACAATCGCGCGTTCCTGATCCTGATGCTGGCCGGCCTCTTTGTGTTCACCAACCAGGGGATCACCTATGCGATCTCCAATTACCTTTACACGTACGTGTGGCGCTTCACGGCGGTGTCGATCGGTTCTCTGACGGTGCCGACGTTCGTGCCGCTAAGCTTCTCGCTGTTCGGCGGCGTGTTGGTTGCTTTCGTCGTTGCGCCCCGGCTCGGGCAGGTTGCAAGCAAGCCGAAGGTTGCTTCGACTGCTGCGATCCTGTCGGTGGCGATCGGCACTGCGCCTTACTGGTTACGGCTTGGCGGGATGTTCCCAACGCCGGAAAACCCGGCCATGTTGCCGATCCTGTTTGCGATGCTGGCGATCGCGACGGCGGCCAGCGTGACGGCGCATATCCTGGGTTCGTCCATGATGGCGGACGTGGTGGAGGATTCGGAACAGCGCACCGGTCGCCGATCGGAAGGCGTGTTCTTCGCCGGCGGCTTTTTCATCCAGAAGTGCACCAGCGGCGTCGGCATCTTCCTGACCGGCCTGATCCTGGCCGTCGCCAACTTCCCGGCAAAGGCGATCCCCGGGCAGGTTCCGGTCGGCGTGATTGATCGTCTGACGATCATCTACATCCTGGCTGCAACCACCTTGGCTCTGGCCGCCGCGTTCACTTACCGCGCGTTCCCGTTCGGTCGAGCGGAACATACAGCGCGGCTGGAGGCATTGAGGATGCAGGCGCTCGATTCGGAGCGGATCGAACCCGTTCCCTGAGCTGAAAACGGGCGGGTTTTGCCGTGAAGAGGCGACCAAACGACCGTTCGTCGGCGCGCAAACACCGTTCACCGGTTTCGGTTCCCCCGCGGCTTGGTATTTTTTCCTGACCTTCGTAGCTGCACTGCAACAGTCAATTTCGTGACCGGGGGGTCGCAGTGCAGTTCAAGAAGTTCACGGCGCGTGCAGCGCTGGTGCTATCGTGCGGCCTGATGACCGCTACCGGCGCCAATGCCCAGTTCTGGCAATGCGCGCCTTATGCTCGGGAAATCTCGGGCATCCAGATCCGCGGCAATGCCAACACCTGGTGGGGTCAGGCCGCGGGCCGCTACGAGCGGGGCAACCAGCCGAAAGTCGGCGCCGTCCTCTCCTTCCAGGCCACGCGCCGCATGCGCGTCGGACATGTCGCAATGGTCAGCCGCGTGGTGAGTGATCGTGAGATCCTGCTCACCCATGCAAACTGGTCGCGCCGCGGTGGCATCGAGCGTGACGTGCGCGCGATCGACGTGTCGCCGAACGGTGACTGGAGCATGGTGAAGGTGTGGTATGCGCCGCAGGGCGGGCTCGGCACTTCCGATTATCCCACCAACGGCTTCATCTATTCAGACCATACACCGGCCGGTACGCCCACCATCGGCGGATCCGACGCAGATGAGACCCGCATCGCGAACCTTGCGATTGCCACATCGGCGTCAGTCCCGATGAAGGGCGCGGTGACGATCGAGCCGTAAGCCCGCTCAGGCGGGGCGGAAGGTCATCGCCACGCCGTTCATGCAATAGCGTTTGCCGGTGGGCCTGGGCCCATCGTCGAATACATGGCCCAGATGGCCGCCGCAGCGGCGGCAGTGGACTTCCGTCCGTGTCATGCCGAGCGTGCTATCACGGCGGGTAGCGACCGCATTGGGGAGCGGCGCCCAGAAGCTTGGCCAACCTGTGCCGCTTTCGAACTTGGTTCGCGACGAGAACAGGGGCTGCGCGCATCCGGCGCACAGGAAGGTACCGGCTCGTTTCTCGTCGTTGAGCGGACTCGAATAGGGCCGTTCGGTCGCTTCCTTGCGAAGCACATCATAGGCAGCGGGCGGTAGCTTGGACCGCCACTGCGCGTCCGTCAGCCTAAACGGAAATTTCTCCGACGCTGCTTGAGCGGGATCAGCCCCGCACGCGCTGACCGCAGCCGCGATGGTGCCGCTCCCAAGCGCGATTAGGGCGCGGCGGCGATCAATCAGATGGTCCATCTTCAGAATATAAGCTTCGCAAGCGCGGCAGACAGTGGCGCATAGGGGAATTTGCTGCGGCCGCCGCAACTCGCGTGCTAAGCTTGCAACCATGCTGGACACTGTCTCCCCCGCCGCGATGATTGCGGGCATGGCTGCTCGTGCACGTGTCGCCGCGCACGACCTGGCTCGCACAACCACGGATCAGCGCCGCGCTGGGCTCCGTGCCGCTGCATCGGCGCTGCGCGACGCGGCGGACAGGATCATCGCTGCCAATGCCGTGGATGTTGCCCGCGGCGAAGCGACTGGGCTGAGTGGCGCGCTTCTCGATCGCTTGCGGCTTGATGCTGGAAGAGTGGCCGCCATGGCGGCAGGAGTTGAGACGGTCGCATCGCTCGCTGATCCCGTCGGCCAGGTGATCAACACGGTGACCAGGCCCAACGGCTTGGTTCTGTCGCGAGTCCGGGTCCCGATCGGCGTTATCGGCATCATCTATGAGAGCCGCCCGAACGTGACTGCGGATGCAGCGGCGCTTTGCGTCATGTCCGGCAATGCCGTGATCCTCCGCGGTGGATCCGAAGCGGTCGAGAGCAACGCCGCTATCCACGAGGCGCTGTGCGAAGGGTTGATAGCCGCGGGCCTACCCGCCGACGCGGTGCAGCGTGTCGCCACCACTGACCGCGCCGCAGTCGGGGCGTTGTTGGCGGCGGAGGGCGCGGTCGACCTTGTCGTACCGCGCGGTGGCAAGAGCTTGGTCGCCCGCGTGCAAGCGGAAGCGCGGGTGCCGGTGCTCGCGCACCTCGACGGCATCAACCATGTCTTCGTCCATGGTTCGGCCGATCCGGTGATGGCGGAGCGCATCGTTGTCGACGCGAAGATGCGCCGTACCGGTATCTGCGGTGCGATGGAGACGTTGCTGATCGACGCCGCTTTCGCCGAGCCCGAACGGCTGGTCACAGCGCTTGCAAATGCCGGCTGCGAAGTACGCGGAAACGCGCGCATTTCGGCGCTCACCGGCGCCACGCTAGCCTCGGAGGCCGACTGGGACACCGAGTATCTCGACGCCCTTTGCGCGGTCGCGATTGTTGAGGGGCTGGACGGCGCGATCGATCACATCGCGCGTCATGGTTCCCACCACACGGACGCGATTGTTGCTGAGGATCAGGCCGTCGCGGAGCGCTTTCTGGCTGAAGTGGATTCGGCGATCGTCCTGTGGAACGCCTCCACCCAGTTTGCAGACGGGGGCGAGTTCGGACTGGGCGCAGAGATCGGGATTGCCACCGGGCGCTTGCATGCGCGCGGGCCGGTCGCGCTGGAGGGACTGACCACTTACAAGTGGATCGGCCGCGGAACAGGGCAGGTTCGCGGCTGATCCACCACTTCTTGGTCGTTCAGCGGGGCAGGTCAAAGATCAGCAAGGTCGAGGTGGCGGTGGCGCAGAGCTTGTTCTGGCTATCGTGTAGCGTTGCTTCGGCGAAGGCCACCCGACGACCCATGGAGACGATCCGGCCTTCGGCGCGCACCCGGCCGCTCTTCTCGGAGAGGCCGCGGTGATAGGCGATCTTCAGTTCGAGCGTGGAGTAGCCTTGGCCAGGGCGCATCCGGGAGTGGACCGCCACTCCGCAGGCGCTGTCGAGCAAGGTCGCCGCATAGCCGCCGTGGACCGATTCGAGCGGATTGAAGACGCTGCCGTCCGGCTCGCCTTCGAAGATGGCGGTGCCGCGCGTCACCTCGACAAGATCGATGTTCATCCGTTGGTTCATTGGCGGGCGCTGCCCGGCCATGAGCATGGACTGCAATTGTGCGAGACCATCCAGCTCGGCCGCTTCCTCATGCATCGACAAATCCTTCGTCTGTTTGGTGCAAAGCCCACAGGTTCAGCGGTACCGCGAGGCCACGTCGCGCCGGGACAGTCCCGGTGCCATGGCGAGGCGGGCTGACTGCATGGCCCGCCACTGGCTCTCGTCCGGCAGCGGCGGGATGGTGACGGTCTCGCCCCGATCGAAGCCGACCAGCGCCGCGTCGACCAATTCGCCGGCATCCATGACGATTTCCGCGGGGAAAGCATTTACGTCCTTGCCGGATCGCTCCCAGATCTCGGTACGGGTCGCGCCGGGCAGAACGGCCTGAACGTGGACGCCCTTGTCGCCGACTTCACGGCTGAGACCTTGGGTTAAGTTCAGGATGTAAGCCTTTGTGGCACTGTAAGTCGCCTCGAAGGCTTCCGGCGCCAGGGCGATGGTTGAGGAGAGATTGATGATCGCGCCGCGGTTGCGGGCGACGAAGCCCGGCAGGGCAGCGCGGGCCAAGAGGGTGGGAGCGGTGACGTTGATGGCGATCAACTGTTCGACCGCCGAAACCGACGTATCGATGAGGGACCGTTCGAATGCGATACCGGCGTTATTGACGAGCATCGTCAGCGTCTCGTCGGCGGTGATCCGCTGTTCCACGCGGGCAAGTTGAGTGCGATCGGCAAGATCGGCCTGGAGAACCTCGGCGTTGATGCCGGCTTCCGCGCGTAGTTTGCCAGAAACCGCTTCTAAGCGGCCGGAATCCCTCGCAACAAGGATGAGATCGTAGCCGCGTTTCGCTAGGCGATCGGCGTAGATGGCGCCGATGCCGGTGGAGGCGCCAGTGATGAGTGCAGTGCCTTGAGCCATGGCTCGTTCTCCTTCGAGCAGCGTATCGCATACTCGCATATGATGGCCGTCATATTATATGATGTTCATCATCTGTCGAGTCATACCTGTGTATGGCGAACTTGGCGGTGCCCTCACGGGGCGTACAATGGCGGTCGAAAAGCGGTTTGCGATGGGCGACAATGGAAGCCGATGGAGTTTGATGTGATGGGCGTGGCGCGTGATGGCAGCGGAATGGCTGGCGAAATGACGGCGAAGGACCGGACCCGCGCCCGAATCCTCGATGAAGCGGCCAGTGCGATGCGGGAGCGCGGTTCTGACGGGATCGGGGTCGCTGCGCTGATGAAGCGCGCCGGGCTGACGCATGGCGGCTTCTACGCCCATTTCGAGAACCGGGATGACCTGGTCTGCCACGCGGTCGATCGCATGTTCCGCGATTCGGCGGAGATCCTGAGACAGCATCTGGGACAGGAGGATGCGGCCCGCGGCCTCGCCGCGCTGATCGACGCTTATCTGTCGGACGAGTTGCTGCAGGCCGCGGACCGAGGGTGTCCGCTGCCCGCGCTGAGCGGGGAAGCGATGCGCATGCCGGCGGCGGCGCGTGAGCGGTTTCGCGAGGGGATCGTCGCGTTTCGCGGTGCGCTGGCGAAGACGCTCGCGACGCTGGGGCGGCCGGAGCCCGACGCGCTCGCGGCGTCCGTGCTGGCGGAGATGGTAGGCGCAATGGCGGTTGCCCGGGCGCTGGGCGGCGATATGGCGGCCACGCAGCTTGCCGCGTCGCGCGAGCAGATCAAGCGGCGGCTGGAACTGGCGGCGTCAGACGGCGGCGCTTGATGAGGCCGCTGGTTCGCCGCGGCCGGTGATGAAGCGGAAGAAGCGCGGGACCGCGCCGTTGCGATCCATCCATGCGCTGTATTCCCGGTAGGCGGGATCGGCGAGCAGGTGCCGTTCCTCGGTGCGAGCGCGCCAGTAATAGATACCGGTGACGGCGCCCAAGATGATCGTCGACCGTGCCGCATCGACCATCGAGCCGGTCGACAGGATCGGGATGGTCGAGATCCACCAGAACAGGTTCTTGGTGAGATACGCCGGATGGCGTGACCATGCATAAGGACCGTGGGTGAGGATGCCACGGTTGGTGAGGTTCGAGAAGCGCAGGCCGAAGGCGACCGTCGCCCAGGCATAGATGCCGGTGAGCACCACCAGCACCGCGCCGGTCAGCGCCAGCAGCAGCGGGTGGCCCTGCAGCCAATAGGTCCATTCCGCGGTGCCGGGATGATAGTCGAGCGGGCCGCCCGCATCCATCAGCAGGAAGGGCGGATAGCAGATGAGCGCTGCCATCCACCCGGCAGCATAAGGATTGGCGGTGCGGATATGCGCATCGAGCGGGCGCATCGTCAGCATGTAGCCGACGGTGGCAAAGGCGACGTCGATCACGAACATGAAGGTGATCAGCCACTGCGCCAGGGCCACCGGATCGGCGAGGATGCCGAAGGTGGGCGTGCGCACGAAAGCACCGAAGCCCGGCGGCACGATCGCCAGCATGAAGGCGAGGAAGAAGGCCTTCACCCCCCAGGCGCGCAAGTGATTGTAGATCACCTCCGGCTCCGCGGTGCCGGTGTGCGTCAGCCATGCGCCGAACGCCCACGCGCCGTCGCGTGGATCGACCAGCCGGCGATCCAGCCAGATGACGTAGGGGATGGAGACGAGGAACAGCCAGGGTGCCGCCGTGCCGAAGCACCACATGGCGAACTGGAAATTGCCTTCCCAATAGAAGCGCCCGGTGGCGTAGATGAGGGCGATCGCGGCCCAGGTTGCCCATAGCCCGACGAGCTTGATGAGGCTGATGTCGATCGTTTCGCGCAGCGGGCGGGCGTTTGCCCAGTCAATGCCCGTGGAGGGGTTGCGGTGCACCTTGTCGACGAGGAGCGACCACAGCACCATCGGGATGCCGCAGGCGAGGAGGTTCACCAGCGCCGCATAGGGCCCGTCCATGCCGTAATGGCGCGCGATCGCGATCCAGACGATGACGCCGGCGAGCCCCGCCAGCCCGACACCGTGCGACACCGCGGAGGCGGGACGTGAGTCGGCCCGCTCGGCGCTCGCGAAAGTGGCATCCTGGTACATGCACCGTGCCCCTAGCGCACAATCGTAAGGATCGCGTGAAAGAAGCGCTCGCGCAGCGTGGCGGCTGCTCCTACATCCGCCGCCATGTATCAGTTCGACATCGCCGCCGACGACAAGGCAGAGCTTTACCGGGATATCCTGTCCGCGCTCGACGCGCTGACCGCAGACGAGCCAGACGCGATCGCCAACATGGCCAACGCCGCTGCCTTATTGTGGCAGTATCTGCCGAACCTGAACTGGGCGGGCTTCTATCGCCTGGTGGGCGATGAGCTGGTGCTCGGGCCGTTCCAGGGAAAGCCGGCGTGCATCCGCATCGCCATCGGCAAGGGCGTGTGCGGCGCGGCAGCGGCGACGCTGGAGACGCAGCTGGTGGCGGACGTCCACGCCTTCCCAGGACATATCGCGTGCGATGCGGCCAGCGCGTCCGAACTGGTGGTGCCGATCGTGAAGCAGGGGCGGCTGATCGGCGTGCTCGATCTCGACAGCCCGCTGCCCGGCCGCTTCGATGCGGCGGATGCGGAAGGCGGCGAGCGGATCGCGGCGCTGCTCGCGGACCGGATCGGCTGAGGATCAGCGGTCGCCGGCGTCCGCCGCGCGCAAAGTTTCGAGGAACACGGCGCGCTGCGCGTCGAAGGCGCGGCGGTAGGCGGGCCGTGCCGCGCCACGTGCGATATAGTCGGCGAGGCTGGGGAAGCGGGCGAGGAGGTGACTGCCCTCCAGCCGGCGAAGCACAGTGATCATCAGCAGATCGCCTGCGGTGAAGGCGTCCTCCAGCCAGGCGCGGCGGCCGAGGCAGGCGGAGAGTTCGCCGAGGCGGCGGTCGACCCGCTCCTCGAGCATTGGCAGGCGCTCCGCCGCCCACGGGCGATCGCCCTCTAGGAGATGCGCCATCTCCAGTTCGACGATCGGCTGCTCGAGCGTGTTCAGCGCGCTGAACATCCAGTTGATCGCGCGGGCACGGCCGGCCCCCTCTGACGGAAGCAGGCCGGCGTGGCGCTGCGCGACGTGCAGCACGATCGCGCCGGATTCGAAGAGGGCGACGTCGTCCTCTTCAAAGGTGGGGATCTGGCCGAAGGGGTGGAGCGCGCGGTGCGAGAGCTGCTTCATCGCGGCAAACGACAGCAGCCTGACCTCATAGGGTTGGCCGATCTCTTCGAGCGCCCAGCGAACGCGCATGTCGCGCGCCTGCCCGCGGCCCTTGTCGGGCGAAGCGGCGAAAGCGGTGATGGTGATCGTCATCGCGAGCGTTCCTGTCGTCCCCCGGCGGGGTGTCTCTTCGCAGGACGCGCCCCAATTCGGGACGGGCGCGGCGGTGGCGAGCACCCGAACGCGATGGTAAGCAAAACGTTAAGATAACGGGTGCGGCGCGGTCCACCGTGCATTTCGGGAGGCGAATTGATGCGAAACCTGTTGGTCACCACTGCCATGGTGTCGATGGCGATCGCCAGCGGCGCGACGGCGCAGGAACGGGTGGTCGTTCGCGGTCCGGCGCCTGCCGCCACCACGCCCGCCGCCACCACGCCCGCCGCCGCCACGCCGCCGCCGACACGGCCGGTGGCGACGCCGCGGCCGGTGAGCGCCCCGCAGCCGCAGAACGGGCGCACCTGGAC
>NZ_JBIQFL010000010.1:41152-111264 GCF_045369135.1 Sphingomonas sp. 179-I 2A4 NHS | reverse complement strand
GATCGTCAACAACAACCAGCCCGTTCCCGACGTGTTCTCCAAGATGACCAAAATCGCAGCTTCGGGCCGACTGGGCCAACATGCCGAAGGCGAGCGTCGAGGCGTAGAGGCCGATCGCGCGCTCGCGCGGCATCGCCCAGGCCCATTTGCGCATGTCGAACGCGGCGTTGAGGAACGCCATCACCAGCTGGCTGGCGACGAGCGGATCGACGGCACGCACCGTGCCTTCCGCGATCCCGTCCGAGATCGTTCCCGCGAAGCGCCGCGCGATTCGGTTCGATCGATCGACCATCGCTTGCCGCACGGTGCCGGGAAGGCCGCTGAGCGCCGTGGTGCGCAGCAGCGGGCCGAGTTCGGAGAACTGCACGCCCAGCAACGTGGCAAACATCGCGCACAGCCGATCCCATTGCGTGCCGCCCTGATCGTCCGCCAGCCGCTGCGCCGCGGTGATGGTGTCGAAGCTGCGCTTGTAGCAGGCGATAACAAGATCGTCCTTGGCATCGAGATGGTGGTAGAAGCTGCCCTTGGTGACGTTCAACTCGCTCGCGATGCGCTGCACCGAAGCGCCGCGATAGCCCAGTTCGTTGATGAGGCGCGTGGCCGCGAGCAGGAAGGCGTCGCGGCCTTCTGATGAATCATGCGGCAGTTCGACAGGGGAGGGGTCCCATCGCGCGCCACGCACCGCAAGGCCATGGCGGAACACGTCCATCACCCGCGCCTCGACGCGATCATATTGATCAGGCTCGTAGCGCGGCAGCCAGACCGGCAGCCAGAAGGTGTTTTCCATCAGCACATGGGCGCGCGCGCCGTTGAGATCGGTCTGCGCGCGGCTGTTTGCTGGCCCCCACAGGCGGCGCGCACGGCGGAACACCTCGCGCCAGCCAGCCATCAGACGGCCGCGCACCGGCTCGTCCATCGCGCGAAGATCGGAGAGGCCGGCGATCTGCCGCTCCTCGCCGCGCTGCACGCGGGCGAGCCGGGCCATGTTGAGCGCGAGATAGCGCTCCACGCGCGCTTCCGGCGTATCCGCTTCCATCGCGGTATCGAGCATCACCAGCAGGTAATCGAGCGTGTGCTCGAACGCGGCGGCGGCAAGGTCCTCCTTGCGCTTGAAATAGTAAGTGACACTGGTGGTATTGAGGCCGACACGGCGCGCGACATCGGCGAAGGTCATGCCCTTCGCGCTTTGTTCGTTGATCGCATCGGCAGCGGCGGCAAGAATGGCTTCGCGCTTCGCCCTGAAGCGGCGCGTGCCCGTCTCCTCTCCGTCGCCGCCCAGTTCCCCCTGAGCCTGCATCCAGCGACCCTAGCATTCAATTTTCGAAGAAACAGTCCTTTTTCTACACGGCCTGTCGCAAGCGTCAGGGCAGCGCGTTCGGCCGCGATTCTGATGCTTTACCGAAGATGCGGTACGTTCTACAGCCGGCGCAAATATCGAGCGGAGGGATGCTATGGACTTCACCCTGACCGAGCGCGAAACCTATTTCAGGGACCGCGTGAAGGCCTTCATCGACGCCGAGATCGCGCCGCGGCAGGCCGAGTATCACGAACAGGCGCACACTGGCGATCGCTGGAAGGTGATCCCCGTCATCGAAGAGGTGAAGGCCAAGGCCAAGGCGGCCGGGCTCTGGAACTTCTTCATGCCGCCGCACTCGGGCCAGACGCATGTCGACGAGACGTTCGAGTTCGAAGGGACGCAGCTCACCAACCTCGAGTATGCGCTGTGCGCCGAGGAAATGGGCAAGATCGGCTGGGCCAGCGAGTGCTTCAACTGCTCCGCGCCGGACACGGGCAACATGGAAGTGCTGCATCGCTATGGCACGCTGGAACAGAAGGAGAAGTGGCTTCGCCCGCTGATGAACGGCGAGATCCGCTCCGTCTTCCTGATGACCGAGCCGGCGGTCGCCTCGTCCGACGCCACCAACATCGAGACTCGGATCGAGCGTGACGGCGATCATTATGTGATCAACGGCGTGAAATGGTGGTCGTCAGGCGTGGGCGATCCGCGCTGCAAGATCGGCATCCTGATGGGCAAGACGAGCTTCGAGGGCTCGCGCCACCAGCAGCAGAGCCAAATCCTGGTGCCGATGGATACGCCGGGCATCAAGATCGAGCGCATGCTGTCGGTCTATGGCTATGATCATGCGCCGCACGGCCATGGCGAGGTGAGCTTCACCAACGTGCGCGTGCCGGTCGAGAACGTCATCCTCGGCGAGGGCCGCGGGTTCGAGATCGCGCAGGGCCGGCTCGGGCCGGGCCGCATCCATCACTGCATGCGCACGATCGGCGTCGCCGAGGTGGCGCTGGAGAAGATGGCGAAGCGCCTCCTCAGCCGCGTCGCCTTCGGCAAGCGGATTTCCGATCACTCGGTATGGGAGCAGCGCGTGGCGCAGGCCCGGATCGAGATCGAGATGACCCGTCTGCTGTGCCTCAAGGCAGCGCAGACGATGGACGCGGCGGGCAACAAGGCGGCCAGCCAAGAAATCGCGATGATCAAGGTGTTCGCGCCGAACATGGCGCTGCGCATCCTCGACGATGCGGTGCAGGCGCATGGCGGCGGCGGTGTGGCGGAGGATTATGGCCTCGCGCATGCGTGGGCTTCGCAGCGCACGCTTCGCCTCGCCGACGGCCCGGACGAGGTTCACGCCCGCGCCATCGCCCGCAACGAATTCGGCAAGTACGGCGACTGGAAGGCGGAGATCGCGAATGATCGCGGCGCGCCGCGCGGTGCCGAGATTTCGAGTGGTGATATCGGCGTATCGCGCTGAGCCTTTTCGTCACAGGACCGGACCCGGAGCCCGCTGCCAGCCATCGCGGTTGCGGGCTTGGCGGCCGGGTGACGATCATTCGTGAGAATAATGGAGAGAGACCGTGAAAGCCGCCGTCATCTTTGAAACCAAGGCGCCGCTCCAGATCGAGGACGTCGTCGTATCCAAGCCCGGCCCGCACGAGGTGCTGATCCGCACCGTCGCGTGCGGCGTCTGCCGTTCCGATCTTCATTTCGTCGACGGTGTCTATCCGCATCCGCTGCCGGCGATCCCGGGGCACGAGGCCGCCGGCATCGTCGAGGCGGTGGGTGATGAAGTGCGCACGGTGAAGGTTGGCGATGCGGTCGTCACCTGCCTCAGCGCCTTCTGCGGCCATTGCGAGTTCTGCATCACGGGCCGCATGTTCCTGTGCGTCAGCGCCGAGACGCGCCGTGGGCCAACGGCGGAGCCGCGGCTTCGCCTGGCGAACGGCGGCAACGTCAACCAGATGCTGAACCTGTCGGCCTATGCCGAACAGATGCTGGTGCACGAGCATGCCTGCGTCGCGATCGACCCGGAAATGCCGCTCGACCGTGCCGCGCTGATCGGCTGCGCCGTGACGACGGGCGCCGGCGCCGTGTTCAACACCACGGACGTGACGCCGGGCGAGACGGTCTGCGTCGTCGGCTGCGGCGGCATTGGCCTTGCCGCGGTGAATGCCGCGAAGATCGCCGGCGCGGGCAAGATCATCGCCCTGGATCCGGTGCCTGAGAAGCGCGCCGTCGCCGAGAAGCTGGGCGCGACCCATACCTTCGATCCGATGAAGGAAGGTGTCGTCGGCGAAGTGGTGGAACTCACCAAGGGCGGCGTCCATCATGCGATCGAAGCTGTCGGCCGGCCGCAGTCGGCGCAGACCACGGTCGACGTGCTTCGCCGCGGCGGCACCGCGACGATCCTCGGCATGATGCCGCTCGACCAGAAGGTTGGCCTTTCCGCGATGGAGCTGCTGTCGGGCAAGAAGCTGCAGGGGGGCATCATGGGGTCGAACCGCTTCCCGGTCGACATCCCGCGCCTGGTGGATTTCTACATGCGCGGCATGCTCGATCTCGACACGATCATCGCGGAGCGCCTGCCGCTCAACCGCATCAACGACGCGTTCGACGAACTCCGCAAGGGCGATGCGACGCGCAGCGTGATCGTGTTCGATCAATGAGCACGGCCGTGGCGGAAGATACCGGCCTCCAGGCGGAGATCAGCGAGCGCGATCGGCTGGACACCGATCGCCTCTACACCTGGATGGAAGCCCACGTCACGGACTTCGCGGGTCCGCTGACCTATGCGAAGTTCGCCGGCGGACAATCGAACCCGACGTACAAGCTGATGACGCCGGGGCGCAACTACGTGCTTCGCCGCAAGCCGATGGGCGAGCTGCTCCCGTCCGCGCACCAGGTTGATCGCGAATATCGCGTCATGGCCGCGCTCCACCCGACCGGCTTCCCGGTGCCCCGGCAATATGGCCTGTGCGAGGATGACAGCGTCATCGGTTCGGCCTTCTACGTCATGGAGATGGTGGACGGCCGCACGATCTGGGACGGCGCCTTCCCGGGCATGGATGCCGACACCCGGCGCGCGCATTACAATGCGATGATCGATACCCTGGCGGCGCTCCACAATGTCGATCTGAAAGCGACGGGGCTCGAGGATTTCGGGCGGCCGGGTAATTACTTCGAGCGGCAGGTGAGCCGCTGGACGAAGCAGTATCGCGGTGCCGAGACCGAGCGTATGCCGGCGATGGAGCGGCTGATCGAATGGCTGCCGCGCACCATTCCCGAGCAGACCCGCACCACGATCGTCCATGGCGATTACCGCTGCGACAATATGAAGTTCGCACCGGGCCTTGAACCGCGCGTCGCCGCGGTGCTCGACTGGGAACTCTGCACGACGGGCGATCCGCTCGCCGACCTCAGCTATTTCCTGATCAGCTGGGTGACCGAGCCGGAGGGCCGCTCGGGCGTGATGGGCCTGACCGGGCCGGAGACCGGCATCCCGACCGTCGAGGAAGTCGTCGCGCGTTATTGCGAGAAGACCGGGCGGGATGGCGTTCCGGATCTAAACTGGCTGTTGGCGTTCAACCTGTTCCGCCTTGCCTCCATCGTCCAGGGTATCCGCAAGCGCTTCCTGATCGGCACGGCGTCCAGCGCCAATGCCGAGGCGACCAGCGCACGCGTGCCGATGCTGGCCGATGCGGCCTGGCAGTTCGCACAGAAGGCCGGCGCAACCGCGTAACGCCTGCCTGTCGGCGGGCACGGATCGGGGAGGGGCATGCTCCTCCCCCTTTATGCAATCACTTGCGGGCCGGCCCACCTTCAGCCCTTCCCGCAAGCGGGAGGGGAGTGAGCCATGAGTTTGTTCGATCTGACCGGCAAGGCCGTCCTGATCACCGGATCCTCGCGCGGGATCGGCAAGGCCAGCGCAATCGCTTGTGCCGAGCAGGGCGCAAAGGTGGTGATCTCCAGCCGTAAGCAGGATGCCTGCGAAGAGGTGGCGGACGAGATCAACGCGCGGTTCGGGCCGGGCACGGCGGTGGCGATTGCCGCGAACATCTCCGACAAGGCGGCGCTGCAGCATCTCGTCGACCAGAGCCGGCGCGAGTTCGGGCGGATCGACTGCCTGGTCTGCAACGCCGCGTCCAACCCGTATTACGGGCCGCAGGAAGGGATCGCGGACGAGCAGTTCCGCAAGATCCTCGACAACAATATCCTCTCCAACCACTGGCTGATCACGATGGTTGCGCCCGAGATGAAGGAGCGCAAGGAAGGCTCTATCGTCATCGTCTCGTCGATTGGCGGCCTGCGTGGATCGACCGTGATCGGCGCCTATTGCATCAGCAAGGCGGCCGACATGCAGCTCGCCCGCAACTTGGCGCATGAATATGGCGCCCACGGCATCCGCGTGAACTGCATCGCCCCGGGCCTGATCAAGACAGATTTCGCCAAGGCGCTATGGGAAGACGAGGCGGCAGTTGCCGAACGCAACCGCACGACGCCGCTGCGCCGCATCGGTGAGCCGGAGGAGATCGCGGGCGCGGTCGTCTATCTCGCGTCGCGCGCCAGCGGCTTCATGACCGGCCAGACGATGGTGATCGACGGCGGCGTGACGATCTGATCCCGCCGCTCCTCAGGTGAGGGGCGCGGAAGTATTGATAAAGCGAGGCACGGGGGGCGTTTCTTCCACGCCGGCGCCAACGGAGTGAGACATGGCTAGGTTCACCGACAAATCGATCATCGTGACGGGTGCCGGCTCCGGCATCGGCCGCGCCGCCGCAACGCTTTTTGCCGCCGAGGGTGGCCGGGTCATCGCGGCCGACAAGAAGGGGGCGGAGGAGACGGTCGAGGCGATCCGCGCCGCCGGCGGTACGGCGCATGCGATCGAGATGGATGCCGGCAGCGAGGAAGATGTCGTGCGCACCGTCGCGCTCGCCTGCGACAAGTTCGGCGGGCTCGACGTGATGTTCGCCAATGCGGGCATCTCGGGTGGCATGGCCAACATCTTCGATACGGACGTAGCGCTGATCACCGAAGTGCTGCGCGTGAACCTGATCGGCCCGTTTCTGGCGATCAAGCACGCCGCGCCGCGCATCGCCGAGCGCGGGCAGGGCGCGATCATCCTGACGGCAAGCGTCGCCGGCATCCGTTCGGGCGCCGGGTCGCCAGCCTATTCCGCGTCCAAGGCCGGGGTGATCAACCTCGCCCAGGTGTCGGCGCAGCAGTTGTCGGGATCGAACGTGCGCGTCAACGCGATCTGCCCTGGTCTGACGGAGACGGGGATGACCAAGTCCGTCTTCGATTACGCCCGTGACGCGGGCAAGATCGACCGCGTCGGCCGCCTCAACCCGCTGCGCCGCGGCGCGCAGCCGGAGGAGCTGGCGAAGGTCGCGCTGTTCCTCGCTTCGGACGACGCAAGCTACGTCAACGGGCAGGCGATCGCGGTCGATGGCGGCCTGTCGTCCAGCCACCCGGTGACGAAGCAGGAATACGGCCGCACGACGGCGTAAACCTGCGTGACGCTCCCGCTGCCAGTGCGGCGGGAGCCTATTCCTCGGTCCGGATCAGCACTGCCTCACCGATCAGCAGGAACAGAAGGAACGGTGCCCAGGCGGCGAGGAACGGCGGGTAAGCGCCGAGATTGCCCATCGCCAGCGCAAAGTTATCCGCGACGAAATAGGCAAAGCCAAGTGCCATGCCGATCACGGCGCGGACGAACAGCTTGCCCGAGCGCGCGATGCCGAAGGCGGCGACTGCGCCCAGCAGCGGCATCAGCACCGACGACAGCGGCCCCGACAATTTGTGCCACAGCGCGCCTTCCAGCGACTTGGTCGGCCGGCCCGCGGCGCTGAGATCGTCGATCGCGGCGCGCAGCTGCCCGAAGGTCATGCCATCCGCGTCGACCGTCGACAAAGTGAACTGATCCGGGGTCACGCCGCGCGCGATGACCATCTGGCCGACCTGAGTGATCTTGCCGGTCGCCACGTCGAAGCGGCGCGCCGGGCCGATCGCCCAGCCATCCCCGCTGCGCCAGCCACGCGGCGCGGTGACGATCGCGCGAAGGCTGCCGCGATCACGCTCATAGAGGGTGATGCCGCCAAGCTGCGCCGCGTCCCCACGGCCCTTGATCTGGTCCACCTCGATCAGATCGTCGTCGGTACGCACCCAGACGTTCGATCGCTCGCCCCGATCGATCGGCAGCGGACCGTAATTCACCTTCTGCCATTGATCGAGCGTCGAGGTGGCGCGCGCCACGATCCGTTCGTTGAAGGTGAAGCTGATGCCCGCAATGCCGACGCTGGCGAGGATCAGCGGCGCCAGCACCTGGTGCGCGGAAAGGCCGGAGGCCTTCAGCGCGACGATCTCGCTGTTCTGGTTCATCGTGATCAGCGTCAGGATCGTGCCCAGCAGAACCGAGAAGGGCAAAAAGCGGGCGATGATCTCTGGCACGCGCAGCGACATGTAGCGCCAAACCTCAGCGTCACCATTGCCTGGGATCGCCAGGATCTTGCCGGATTCACCCAGCAGATCGAGCGCCTGGAGGACCAGTACCAGTCCGGCGAGGATGCCGAAGGTGCGCACCAAGAACATTCGGCCCATGTAGAGCGCGACGGTGCGCGAAGGGAAAAACGAGGTCATGCGCGCGCTTCCCGCCGGCGCCGGCCGGGCAGGCGGCTGGTGATGAACTTCAGCGCCTTGCTGGCCGCGCGCTCTAGTGCGCCGATCGGCTGCCCGCCAGGGACATAGGCGAGCGTGTAATACATCCAGATGATAAGCGCGGCGAAGATTGCGAACGGCGTCCACAGCGCGATGAACGGATCGACCCGGCCAAGCTCGCCGACCGAAGCGGCATATTGGTTCACCTTGTGGTACGCCACGACCATCACGATCGACAGGAACACGCCGATCGCCGAGGTCGACCGTTTCGGCGGCACGCCCAGCGATACGGCCAGCAGCGGCAGCAGGAACATCGTCAGCACCTCAGCCAAGCGGAAATAAAGTTCCGACTTGCTGGCATCGCGTGCCTGTTCGCTCTCGCCGCTGGCGCCGATCCGCGCCAGTTCGGGAATGGTGTATTCGAGGTTGCGCCCGCCCCGCGCGCGGAAGCTTTCGAACCGGGGCAGGTCGATCGGCAAGTCGTGCGCGGTGAAGGTCAGCACGCGCGGTGTCGCGAACTCCGGCCGGTTATGGACGAGCGTGCCGTTCGTCAGGCGGAAGATGATGGTGTTGGGATCGTCGGTCGCCAGGAACTGCCCGCGCTGCGCCGTCACACCGATCCAGTCGCCCTTTGGCGTCTGCGCGTGGACGAAGATGCCCGAGAGCTCCCGGCCCTTCTCGCGGCTGCGCTCGATCCGCAGCGTCATCCGGTCGCCCAGATGCGTGAACTCGCCCACCTTGATCGAGGCGCCGAGCGCGCCCGTGCGAAGCTCGAACCGTAGGCCTTCGTAGGCGTAGCGCGCGCGCGGCTGGATATAGCCGACGATGGCGAGGTTCACGAGCGCGAGCACCGTCGCATACATGTACGGCACCCGAAGCAGCCGGCCGTAGCTCATGCCCACCCCGCGCATCACGTCCAGCTCCGACGAGGTCGCAAGGCGGCGGAAGGCGAGGAGGATGCCAAGCATCAGACCGATCGGGATGCCGAGGCCGAGGTATTCCGGCAGCAGGTTTGCCAAGAGCTTCCACACGACGTTCACCGGCCCGCCTTCGGTCGCGACGAAGTCGAACAGGCGCAGCATGCGATCGAGCACCAGCAGCATCGCGGAGATCACGAGCGTTGAGAACAACGGCAGCGCGATCAGCCGGGCCATGTAGCGATCGATCGATTTCATGGGCGGCTGGACAGGGGCTCGGATCGTTCGGTTGGGGTGGCCGGTATAGGCAACGGGGCGGGGAGTGCCAGCCCTGAATGTTCCGGCGTGGAAGGATGTTCCGCGGTGTGCTTTTACTCTGCGGCGATCCCGTGCGGCGAAGCGGCGCGCCGGCGCGACAAGGCCTCGGCGATCGCGCGCTCGAGGGCGTTCAGCGTGAACGGCTTGCGCAGCACATGGTGGCCGTTGAAGATGAACCCCTCCGTCGTTTCGCCCGCGAAGCCGGTGACGAACAGCACTGCGAGATGCGCGTGGCGCGGATCGAGCGCGGCGATCATCTCCGGGCCGGTTCGCACGGGCATCAGCACGTCGCTGATGATGAGATCGGTCGCCGGGTTCGCGTCGAGCAGCGCGGGTGCGGCGAGCGGGTCGTCACAGCGGATGGCGTGATGGCCAAGTTCCTCCAGCGCGCCGACGGTGGCAGCGAGCACCCGCGGATCATCCTCCACCACCAGCACCGTCAGCCCGGCTGCGTCTTCCGAGGGGGTCGGCAGCAGCTCCGGCACCGCCGCCGATGGTGTCGCAACGGTTTCGCGCGGCAGGCTGATGCGAACGGCGGTGCCTTCGCCGGGCGCGGTGTCGATCGCGACATCGCCGCCCTGCTGGCGGACGAAGGCGAAGATCTGGCTGAGGCCAAGGCCGGTGCCCTTGCCGACCGGCTTGGTGGTGAAGAACGGCTCGAACACGCGCTCCGCCACTTCGGGCGTCATGCCGCAGCCAGTATCGCGAACGGTGATCACCACGCGCTCTTGGCCGTCCCCCGTCTCGGTGGCGGCGGTGATCGTCAGCGTGCCGCGACCCTCCATCGCATCGCGCGCGTTGACGGCAAGATTGAGGAGCGTGTTTTCAAGCTGTACCCGGTCGGCACAGACGCAGGCGTCGCCGGACTCGTCGACGAATTGGACCAGAACGCCATCCCCAAGCGTGCGGTCGAGGAGGTCACGCATCCCGGCGATCAGCGCTCCGACCGGGATCGCTTCCGGGTTGATCGCTTCCTCCCGCGCGAACGCCAGTAGCCGGCGGGTGAGCTCGGCAGCGCGCGCGGCGCCGTCCGCCGCGCTCGCTAGATGGCGCGCGACATCGTCGCGCCCGGCTGCCTGGGATCGGCGCGCAAGTTCGATCCCGCCGGTAACGACGGCAAGCATGTTGTTGAAATCGTGCGCAATTCCACCTGTCAACTGTCCGACCGCATCCATCTTCTGCACTTGTCGCAGCCGCGCTTCCTGCACGCGCAACTCCTCGGTCGCGGCAGCCACGGCGAGGGCCAGTTCCTCGGCGCGGGCGCGCTCAGCCTCGGCTTCCGCCTTGGCCGTCGCGCGTTCGGTCAATGCGCGCACCGTGAGCCAGCCAAGCGCAATCGCGCCCAGCAACAGCAGGACCCCGAATGATGAAAGTACGAACGCCGCGCGCGTCGAACGCTCCACCAGCGTCATTGCTTCCGTCGTGCGCCGCTCCAGCACCCCGCGTTCCCCGGCGATGATCTCGTCCAGCACGCGGTTAATCTCGTCGAGGGAGGCGGAATTGCGCGCCTGGTAGTAGCGCGACAGCGCCTGTGCGTTCTTTCCGTAATTGGTGGAAAGAGCCGTCAGCGACAGTTGCTCCCCCCGCTCCGCATAGGCGCGGCGCAGGCGCTGGAGGCGAGCAATGTGTTCGTCGCTGTCGCGGGTCAGCTGCTCTAGGCGCTGCAACTGCTCCCCGGCGCGCCGCCAATCCTCGAAATACAGGCGACCCAGCTGCTTGTCGCCGGAGATGACATAGCGGCCGAGCGACGCCTCCGACCGGGCGATCGTGCCCGAGAGGGTACGCGCCAGCACCATGACGTCATAGCTTCGCGACTGAAGCGTGATCGCGCGATTGCGCTGACGGTTCGCCTCGCCCAGCGTCAGGATCAGGGCGACGAGCACGCCGACGCCAAGCACCCCCATCACTACCAGCATGATGGTGCGCCAGGCGCCGCGCAGGCCGTGTGGAGCGTCGGCCGCCGCGCTCGTGCCTTCGTCCATGATCACGTACAGGTGAGTATCAGAGACGAAATGCTCGCGGAAGAAGCCGACGGCTCAGCCGATCACGCCAGTGGCGCGCCCTGCTTCTTCAAACATCTGTACGACGCGGCTCATCTGGTCGCTGCTATGTTCCGCACAAACCGAGCAGCGCAGCAGGAACATGCCGGCGGGCGTCGCGGGCGGGCGCGCGACATTCACGTAGAGACCGGCATTGAGCAGCCCCTGCCACATGCGCACGGCCTGGTCCTGATCATCGAGCAGCACCGCGACGATGGCGGATTCCGGCGTTTCGGTCGGGAGCCGGAAGCCCAGCGCCTTGAGCCCGGCGTGCAGCTGGCGCGTGTTCGCCCACAACCGCTCACGCTTGTCCTTGGCGTGCATCAGCTTGCGGATCGACGCGGTCGCCGAGGCGACGACGGCGGGCGGCAGGCTGGCAGTGAAGATGTACGGCCGGCAGACGAAGCGCAGGATCTCGAACTTCGGGTGGTTCGACACGCAGAAACCGCCGACCGTGCCGACCGACTTGGAAAAGGTGCCGATCACGAAATCGACCTGGTCCTGCAGGCCCTGGTCCTCATAAACGCCGCGGCCGTTGTGGCCGAAGAAGCCCATCGAATGCGCCTCGTCGACCAGCACCATCGCGCCATGCTTCTTGGCGACGGCGACCATCTCCTTCAGCGGCGCGATATCGCCCAGCATCGAATAGACGCCCTCGAGCACGACGAGCTTGCCCGGCTCCTTGGGCAGGCGGCCCAGCCGCTTGTCGAGGTCCTCGACCGAATTGTGGCGGAAGCGGACGATCTCGGCATTACCCATCGCGCAGCCGTCGTAGATCGACGCATGGCTGTCAGCGTCGAGGATGATATACTCGCCCTTGCCCGCAATGGCTGAGATGACGCCGAGGTTCGCCTGGTAACCCGTTGAAAAGACGATTGCGCCCGACATGCCGTAGAAGTCGCGCAGCGCCTGCTCGACCTCCATGTGGTCGTGGAAGGTGCCGTTCAGCGCGCGGCTGCCGTTGGTGCCGCTGCCGAACTTGTCGAACGCTTCCTTGCCGGCGGCGATGACGTCCGGGTCGAACGTCATGCCCATATAATTGTAGGTGCCGAGCAGGATCGTCTCGCGGCCCTTGATCACCGCGACGGTCGGGCTCTTCACCTCCTCCATCACGATGCCGAACGGATCGCGCAGGCCGGAATCGAGCAGCGCCTGCCGTTCCGCGATCAGCGGCGCGAACTTATCGAACAGATCCCGCTCGGCCGGCGCGGCAGCGGGTTCGGCAGGAAGGGCTTCTGCCTGGAGGCCGGTTTCGGTCATAGATTCTAGTCCCAAACCGTTCGTGTCGAGCGAAGTCGAGGCACCACGCGCAGCGTTTGCGGCACGTCCCTCGACTTCGTACGGGACGAGCGGGTGTTAGTTCTTCAGCTTCGCCACGGCGTCGGCGAGTTGGCCGACCGTCTCGATCTCGGCCTGCATGTTCATCGTGATGATGATATCGAACTCGTCCTCGATCGCGGCGACAAAATCCATCACCGTCAGCGAATCCCATTCCAGATCGCCCTGGAAGGTGGTTGCCTCGGTCACCGTCACGCCCTTCTTGTTGAAGGGTTCGATCTGCGTCGTGATCGTATCGTAAATGCTGTCGCGGTCGCTCATGGCGGCTCCTTAGCGTCGTGTCGCAGGCGTGCCAATCGAATGCGGCGGAAGCGTGGTCATCGCTTGGCGTAGCCGCGGGCCGTCTCGGCGAGGCCACGGTCGAGCGGAATCTGCGGCGTCCAGAGCGAGGCTGGTGGGCGCATGTCGGCGCGCGCCGTCCAGTCCGGATGGCTGAGATACCCGACGCGATCCTGCGTCAGCTTCGCGCCGGCACCGCGCAGGCGCTTGTCGATCCCGGCCGCCAGGCGAAGCAGCGGCTTGGGGAGATGGAGCGGCAGCACCCGCTGGCCAACGGCGCGGCCGATCGCTTGCGCGAACTCGGCATGTGACGGGCTGGTGCCGTCATCGACTTCGTAGATCGCCCGGTCGCCCGGATGCTCGGCAAGCGCCACCAGGAGGCGGGCGAAATCATCGACGTGGATCAGCCCGACGAGGCCGGGCGGGGGGAGGAAGGCGAGGCCGAGGCGCGCCAGGCGGAACACGTCGCGCATTTCGGTATCCTCCGGGCCGTAGATGCCCGCGGGCCGCACGATCGTCCAATCCGCGGCGCTGGCGATCACCAACTCCTCCGCATCGCGCTTCGACTGGCCGTACATCGACAGTTGCGGCTCGCGCGCGGAAAGGGAGGAGACATGGACGAAGCGCCGCGAGCCGCTCGCCACCAGGATCGCTGCGGTGCCGGTGACGTTGCCCGCGACGAAGCCCGCGCGGTCGGGCGCATTCACCACGCCGGCGATATGGATCACCGCATCGCTGCCGGTGACCAGCGCATCGAGGCTGGCCTGGTCATCAAGCGCGCCTGCAATCCAGGTAACGCCGTCGCGCGGCGGCTGCGGACGGCGGGTGAGGGCGCGCACCTGATGTCCGGCGGCCAGCGCCCGCGCGATCGTCGCACGGCCGACGAAACCGGTGCCGCCGGTAATGGCGAGGATCATGCGAACGCCCTCACAGCAAGGCCATATGGTTGCGGTGGACGAGTGCGGCGCGCGGCGCATGGCCGAGCAGCGCTTCCTGCTCCTCGCTCCGCCGGCCGAGCAGCCGCTGCATGTCGGCCGCGTCATATTCGGCGAGGCCGCGTGCGATCGTGCCGCCTGGCCCGTCGATCGCCACCACGTCACCGCGCGCGAAGCTGCCGGTGATCGCGGTAGCACCGGCGGCGAGAAGGCTGCGCCCGGCGGCCAGCGCTTCGGCAGCGCCGGCATCGACATGGATCGTGCCCTTCACCGTCAGCCGACCGGCAAGCCAGGCCTTGCGCGCGGCAGTTCGGCGTTCGGGAAGGAAGATCGTGTGGCGGGCGCCGGTAGAGAGCGGGCGATCGATCCGCCCCGAAGCGATGGCGAGCGCGACGCCTGCGCCGGTCGCTATCCGGGCAGCGGCGATCTTCGACACCATGCCGCCCGATCCCATGCCGGAGGCGGAGCCATCGTCCGCCATGCCTGCGATCCGCGCATCGATCTGCGCGACTTCCGGGATATGGACGGCGCCGGGTTGTGCAGGATTGCGATCGTAAAGGCCGTCGATGTCGGACAGCAGCACCACGCCCTGTGCGCCCGCTGCCTGGGCAACACGTGCGGCGAGGCGATCATTGTCGCCGAAGCGGATCTCAGCAGTCGCGACGCTATCGTTCTCGTTGATGACGGGAACGGCGCCGAGCTGAAGCAGCCGGCCGAGCGTCGCCGCGGCGTTGAGGTAGCGCCGGCGATCCTCGAGATCGTCCAGCGTCACCAGCATCTGCGCGGCGGTGAGGCCATTGGCGGCCAGCACCTCGGCCCAGGTCTGGCTGAGTGCGATCTGACCCGTGGCAGCGGCGGCCTGCGCGTCCTCCAGACTGGCGCGGCCACCGCGCGGCAGGCCGAGGCGGCGGGCACCAAGCGCGATCGCGCCGGAGGAGACGATCGCGACCTGCTGCCCCGCAGTCGCCCGCGCCGCGACATCGGCGGCGATGCCGGCCAGCCACTCGCGCCGCACGGCGCCCGACGGGTCGACCAGCAGCGCCGAGCCGATCTTGACGACGAGGCGGCGGCAGGTGTCGGGCGGGAACAGCATGGCGGCCACGCGATACTGCGCGCCACGGCAATGGGGAAGGGCGCCCGTCAGCCCTGAAGCCGCAGCGCAACATCGTTCATGAAGCGCACGTCGTCGCCCGCCGCGAGCGTGGGCGCCTCCGAGGCCAGTGCGCCGAGCAGGTCGGTCAGCGGATCAAGCTCGCTCTTCGCGTAATTGCCGAGCACGTGGCCGGTCACGCGATCCTTGTGGCCGGGGTGACCGATGCCGATGCGCACGCGGCGGAATTCCGGCCCGAGATGCTGGTCGATCGAGCGCAGGCCATTGTGCCCGGCCAGCCCACCGCCGACGCGCACCTTCACCTTCATCGGCGCAAGGTCGAGTTCGTCATGGAACACGGTCAGCGCCTCGACGCCCAGCTTGTAGAAGCGCAGCGCCTCGGCGACGCTGCGGCCGCTTTCGTTCATGAAGGTGGCGGGCTTCAGCAGCAGGACCTTCTCATTGCCCAGCCGGCCTTCGCGGACCCAACCCTGAAACTTCTTCGCTGTGGCGCCGAAATCATGCACCTCGGCGATGGCGTCGACGGCCATGAAGCCGACATTGTGCCGCTGCATCGCATATTGCGGGCCCGGATTGCCCAGGCCGACCCAAAGCTGCATCTCCGATCCCATCGTCTCACTGGCGCCAAACGAAAACGGGCGGGGGGCGTCGCCGCCACCCGCCCGCGAAACCGTGCCGCCCCGGGCGGCACCAGGCGATGTTACTCGCCCGTAGCTTCCTCGGTCGCCTCGGTCGACGTGTCGCCCTCGGCCGACTTCAGCGCCGACGGTGCAACCACCGTGGCGATGGTGAAGTCGCGGTCATCGATCGCCGACTGCGTGCCCTCGGGCAGCGTCACCGCCGAGATGTGGAGCGAATCGCCCACGTCCAGGCCCTTCACCGAAACGATGACTTCCGACGGGATGTTGGCCGCGTCGCACACCAGTTCCAGCTCGTGACGAACGACGTTCAGCACGCCGCCCTTCTTGAGGCCCGGTGCTTCTTCCTCGTCGGCGAACACGACCGGCACCGCGACGGTGACAGTGGTGTTGGCGGCGATGCGCAGGAAGTCCACGTGGACCGGACGATCGGTCACGGCGTGGAAGTGCACGTCCTTGGGCAGGGTGCGCTCACCGTTGATCATCACGACGGTGTTCATGAAGTGGCCGGTGCCCAGCGCCTTCACAAGCTCCTTTTCCTCGAGGTGGATCGAGGTGGGTTCCTTGTTCTGGCCGTAGATCACGGCGGGGACGCGGCCTGCACGACGCAGCGCCCGGGAGGCTCCCTTGCCAACCCGGTCACGCGTCTCGGCTGCGAGCGTCAACTGGTCGCTCATCGATATTCTCCGAAACTCATGTGTGTCCTTCCGCGCCACGCCTCCAGGGATGACCATGGCCGGAAGCGGGCGCGCATAGCGGGGAGAGGCGCGAAAGGCAATCCTCACGCGAGGAGCGGGGCGTGCGTCGCCGCTCAATACCTGACGCGTACCGCCTTCAGCTTGTACTTGCGCAGATGCGCCTGGACGCTGTCGGGCCCGGCGAGGTGCCCCGCGCCGACCGCGATGAAGACACGGCCGGGGGTGCGCATCCGTTCCGCGATCCAGGCCGCCCATTTGGCGTTGCGATCGACCAGCAGTGCCTTCGCCACCTCGGGCGATTCCTTCAGGCTCTCGTTCATCGTCGCGGCCAGCGCATCGGGATCGCCCTTCGCCCAATTGTCGACCATCCGGTTCATCGTCTCGCCGGCCTTGGGCAATTCGTCGATCGTGGAGGTGAGAAGTTCGATCTGGGCCTTCTGGGACAGCGAATCGAAGATCGAGAGCTGCCCCTCGAACGTCTCGAGGCCCATCACCTGCTTCTTCTGCGCCTTGGCCGCGCGGGTGAGGATGCCTTCCGGGCCGTTCTTGGCGTCATAGCCCAGCTTCTGCACCGGCAGCACGCTGAGGCTGATCGCGGCGAACCACGGCTGCATCCGCTCATAGGAGCCGAGGGGCAGCTTGTTCTCCTCCAGCGTCTTCACGAACTGGGCGCGCTTGCCCTCGGGCAGCTTCTCGGTCAGCGGCGGGCCCTTGGTGTCGAACGCCTTGGAGACGACCACCTTCTGCTGCGTCTCCGCATCCGGCTCCACCATCTCCAGCACCAGCGTACCGGAACGGTCGAACGCCTTCTTCACCGCTTCGTCGAACCAGCTCAGCCCCGGCTTCAGCACGTGGATCGTGCCGAACAGGTAGATCGTCGTGTCCTTGTCCTTCACCACCCACAGCGCGGGATCGGCATCCTGCTTCACGACCGGTGCGGGCTCGGCGCAGGCGGGGAGCGCGAAGGCGAGGCCAAGGCTGGCGAATACGGAAGTCAGCGAACGGAACACGAGTGGTTGAGACCTTCCTCTTCGGGGTGGCGAGAGCCTAGCGCGGGCCTTGCCTGTTGGCGAGCCATCCGCCATTGCCCGCCGCGCGATGAACGCCACCTCAACAGACGCGCCATTGAGCTTCCAGGACATGATCCTGCGCCTCCATTCCTATTGGGGAGCGCGGGGCTGCGCCATTCTGCAACCCTATGACATGCGCATGGGCGCGGGCACCTTTCACCCCGCCACGACGCTGCGTGCCCTGGGGCCCGATCCGTGGAACGCCGCCTTCGTCCAGCCCAGCCGCCGCCCCACCGACGGCCGCTATGGCGAGAACCCGAACCGGCTGCAGCATTATTACCAGTATCAGGTGATCCTGAAGCCAAGCCCGCCCGATCTGCAGGAGCTGTATCTCGGCTCCCTCGCGGCGATCGGCATCGATTTCACCCGCCACGACATCCGCTTCGTCGAGGATGACTGGGAAAGCCCCACCTTGGGCGCCTGGGGCCTCGGCTGGGAAGTGTGGTGCGACGGGATGGAGGTGACCCAGTTCACCTATTTCCAGCAGATGGGCGGCTTTGATTGCAAGCCGGTCGCGGGCGAGCTCACCTACGGGCTCGAACGGCTGGCGATGTACATCCAGAACGTCGACAATGTGTACGACCTGCGCTTCAACGACGCGGGCGTTTCCTACGGCGACGTGTTCCTCGAAAATGAGCGGCAGATGTCGACCTGGAATTTCGAGGTCGCCGACACCGACACCTTGTTCGACCTGTTCCGCAAGGCGGCGGCCGAGTGCGAGAATTGCCTCGCCGCGAAGCTGCCGATCCCGGCCTATGAGCAGGCGATCGAGGCGAGCCACATCTTCAACCTGCTGAACGCGCGCGGCGTCATCTCCGTCGCCGAGCGTCAGGCCTATATCGGCCGCGTCCGCGATCTCGCGAAGGGTGCCTGCACGGCGTATATGGAAAAGAATGCCGAGGGCTGGAAAGCCCGCTTCCCGAACTGGAGCGCGGCATGACCGATTTTCTGCTCGAACTGCGCTCGGAGGAAATCCCGGCGCGCATGCAGGACAAGGCGCGCGAGGATCTCGCCCGCCTGTTCACCGCCGAACTCGCCAAGGCTGGCCTGAAGGCGGCCGAACTCGTCACCTATGCGACGCCGCGCCGCCTGGCGCTGATCGCGCGCGACCTGCCGGCTGAGACTGCGGCGGTGAGCGAGGAGCTGAAGGGCCCGCCCGCCGACGCGCCTGACGCTGCGGTCGAAGGCTTCCTGCGCAAGGCCGGCCTGACGCGCGACGCGCTTCAGACCCGCGAGGTGAAGGGCCGCGCGACCTTGTTCGCGGTGATCGACAAGCCCGGGCGCGCCACCGCCGATGTGCTGGCTAACGCGATCCCCGCGATCATCCGCGCCTTCCCCTGGCCCAAGTCGATGCGCTGGGGCGAGGCGTCGATCTCCACCGAAAGCCCGCGCTGGGTCCGCCCGCTGCAGGGCATCATCGCGCTGTTCGGTGACGATGTGGTGCCCTGCGCGATCGCCGGCGTCGAAAGCGGCGCGGCCACCGTCGGCCACCGCTTCCATCACCCGGGCGTCATCACCATCGGCAGCGCCGCCGACTATGTCGAGAAACTGCGCGCCTGCCATGTCATCGTCGACCAGAACGAACGCCGCACCACCATCGCACTCGGCGCGAAGCTTGCCGCGAACATGGCCGGCCTCACGCTGATCGAGGATGAGGGGCTGGTCAGCGAGAACGCCGGCCTCACCGAATGGCCGGTGCCGCTGCTCGGCCGCTTCGACGAGACGTTCCTTGATGTGCCACCCGAGGTGATCCAGCTCACCGCGCGCGTGAACCAGAAGTATTTCGTCTGCCGCGATGCCGGCGGGAAACTCGCCAACGCCTTCGTCTGCACCGCGAACATCGACGCATCGGATGGCGGCGAGCGGATCGTGGAGGGCAACCGCAAGGTGCTCGCCGCGCGCCTCGCCGACGCGCGCTTCTTCTACGAAACCGATCTCAAGGTACCGCTCGCCGACCAGGCGAAGAAGCTCGAAAAGATCGTCTTCCACGAAAAGCTCGGCACCGTCGCCGACAAGGTAGAGCGTGTCGCAAACCTCGCCCGCTGGCTGGCCGAGGAAGGCATCGTCAAGGGTGCCGATCCCCAGTTGGCTGAGCGCGCCGCGCGCCTCGCCAAGGCCGATCTCGTCACCGGCATGGTCGGCGAGTTCCCCGAGCTCCAGGGCCTGATGGGCGGCTATTACGCCGCCGCACAGGGCGAGCCCGCCGAAGTCGCCGAGGCGATCCGCGATCACTACAAGCCGGTCGGGCAGGGCGACGACGTCCCCACCGCGCCGGTCACGGTAGTGGTATCGCTGGCGGACAAGCTCGACAGCATCACCCAGTTCTTCGGCGCAGACCTGAAGCCCAGCGGCTCCAAGGATCCGTTCGCGTTGCGCCGCTCGGCCTTGGGCATCCTCGCGCTGATCCTCGACAACGGTCTCCGCTTCCCGCTGTCGCGCATCGCCAACGGCGACGTTCTCGATTTCTTCGCCGACCGCCTCAAGGTCCAGCAGCGCGAAGCCGGCGTCCGCCACGATCTGATCGACGCGGTGTTCGCGCTCGGCGGCGAGGACGATCTCGTCCGCCTGCTCGCTCGGGTGAAGGCGCTGCAATCGTTCGTCGGGACCGAGGATGGCGCAAACCTCCTCGCCGGCTACAAGCGCGCCGCGAACATCCTGAAGAAGGAAGGCATCGAGGCCTCCGCCCCGACCGTGAGCGGTGCCTATGATCCGGAGCCTGCGGAAGCCGCGCTCGCGGCGGCGCTCGATGCCGCGGAGCCGGCGGCGGCCGATGCTGTCGCCAACGAGGATTTCGAGGCGGCGATGGCCGCGCTCGCCACGCTGCGCGCGCCGATCGACGCCTTCTTCGACACGGTCACCGTGAACGATGCCGATCCCGCCAAGCGCACGGCGCGTCTCGCCTTGCTGGCTCGCGTTCGGGCGGCGGTGCATGGCGTCGCGGATTTCTCGCGGATCGAGGGATAAGGGTAAACGGTTACATCCGAACCCGGACAGGTTTGTCCTTGCAATAGCCGGCCTGCCGGTGTGTTGCAGCGCGCAAGTTACGTACTCAGGAGACGACGACGATGGCGACCGCGGTGAAACCCCAGGCGGACGAGCGCTACGTCTATCGCTTCGGCGGCGGCGTGTCGGATGGCGGTAACGGGGACAAGAACCTGCTGGGCGGCAAGGGCGCGAACCTTGCCGAGATGGCGTCGATTGGCCTGCCGGTGCCGCCGGGCTTCACGATCAGCACGGCGATGTGCACGCGCTATTACGAGGAAGGCGAGGCCTTCCCGGACAGCCTGCGCGCCGAAGTGGCCAATGGCATCGCCCATATCGAGGGCATCACCGGCAAGACGTTCGGCAATGCGGCCGATCCTTTGCTCGTCTCGGTGCGCTCGGGCGCGCGCGTCTCGATGCCGGGCATGATGGACACCGTCCTCAACCTCGGCCTGAACGACGAGACGGTCGAGGGGCTCGCGGCCACCTCGAACGACGAGCGGTTCGCGTGGGACAGCTATCGCCGCTTCATCCAGATGTATTCGGACGTGGTGCTCGGCCTCGACCACGGCGCGTTCGAGGAAGCGCTGGAGATCGCCAAGGAGGACCGCGGCTTCTCGCTCGATACCGAGCTGTCGGCCGATGACCTGAAGGCACTGGTCGCCGAGTTCAAGGGGTTGGTCCAGGAGCAATGGGGCAAGCCCTTCCCGCAGGACGTGCATGATCAGCTGTGGGGCGCGATCGGCGCGGTGTTCGGATCGTGGCAGTCCGATCGCGCCAAGGTCTATCGCCGGCTGAACGACATTCCGGCCAGCTGGGGCACCGCCGTCAACGTGCAGGCGATGGTGTTCGGCAACATGGGCGAAACGTCCGCCACCGGCGTCGCTTTCACGCGTGATCCGTCGACCGGCCACAATGCCTATTACGGCGAATTCCTGATCAACGCGCAGGGCGAGGACGTCGTCGCCGGCATCCGCACGCCGCAATATCTGACCAAGACCGCGCGTGAGGATGCGGGCGCCAAGCCGCTCAGCATGGAAGAGGCGATGCCTGCCGCCTATGCGGAGCTCGCCGCGGTGTTCGACCGGCTGGAGCGGCATTACCGCGACATGCAGGACATCGAGTTCACGGTGCAGCAGGGCAAGCTCTGGATGCTCCAGACGCGCTCGGGCAAGCGCACCGCGAAGGCGGCGCTGAAGATCGCGGTGGACATGGCGGGCGAGGGGCTGATCAGCCGCGAGGAAGCGATTGCGCGGGTCGATCCGCAGGCGCTCGATCAGCTTCTTCATCCGACACTCGATCCCGCTGCCAAGCGCGACGTGCTGACCAAGGGCTTGCCCGCATCGCCCGGCGCGGCGAGCGGCGCGGCGGTGTTCGACGCCGATACCGCGGAGACCTGGGCGGCCGAGGGCAAGTCGGTGATCCTGGTGCGCACCGAGACCAGCCCGGAGGACATCCATGGCATGCACGCGGCGAAGGGCATCCTCACCGCGCGGGGCGGCATGACCAGCCACGCCGCCGTCGTGGCACGCGGCATGGGTCGCCCTTGCGTGTCCGGTGCCGGATCGCTGTCGATCGACGCCAAGGCGAAGATCGCGCGCGTCGGTGGCCGCGAGGTGAGGGAGGGTGATCTTCTCACCATCGACGGCGCGACGGGCGAAGTGATGGCGGGCGAAGTCGCCACCATCCAGCCGGAGCTGGCCGGTGACTTCGGCACGCTGATGGAATGGGCCGACGAGGTTCGCCGCCTGAAGGTGCGCGCAAACGCCGAGACGCCGCTCGACTGCCGCACGGCGCGCGATTTCGGCGCTGAGGGTATCGGCCTGTGCCGCACGGAGCACATGTTCTTCGATGCCGCGCGCATCACCGCCGTTCGCCAGATGATCCTGGCGGAGGACGAAGCCGGCCGGCGCGCCGCGCTCGAAAAGCTGTTGCCGGAACAGCGCAGCGACTTCGCCGAGATCTTCGAGGTGATGGCTGGCCTGCCGGTCACCGTCCGGCTGCTCGATCCGCCGCTGCACGAATTCCTGCCCCATGAGGAGGCGGAGTTCAGCGAGGTCGCGACCGCGGCTGGCGTTGACGTCGAGACGCTGAAGCGCCGCGCGGCGGAGCTGCACGAGTTCAACCCGATGCTCGGCCACCGCGGCTGCCGCCTCGGCGTCACCTACCCCGAGATCTACGAGATGCAGGCCCGCGCGATCTTCGAGGCGGCGCTGGATGTCGCGGACAAATCGGGTGAGGCGCCGATCCCGGAAGTCATGATCCCGCTCGTCGCCACGAAGCGCGAGCTGGAGCTGATGAAGGCCGTGGTCGACCGCACCGCTAAGGCGGTGTTCGAGGAGCGCGGCAAGACGGTCGATTATCTCGTCGGCACGATGATCGAGCTGCCGCGCGCCGCGCTTCGGGCTGGCGAGATCGCCGAGGCTGGCGAATTCTTCTCGTTCGGCACCAACGACCTGACGCAGACGACGCTCGGCGTCAGCCGTGACGACGCGGGCCGCTTCCTCGGCTCCTATGTCGAGCAGGGGATCTACGCCAAGGATCCGTTCGTCAGCATCGACGTCGAGGGCGTGGGCGAACTGGTGAAGCTAGCGGCCGAGCGTGGCCGGGCGACGAAGCCCGGGCTGAAGCTCGGCATCTGCGGCGAACATGGCGGCGATCCCGCGTCGATCGCCTTCTGCGAAAGCGTCGGCCTCGATTACGTCTCCGCCTCGCCCTACCGCGTGCCCATCGCCCGGCTCGCTGCGGCGCAGGCAGCGCTCAAGGCGAAGGGCTAAGCCGATCGGCGGGGCGAACGGTCAGCCGTTCGTCCCGACCCGGTTGGTCCAGTTGAACCAGCGCGCGCGCGTCATGCCCGCGGGCTGCGCGGCCGATTGCGCTACCGTCGTTCGCGGAGCGACGGGTTCGCGCACCGTTTCGGTCTGCACGACGCGCGTATCTGCGGCGGTGGTGGCGACCGGGGCAGCAGTGGGGGCTGCGACCGGCGTCGCCGACGCTAGTCGCGCATTCTCGCGCTCCAGTTCCTTGATCCGAGCTTCCTGCTCGACGACGCGGCCTTCGAGATCCTTGCGCGTACGGGCGTGGACGTCACGCTCGTCGGCGTAGCGCTGCTTCCACTTGCGGCCGCCGGGGTGACTTGCCAGACCGAACAGCCATCCGGCGATCAGCGCCACGGCGAGTGCCAGCCATTGTGTGGGCGTGGTGAAGAGCATCGCGATCCTCCCTGTTACGGAAGGACAACGATGCTCCTGTTTGCGCGTTCCCGAAGGCTCAGGCGCTGCCGCCGATGAAGGCGTCGCTGATCGAGCAGGCGGCGGGCCCCAGGATGACGACGAACAGCACGGGGAGGATGAACAGGATCAGCGGCACCGTCATGATCGCGGGCAGCCGCGCGGCCTTTTCCTCCGCACGCATCATGCGCTCGTTGCGGAATTCGGCCGACAGGACGCGCAGCGCGCTGGCCAGCGGGGTGCCGTATTTCTCCGTCTGGATCATCGTGGTGACGATGCCCCGCACTTCATCCAGCGCGACGCGGTTGGCGAAGTTTTCAAAGGCATGGCGACGGTCGGTAAGAAAACCGAGCTCGATCGCGGTCAGCGCGAATTCGTCGCCAAGCTCGGGATAGGCCTTGCCCAGTTCCTTCGCCACGCGATGGAAGGCTGCGTCCACGGTTAGCCCCGCCTCGGCGCAGATCACCAGCAGGTCGAGCGCATCGGGCAGGCCCTTGCGGATCGCCGCCGAACGCTTGGTGATCTTGTTCTTGAGGTAGAGATCCGGTGCCTTGTAGCTCAGCAGGAAGGTGACGGCGACAAGGCCGTAGCGCTTCAGCGGCGTCCAGTCGGCGAAGGTGTCGGTGCCATAGACCAGGAACACCATGAAGCCGCCGAGCACGATGGGCAGCACCAGTCGGCCGAAGATCACGCCGACGGCCCAGTCCTTCTTGCGGATGCCGGCCTGAAGCAGCTTGGTCTGCGCTTCCTTCAGCTGGCTGTCCTGCAGGACCTTCAGCGATTCCAGGAAATCGCGGATGCGATCGGCGCTCGCGCTCTTCTGGACCAGCTTCGCGCGGCGCTTGCTCGTGGAGGCGGTGATGCCCGCCTTCAGCTGCTCGCGGCGGTCGTTAAGCGCCTTCACGCGCTTTGCCATGGGATCGCGTACGCTGAGCGCGGCATAGATGGCGACCATCACCGCGAACGCGGCGACGGCGGAGAGCAGCGTCGCTACCCACAATACGTCGACGCCAAGCAGCGTCGGTCCCTGGGTCGGTTCCATCGCGTCAGATCTCGAAGTTGATCATCTGGGCCATGATGTACGCGCCGATGCCCATCCAGATGAGCCCGCCGCCACCAGCCACCATCAGCCGCTGATCGGTGAAGAAGGTCTGCATATAGCCGCCGTTGATGAACCAGATCATCACGAAGACGATGAAAGGCAGCGAGCCGATGATATAGGCCGATGCCTTGGATTCCGACGCCATCGCGCGGATCTTGAGCTTCATCTGGCCGCGCTGACGCAGCACGGTGGCGAGGTTCTGCAGCGTTTCGGCGAGGTTGCCGCCGGTTTCGCGCTGGATCGCGATGGTGATGACGAAGAACTGGAATTCCGGGGTGCCGAGGCGGTCCGCCGTATCCTGCAGCGCCACATCCATCGACCGGCCGATCTTCATCTTGTCCGCGACCGAGCGGAATTCCTCGCCGACGGGGCCGGGCACTTCGTTGCCGACAACCGCCATTGTCTCGGTGATCGGCAGGCCGGAACGCAGGCCGCGCACCAGCAGTTCGATCGCATCCGGGAACTTGGCGTTGAACTCCTTGATCCGCTTGCCGATGAAATAGCTGACCACGAAGTGCGGGATGCCCGCACCAAGCGCTAGGCCAAGGAACAGCGCGATCAGGAATGGCAAGCCGACGACGAGCAGCAGCAGCGCGACGCCGATCGTGATGCCGAGTGTCGCCGCACCATAGCGACCCACCGTCCATGACTTGCCCGTCATGTTGAGGCGCTTCTGAAGCTCCTCCGGGCGCGGCAGGAAACGCATCGCCGCCTTGTCCGCCTTGGTCGCGCTACGGCCGGTGATGCGGCGCATCTGCGCCTCCATCACCGCGCCGGGCGAGGCGGCATGCCGCTCACGCAGTTCGGCGAGGCGGCGATTGCCGGCGCGCTCGGCCGATGGTCCAGCGAAGGCGAGGTAAATCATCCCGAGCACGATGAGCCCGCCGACCGCCACGGTGATGATGGGTATCAACGGCATCTTGCGTTCCGTGCTCCGTTGCGGCCGGCACGCACATGGTGCGCGCGCCGGAGGCTGGTCAGTTCTTCGCGGGCTTCTTGGGCATCAAACCCTTCAAATCGGCAAACTTGCCGATCAGCGATGTGCCCTTGCCGCCCTTGCGTCCCTTGCCGGCGCCCTTCGCCGTCTCGCCTTCCGCGCTGATCACGCAGAGCTTGGTGACGAGATCGGCGAGCGGCGCGACGGTCTTGGAGGTCTTGCCGGCTTCGGCGAACGGCTTGCCTAGCTTCGCGGCCTGGGCCGCGAGCTTCTGGTCGAACGGGATGACGTAATCGATCTTGCGTTCGATCGACGTCTCGAAGTCCTTGCGCGTGATCTCCAGCTGGGTGCCGGGCTGCACCTTGTTGGCGACCAGAAGCACTTGCGTTTCAGGCGCGTTCGAGCGCAGCCAGGCGAGGATCCGGATCGTGTCGCGCGCTGCCGCCAGCGTCAATTCGGTGACGATCACCGCCGCTTGCACGTCATTGATGAGGTGCGGGTGGTTGACGAGCATCGAGCGCGGCAGATCGATGATCGTTGCCTCGAATGCTGCGCGCATCTCGCCCTGCAGCTGATGAAAGGCGCTGCCATCCGTCACCATCGGCGAGGTGATCGGCGCCTCGGCCGACAGGACGGCCAGATTCTCCGAAGCGCGCACCATGGCGCGCTCGATGAACAGACCGTCGATCCGGCTGGGGTTCTCGATCGCGTCGGTCAGGCCACGGCCGGGCTCGAGGTCGAGCGCGAGCGCGCCCGTGCCGAAATGAACGTCGAGATCGAGCAGGGCGGTGGAGCGGCGTTCCTTGTCGCTGACCAGCCATGCGAGCGACGTCGCGATGGTCGATGCGCCGGCGCCGCCGCGGGTGCCGATCACCGCGACCGCGCAATGCGGATGTTCGGTCGTCGGCTCGACATGCTTGGGTGCGTTCAGGATCGCCTGGGCATGCGCAAAGGTGTCGCGCAGCGCCTCGGGGCTGAGCGGCTTCAGCAGATAGTCCTGGATGCCGCTCGCGATCAGGTCACGGTAGAGGCGGACGTCGTTGACCTGGCCGGCGGCGATGACGATCGTCCCCGGCTCGCATACCTCGGCAAGCGAGTTGATGTCGTTCAGCGGATCGCCCGATTCGGCGAGGTCAACGAACAGGATCTGCGGGCTGGCGGAGACGCTGAGCGACTGGACCGCGTTGCGCAGGCCGCCCTTGTTCACCTTCTCCGCCGACCAGCCCATTTCGCTGGCGACGGGGCGAAGCGCCTGCGCCGTGGCTTCGTCGCAGACATAGGCGACGAAAGGCTCGCGATTGCTGGCGCCAGCCGGTTTCCAGGGTGCATTCATCTTAGCGGCCTCCCCCGGTGCCTTCCGACCGCACGGTCGTCCCGCCGCCGCCCGTTGGCGTCGCCTTGCGGAAGGTGTCGATCGCGCGCGTGCCGACCGCCGGATCGTAGGCGTCGTTGCCTTCGCCGCGGACAAGGTCCGTCGGCCTTGCGACCATCGCGGCCAAGTTGCTGTTCACCGCGCATCCCTGGTTGGACGAGGTGTGCGCTTCGTAATCGGGCTGCGCCATGCGGCTATAGTCGGGGCAGCCCGGCACATAGGCACGCGCGCGGCTGACGACGACGCGGACGGTGCCGGGCGCGATCGGCGCCGCCGTGACCGGCGCCTCATCCGCCACCAGCAGGCCATGACGGGCAGCAGCGGCCGCAACATCGGCCCGGGTCGCCGGGTCGCGCGACGGATCGTCGACCGCGATCCGGTCCCCGTAGCCGACGCGCAGTGACGACATCCAGCCGCTCAGCCGGCGTGCTTCGCCCGGCGCGAGGCCGTTCGGCCCGGCGCCCACGTCAAAGGCATAATCGGCGCGCGAGACGACCGGCTGATGGACCGATTCGAGCCCGCGGTTCTGCGTGCCCGTGCACCCGGCGGCCAGCACGGCCGGTGCGATGGCGAGGAGGAGCGAGCGCTTGAGCATCATGATGTTCCCGTCCGTCATCATCAGTTGATCGAGAAGCCGGGGGCAGGGGCAGAGCCGCCGCCCTTCTTGCCGCTCTTGCGGCCTGCATCGCGCGGCGCCTTGGCGTCGGCAACGGCGGGCGCCGCGGTGCCGGGCAGCGGGACCGGGGCGACAGGCGCCACCGCGCCGACCGCCGGTGCTGCCGGCGGCAGCGCTTCCATGCTCGGCTTCGGCCGGGTCTCGCCCGACTTGCCCGAGCTCAGCTGCCCCAGCAGCACGCGCTCCACGTCGGTCGGCGATTTGTAGCCGTCCGTCGGCAGCACGATGTCGTTCGCGTTGACCGGCTTCACCAGATACGGCGTGATGACGATCACCAGCTCGGTTTCGTTGCGCTGGAAGCCGTTCGAACGGAACAGTGCACCCAGGATAGGCACGTCACCGATGCCCGGCGTCTTCTCGATCGAGTTGTTGTGGTTGTTCTGCAGCAGCCCGGCGATCATGAAGCTCTGGCCTGAACCAAGCTCCACCGTGGTCTCGGTCCGCCGCGTCGTGAGCCCCGGCACCTGCGCGCCACCAACCGTCACCGCGTTCGAATAATCGAGCTGCGACACTTCCGGGCGTACGCGAAGCGAAATCCGCCCGTCTGCCAGAACCGTCGGCGTGTAGGCCAGGCTCACGCCATATTGCTTGTACTCGACGCCGACGCCGCCAAGTCCCTGAGCGATCGGGATCGGGATCTCACCGCCAGCAAGGAACGTGCCCGTCTCGCCCGACAGCGCGGTGAGGTTCGGGTTGGCAAGGCTCGTCACCTGGCCGATGCGTTCACCCAGGTCGAGCGCGCCGAGTACGTCGAGGCCGAGCAGCTTGCCGGCAAGGCCGACCGTCGAGGCATTGGAACCCTGAGTCACCAGCGAGCCGCCGACTGGCGGCACGGTGAAGCCAACGCCCAGCGGCCCGCCCGGCGTAAACTGAGGGCCGGTGGACCGGCCGCGTGACAGGCCGAACTTGAAGCCTCCGGTTTGGTCGACGGTGGCGAAGTTGCTGCCGATATTCTTCACGAAGCTGCGGCTCACCTCGGCGAAGCGCACCTGCAGGTTCACCTGCAGCGGCGTCGCGGTGCGCAGCCGGCTGATCACCTTCGTGCCCTCGCCGACGAATGCCTGCACCAGCCGTTCGGCCTCGGCGCCGTCATCGGGGCTCGCGACCGTGCCGGTCAGCAACACGAGGCCGTTCATCGTCGTCGTCGTGACGTTTGCGTCCGGCATCGCCATGGCCAGCATCTGGCCGAGCGTGTCGAAGTTGTTGCCCACGCGAACCGTGGCGGCATAGACCACTGCGCCGCCCTTGGCCGTGGCTGACACGGTCGTCTCGCCCGCCTTCTTGCCGAAGACATACAGCTGGGTGGGCGAGCGCACCTGCACGTCGGCGATCTCCGGGTTGGCGACGAACAGGTCGCTCATCGGGCGCGGCAGGGTGATCAGGCGGCCGCGGTCCGTTGCGACGGACAGCGTTTCCGGACGGGCCGAGACGCTCTGGGCGGGCGCCGCGGCCGGCGCGCCAAGCGCCGCGGCGGCGGCAAGCGCAACCGCGAGCGAGCGGGCGATCGATGTCGAGCGAATACGCATCTTCAGTTCTTCCCCCCGACCGGAACCTCGGTCACAGAATTTCCGCGTGCGATCCGCACCACCGGGCCGGACACCCGCACCGCCGCGCCGGGATAGGGCGCGCCGGGCGCGCCGCCCGCCATCACCGGGCCGTTCATCGCCGGCTGCTCGGTCTTCCCCGGCACCGTGCGGCGCTGGAAGCGGGACACGTCGGCGCCGACGGCATAGGTGCTGTTGCCCGCCTGCGGGGCGGTGGCGAGCTGAAGCAGCATCGCCTTCTCGGCCTTCGGATCGGTGCCCTCCGGCACCCTCACGTCACCCGATGCGATCGCCTGTTCCAGTTCCGCGGTATTGTCCGCGATCGAGCGCAGCGACAGCGAGAGCGAGCCGAGTGTCTGCGCTACCGCAATCTGCTCGGCGATCTTGGGCGTCGCCTCGATCGTCACGTTCGAGAAGGTGCGCACGACGGTATTGCCGTTCTCGTCCTTCTCCTGGCTGGTGCGCTGGTCGGTCGCCAGCACGCGCAGGTTGCGCATGATCGTCTCCGCCGCCTTCAGCGGCGGGCCATCACCGCCGCCCTCGACCGCCTGGGTCAGAAGCAGGTCGACGCGGTCACCCGGGAAGACGAAGCCCGCGACGGACGACTGGGTCGACACCGGCACCGTCACGGCGCGCATGCCTGGGCCTAGCGCCGCGGCCAGGAAGCCGCGATCGCCGGGCTTCACCAGCGCGCCCTGGGTGATCGGCTGGCCGGCGGTGATCGGATTGCGCACCACCGTGCCAAGCACGGTCTTCATGTCGAATTCCGGCAGCTCCTGGAAATAGGCGCCCTCGACGAGCTCCTGCGGCCAGGGCTGGAACTTGACGGAGCCGGGATCGATGATCGTGCCGACCGGCAGGGCGCGCGTCGCGACCAGCACCTTCGGGCCGTTGATCGGCTGCGCCTCGTTCGGCATGGCGGTCGCCATCGGGGCACTGCTGCCCATGATCAGCGTGCGTGCCATGAATGCAGTGATCGCGGCGACGATCAGCGCACCCACCAGCAAGATGACCTTCCGACTATCCATGACCTGTCATGCCTTTCGCATCAGCGCGGGCTGTTCTTTCGTTGCCGGCATATGATTACGTGAATTGGTTAAGAAGCGGTTCGCGGAGGCCGAGCAGCGCGGCTATTGCGATTGCGACGCCATATGGGATCTCTAGAGCTCGCGGATTTTTGCGTAACTTGTGCTCTATTAGCATCACCAGCGTGAGTGCCCCGCCGAGAACTGACATCAGCAGCAGCATCTGCATCAGCGGCGCGATCGGCAGCCACAGCGCCAGCGCCGCGATCAGCTTCACATCGCCGCCGCCCATCTGGCCGAAGTGGAAGGCGACGCAAAACAGCGCCAGCACCACCGTCGCTATGCCGATCTGGATCGCCATGTCGGGCCAGGGCGCCAGCCCGATCGAAACCCACCACAGCGGAGCCATCAGCGCGATCGCAGCGTTTTTCCAATTGGCGATCTCGCGGGTACGCGCATCCTCGATGCCCGCCGAAACGAGCAGCAGGACCAGCAGTGCCGGCAACATCCAGGAAAGAACGTCCCACCCCATGAAGGAACGGCAGTAGACGGAATGGCTTGCCAAACCGTAACCAGCGCATGGACATGATGACAGGACGCCCGATCCGCCGTGCGCTGCCGGCAGAAGCCGCGATCACGCGCTGGGCGGCGGCGGACGGCTGGCCGCTGCGCCGCTTCGACTGGGCGGGCACCGGCCGCGGCACGATCCTGTTCCAGGGCGGCCGCGGTGACGTGATCGAGAAGTATCTCGAGGCGTTCGAGCATTGGCATGCAGCGGGCTGGTCAATCACTGCGTTCGATTGGCGCGGGCAGGGCGGCTCGGGGCGACTGAGCGCCGATCCGCATGTCGGCCATGCCACGGATTTTGCGCCGTGGATCGCGGATCTCGCGGCCGTCTGGCGAACGCTGGACGCGCACGGCCCACGCGTGGTGATGGGCCATTCGATGGGCGGGCACCTCGTGCTGCGCGCGATGCTGGAACAGGCGATCGATCCGGCCGCCGCGGTGCTGATCGCCCCGATGCTCGGGCTGAAGACACCGATCGGCGCGGGAATGGCCGAACGGCTGGCGCGCTTGATGCGCGGACTGGGCGATCCCGCACGGCCGGCGTGGAAAGGCCATGAGCGCCCCGGCGCGCGGCTCGATCGGCAGAAGCTGCTGACCAGCGATCGCAGTCGCTACGAGGACGAGCAATATTGGTACGAGCAGGTGCCGGAGATCAAGCTCGGACCGCCGAGCTGGTCCTGGCTGGCGGAAGCCTTTGCTTCGACCCGGCTGCAGCGCGCCGATCCTCGGCTCGCGACGCTCGCTATCCCGATCCTGATGCTGGTCGCGGAGGCGGATGGGCTGGTCGATTCGCGGGCGGCGATCGGGGTCGCGGGGCTGCTGCCCAATGCGCAACTCGTCCGCTTCGGCCGCGAGTCGGCACACGAAATCCTGCGTGAGGCTGATCCGGTGCGTGGTCGGGCGCTTGCCGCAATCGATGCGTTCCTTACAGCCGAGGCACCATGACCTACGATATCGCCATCGTCGGCGCCGGGATTGCCGGCGCCACGCTCGCCGCCGAACTCGGTGACCGGGCCCGTGTCCTGCTGCTCGAGGCGGAGGATGTCGCGGGCTATCACGCGACCGGGCGGTCCGCCGCCTTCTGGTCCGAAACCTATGGTGGCCCGGGCATCCAGCCGCTCACGTCGCTTTCCGGTGCCCCGTTGCGCCATGGCGGCTTCCTGGAGCCGCTTGGTTCGCTCCATGTCGGGGAGGCGAAGGACGAGGGCCGCGCCGAAGCGTTCCTCGCCGAATTCGCCGGAACGGGCGTCGATCTGGAGCGGGTGGACCCGCGCGACTATCTGTCCGGGCTGCGGCCGGGCTGGACGATCGGCGTGATGGAGCGCAGCTGCGCCTATATCGACGTGGCCGCGCTTCACGCCGATGCGCTGGCCCGTGCGCGGCGGGCGGGCGCCACGCTGGTGCTCGGCGCGTCGCTCAAGGCGGCGACCCGGCACGGCGCGCAGTGGCGCATCGAAACCCGTGCGGGTGAGTTCGAGGCCGAGATCCTGGTCGATGCCGCCGGTGCCTGGGCCGATGCCGTGGCGGCCATCGCGGGCGCGGCACCGCTCGGCATCCAGCCGTATCGCCGGACGCTCGTTCAGCTGCAGACCGATCCGCCGTCGACGCCGGCGATCCCGCACGTCGCGCATCTCGGCGGTGACTTCTACTTCAAGCCGGAGGCCGGCGGCCGCCTGTGGCTCAGCCCGCATGACGAAACGCCATGCGATCCCTGCGACGCACAGCCCGAGGAACTCGACGTCGCCATCGCCATCGATCGGCTGGAGCATCTCGTCGACTGGCGCGTCACGCAGGTGGAGCGCAAATGGGCCGGCCTGCGCAGTTTCGCGCCTGATCGCCTGCCGGTTTACGGCTTCGATCCACGCACCTCAGGCTTCTTCTGGTTCGCGGGGCAGGGCGGCTTCGGCATCCAGACCGCGCCGGCCGCGGCAATGATCGGCGCGGCCCTGCTGATGGGCGAGGAGCCGGAGCTCGGATTCGATATCGCCCGCTATTCGCCCGGACGATTCTGACGCTGTGAACGGGTCGGCGCGGCCCGAACGCCGCGCTGGTCCTGTCAGGCGCGCTTTCCTGCGGCCATCGCTGCGTCGCTCGCCAGCTTGTCGGCGCGCTCGTTCTCGGGGTGGCCGGCGTGGCCCTTCACCCATTGCCATTGCACCTGATGGCGATCGGCCGCCTCGACCAGCGCTTGCCACAGCTCCACGTTCTTTACCGGCTTCTTGTCGGCCGTCTTCCAGCCGTTGCGGCGCCAGCCGTGGATCCATTTCGTCAGCCCGTCCATGACATACCGGCTGTCGGTGTAGAGCGTGACGTTGCAGGGGCGGGTGAACGCCTTCAGCGCCTCGATCGCGGCGGTCAGTTCCATTCGGTTGTTGGTGGTGACGGGCTCGCCGCCAGACAGTTCCTTTTCGTGCTCGCCCATGCGCAGCACTACGCCCCAGCCACCGGGACCGGGATTTCCTTTGCACGCGCCGTCAGTGAAGGCTTCGACCTTGGGTAATTCGCTCATGCGGCGCGGTAATGGTCGAGCCGGCGGACATAAGCGAGGGGGTCTTTGCGCATCACCAGCGCGTCGGCCGGCGTGTTGAGCCAGTCCCAAGCGCGCGACAGCGCAAAGCGGATGCACGCCCCGCTCGCCAGCGTGGCGAACTGCGCCCGCTCGAAGTCCGAGAGCGTATAGTGGCGCTCATAACCTTGGATCAGCGCGTCGCCGATCGCGGCATCGAAGGCGCGGCCGTGCAAATCGAACGACCAGGCGCTGTGCATCACCGCCAGGTCGTAGACGCGAATATCGGTGCAGGCGAAGTAGAAATCGATCAGCCCCGTCACCCGGTCGCCCAGCATCAGGACGTTGTCGGGGAAGAGATCGGCATGGATCGCGCCCTGATCGAACGCTTTGGGGCGCCATTGCGCCAGCACATCGTCCAGCGCGCGGCCGAGCCGGTCATAGAGGCCGGGCGCGATTTCATCCAGGCTGCGGCCGCAGCGCTCGAACAGCGGCTGCCACGTCGAGACGCCCATAGAATTCTCGCGCGTCTCCGGGAAATCGGCGACGGCGCGGTGCATCGCGCCCATCGCGTCGCCGGCAGACAGCGCCTGTGCCGGGGTGGGGTGCGACAGCGAAACGCCTGACAGGAACTTGATCAGGCAGGCCGGGCGACCCTCCAACTCCTGGATCTCTTGTCCCTCGCGATCCTTGATCGCGGGTGGCACCGGCAGGCCCTTTGCGTCGAGATGATCGAGCAGCGCCATGAAGAACGGCAGGTCATCCGCCGCCACGCGCTTTTCATACAAGGTCAAAATGAAGCGACCGCGAGTCGTGTCGACGAGGTAGTTGGAGTTCTCCACGCCCTCCGCGATGCCCTTGGCGGAGACGAGCTCGCCCACGTCGTAGCGCCGGAGGAAATCGGCGAGCGCTTCCGCCGAGACATGCGTGTAGACCGCCATTCACCCGTCACGCCCGCGCGAGGCCGGCGTCTCCCTTTACCGATATTGTCTTGTGCCCCGACGGCGGCTCAGGCCGCCTCTTCCAGCGCGCGCGGCAGCTTGAAGGCGATCGTCTCGCGCGTCGTCTCCTCCTCGCGCTCGCTCACCTCGTAGCGGGTCGACAGCCGCTCGACGAGCTCGCGCACCAGCAGCTCCGGCGCGGACGCGCCCGCCGTCAGCCCCAGCGTGCCGACGCCGTCGAGGAACGCCCAGTCGAGATCGCTCGCCCGCTGGATCAGCGCCGCGCGCACGCCCTCGCGTTCGGCCACCTCGACCAAACGAAGGGAGTTCGACGAATTGGGCGCCCCGATCACCAGCACGGCGTCACACGCGCTCGCGATCGCCTTCACCGCCGCCTGGCGGTTCGACGTCGCATAACAGATGTCTTCGCCGCGCGGCGCCTGGATGCTGGGGAAGCGGCGCTGCAGCGTGCGCACCATCTCCGACGTGTCGTCCACCGAAAGCGTGGTCTGCGTGAGGAACGCGAGATTGTCGGGATCCGCCGGCTGGATGCTCTCGGCATCCGCCAGATCCTCCACTAGCGTCATCGCACCCTGGGGCACCTGGCCGAACGTCCCGATCACCTCCGGGTGGCCGGCGTGGCCGATGAACAGGATGTGGCGCCCCGCGGCGACCAGCCGTTCCGCCTGGCGATGCACCTTCGACACCAGCGGGCAGGTGGCGTCGAGATACTCCAGCCCGCGCGCCTCGGCATTGGCCGGGACGGACTTGGGCACGCCATGCGCCGAGAAGACGACCGGCGCGCCATCGGGCACCTCGTCCAGCTCCTCGACGAACACCGCGCCCTTCGCCTTCAGCGTGTCGACAACGAACTTGTTGTGGACGATCTCGTGCCGGACATAGACGGGCGCGCCGTGCTTCTCGATCGCGAGTTCGACGATGCGGATCGCGCGGTCCACCCCGGCGCAGAAGCCGCGCGGCGCGGCGATCAGCAGTTCGAGCACAGGCTTGTCGGTCATGCTCCCGCGCTTACGCGATTGCCTGCCCGCACGGAAGGCGGTTATGAGCGCGGCCGTATCGTATAAGGTGTCCGCCACGTGTCCTTCCGCATCACCGCCGCTCCCATCGCCCTGCTCCTGCTTGCCGGCGGTTGCGCCAAGAGCGGGGACATTCTCGTCGATGGCGGTGTCGGCATCAGTTCGGTCCGCTCGGTCTGCCCGGTGGTGGGCGTGCCGGCCGGCACGGGCGACATCACGCTGTTCGATCCCCCGGCGAGCCGCGACGCCAGCGCGATCGACGTTTCCGCGCTGATCACCAACGTGCGCGGCACCTGCAATGACGTCGGCGCGGACGTCACCAGCACCGTCACCTTCGACGTGCGCGCCCGCCGCGCCCGTGCCGATGCCGCGCGTGATGTGACGCTGCCCTATTTCATCACCATCGTTCGCGGCGGCACGCAGGTGGTGGCGAAGCGCGTCGGTCAGGTCACGGTGCACTTCGATGCCGGCCAGGCGATCGCCAGCACCAGCGCGCAGGCCAGTGCCAGCGTCAGCCGCGCCGCCGCGACGCTGCCGGACTCCGTCCGCGAACGCCTGACGCGCAAGCGCAAGGCGGGTGACGAGGATGCCGCGATCGATCCGCTGTCGGCGCCGGACGTGCGCCAGGCGGTGCTCTCCGCCAGCTTCGAGGCGCTGGTCGGTTTCCAGCTCACCGAAGAGCAACTGCGCTACAACGCACAGCGCTGAGACGGGCCGCGATCATGGGCGATTGACTCGCCCCCCGCGCCCCGCCACAGGCGCAATTGTCGATGCCGGGCAACCGGCGTGGGCGCGCGGGAGAGCGCGGATGGCCTTTCAGGCACGATCCGCCGCCGAAGGAGCAACCACCCCGGAATCTCTCAGGCAGCAGGGACCGCGCACACCCATCGACGCTCTGGAAAGCGGCCCCGCCAGCGGCGTGGCCCACCGAAGGTGTAAGCACGGGCGCGTCCTCGTGCGAAAGCTCTCAGGTTCCGTGACAGAGGGGGTTCGGTTCGTTTCGCCAGCAATGGCGGACGATCGCCCTTGAAGACGGACGATCCGCGATGAGCGATCACGACGACGAAGACGTAATCATCGAAACCATGACGCTGCCGCTCGACGGCTGGCATCGTGCGCGCGGCGGCCGGATGGTCGAGTTCGCTGGCTATTGGATGCCCGTGCAGTACGAAGGCATCATGGCCGAGCATCTGTGGACGCGCGAAAGCGCCGGCCTGTTCGATGTCAGCCACATGGGGCAGATCACCTTCCGCGGCGAGGGGCTGGTGCCCGCGCTCGAGGCGATGATGCCCGCCGACATCGCCGGCCTCGCGCTCAATCGCGCACGCTATTCGTTGCTGCTCGACGAGGGCGGCGGCATCCTCGACGATCTGATGCTGACGCGCCTGCCGGCCGACGAGGATGGCGAGCGCATCTACATGGTCGTCAACGGCGCGACCAAGTACGACGACATCGCGCACATGCTCGATCATCTGCCGGACGACATCACGCTGAACCTGATGGAGGACCATGCGCTCTTGGCGCTGCAGGGCCCCAAGGCAGTGGATGCGCTGGTGCGGCTGGTGCCGGGCGTCGATGCTTTGGTGTTCATGCAGGCCGCGCTTTTCACCTGGGAGGGGCATGATCTGTGGATCAGCCGCTCGGGTTATACCGGCGAGGATGGCTTCGAGATCTCGATCCCGGCGGAGGGCGTCGGGGCGTTCGCCGATGCGCTGCTCGAACAGCCCGAAGTGAAGCCGATCGGCCTTGGCGCACGCGATTCGCTGCGCCTCGAGGCTGGGCTCCCGCTCTACGGTCATGACCTCTCGCCGGAGATCACCCCGGTGATGGCGGACCTCGGTTTCGCGCTGTTCAAGCGCCGTCGCGAGGAAGGCGGCTTCCCCGGTGCCGAGCGCATCCTGGCCGAGCGCGAGAACGGCCCCGTCACCAAGCGGGTCGGCCTGCTGGTGGAAGGGCGCCAGCCGGTGCGCGAGGGCGCCACCGTGCTCGATGAAGACGGCAGCACCGTCGGCAACGTCACGTCCGGCGGCTTCGCTCCCAGCGTCGGGGCACCGATCGCCATGGCGTACGTTCCGCTCGCGATGGCGACGCCGGGCACCCGCATCCAGCTTTCGCAGCGTGGCAAGGTCCACGCCGCCACCGTTACTCCCATGCCATTCGTCCCCCACCGCTATGTCCGAGGAGCGAAGTAAGATGAGCCGTTATTTCACCGAGGATCATGAGTGGATCGACGTCGACGGTGATGTCGGCTCGGTCGGCATCTCGGATTATGCGCAGGGCCAGCTTGGCGACATCGTGTTCGTCGACGTGCCGGAAGCCGGCAAGTCGCTCGTCAAGGGTGACGAGGCAGCCGTGGTCGAAAGCGTGAAGGCCGCCAGCGACGTCTATTCGCCGGTCTCGGGCTCCGTGATCGAAGGCAACGCCGCGCTCGCTGACGAGCCGGGCCTGGTGAACACCGATCCGGAAGGCGAGGGCTGGTTCTTCAAGCTGACCCTGTCCGACGCGTCGCAGCTCGACGGCCTGATGGACGAAGCCGCCTACCAGGCCTTCGTCGCGAAGCTGTGATTGGCAACTAGCCCCTCTCCTTCAGGGGAGGGGTTGGGGTGGGGTCTCTCCGCCGGCGCTGTGCCGCGTGAGGGTGACACACCCTGTCAGCCCCTCCCGCTGGTGGGAGGGGAGGAGTGTATCGAATGCGCTACCTACCGCTTACCGACCATGACCGCCGCGAGATGCTCGCCGTCATCGGTGCCGGCTCGATCGACGACCTGTTCGTCGACGTGCCCGAATCCGCGCGCCTTTCCGGCCCGATCGCGAACCTTCCCGCGCACGCCAGCGAACTGGCGGTCGAACGCCACATGACGAAGCTCGCGCGGCAGAATCTGTCCGCCGGCGAGGCGCCGTTCTTTCTCGGCTGCGGCGCGTACCGCCATCACGTCCCCGCCAGCGTCGATCACCTGATCCAGCGCGGCGAGTTCCTGACCGCCTACACGCCCTACCAGCCGGAAATCGCGCAGGGCACGCTGCAGATGCTGTTCGAGTTCCAGACGCAGGTCGCGCGCCTGCTGGGGACCGATGTGGCCAATGCATCGATGTACGACGGCTCGACCGCCTGCTGGGAAGCGATCGGCATGGCGCGTCGCATCACCAAGCGCGCCAAGGCGATCCTGTCGGGCGGTCTCCACCCGCATTACGTCTCCGTCGCCAGGACGATGGCGAAATACACCGGCGACTCGCTCGAAACCTCGGTCCCTGCACTGACCGCAGAGACGGACGTCGACGCGCTGATCGCCAGCATCGATGACGACACCAGTTGCGTCGTCGTGCAGTACCCCGACATCCTCGGCCGCATCACCGATCTTCAGCCGCTGGCGGACGCGTGCCACGCGAAGAAGGCGCTGCTGATCGCCGTCGTCACCGAGCCGGTGGCACTCGGCGCGATCAAGTCGCCGGGTGAGATGGACGCCGATATCGTGGTCGGCGAGGGCCAGTCGATCGGCGTCGGGCTTCAGTTCGGCGGGCCCTACGTGGGCCTGTTCGGCTGCAAGGACAAATATGTCCGCCAGATGCCCGGCCGATTGTGTGGCGAGACGGTGGACGCCGACGGCCGCCGCGGCTTCGTGCTGACGCTCTCCACGCGCGAGCAGCACATCCGCCGTGAGAAGGCGACGAGCAACATCTGCACGAACTCCGGCCTGTGCGCGCTGGCCTTCTCGATCCACATGACGCTGCTGGGCGAGGCGGGTCTGCGCGCGCTTGCAGCGACGAATCACGCGGGCGCCGTCGCGGCGGCAGAACGGCTCGCCCGTGTGCCAGGCGTTACCCTCGTGAACGACACCTTCTTCAACGAATTCACGCTCGATCTCGGGCATGAGGCGCGCCCGATCGTTCGTGCCCTTGCCGATCAGGGAATCCTTGCCGGCGTGTCGCTCGGCCGGCTCTATCCGGGTGAAGCGGCGTTGCAGAACGGCCTCGTCGTCGCCGTCACCGAAACGACGACGGCAGAGGACGTGGAAGCGCTGGCCACCGCGCTCGAAGCAGCGCTGGCGTGACCTCGTCGAGGCATCCCTTGGGGACCAAATCCCCTCCGTTCGTCTCGAGCGAAGTCGAGGGACGTGCCCGAAGCGCCGCCCTCGCTGGCCGTGCCTCGACGCTGCTCGGCACGAACTGCGGAGATGATGCGCAGGCTCGCACCGGGTTGCGAAGGGGCGAAGGCGACCATGCTAGCCCTCTTCAAAAGTTGGAAAAGTCGTGGTTCTCTCGGAACATGGCTGATCATCTGCCTTTCCCGCCTGCCGCCCGCGAAAGCACCCCGGCGCGGCGTTGGAGAAAAACGCGCTATCGCCTCAACTTCCTCAACATTCGTTTTTTGCAATCGTCGTCGGCGAATGTCGTCGAGACGCTGAAAGGGCAATGATTCCATGGCCTTGAACCAGAGCGGCTGGCGTCCGACGAGCCCGGAGCAGGGCTCGGCAACTTCGGCAACCTTCACCGGCAACAAGGCGCTGATGCTTGAGGAAGCGCTGATCTTCGAGATCGGTTCGACCGATACGACCGGCGTCGAAGTGGCGGAGCCCGTCACCACGACGAGCCGCCTCGGCAATCTCGCGCGCACCGCGACGATCGGCCTGCCCGGCCTCAGCGAGCCGGAGACGGTGCGGCATTACACGCGCCTCAGCCGGCAAAATTACGCCATCGATCTCGGCCTGTTCCCGCTCGGCTCGTGCACGATGAAGCACAATCCGCGCCTGAACGAGAAGATGGCGCGGCTGCCGGGCTTTGCCGACGTTCACCCCCTCCAGCCGGTCGATACGGTGCAGGGCGCGCTCGGCGTCATCAACGAACTCGCCATGTGGCTGATCGAGCTGACCGGCATGCATGGCGTCGCGATGAGCCCCAAGGCCGGCGCGCATGGTGAGCTGTGCGGCATCCTGTGCATCAAGGCGGCGCTGGAAAAGCGCGGCGAGGGTCACCGCAAGGTCGTGCTGGTGCCCGAAAGCGCGCACGGCACCAACCCCGCGACCGCGGCGTTCGCCGGCTTCAGCGTCGAGGACATTCCCGCCACCGCCGAGGGGCGCGTCGACACCGAGGCGCTGAAGGCGCGGCTCGGGCCGGACGTCGCGGCGGTGATGATCACCAATCCGAACACCTGCGGCCTGTTCGAGCGTGATCTGAAGGCGATTTCGGACGCGGTCCATGCGGCGGGCGCGTATGTTTATTGCGACGGTGCGAACTTCAACGCCATCGTCGGCCGGGTTCGTCCGGGCGACCTTGGCGTCGACGCGATGCACATCAACCTGCACAAGACCTTCTCCACCCCCCACGGCGGCGGCGGCCCGGGCTCGGGCCCGACCGTGCTGTCGGAGGCGCTCAGCCCCTTCGCACCTTTGCCCTACACCGCGCGCACCAAGGACGGTCACATCCACCTCATCGAGGAGGAGCGTGCGGAGGAATTCTCGGCCGAGCATTTCGGCGGCAAGCTCCACAGCTTCGGCCGCATGACGGCCTTCCACGGCCAGATGGGCATGTTCACCCGCGCTCTCACCTACATCCTCAGCCACGGCGCCGATGGTCTGCGTCAGGTCGCCGAAGACGCGGTGCTCAACGCGAACTACGTCCTGCGCAGCCTTGAGGACACGCTCGACGCGCCGTTCGCCTTCTCCGGCCCGTGCATGCACGAGGCGATCTTCTCCGACGAAGGCTTCCCTGAGGGCTTCTCGACGATCGACGTTGCCAAGGCGCTGATCGACGAGGGCTTCCATCCGATGACCATGTATTTCCCGCTGGTCGTCCATGGCGCGATGCTGGTCGAGCCGACGGAAACGGAGTCAAAGGCCGCGCTCGATCAGTTCATCGGTGCGCTGCGCTCGGTGGCAGAGCGCGCGAAGGCGGGCGACGCCAGCCTCAAGACCGCGCCGCACTTCGCGCCGCGCAGCCGCCTCGATGAAACGCTAGCCGCGCGCAAGCCGAAGCTCGTGTGGAAGGAGCCGGTGCTGACGAGCGAGGCCGCCGAATAATGTGGGCGCGCGCAGCGCTGGCGGGGCTGTTCGGCCTCGTCGGCGGTGCCGCGCTCGTGGTGCTGGCGGCGATCGTGATCGTCACCTTCTGGTTCGACGTCTATCATCTGACCGTGCTGGACGACGGCGCCCGGCCGGGCCTCATCAGGCTGGTACCCATGCTACCCAGCGCGCTGGCGGTCGGTGCCCTCGCCGGTGCGACCGTCATGGCCTGGCGCACATCGACGGGCCGGTCGACCCATCGATGGAGCCTCGTCCTGGCCGCGGCGCTGCTGCTCGACCTCGCCTGGCTCGGCCTGCTCGTCAGCTGACCGGCGCGTCGTCCTGGGAATAGGGGGAGGGGCCGCCTTCCGCGATGAACCGGTCGACGCGCGCTTCCAGCACCGGGATCGGCACGCTGCCCAGGCTCAGCACCATGTCGTGGAAGTTGCGGATGTCGAACTTGTCGCCAAGTGCCTTCTCCGCCTTGGTCCGAGTCCGCTGGATGGCGAGCTGCCCGAGGTAGTAGCTCAGCGCCTGCGCCGGCCAGCCGATGTACCGATCCACCTCGGTGGTGATCTCATGCTCGCTCAGCGCGGTATTCTCACGGAAATATTGCAGCGCCTGGGCGCGGGTCCATCCCTTGGCGTGAATGCCGGTGTCGATCACCAGCCGCGCCGCCCGCCACGCCTGGTACGACAACATGCCGAACCGCTCATAGGGCGTGCGATAGAAGCCCATCTCGTCGCCCAGCCGCTCGGTATACAGCGCCCAGCCTTCGCCGAATGCCGAGATATAGCTGTTGCGCCGGAACGGCTTCAGCGTCGTATTCTCGATCGACAGCGGCATCTGGAATGCATGCCCCGGCGCGCTTTCATGCAGCGTCAGCGCCGGGAGCTGGAACAGCGGTCGCGATGGCAGGTCATAGGTGTTGACCAGATACGTGCCCGGCCCGCCGCGCCCCGCGGTGTAGAAGGGGGCGATGTCGGGCGGAACCTCGATGATCGCGAACCGCTGCCGCGGCAGCCGGCCGAACCACTTGCCCGCCATCGCGTCGAAACGCTTGGCGTGCCACGCCGCCTCCTTCATCAGCTCGTCGGCGGTCTTGGGGTAGAATTGCGGGTCGGTGCGCAGGACCTTCAGGAACGCCGGCAGGTCGCCGTCGAACTTCGCATCCTTCTTCACCTGCTCCATCTCGCCGCGGATCTTGGCGATCTCGGCCAGCCCCAGCGCGTGAATCGCGTCGGGCGTCATGTCCAGCGTGGTGAAGGCCCGGATCCGGCTGCGGTAATAATCCGCGCCATTGTCATAACGCGTCGCCGCCAGCTCGTTCGTCATGCCCGGGAAATATTCGCCGCGCAGGAACGTCAGCAGCGTCTTGTGCGCGGGTACGATCTGCTCGGCGATGATCGCGCGCGCTTCGGCCTGCAACGCGGCGCGCCGATCCGCCGGCATCCACGCCGGCAGTTTGGCGAAGGGCTCGTAATAGACCACCGTCGTCGGGTCGGTCGCCGTCGCGATCGTCTCCACCGCCTTGTCACGGCCCTGCATGATGACGGCGGGCGGGGTGAAGCCGCGCTTCAGGCCCAGCCGCATATTGTCGGTCTGCTGCTCCAGGTACCGCGGCATGGTGCGCAGCCAGCTCAGGTATCGGCGATAATCCTTCTCGCCCCCGGCGAAGCTGCCACGCGCGGTATAATGCAGGTCGCTCCAGAACGCGCTGTCGCCGTTCAGCGGCTTTTCCCACTCGCGGAACTGCTCCTCGTCGATCAGCGCGGCGATCTGCGCGCGATAGACCTGCCAGTCGATCAGCGTGTCGGGCGACAGCCGCTTGGTGTCGACCACGTCGAGCTTTGCCAGAATCCCTTTCCAATAGGCGAGGCGCTTCGCATGCGCTGCCGCTGAAACGTCGGGCAGCCGGTCATCGACCACGCCCGGCCCGGCATCCGCCAGGCCTTCGCTTTGTCGCCACGCCCATTCCGCGCGCCAGATCGCGTCGAAGGCGGCATCGGCGGCGGTAGCGGCAGGGGCGGGAGCGGTGGCAGCGGCAACGAGGGCGAGCGGGGCAAGGAAGGGCATGTCAGGCTAGGTGTCCGATCATTGCGGTCCTCGCAAGCGGTCACTCCATCGAAATCGCGCCCTTTGTCTCCTTCCGCCGCCGCACATGCTCGCGCCACACAATGTAGAGGCCCGATGCAATGATCACCGGCGCGCCCAGCCAGGTGCTCGGCACCGGCAGCATCCCGAACACCACCCACCCGAACAGCGTCGCCCAGAGCAGCGCAGTATAATCCATCGGTACCACCAGGCTGACATCGCCCAGCTGCAACGACCGCGTCATCGCGATCTGCGCCACGCCGCCGAGCAGGCCGATGGCGAGGAGCAGCACCCATACCAGCGGCGGATGCGCCTTCACCGACACGGCATAGACCAGTGATAGCGGCACCAGCGACAGGCTGGAAAACCAGAAGACGGTGGTCAGCCCCGATTCGGTCTTGCCGATGGTCCGCAGCAGGATCGAGATACAGGCGGTGCAGAACGCCGCGCCCAGCCCGGTCATGATCCCCAGCGGCGGAATATGCCCGTCGCCTGGCTGCGTCACGATCAGCACGCCGATGAACCCCGTCAGCACCGCCGCCCAGCGCCGCCACCCGGTCGCCTCGTGCAGCAACAATGCGCCCAGCATCGTCGCGAAGATCGGCATGGAGAACCCCAGCGTCGTCGCCTCGGCCAGCGGCAGCAGCAGCAACGTCCAGAACGTGAGCGACATCGCGGTCAGCCCGATCACGCAGCGCAGCACATGCGCACCAAATCGCTGCGTCTTGAGCGAGGCGAATCCCGGCCCCGTGCCGACAATCGCCGCAACCAGCAGTGCCGCTCCGAACTGCCGCCAGAACAGGATCTCGCCCAGACCCGCCCCTTCGGCTTCTGCCAGCTTGATCACGACGTTCATCGTCGCAAAGAGCGCAACAGAAATTAGGCGCAGGCCGATGGCGTTTGAAAGAGACTCAGGGGCCGCGGGCATTGCGCCCGCGCATATGCGACGATCGTTGTTTAGGAAAACTCTATTGCCGCCAGCAACCGCAGGATTTTGGTTTCGGCGTAGCGTGACTAGTCCTGCGAGCGTCGACTGGAGCGGGTGAGGGCTGCGGGCCGGCCGCGACACATATTGAATACGCCAACTGACTGTCTGCGCTGACCGTTATAGCAATCTTGATTGAGCCCAAAGCACCCTCCTGATCAAAGCCGTGCGGCTATCCAGATGGGTCCATTAAGGATCGGAATCGTCGCAACGTCATGTTGCTCCAGAACGGACTAACCACCCATTTGCGATTGCCGAATATGAACATACAAGGAACGTATGGCGAATCTGACGGCCGTTCGCGTGTTACTGACAGCGGAAAGCGCGTGTTTTCCAAGACCGGAGTTTCGTCGCGACGAAGTCACCTACGACGTTCTGACGCCTTCGGCCACGCGAGGCGTTCTAGATCGTGTACATTGGCGACCGGCAATTCGCTGGGGCATCAACGCGATCAGCATTCTTCGTCCGATCTGTGTTTGCGAGTACCGCACCTCTGCAGATGAGCACCTTCGCCGTCGCTCCATCATCTTGCGCGATGTCGGTTATCTCATCGACGCCCATTTTGATCTGACGGCCAAGGCTGGACCCTTGGACGAACCGGAACGCCATAGAGGGATGTTCAGGCGTCAAGTTCGAAGCGGCGCATCAGTTTTCTTAGGAGGAGAGGCGTATCCAGGCGAAATACGATTGCTGGAGGATGCCGCGCCGGAAGAGGGAGTGCCCATCAACGAGACGCGGGACCTAGGTTGGATGGTTCACGAAGCCGATTACCAGGATCGCGGCCGACTGCGGTTCTTCCGCGCGCACATGATAGCTGGAGTGGTCACCGTGCCGCCTCCGGGAGATCCTCGGCTCTTCGGTTAGCCAGTGGATGGCAGCAGACGTCCTATCTGGCACATGGCGCCAACCGCCGCTATCCGCGCCTAATGATCAAGCATGCACTCCCCGTCACGCGCGAGGCGGATTTCGCCGCCTGGTACCAGGCCGTCATTTCGGAAGCCGACCTCGCCGAGGAATCGGGCGTGCGCGGCTGCATGGTCATCCGGCCATGGGGCTATGGCATCTGGGAACGCATCCAGCGCCTGCTCGACGATCGCATCAAGGCGACCGGCCATGAAAATTGCTATTTCCCGCTGTTCATCCCGCTCTCCTATTTCGAGAAGGAGGCCGAGCATGTCGAAGGCTTCGCGAAGGAGATGGCGGTCGTCACCCACCACCGCCTCGTCGCCGATGGCAAGGGCGGCCTGACCCCCGATCCCGAGGCCAAGCTGGAGGAGCCGCTGGTCGTCCGCCCGACCAGCGAAACGGTGATCGGCACCGCATTCTCCCGCTGGGTCCAGTCGTGGCGCGATCTCCCGGTGCTCATCAACCAATGGGCCAATGTCGTCCGCTGGGAAATGCGCACCCGCATGTTCCTGCGCACCAGCGAATTCCTCTGGCAGGAAGGGCACACCGCCCACGCCACCGCCGACGAGGCGCGTGACGAGACGCTGAAGATGCTCGAGGTCTATCGCGACTTCGCCGAAAACTGCCTCGCGCTCCCGGTCGTCGCTGGCGAGAAGCCGGAGAATGAGCGTTTCCCCGGCGCCGTCGCGACCTATTCGATCGAGGCGATGATGCAGGACGGCAAGGCGCTCCAGGCGGGCACCAGCCACTTCCTCGGCACCAATTTCGCCCATGCGCAGAACATCCGCTTCCAGAATGCGAATGGCGAGCTTGAGTTCGCCAACACCACCAGCTGGGGCGTCTCGACCCGAATGATCGGCGGCGTCATCATGGTGCATGGCGACGACGATGGCCTGCGCGTGCCGCCGCGCATCGCGCCGTGGCAGATCGTGATCGTCCCCATGCTGCGCGACAAGCCGGAGGACGCGGAGCTGGTCGATTATTGCAAGGCGCTGCAGGCGTCGCTGGCGAAGCAGACCGCGCTCGGCGAGCCGGTCCGCGCGCTGCTCGACCTGAAGCCCGCCAAGGCCGCGACGAAGCGTTGGGGCTGGGTGAAGAAGGGCGCCCCGATCATTGTCGAGGTCGGCCCACGCGACATGGCCGGCGGCAACGTCTCGGTCGTCCGTCGCGACCGCCTTTATCGCGAGGATGGCAAGCTCGACAGCGCGATCGTCACGCGGGACACGTTCGTCGAACAGGCCGGCGCAATGCTCGAGGATATCCAGGTCGCGCTCCACAAGGAGGCGTCCGAGCGGCTGAAGGCCAGCATCAGCCCCGTCGACGACTGGGCCGGCGTCGAGGCGATGTTCGCCGACAGCGCGGCGAAACCCGGCTGGGCCGACGTCGCTTGGTCGCGCCCGACCGGCGCCGAACTCGACAAGGTGGTCGAGCGGCTGAAGGCGCTGAAGCTCACCATCCGCAACGCACCGATGGGACAGACCGGCCACCCCGGCGCGCCTTGCATCTTCACCGGCGGCCCGGCGGTCGAGCGTGTGCTGATCGGACGGTCCTACTGATGGCGATCTGGACCCGCCCGATCGACCTGGCGCAGCTCAACACATTGGGGGAGGGCGTCCTTCCCGGGCTGCTGGAGATCGAGTTCACCGATCACGGTGACGATTGGCTGCGCGCGCGGATGCCGGTGGGCAAGAAGGTGCATCAGCCCTTCGGCCGCCTCCACGGCGGCGCCTCGGTGGTGCTGGCCGAAACGGTGGCGTCGGTCGCCGGCGCGATGGTCGTGCCCGACGGCAAGGTGACCGTCGGGCTCGACATCAACGCCAATCACGTGCGCGCCGCGCGCGACGGCTATGTCCACGCCACCGCAAAGGCGGAGCAGCTCGGCCGCACGACTCAGGTGTGGACGATCCGGATCGAGGATGATGCGGGCAAGCTCATCTGCCTCTCGCGCATGACCGCCGCGGTGATCGACGCCGCCGCCGGCTGAGCATCGGGGGCCGCCCGCCACGCCTCAGAAACTGTGGTGGACGGCCTCCAGATTGCACCCGTCGGGATCGAGCACGAAGGCAGCGTAATAGCCCGGATGGTAATGGGGCCGCAGGCCGGGCGCGCCATTGTCCTGCCCGCCGGCCGCCAGCGCCGCCGCGTGAAAGGCGTCAACGCTGGCCCGGTCGGGGGCCGCAACCGCGATATGGATGGCGCCGCTGATCGCCCGTCCCTTGGCGATCCACAGGAACGGCTTGGGTCCGACGCCATAGCCCACCTGGTCGGGCAACTCTTCGCTGCCGCCCTGCACCATGACCCGCGTGATGCCGAGCGGCGCCAGCGCCTTGTCATAGAAGGCAAGCGAGCGCCGCATGTCGCCCACCGCAATGCTCACATGATCCAGCATGGCTACCTCCCGAAAATCGCGGGGCGACGCCGGTCGCCGCCCCGGTTGCGCGGCTAGCGATTGCCGCCGATGAAATCGCCAAACCCGCCCAGCGCCGATCCTTCGCCACGGTTGCCGCCGCCGCCCTGCGCTGCGGCCATCATCCGGCCCGCAAGCCGCGCGAAGGGCAGCGACTGGACCCACACTTTCCCCGGCCCGGTCAGCCGCGCATAGAACATGCCCTCGCCGCCGAAGATCATGCTCTTCACGCCGCGCACCATCTCCAGGTCGAAATCGACCGAGGGCGTGAACGCGGCAAGGCAGCCGGTATCGACGTGCAATTGCTCGCCGGGGGCAAGCTCGCGCTCCACCAGCGTGCCGCCCATCTGAACGAACACCCAGCCATCGCCCTCCAGCTTCTGCATGATGAAGCCTTCGCCGCCGAACAGCCCGGTCATCATCCGCCGCTGGAACGCGACGCCGATCGACACGCCCTTCGCCGCCGCAAGGAAGCTGTCCTTCTGGCAGATCAGCGTGCCGCCCAGGTCGGCGAGGCGGATCGGCAGGATCGTCCCCGGCGTCGGGCTGGCGAAGGCGACCCGCGCCTTGCCCGATCCGCGATGGGTGAAGACGGTGGTGAACAGGCTTTCACCGGTGACGAGGCGCTTGCCCGCCCCCAGCAGCTTGCCCATGAACCCGCCATCACTGCCGCCGGACCCATCACCGAAGACGGTGGTCATCTCGATCGAGGCATCCTTCCACACGAAGGCCCCCGCCTCGGCGACCGCGCTTTCGCCCGGGTCCAGCTCGATCTCGACGAACTGCAATTCCTGTCCCTTGATCTCGAAATCGATATCGTCCGACAGCCCGGTACGGGCGTGATGGGACCAGGGACCGGCCATGTGACATGCTCCATTCGTCTGTGTTGATCACTTAACACACATGGATACTCCGGCCGGGCATCGCCGGGGAAGGGGGGATCGTCGCACGCGCCACTCGGTCTGGCGTCACGGCGATACCATCTTGGGGGATCGAAACCCTTTCTAGGTTCGCGATCGGGGCGCGAGGCGATAGCCTGCCCGCAACCAAGCCAAGGGAGAGTGTTCGTGAGCAAGGCCAATTACCGTCCGGAAACGCTGGCGCTGCATGCCGGTTGGCGCGCGGATCCCGCCACCGGATCGGTGGCCCCGCCGATCTTCCAGACGACCTCCTACCAGTTCCGCGATGCCGACCATGCCGCCGGGCTGTTCGCGTTGCAGGAACTCGGCAACATCTACACCCGCATCGGCAACCCGACGACCGACATCCTCGAACAGCGGATTGCCGCGATCGAGGGCGGCGCGGCGGCGGTCGCGGTCGCCTCGGGCCAGGCAGCGTCGGCCTATGCGGTGCAGAACCTCGCCCGCGCCGGCGACAATATCGTCAGCGCGACCGACCTCTACGGCGGTACCTACAATCTCTTCGCCAACACGCTGCGCGACATGGGGATCGAGACCCGTTTCGTCGATCCGAGCGATCCGGGCGCCTTCGCCGCTGCCTCCGACGATCGCACCCGCGCTTGGTATGTCGAGACTTTGCCCAATCCGAAGCTGGTCGTCTCGCCGCTGGCGGAGACTGCCGCCGCGGGGCGCGAGCTCGGCATCCCGCTCATCGTCGACAATACCGCCGCGCCGCTGCTTGCCCGCCCGCTCGATCATGGCGCGGCGATCGTCGTCTATTCGACCACCAAGTACATCGGCGGCCATGGCACCTCGATCGGCGGCATGATCGTCGACGGCGGCAATTTCGACTGGTCGGCCTATCCTGATCGTCAGCCGCTGCTCAACACGCCCGATCCCAGCTATCACGGCGCCGTCTGGGCGGAGGCGGCAAAGCCGCTCGGCCCGATCGCTTATGCGCTACGCGCCCGCACCGTGCTGCTGCGCGATCTCGGCGCCGCGCTCTCGCCGTTCAACGCCTTCCAGATCCTTCAGGGGCTGGAAACGCTGCCGCTGCGCATGCCGCGCCACTGCGACAATGCGCTGAAGGTGGTCGATTTCCTGAAGGGCTGCTCGGACGTCACCCGCATCATCCACCCCTCGGTTCAGGAGGGGAAGCAGCGCGCCCGCGCCGATCGTTACCTCACCGGTGGCCTCGGCGGGCTGATCGGCATCGAGCTTGCCAGCGGTCGCGATGGCGGCCGGCGCTTCATCGATGCGCTGCAATTGTTCTACCATGTCGCCAACATCGGGGACGCGCGCAGCCTCGCGATCCATCCCGCCTCCACCACCCATTCGCAATTGTCGGAGGAGGAACAGTTCGCGACCGGCGTCTCGGCTGGCTACGTCCGCCTCTCGATCGGGCTTGAACATATCGACGATATCCTCGCCGATCTGGCGCAGGCGCTGGACGCGGCGAAGGGCTGATCCGCCGGTTATGGCGTCACGCCTTTCACGGTGTTGACGCCCCCGGCACCGAATCCGTATCAGGGCGTCAGGGCGGTCCCTGTTGGGCCGCCCTTGCTCTTTCAAGGAGACGCCCCGTGTCGATCACCGCCCTGATGCCCGTTTATCCCCGCTGCGGGGTGCGGCCAGTGCGAGGCGAGGGGTGCCATCTGATCAGCGAGGATGGCCGCCGTTTCCTGGATTTCGCCAGCGGCATCGCAGTGAACGCGCTCGGCCATGGCCATCCGAAACTGGTGAAGGCGATCGCCGATCAGGCCGCCACGCTGATGCACGTCAGCAACCTCTACGGCAGCCCGCAGGGTGAACAGTTCGCGCAGCGGCTGGTCGACAATACCTTTGCCGACACGGTGTTCTTCACCAACTCGGGCGCAGAGGCGGTGGAATGCGCGATCAAGACCGCGCGCCGCTATCACTTCGCCAATGGCAATCCGCAGCGCCACGACCTCATCACCTTCTCGATGGCGTTCCACGGCCGCACCATGGGCACCATCTCGGCCACCAACCAGGCCAAGATGCGTGACGGGTTCGAGCCGCTGCTGCCGGGCTTCAAATATGCCGAGTTCAACGATCTCGAAGGCGCACTGGCGCTGATCGATGAAAATACCGCCGGCTTCCTGGTCGAACCGATCCAGGGCGAAGGCGGCATCCGCGCCGCGACGCCGGAATTCCTCAAGGGCTTGCGCAAGGCGTGCGACGACCACGGCCTGCTGCTGGTGCTCGATGAAGTGCAGGCGGGCTATGGCCGCACCGGCAAGCTGTTCGCGCACGAACTCTACGGCATCACGCCCGACATCATGGCCTCGGCCAAGGGCATCGGCGGCGGCTTCCCGCTCGGCGCCTGCCTTGCCACCGAGGAAGCGGCCAAGGGCATGGTGATCGGCACGCACGGCTCCACCTATGGCGGCAACCCGCTCGCGATGGCGGCGGGTGAGGCCGTGCTCGACGTGATCCTGGAAGACGGCTTCCTTGATCGGGTGACGCAGATGGGCGAGCGGCTGCGCTCCTCCCTTGAGCAGATGATCCCGAACTACGATCACCTGTTCGACAGCGTGCGCGGCCACGGCCTGATGCTCGGCCTGAAGCTCAAGAGCGACAGCCGCCGCTTCGTCGAATTCGCCCGCGACAACCACGGCCTGCTGCTGGTCTCGGCCGGCGAGAATGTCGTGCGCGTCCTGCCGCCGCTGGTGATCGACGAAAGCCACATCGCCGAGTGCATCGAGAAGCTCAGCGAGGCGGCACGCGTCTACGTTCCCGCCAGCGACGATTGATGAACGGGCTCCGGCGCCTCGCGCCGGAGCCGTTTGGACGGATCTGGCCGCCGCGAGTCCGATTGAGGCCGATGTTCGCCGGATAGCGGCCGCCCATGATGCGCATGAGGCCATTGGAGGAGCTGAAGTGACCCGCCATTTCTTGAACCTGTCGGACGCTGGTGCCGACGGCCTCGCCGCCATCCTCGCGGACGCGCTCGATCGCAAAAAGGCCCGCGCCGGCTGGACCAAGGGCCGCGTCGACGCCGACGCCCCGCTCGCCGGCCACGTCCTGGCGATGATCTTTGAGAAGAACTCCACCCGCACCCGCGTCTCGTTCGACATGGCGGTCCGCCAGCTCGGCGGCCAGTCGATCGTGATGGAGGCGGGCCAGATGCAGCTCGGTCGCGGCGAAACCGTGGCCGACACCGCCCGCGTCCTCTCGGGCTATGTCGACGCGATCATGATCCGAACCGACGACCATGCCAAGGTCGAGGAAATGGCGCATTACGCCAGCGTTCCGGTGATCAACGGCCTGACCGACGCCTCGCACCCTTGCCAGATCGTCGCCGACCTTCTGACCGTTCTGGAGCAGGGCAAGGCGCTGCCGGGCCTGAAGGTCGCCTGGCTCGGCGATGGCAACAATGTGCTTGCCTCGATCGTCGAGGCAGCCGGGCTGATGCAGTTCGACGTTGTCGCCGCCTGCCCGCAGGGCTTCCAGCCATCCGACTCCGACCTCGCCCTTGGAAAAGGGCGCGCGAAGGTCGTGGGCAATGCGCGCGAAGCCGTTGAGGGCGCCGATATCGTCGTCACCGACACCTGGATCTCGATGGGTCAGGCGCACGCCGACACGAAGCTCGCGGCCATGATGCCGTTCCAGGTCGATGCAGCGCTGATGGCCACCGCCAAGCCCGACGCGAAGTTCCTCCACTGCCTCCCGGCGCATCGTGGCGAAGAGGTGACCGAGGACGTCATCGATGGTCCGCAGTCGCTGATCTGGGCCGAGGCTGAGAACCGGCTGCATGCGCAGAAATCTATCCTTCGCTGGTGCTTCGGCCAGATCGGTTGATCGAAGCGCCCCCGATACCCATCTGCGCCTGACCGAATCCCCGTCCGCTGTCCTGCCGCTCGCGGCGCGACGACAGGGCTTCATCTTCTCAGCCCCGCACGGTGGAAATGACTGACCTCATCAATCACGACTTTGATCGCGCCATCGGATTCACGATCCCGCATCAGAATGCTCGGGGCCGCCTCGTTCGGCTGGGACCGGTGCTGGACGAAATCCTTGCCGCTCACGCCTATCCTCCGGCAATTGAGTCGCTGCTGGCAGAGGCCCTGACGCTCACTGCGCTGGTCGGCTCGACGCTGAAGGATGTGGGCGGACAACTGACGCTGCAATCGCAGGGCGAGCATGGTGTCGTGCGTCTTCTGGTGTGCGATTACCGCGCCGGGGAGCTTCGCGGCTACGTCCAGTTCGATCCGGACAAGCTGGCGGACGCCCCGGCTGACCCCACGCTCTTCGGCCTGTTCGGACAGGCATACCTGGCGATCACTTTCGACTTGGCAGCGACCGGCGAGCGGTACCAGGGGATCGTACCTCTGGACGGCGATCGCCTGTGCGACGCTGTGCAGAGCTATTTTGCCCAGTCCGAGCAGATCCCGACGCAGGTACAGGTCGGGTTCGCCAAGCGGGATGGTAAGTGCGTTGCCGGTGGTCTCCTGCTTCAGCACTTGCCGGAGGGCGAAGAGGGCCGCGAGCGGCTGCATACGAAGCTCGACCACCCCGAGTGGGATCATGTCGCAGCCCTTGGCGCCACGATGGGGAGCGAGGAACTCGCGGACCCGACGCTGCCGCTTGAAACGCTGGTGTGGCGACTTTTCAACGAAGAGGAAGAGGTTCGTGTCCTCGCGGAGACGACCATCGTCAAGGGATGCCGCTGTACGATCGAGCACATCCGCTCGGTCCTGGCGAAGTTCCCGCCCGAAGAGCAGCGCGCCATGGCCAATGAAGAAGGGGTCATCGGTGTCGATTGCGCTTTCTGCTCGACCGTGTTCCCAATTCGGGTCGACGAACTCGTCGCATGACGGTCGACAGCCGTCCTTCAACCGCAACGATTATGCTATTGCCGGATCGCCAAGCCGAGCGCTGAGGATCGCGCGTCGGTGAGGACAGGGAAAGAGACATGCTTCGCTTCGCTTACCTAGCCGCGATCGGGCTGGCTGCCGTTGCCGCGGCCGCCGCAGCGCAGGGCGCGCGACCCGCATTGCTCGATCAGCTGCGTCCGGGCAGCTGGACGCTGCACGAGATCGGTTCGCCCGCCGCACGAAGGACGATTTGCGTCACCGATGCCGCGTCCCTGCTGCAGGTTCATCACGGCGCGGCACAATGTGCGCGCTTCGTCGTCTCCAGCGATCAACGTACGACAACCGTGAGCTACACCTGCGCAGGCCAGGGATACGGCCGCACCACCCTGACCGCTGAAAGTCCGACGCTCGTTCGCATTCAGACGCAGGGGCTCGCTCAAGGGGCGCCCTTCGACATGGATTACGAGGCGAGACGCGACGGGATATGCGTGCGATCGGCCAAAAATTAGCGCGGTGTTAACGCTTTGGGCGTTAAATGCGCCGCGTGCTTCTAGCCGAGCACTTTCTCTCCCTAGTTTTTTCGCCTCACAAGGGCACCCTGGGCCGCCCGGTTTGCCGGTGCGGCCCTTTTTCTTGCGCCGCGCGCCCAATGCGCCTAGCCGCCGCGCGATCATGACAAGCCAACTTCCACCCGCAGTCGCGCTGGTCTCCGGGGGCCTCGATTCCATGGTATCCGCTGCCTTGGCGCGCGAGGCGGGACACCCGCTGCTCGCCCTGTCGATCGATTATAACCAGCGCCACCAGGTCGAACTGGCGGCTGCCGCCCGGATCGCGCGAGTGCTGGGGGCCATCCGGCACGTGGTGCTGCCGATTGATCTGCGGGCCTTCGGCGGATCGGCCCTGACGGCCGACATCGACGTTCCGAAAGACGGGGTCGGCGGCGATATCCCGGTGACCTATGTTCCGGCGCGCAACACGGTTTTTCTCAGCCTGGCGCTCGCCTGGGCAGAGGCGGCAGGTGCGCGCTCACTCTACATCGGGGTGAACGCGCTGGATTATTCGGGATACCCCGATTGTCGCCCCGAGTTCATCGCCGGCTTCGAGGCGCTGGCGGAACTCGCCACCAAGGCAGGCGTGGAGGGGAATGCCTTCCGCATCCAGGCCCCGCTGCAGAGCATGACGAAGGCGGATATCGTGCGTGAGGGCACGCGGCTAGGCCTCGATCTTGGACTTAGCTGGTCGTGTTATGACCCGGCGCCGAACGATGTTCATTGCGGACTGTGCGACAGCTGCCGTCTCCGCCACAAAGGCTTTGAGGACGCCGGGGTTTCGGACCCTACCGTCTATGCCGTGACGCCGCCGGCGCCCTGACGGATCGCGCCGGCATGAGCTATGCGGTCAAGGAAATGTTCCTGACGCTCCAGGGTGAAGGCGTGCAAGCGGGTCGGCGCGCGGTGTTCGTGCGCTTTGCCGGCTGCAACCTGTGGTCTGGCCGTGAGCAGGATCGGGCGAGCGCGATCTGCCGCTTCTGCGACACCGATTTCGTGGGCATCCATGGCCTTGGTGGCGGCCGCTTCGCTGATGCCGAGGCGCTGGTGGCTGCCGTAACCGCGATGTGGGGCGAGGGGATGGAAGATCGCTTCGTCGTTCTCACCGGTGGGGAGCCGATGTTGCAGATCGACGACGCGTTGATCGACGCACTGCACGCCGCCGGCTTCTTTATCGCCATCGAAAGCAACGGAACGCTGGCGGTGCACCCGGGCATCGACTGGGTGTGCATCAGTCCCAAGGCGGGTAGCGTTACCGTGCAGCGGCGCGGTGACGAGTTGAAGCTGGTCTGGCCACAGCCGGGCAGTGACATCGCGGCAATGGAAGAGTGGGATTTCCGTCACTTCCTGCTGCAGCCGCTTGATGATCCGCATGCCGATGCGAACCGCGATGAAGCAATGGCGATGGTGATGGCGCGGCCTCGCTGGCGCCTGTCGCTGCAGACGCACAAGCTGCTCGGCCTCCGCTAAAGCTTCGGCCTCGCCGGGATTAGACCCGGCTCGCCGTCCAGCGATCCACTACCTTGCCGAGCACGCCTAGCGGCATGCCCCCGGCCTGCACCACGGCATCATTGAAGCCGCGCACGTCGAAGCGCTGGCCGAGCTTCGCCTTTGCGGCGTCGCGGAGGCGATTGATCTCGTTGTGGCCTGTCTTGTAGCCGAGTGCCTGGCCGGGCCAGATGCAGTAGCGGTTGATCTCGGACCGGGCATGCGCCTCAGTGTAGCCAGTGGCTGCCATCATCCAGCGCGTTGCCTGATCGATCGACCAGCGCTTGTGATGCAAGCCGGTATCGACGACGAGGCGCGCCGCTCGGAAGTTCATCGATTGCAGATAGCCGATGCGGCCGAGGGGATCGTCATCGTAATAGCCAAGCTCGGCCCCGATCTGCTCCGCGTAGAGCCCCCAGCCTTCCGAATAGGCGTTGAACCCGAGGAGGGTACGGATCAGCGGCAGATCGAAGGTATATTCGCCCTGCCAGATGTGGCCCGGAATGCCTTCGTGGAAGGTGAGGGTGGGCAGGCCGAAGCGCGCCCAGCTATCCATGTCCTTGAGATTGATGAAGTAAATTCCGGGTGTTGAGCCATCGAGCGCACCCGGACCCGCATAGCCGTTGGGCGCACCGTTCTGGATCGCCGGCGGCACGCGTTTGATGACGAGGTTGCCGCGCACGAGCTTCCCGAACGCCTGCGGCAGCTTCGGCCGCAACTTCGCGACGATCGTATTGAGATAGGCGAGCAGTTCCGCGCGACCCTGATCATTGTCCGCAAACAACAGGTCCGGCCGCTTGCCGAGCGCCGCCATCCGCTCGCCCGCCGTGCCTTTGGTGAGGCCTTGGGCGCGGAGTAAAGGATCGAGTTCAGCGGCATAAACGCGGCATTGTTCGAGCCCGAGTTCGTGAATCTGTTCAGGCGTACGTTTGGTGGTGGTGGCCGCCTCGGCGAGCCAGGCATAGCGGTCGGCCGTGTCGGGGAGATGCCACATCCCCCCGTCCTGTGAGGCGCGAGCCTTGAGTGCGGCAAGGGTGTCGGCTTGATTGATCAGGGCGGGGGTGATGCGACGGTCGACCATGGCCGCGGCGCGGCTGACCCAGTCGCCCTTGAGACCAGCCTTTGCGGTTTTCTCGGCGAAGCTGCGGATCATGCCCTGCTCGGCCGCGGGCTGGGCAGCCCCAGCGCGAAGCTGGGCCACGGTGATATCGTTGAACGGCGCCGGGAGGAGGACGCCCTCCGCGGCATCCGCCCAAAGGCGCTCGGTTTCTGCTGCCAGTTGCGCTGCGTAGGCTTCGAGCCGGGCCAGATAAGCTTCGGCGTCCGCGCTGTTCGTCACCTGATGCTTGTTTTCCAGCAGATCGGGCGTGTCGACGAACGCGCCATTGCCCTGCGTGACTATGTAAGGCGTTGAGCGATAACCATTATTCGACAGGAAGGCCATGTCGCCGACCGGCATCCGCTTCCAGCCGTCCAGCGCAATCTCATGAGCTGCGATGACGGTTTTGACGTGTGTCGCGACCGTCGGGGAAAGCGAAGCGCTGTCGATGCGGCGCAGCTCGGCGAGGCTCTGGGCAGCGTCACTGCGCCGGGTGGCCTCGGCGGTGGCACTGCGGTCGGTTAGCTTGGCCTTGAGCGCGATGCGCTTGCCATTGTCGAGGCCGAGATAGGCGGCGCCCTCGGGGTACGCAGTGAGCAGCGCCTCTGCGTGGCGGTCGAGTGTGGCGAGCGCGGCGGCGTCGGCGGATTGCGCCAGTACGGGAGCGGAAACGGCCGAGGTGGCCGCGACGGCGGCGGTGCCGGTGAGGAAATCGCGGCGCGCAATGGTCATGACATGGCTTTCAAGGGACGGGGATTGGCGCCCGATGCGCATCAATGCGCGTGGTCGCGCGGCGATGGATGCCGAATGCGCAGCGATGGAACGTCATTCCGCGCGCGGGGTGCGCTGACGGATCAATCCCTCCTGCGCGACGCTGGCGACGAGGCGGCCATCCTGCGTGAAGATCTGACCGCGGTTCATGCCGCGCGCATGGCCGGCCCAGGGGCTGTCGGTGGCGTAGAGCAGCCATTCGTCGGCGCGGAAATCCTCGTGCAGCCAGACGGAGTGGTCGAGGCTGGCGCTCTGGAAGCCGGGCGTCGTCCAGTTGACGCCGTGCGGCAGCATACAGGTGCCGAGCAGCGCCATGTCAGACGCGTAGGAGAGGATCGCGCGGTGCATCGAGGGATCGTCGCCGACGGGGGCGACGGCGCGGAACCAGCTGTGCTGGATCGGCTCGGTCGGCGTCGGGTTGAACCACTTGCGCGGATAGACGGGGCGGATCTCGATCGGGCGCGGGCGCGTGACCATCCGGCGCTGCTTTTCGGGCAGGTTCACCGCGTCCTTCTCGCGCAGTTCCGCCTCGGTCGGCAGCGATTCGGGCGGGGGCACGTCGGGCATGCGATCCTGGTGGTGGAAGCCGTCCTCCGGCACCTGCAGCGAGCAGGCAAGATTGAGGATCGGGGCGCCGCGCTGCATCGCGATGACGCGGCGGGTGGCGAAGCTGCGGCCTTCGAAATCGCGCACGACGCGGTAGATGATCGGGAAATTCTCGTCCCCCGGCCGCATGAAATAGGCGTGGAGTGAATGAGCCACCTTTGGCGCGTCGGTCGAGCGCTGCGCCGCCTGGAGCGCCTGCGCGATCACCTGGCCGCCGAAGACGCGGCCGACGCCGCCCTTCGACCGGCGGCCGCGATAGAGATCGGTGTCGATTTCCTCAACGTCGAGCAGATCAACGAGATCGGCGGCCAGAGCCTCGGGGGTGGGGGGAATGCGCGTGTCGTTCGAGGTGTCGCTCATCTAATCCGGTCCCTGTGCCTGCCGCGATGGGGCAGGCAAGCAGGGCGGCCGTGGATCACGCCTGGCACACCCGTTGCGACCTGCCCCTGATGTCGCTCCCCTCCCTCCTGCGGGAGGGAGGGGAAAAGCGTCAATAGCCGGCCGCGCGCGCGAGGCGATCGGCGTGGAAGTTGGCGTCTCCGAACAGTTCGGCGAGCACGCGCTGGCGCTTCATGTAGAAACCGATGTCATATTCATCGGTCATGCCGATGCCGCCGTGCATCTGGATGCCTTCCTGCACGCTGAGCATCGTGGCGAGACCGGTCATCGCCTTGGCGACCGAGACGGCGGCGTCGGCCTTCTCGTCACCGGCGTCGAGCAACTGCTGCGCCTTCAGCACGGCAGCGCGCGCCACTTCCATCTCGCTGTAGAGGTGCGAGGCGCGGTGCTGCAGCGCCTGGAAGCTGCCGATCAGCACGCCGAACTGCTTGCGCTCCTTCAGGTAATTGACCGTCATGTCCATCGCGCCAGCGCCGACGCCGAGCATTTCGGCAGCGGCACCCGCACGGCCGGCGCGCAGCAGGCGATCGAGCGGCGTGCGGCCGGCATCGACTTCGCCGATTACGGCGTCGGCATCGACTTCGACACCGGCGAACTCAATCCGCGCGGCGAGGCTGGCGTCGGTAAGGCGCTCGGCCTTGGCGGTCATGCCCGCGGCATTCTTGGGCACGGCGAACAGCGTCACGCCGTCCTGATCATCGGCAGCGCCGGCGGTGCGAGCGGCGACGATCACCACATCGGCGACATGGCCGTGGTGGACGAACTGCTTCGCGCCGGTGAGCTTGAAGCCGTTGCCCGCGCGCTCGGCCTTCATGGCCACGCTGTTACGGTGCTTCGCGCCTTCGTCGATCGCGAGCGCGGCGACGGTCTCGCCAGCGAGGATGCCAGGGAACCAGCGTTCTGCGTGCGGCGTGCCCTTCATCGCCTCAACCGCGGCGACGGCAGTCTGCAGGAACGGCGAGGGCGACAGGTTGCGGCCGATCTCCTCCAGCACCAAGCCCGCCTCGACATGGCCGAGGCCAAGGCCGCCCTGTGCCTCGTCGATGAGAATGCCGGTGAAGCCCATGTCGGCGAACTGCTTCCACAAATCGCGCGAGAAGCCGGTCTGATCATTGTCGTCGCGCAGCTTGCGCATGTGGCTGACGGGAGCGGAATCGGCCACGAAATCGCGCGCGGTATCGCGCAGCATGGTCTGATCTTCGTTCAGGAAAAGAGGCATCGTTCGTCCCTTTTACGCTCCGGCACTCATGTGGCCCCGGAGGAGGTGGGAAGGGGCGGCTGGCGCCTGCGGCCGCGCCGCCCGCTTCCCGTAGATGGTCTGGCGAGCGCGCCCTCCCCTTGGGGGAAGGGCGACCCGATCACGCGCCCGGAAGCTCCAGGATGCGCTTCGAGATGATGTTGAGCTGCACCTCGCTGGTGCCGCCCTCGATCGAGTTCGCCTTGGTGCGCAGCCAGTCGCGTGCCGGCGCACCGCCGCGCGACCGCTCGCTTTCCCATTCCAGATTATCGGAGCCGCCGGATGCCATCAGCAGTTCGTGGCGGGCCTTGTTCAGCTCCGTCCCGTAATATTTCATCATCGACGGCTGCGCGGGGTGCGCACGGCCTGCCTTCAGTTCGTCAATGAAGCGTTCGGACTGGGCCGCGAACGCCTTGGAGCGGACCTCGAACTCGGCGATCTTGGCGCGCAGCAGCGGATCGGCAAGGCGGCCGTCATGATCGAGGCCGATGGTGGCGATCGCGCCTTCGATCAGCGGGTTCCTGCCGCCGCCGCCAAGGCCCATGTTCGAGATCATCTCACGCTCATGGCCGAGCAGGTATTTCGCGACGTCCCAGCCCTTGTTGAGCTCACCGACGAGGTTCTCCTTCGGCACCTTCACATTGTCGAAGAAGGTTTCGCAGAAGGGCGAATAGCCGCTGATCAGCAGGATCGGCTTGGTGGAGACGCCCGGCGTCTGCATGTCGAACAGGACGAAGCTGATGCCCTTGTGCTTGTTCGTCTTGTCGGTGCGCACGAGGCAGAAGATCCAGTCCGCGTAATTCGCGTAGCTGGTCCAGATCTTCTGGCCGTTGATGAGGAAGTGATCGCCCTTGTCCTCCGCCGAGGTGGCGAGGCTCGCAAGGTCGGACCCGGCGTTTGGCTCCGAATAGCCCTGACACCAGCGGATCTCGCCGCGCGCGATCTTGGGCAGATGCTCCTTCTTCTGCTCCTCGGTGCCGTATTTCAGCAGCGCCGGCCCAAGCATCGAGATGCCGAACGAGGAGAGCGGGTTGCGGCACCGCAGCTTCGCCATTTCCTCGCGCAGGATCTTGGTTTCGGCAGCAGACAGCCCGCCGCCGCCATATTCCTTGGGCCAGTCGGGCACCGTCCAGCCCTTCGCGCCCATGGCGTCCATCCACTTCTTCTGCGCCGGGGTCATGGCGCTCTGGTCGCGGCCACCCCAGACGCTGTCTTTTTCGCTGCGGATCGGCTCGCGCATCTCGGGCGGGCAATTCGCCTCGAGCCACGCGCGCGTCTCGGCGCGGAACTGATCAAGATCGGTCATTCGCTTGCTCCTTCGCGGGTCTTCTCGCGCAGATATTGGATGAGTTCGATGGTGTGGCCTTCCGGATCATCGAGGAAGGCGATGCGCATGCCGGGGAGATCCTCCGGCGGGCGAACGGCGGTGGCACCGGCGGCGATCGCGCGATCCCAGGCGGCCTGGATGTCGCGCGTCGAGAGGCCGAGCGGCCCGTGATTGTCCCCGCGCACAAGGGCGCGGCCGTCGGTGTGATGATAGAGGACGAGGGTGAAGGGATCATCGGGAAGGCCGATCAGCACCTCCTCCAGGCCCGGTAGCGCGATCCGCCTGCGTTCCGTGAAGCCGAACGCTTGCTCGTAGAAGGCGAGCGCGCGGGGCAGATCCTCCACGACGAACTTGGTGAAGAGGATGCGGCCGACGGTCATTGCGCGCCTCCGGCGGCGTCGTGAATGTCGCGTGCCGCGGCGATCGCGGTGCGATCGGCATAAAGGTCCGCGATCACCTGGACGCCGATCGGCAGCCCGTCCGCATCGTTGCCGATCGGCACGCTGGTGGCGGGCAGCATCGGGAAGGTCGCGAGGCCGGGGAAGACGAACTGGTGGAAGAATTGCGTATCCTCGCCGTTGATCGAGAGGCGGCGGGTGGCGAGTGGCGTGGGATCGTGCGGGAATGCCGTCATGCCGACGGTTGGCGCGATCACCGCGTCGTAGGTTTCGAACAGGCGGCGCCACTGACGCTGGTTGCGCGCCTGTTCGTCATGGAGGTGGAGCCAGGGTTCGAGCTCGGGCGCGGCCTCGCCCTCCGGCCGCGGTGCACGGCGTGACATGGCGATGTTGAGCATCTTCCAATAGCCGGCGTGCTGGCGTTCGAGGTCGGGCAGGAGATCGCTGCTGGTGTCGACGGTCGCGCCGGTTTCGCGCAACGCCGCGGCCACCCGTTCGAGGGCATCGACGATCGATTGCTGCACCCGTGCCATCGGATGGCTGGTGAGGAGCAGGAAGCGCCAGTTGCTGCCGTGGCGGCGTGCCGGGGCGAGCGGGTGATCGGCGACGATGCCGAGCGCCGTTTCGAGATCGTCAGCGTCGCGTGCCATCGGGCCGAGCACCGACAGGACGGTGCGCGCCCCGTCCGTGCCGGGCATGTAATGGCCCTCCGTGGGGATCACGCCCCAGGTGGTCTTGTGCCCCCACACGCCGTTGAAGGCGGCGGGCACGCGGATCGAGCCGCCGATGTCGGATCCGAATTCCAGCGGGACCATGCCGGCGGCGAGCGCAACGGCCGATCCGCCGGAGGAACCGCCCGCCACGCGATCAGGGTTCACCGCATTGTTGGTGCGGCCATAGACCGGGTTGTCGGACTGGAGATCCGACAGGGCAGGCGGGACGTTGGTCTTGCCCAGGATGATCGCGCCGGCGGCCTTCAGGCGTCGAACGGTGACGGCATCTTGCGCAGCGGTGAAATCGCGATGCTCGGCAAAGCCGAAGGTCGTCGGCAGGCCGGCGACGTCATAGCTTTCCTTGATCGTCATCGGCACGCCGAGCAGCGGGCCGTCGAAGCCTTCGGCGATGCGCGCGTCGAGCTCGGCAGCGGCGGCGCGGGCGCGATCGAAATCACGGACCACGACGGCGTTGAGCGGGCCGTCGCGTTCCTCGATGCGGGCGATCGCCGCCTCGGTTTCCGCCAGCGCCGTGGTGGTGCCGGAGCGGACCGCGGCGGCGGTTTGAAGAGCGGTGCGTTCAGTCATCGGCCCCTCCTCCTGTGCCCGCCTGCCCGGCGCGCGTGGTAACGCCAGCCCCGAATAGGGAGAGGCGGCACCGCGCGGTGACGGGCAGGGCGGAACACGATGCGGTCACTTCAGCGCAGCGCCCGTCTCGGCTGCGGTCTTGAGGCTCTCGGCAACCTTGAAGCCATGCTTTTCAAGGCCTTCGACGATCTTCTTCAGGCCGACTTCATTCTGCGCCCAGAACATCGGGCCGCCGCGATAGACCGGCCAGCCATAGCCCATGATCCAGACCACATCGATGTCGCTGGCGCGCTGTGCCTTGCCCTCTTCGAGGATCAGCGCGCCTTCGTTGACCATCGGATACAAAGTGCGCTCGACGATCTCCTGATCGGTGATCTCGCGCTTGGGCAGGTTCGACTTGGCGCGGAATTCCTCGATGATCTCTAGCGCGCGGGGGCTCGGCGTCGCGTTACGCTTCTCGTCGTAATCGTAATAGCCGGCGCCCTTCTTCTGGCCCCAGCGACCCTCAGCGGCGAGCGCATCGCGGATGCTCTCGATCCGGCTCGGATCGCGGTGCCAGCCGATGTCGACGCCGGCGAGATCGGCCATCTGGAACGGGCCCATCGGCATGCCGAAATCGGTATGGACCTTGTCGATCTGCTGCGGGGTCGCCCCTTCCATGAGGAGCTTGTTCGCCTCGATCTGACGCGGGCTGAGCATGCGGTTGCCGATGAAGCCATGGCAGACGCCGGCGACGACGGCGACCTTCTTGATCTTCTTGGCGAGTGCCATGACGGTGGCGAGCACGTCCTTCGCGGTCTTCTCGCCGCGCACCACTTCGAGCAGGCGCATGACGTTGGCCGGTGAGAAGAAGTGCATGCCGAGCACGTCCTCGGGACGCTTGGTGACGGCGGCGATCTCGTCGACGTTGAGGTAGCTGGTGTTGGTGGCGAGGATCGCGCCGGGCTTCGCGATGGCGTCGAGCTTGGTGAACAGCTCCTTCTTGACGTCCATGTTCTCATACACCGCCTCGATGATGAGATCGCAGTCGGCGAGATCCTCAAGGCTAAGCGTCGGGGTGAGGAGGCCCATCGCCTTCTCGGGCGCGTCGGGCTTGATCCGGCCCTTAGCAGCGGACGCCTCGTAGTTCTTGCGCATCACGCCGGTGCCACGGTCGAGCGCTTCCTGCTGCATCTCGATGATGGTGACGGGGATCCCGGCCGACAGGAAGTTCATCGAAATGCCGCCGCCCATCGTGCCGGCGCCGATGACGCCGACCTTGTTGATCGGGCGAAGCGGGGTCTTGGGATCGACGTCGTCGATCTTGGCGGCCTGGCGCTCGGCGAAGAACAGGTGGCGCTGCGCCGCCGACTGGGTGCCGGTCATCAGCTTCATGAACTGCTCGCGCTCGAACTTCATGCCCTCGTCGAAGGGCAATTCGCTGGCGGCGACGACGCAGGCGATGTTGGCGGCCGGCGCATCGAAGCCGCGCATGCGGCGACCGTGCTTCTTTTTGAACTCCTCGACCGCCTCGGGGTCCGGGGCGACTGTCTTGTCGCGAACGCGTGGGATCGGCTTCTTGTCGGCGATCTCGCGCGCGAAGGCGATGGCGTCCGCCTCCAGACTGTCCTCTCCAACGACGCGGTCGACGAGGCCGACCTCTGCCGCCTTCTTGGCGGAGATCGGATCGCCAATCGCGACCATCTCGATCGCGGCCTTCACGCCGACGATGCGCGGCAGGCGCTGCGTGCCGCCGGCACCGGGGAGCAGCCCCAGCTTGACCTCGGGGAGGCCCATCACCGCCGATGGCACGGCGACGCGATAGTGGCAGGCGAGCGCGACTTCGCAGCCACCGCCGAGCGCGGTGCCGTGGATTGCTGCGACGATCGGCTTCTCGCTCGAATCCATCATGTCGATGACTTCGTGGAGCGAGGCGCCCTTGGGCGGCTTGCCGAACTCGGTGATGTCGGCGCCGGCGAAGAAGGTCTTGCCGTCACAGCGGATCACCATCGCCTTCACCGCGGGATCGTTGATGCCCTGAGAGACGCCTTCCTTCAGCCCGTCACGCACGCCGGCGCCAAGCGCGTTAACCGGCGGCGAATCGGAAATGATGACGAGAACGTCGTCGTGGCGTTCGAAGCGGACGGGGGAGGTCATTGTGCGTTGCTCTCCAATACAGGAAGGACGTGCGGCCCGGTTGCCCGGGGCCGAAAGCTGGTCAGGTAAGGGCGGAGTAGATCATCGTCTTCAGCTCGCGCCGGATCGGGTAGATCATGCTGGGCGACAGCTGAGTCATGAACACCATCGTGACGCGCTCCACCGGATCGATGAAGAAGGCGGTCGAGAACATGCCGCCCCAGTAATATTCGCCGACGCTGCCCGGCATCATCGAGCGGGCGGTATCGATCGTCACCGCAAAGCCGAGGCCGAAGCCGGTGCCGGCATTCTGCGTTTCGCTGAACAGCGACTTCGACATGGCCGACAGATCCGCACCGCCGGGCAAGTGGTTCTGCGTCATCAGCTCGATCGTCTTGCGGCCGAGGATCCGCGTGCCATCGAGGGTGCCGCCGTTGAGGCACATCTGGCAGAAGCGCTGGTAATCGAGCGCAGTGGAGACGAGGCCGCCGCCGCCCGAGACGAGCTTGAACGGGCTCGACCACATGCTTTCTTGCGCGCGATCGAACATCACGCGGCCCTTGCCGGGAACGAGCGTGTAGCAATCGACGAGGCGATCGAGCTTGTCTGCCGGCACGGTGAAGCCAGTGTCGTTCATGCCGAGCGGCTTGAAAATGCGCTGTTCGAAGAAGTCCGCCAGCGACATGCCCGAGACGCGCTGCACCACCGCACCGAGCACGTCGGTCGAGACCGAATAGTTCCAGCTCGTTCCGGGCGAGAATTCGAGCGGCAGCCGCGCGAGCTCGGCGACGAAGGTGTCGAGATCGTAGTTGCCGTGCCAGTTCTCCAGCTTCAGCTCGCGGTGAGCGGCATCGACGTTCGAGCGGTTCTGGAAGCCGTAGGTGAGGCCGGAGGTGTGCCGCAGGAGATCCACCATCCGCATCGGTTCATCGGTGCGCTTGGTGATGAACGGCACACCCGCGCCGCCGCCAGCATAGACGCCGGTCTTCCTGAATTCCGGCAGGACGTGGTGGACCGGCGTGTCGAGCGCGACCTTGCACTCTTCCACCAGCATCATGAACGCGACCGAAGTGATCGGCTTCGTCATCGAGGCGATGCGGAACAGGCTGCCTTCGTCGATGGTGGCGGACCCGCCCTCGCGCGCCGCACCCTGAGACGAGAAGTGCACGATTTCGCCGTCGCGCGATACCAGCAGCTGGGCGTGCGGGAACTCGCCCGAATCGAGGTACCGCTCTTTCAGGAACGTATCGATGGCGCGCAGGCGGCTGCCGTCGAACCCGTGCTTCTCGGGTGCAGCGATCTTCATGGCCCCTCCATACCCCGGTTTCTAAATCCTGATCTCCCTATCGCTTGAGCGAGGCATGAATCAATCCTAATGCGAGGTCCTGCACACTCGTTTTTCGATCTGGGGAGGATCGCCGTGGCGACACAAGCATCGGCCGCATCATGGCCGGCCATGTCCATCAAAGAGGTAGAGGCGCTGCTGACGGCACCCGGCGCCAAGTTCGAGATGGAGACGGTGGACATTCGCGGTGTGCCGACGCGCGTATGGAAGAACGCGCCGCCGCACATGGCCGCGCTCGTCCAGCTATCGCGTACGCATGGCGAACGGCTGGCGACGATCTACGAGGATGAGCGCGTCAGCTACGAAGCGCAGTTCCGCGCGATCGCGACTCTGGCCGCCGACCTCGCCGCCGGTGGCGTGACCAAGGGCGACCGCGTGGCAGTGGCGATGCGCAACCTACCGGAATGGATCGTCGCCTTTTTTGCCGCGACCACGCTCGGCGCAATCGCGGTCCCGCTGAACGCGTGGTGGACGGGCGAGGAACTGGTCTACGGCCTGAATGACGCGGGCGCGAAGGTGCTGATCACCGATGACGAGCGCTGGGACCGGCTTGCGCCGCTACGCAGCGAGATCCCGGGCGTGGCGCGCGTCCTGGTGAGTCGCGCCACCCAGCCGCTGTACGGCGCGGAGCGACTGGAGGACGTGATCGGCACGCCGCGCGACTGGGCCGGGCTGGCAACGCGTGACCTGCCGGCGGTGGCGCTGATGCCGGAGGACGAGGCGACAATCCTTTATACCAGCGGCACGACCGGCAAGCCCAAGGGCGCGCTGGGCACCCACCGCAACTTCATGACCAACATCCTGTCGACCGCCTATGCCGCCGCGCGGACGATACTGCGGCGTGGCGAGGCCTTGCCCGAGCCGACGCCGAAGGTGGCGCTGACCGTCATTCCGCTGTTCCACGCAACCGCCCTGTCCGCCGGGCTGATGGGCGCGATGGCTGGCGGCCACACCATCATCTACATGCGCAAGTTCGAGCCGATCCGCGCGATGGAGATCATCGAGCGCGAGAAGGTGAATTCGACGGGCGGCGTGCCCACCATCGCCTGGCAGTTGCTGGAGCATCCCGAACGCCACCGCTACGACCTCTCAAGCCTGGAGACGATCGGTTATGGCGGCGCGCCGTCCGCGCCGGAACTGGTGCGCAAGATCGCCGGCGAGCTGAAGAGCGCGCCGGGCAACGGATGGGGCATGACCGAGACCACCGCGACGGTCACCACCCATTCCGGCGAGGATTATGTGAACCGGCCCGAAAGCTGCGGCCCCGCCGTGGCCGTGGCGGACCTCAGGATCATGGATCCCGATGGCGTGCGTGAATTGCCGGCTGGCGAGGTGGGCGAGCTGTGGGCGCGCGGGCCGATGATCGTGAAGGGATATTGGAACAAGCCCGAGGCGACCGCAGCCACGTTCGTCGATGGCTGGGTGCGCACCGGGGACCTTGCACGGCTGGACGAGGAAGGCTTCTGCTTCATCGTCGACCGCGCCAAGGACATGGTGATCCGCGGCGGAGAGAACATCTATTCCAGCGAGGTGGAGAACTGCCTTTACGATCACCCCGCCGTCACCGATTGCGCGCTGATCGGCATTCCGCACCGTACGCTGGGCGAGGAGCCGGCGGCGGTGGTGCACCTGGCGCCGGGCACCAGCGCCAGCGAAGCGGAGCTTCAGGCGTGGGTCCGCGATCGGCTTGCCGCCTTCAAGGTGCCGGTGGCGATCCGCTTTTGCGACGAGATGTTGCCGCGCAATGCCAATGGGAAAATCCTGAAGCGTGACCTGAAGGCCTATTTCGAGGATCGTGCTGCGGCCTGAAGCGTTACCCGGTCGAAACGAAGGGCAGCGAGATGAAGACCGACGACTTTCTGCGTGGCCGGCGGCGACACGAATTGTCGGAGGACGATCTTGCGGCGCTGGAGGCCGCTATCGAGCGCGTCGACACGGTGCCGGCGCGCAAGGTGATCTCGCGACGGGGCGAGCGGCTGCATTACAGCACGCTGCTGATCGGCGGCTTCATGTGCCGATACATGGATGCCCGCGACGGATACCGGCAGCTGCTGTCCTATCAGGTTCCGGGCGACTTCGTGGACCTGCACGGCTTCCCGACCCGGTATATCGACCATGACATCGCGGCGATCAGCGAATCGACGATTGGCCTGGTGCCGCACGAGCGGCTCGAGGCGATCATGGCGGAGCGGCCGCACCTTGCCCGGCAATTGTGGTTCAGCACGATGCTGGACGCGGCGATGCACCGGGAATGGATCTTCCGCATCGGCCGGCTCGACGCGATCGGGCGGCTCGCGCACTTCCTGTGCGAAACCTGTTGCCGGATGGAGGCGGTGGGACGGGTGCGCGACGGCAGCTTCGAATTGCCGATGACGCAGCAGGATCTGGGCGAGGCGGTGGGGCTGACCAGCGTGCACGTGAACCGCGTGATCCGGCGGCTGCGCGAGGAGGGGCTGGCAACCGTGGGGCGCGGGCGCGCCGAGATCCACAACTTCCAGCAGCTTGCCCGGCTGGGCGAGTTCGATTCGGATTACCTGTATCTCAGCGACGGGCCGTGGACCGAAGGCGAGCAGCGCCGAACCGCCAATCGATATCGCTAGGCGGCGGACACTGACCCCAGTAAGATCGGCCCATATGTCAGATCCCGCGCCGCAGGACCCGCTTGCTCCCTTAACGGCGGGCACCCCGCCTGCTGCATCTCCGGTGCTTCCGGAGGATCCGCGGATCGGCCTCCGACGTGACCGGTTGCTGGCAGCCCTGACGCTGACCGCCGGCGCGGGGCTGGCGCTGGGACTGCCGTTTGCGTTGAAGGCGGGGGCCGAGTTCTTCATGCCGACCGCGGCGGCGCTGGTGGTTGGCGTGGCGCTGATCCCGCTGCTGGAATGGCTGGAGTCGCGGCGGATCCCGTCCGCGGTCGCCTCGCTGTTCTGCGTTCTGGTGTTCCTGATCGCGGCGAACGTGGCGCTGGCAGCGATCGTGGTGCCGGCGACCGATTTCTTCCGGCTGCTGCCAAGCCGCATCGGGCGGATCCAGGAGAACCTGGCGCCGCTGCTCGATCTTTATTCGAACCTCGAGCGCTATGCGAACCGGACGCTGCGGCAGCTTGCCTCGACGCCGATCCGGTCCTCGCCCACCGCCGCGGTCGCGCCGCCGAGCTCGATCCTGGAGCTGGCCGCGACTTCGGCGCCTGGCGTCATCATTCAGGTGCTCTACGCCGTTCTCGTCACCTTCTTCTTCCTGTCGGGGTGGACGAAGTTTCGCGCGAAGATGATCACCAACCGCGAAAGCTTCGGCGGCGCGATGGCGACGGCGCGGGTGATCCAGGACGTGATCGACGACGTGTCGAGCTATCTCGGCACGATCACCGCGATCAACATCGTGCTGGGCCTGGTGACGGCAGGCGCGCTGTACCTTCTCGGCATGCCCTTCCCCTTGATGTGGGGCGGGATCGTCGCGCTTTTCAACTACATCCCCTATTTCGGGCCGGTGATCGCCGCGCTGCTCGTGGCGATCGGCGGGCTGATGACCTTTTCCGACATCTGGACCGCGCTGGCGGCGCCGGCGATCATGTATGGCCTCCACCTCATCGAGGCGAACGTGGTGACGCCACTGATCGTCGGGCACCGGCTGACGATCAATCCGGTGCTGATCCTTGTCTCGCTGAGCTATTGGGGGTGGGTGTGGGGCACGATCGGCGCGCTGCTGGCGGTGCCGCTGCTGATCATCGTGCAGACGATCCTGGGCGCGGCGGGCAAGCCGGACATCGCCGGCTTCCTGTTCGAACATGGCACTTTGGTACGCCAGCCGCGCGGGCGGTTCCGGCGCGGTGAAAAAAGCGAGGCGTCAGTCGTTGACAGCCCCGCAACCGTGGCATAGTGGCGCGCCTCCACGCTGATCCAAGCGGGTGTAGCTCAGTTGGTTAGAGCGCCGGCCTGTCACGCCGGAGGTCGCGGGTTCGAGCCCCGTCACTCGCGCCATCCTTCACGGATGGTTGCGATCGCCAGGAAGGCATTTGAATAGATCGGGTGCGCGCCCGGCCAAACGGCATGGGTGCAAGCTTGATACGAGCGGGTGTAGCTCAGTTGGTTAGAGCGCCGGCCTGTCACGCCGGAGGTCGCGGGTTCGAGCCCCGTCACTCGCGCC
>NZ_JBIQFL010000010.1:0-41052 GCF_045369135.1 Sphingomonas sp. 179-I 2A4 NHS | reverse complement strand
ATCCCTTAAGGATGGCGCCCCTTCTTCTTCCAGTCTCGATCGAACGTGGAACTGCTTCGTCGCGGCGGATGCTGCCGCCTTCGTGCGGGCAAGGGGCTTACCTCGATGATTTTTCCCGCTAGTCTTGGCGGCACGGCGGGTGGGGAGTTGGCGTAGCATGGCGGAAGCGGTGGCGCAGCGTGGCTTTGGCGCAGCCGTCGGCCCGTATCTGAGGCCGCGGCCGATCGCTGCATTCCTGCTGGGCATTTCGAGCGGCTTCCCGCTGACGCTGTTGCTGGGCACGATGACGTTCTGGCTGGCGCGCGTCGGCATCGACAAGAAGACGATCGGCTTCGCGATCGGGCTCACTACCCCCTACACCCTGAAATTCCTGTGGGCGCCGCTGATCGACCGGATTCGCCTGCCGGTGCTCGCGAACATGTTCGGGCAGCGCCGCGCGTGGCTGTTCCTGGTCCAGGCGCTATTGTTCGTTTCCGTCTGGATGCTGGGCGCGAGCGAGCCCGAGAACCACATCGGCGTCTTCGCCTTCTGGGCGATCATGACCGCGTTCCTGTCGGCGACGCAGGACATCGTGATCGACGCCTATCGGATCGAGATCCTCCCCGACGAGGAACTGGCGCACGGCACGGCGATGAACCAGTTCGGCTATCGCACCGGCAACTTCATCGCCGGCGTCGGCACGATCGCGGTGGCGTCAAGCGAGGGCCTGGGGCTTGGCTGGGCGCTTGGCTACGGCCTGACCTCACTGTGCCTCATCCCGGCGATCATCGCGGCGATATGGGCCGGACCGGGGCTGCACGAACAGGTGCGGGCGCGCGGCGGCAAGGGATGGTTCACCGACACGGTCGTGAGCCCGTTCCGCGAATTCTTCCAGCGGCGCGGCGCCGTGCTGATCCTGCTGTTCGTGCTCGTCTACAAGCTGGGCGACGCGATGGGGCAGGGGATGCTGAACCCGATGATCGTCGAACTCGGCTTCTCCGACACTGAGTTCATCGCGATCAACAAGGTGGTGGGGCTGTGGGGGCTGCTGATCGGCACCGCGCTTGGTGCGCCGTTCCTGGCGTGGCTGGGGATGGGGCGCGCGCTGTTCGTGTCGGGCATGCTGATGATGCTGTCGAACGCGACCTTCGCGATCCTGGCGGCGAAGGGGCATTCCAATACCTGGCTGTTCATCGCCGTGGCGACGGAGCAGGTGACGAGCGGGATCGGGCTGACGGTGTTCGCGACGTACCTCTCGGGGCTGGCGAACCTTGCCTATACCGCGACGCAGTTCGCGCTGCTTAGCTCCTTTGCGGTGGTGGGGCGAACGTGGCTTTCGACGCCGTCGGGCTATGTCGCCGATACGTTCGGCTGGGTGGGCTTCTGGATCGTGACGATGATCGTCGCCCTGCCGGGGCTGGTGCTGCTGTGGTTCCTGTGGCGCAAGGGGTTCGTGGTGGAGCGGGCACGGCAGGTGGAGCCGGAAGAGGTGGAAGTGCCCGCCACGCCGCAGAAGCTGACGCCCTAGCGCCCAAGCGATGCTCAGGCGGTGATCGGGCGGCCCTCGTCGGCGAAGGCGGCGGCGACTGCGGCGGCGCTGGCGAGCACGCCATCCACGTTGCGGATGCCGAGCAGGTCGGCCAGCAACAGCCGCGACGTTTCCGAATAGCATTCGACACGGGCGAGCACCGTCAGGAGCGCGGCTTCGGCGGGGGTCGCGCGGCTGCAGCAGCAATGCGCGATCGAGATCGGGCGAGCGGCAGCTGACGCCATGTCCGCCATGAAGGCGCGGAGCAGCACGAGCGGGCGGCGGAAGCCTTCTCCGAACGCGGTGAAGACGGCGTGCGCGGCGCGCGCGTCAGCAAGGCCATGCGCGCCGATGCGGCGCATCGCGAAGAGCGCCAGCCGCGCGTTCGGGCAAATCGGCAGCGCGTGGGGCAGCGCGGAAAAGGTGGTGGTGGCGGATAGGGACATGGGGAACGACTCCTCTCGTCCCGGCACTGTCCCCAATCCGCTATTGCAAGTCAATCGCAACTAACACGCTAGGCAGGCAGCTCGTCGTTTGCCTCCAGCACCTTGCCGGCGAGGTATAGCGATCCTGCGACGAGGATACGGTCCGGGGTGTGCGCAGCAAGAAGATCGAAGGCCGATCCGATGTCATCCGCGGTTCCGGCCGTGGCGCCGTTGGCGCGGGCGAGATCAGCGAGCGCTTCGGGATCGTGGCAGGCGTGGCCGGGGACGGGCACGGCAACGAGGTGGACAGTGCTGGCCATGCCGACGAGGTGCCGGACGACGCCCGCTGCGTCCTTGTTGGCGAGCATGCCGAGCACGATCGAAGTGGAAGCGTCGCGCGGCCAATCCGCGGCGATCGCCGCGGCGGCCGAATCATTGTGGGCGCCGTCCAGCCAGACGCCGCCGGGCGGTATCGTGCCGAGCCGCCGGGTGAGCGGGCTGTCGGCGAGCTTCTGCATCCGGGCGGGCCAATGCGCGTGCTGGAGGCCGGCGGAGAGCGCGGCATGGCGAACCGAAACCGTACGCTGATGGCGGATCATGGCCACCGCAAGACCGGCATTGGCGATCTGATGCGCACCAATGAGCGCAGGTGGGTGCAAATGGAGCGGGCCGAACGCGTCCTGGTAATGCAGCCCGTCGGAACGCGCCTCCACATCCCATGTGTCGCCGCGCGCGCAGAGCAGCGCGGCGCGGTCGTCGGCGACGGCCTCGATCGCGTGCCGGGCGACGTCAGGATAGGATTGGGTGACGAGCGGGACGCCGGGCTTGGCGATGCCGGCCTTTTCGAAGGCGATGCGAGCGAGCGGGACCTCGGGCACGCCGGGCTCCGGCGCGAGCAGGAAGCCTTCGTGGTCGATCCCTAGCCCAGCGACGCCAGCGACAATCGGCGTCAGCACGTTGGTGGCGTCGAGGCGTCCGCCGAGCCCAACCTCGATGACGCAGGCATCAGCGGGCGTGCGCGAGAAGGCGAGGAAGGCGGCGGCGGTGGTTACCTCGAAGAAGCTGGCGCCAATGTCTCCGCCCACGTCGAGCACTTCCTGAAGCAGCGGGGCGAGCGCTTCGTCATCGATCAGCCGGCCGGCGAGCCGGATCCGTTCGTTGAAGCGGACGAGGTGGGGGCTGGAATAGACGTGCACCGCCTTTCCATCCGCTTCCAGCATTGCGCGCAGGAAGGCGCAGGTGGAGCCCTTGCCGTTGGTGCCGGCGACGTGGAACACGGGCGGCAGATGGTGGTGCGGGTCGCCGAGCCGGGCGAGCAGCGCACTGATGCGCGACAGGCCGAGCACGTCGGCGCCGGGGGACAGCGACCAGAGCCGATCAAGCTGGGCCTGCACGGCGGGATCGGTTGAAATCGCGTGATCGGGCATCGGTCCCCCCTCCCGCCGGCGGGAAGGGGCTAGGGGAGGGCTTGTCCCTTAGCCCAGTGCGTTGGTCCCGGGGGCAAGCCCTACCCCTTAGCCGTGACGTGGAGCGGCGTGCTTAGGCCACTTTGCGTTCCGGGCAGAGATAGCCAATCACCGTCGCGAGCTGCTCGCGCAGATCCGCGCGGTGGACGACCATGTCGATGAGGCCGTGTTCCAGATAATATTCGCTGGTCTGGAAATCGTCCGGCAGCTTTTCGCGGATCGTGTTCTCGATCACGCGGCGGCCAGTGAAGGCGAGCGTCGCGCGCGGCTCCGCGATTTGGACGTCGCCGAGCATCGCATAAGCCGCCATCACGCCGCCCGAGGTGGGATCGGTGAGAACGACGATGTACGGCAGTCCGGCATCGTGCAGCATCTGGATCGCGACGGTGCTGCGCGGCATCTGCATCAGGCTGAGGATGCCTTCCTGCATGCGCGCCCCCCCGCTGGCGGTGAAGACGACGTACGGAGACTTGTCCGCGATCGCGGCTTCCACGCCCTGGATGAAGGCTTCGCCCACGGCCTGGCCCATCGAGCCGCCCATGAAGGCGAAATCCTGCACGCCCATGACGACCTTGTGGCCGTGGATGCGGCCCCGCGCGTTGATGAACGCGTCCTGCTCACCGGTCTCGGCGCGGGCGGCCTTCAGGCGATCGGCGTAGCGCTTCGAATCGCGGAACTTGAGCGGATCCTCCGGTGCCTTCGGCGCAGGCAGCACGTCGGCGCTGCCGGGATCGAACAGCTGCGCGAAGCGAGCCGCAGGGCCGATGCGGCCGTGATGATCGCACGTCGGGCAGACGGAGAGGTTTTCCTCCCACTCCTTGGTGAACACCATGGAGCCGCACCCCTTGCACTTGTGCCAGAGGTTGTCAGGAGTTTCCTTCTTCGCCGGGACGACGAAGGAGAGCGCGTTACGGACGCTCGAGAGCCAAGTCATGCATCTACCTTTCGCGCGGCGTGGATCGCGCCGCTGAGGGTCGCAACATAGTCGCGCACGGCAGCCGGCGCATCCCCGCCGTGACGCTCGACGAGTTCGACGATTGCCGAGCCGACGACGACGCCATCGGCGACGCGGGCGATCGCCTGCGCCTGCTCGGGCGTGCGCACGCCGAAGCCGACCGCGATCGGAAGATCGGTGGACTGCTTCAGCCGGGTGACCGCCGTCTCGATCGAGGTCTGTGCTGCCTGCTGCAGCCCGGTGATGCCGGCGACGGACACGTAATAGACGAAGCCGGAGGCGCCATCGAGCACGCGCGGGAGGCGCGCCGCATCGGTGGTGGGAGTGGCGAGGCGAATGGGATCGATCCCGGCGGCGCGCAGCGCCGGCCCGAGCGCGTCGTCTTCCTCGGGCGGGACATCGACGCAGATCACGCCGTCGATGCCGGCATCCTTCGCGGCAGCGGCGAACCAATCCGGGCCGCGGCGGAGCATCGGGTTCGCATAGCCCATCAGCACCAGCGGCACCTGCGGGTGGCGGCCGCGGAAATCCTTTGCGATCCGCAGGATATCGGCGGTTGTCGTGCCGGCGCCGAGGCTGCGCAGATTGGCCGCCTGGATCGCCGGGCCATCCGCCATCGGATCGGTGAAGGGCATGCCGAGTTCGATCACGTCGGCGCCGCCGGCGACGAGCGCGTCGAGCACCGCGGCGGTGTCACCGTCACCCGCGGTGATGAAGGTGACGAGCGCGGCACGATCCGCACCGAACGCCTGTGACAGGCGGCTCATATCGCCACCCCCAGCGCGTGCGCGACGGTGAAGATATCCTTGTCTCCGCGGCCGCACAGATTGGCGAGGATCACGTCGTCACGCTTCATTTCCCGTGCCTTACGGCCCACCGCTGCGATCGCATGCGAAGGTTCGAGCGCGGGAATGATGCCCTCGGTGCGGCAGAGCAGCTGGAAGGCGTCCAGCGCCTCGTCATCGGTGACGCTGGTATACTCGACGCGGCCGATATCCTTCAGCCAGGCATGTTCCGGGCCGATGCCGGGATAATCCAGACCGGCAGATATGGAATGCGCCTCGGCGATCTGGCCGTCGTCATCCTGCAGCAGATAGGTCCTGTTGCCGTGAAGCACGCCGGGGAAGCCGCCGGCAAGGCTTGCGGCGTGGCGCTTCTCCAGCCCTTCGCCCGCTGCCTCGACACCGAGCATCTTCACGTCGGTATCGTCGAGGAACGGGTGGAACAGGCCGATCGCGTTCGAGCCGCCGCCGATCGCAGCGACGAGCAGATCGGGCAAGCGGCCGGTGCGCGCGAGCATCTGGGCGCGGGCCTCCCGGCCGATCACGCTCTGGAAATCGCGGACAAGCTCCGGATACGGGTGCGGGCCGGCGGCGGTACCGATGATGTAGAAGGTGTCGTGGACGTTCGCGACCCAGTCACGCAGCGCCTCGTTCATCGCATCCTTCAGCGTGTTCGCGCCGGAGGTGACGGCGCGGACCTCGGCCCCGAGCAGCTTCATGCGGAACACGTTAGGCTGCTGCCGCTCGACGTCCTTGGCGCCCATGTAGATGACGCAGGGGAGGCCGAAGCGCGCGCAGACCGTGGCGGTGGCGACGCCATGCTGACCAGCGCCGGTTTCCGCGATGATCCGCGTCTTACCCATGCGGATGGCGAGCAGGATCTGGCCGATGCAATTGTTGATCTTGTGCGCGCCGGTGTGGTTGAGCTCGTCGCGCTTGAACCAGACCTCTGCGCCCATGCCGTCCGGCGCGCTCGCACGGAGTGCCTCCGTCAGCCGCTCGGCATAATAGAGCGGCGAGGGGCGGCCGACATAATGCTCCAGCAGATCGTCGAACTGCGCCTGGAACGCGGGATCGTTCTTCGCGGCGCGATATTCGCGCTCAAGATCGAGGATCAACGGCATCAGCGTCTCGGCGACATAGCGGCCGCCATAATCGCCGAAGTGGCCACGATCATCGGGCTGGGCCCGGAAGGAATTGGGGGCGTTCATGATGCGGCGACCGATTGCAGGAAGGCGGTGATCTTGTCCACGTCCTTGACGCCGGTCGCGGTCTCGAGACCGGAGGAAGCGTCGACCAGCCGCACCCCGGTACGCCGGATCGCCTCGGCGACATTGGCCGGATTGAGCCCGCCGGAGAGCGCCCAGGGCAGGGCGTGGCTGACGCCGTCGAGCAGCGACCAGTCGAAGCGGATACCCATCCCGCCGGGGAGCGTGGCCGCATCCGGCGTCTTGGCGTCGAACAGGATGCGATCGGCGGCGCCGGTGAAGTGGCGCGCCTCCGCGACGTCAGCCTGCGCCTTCACCGCCACTGCTGCCCAGGTTTCAATGCCGGTGGCCTGGCGCAACGCGGCGACGCGTGCCGGCGCTGTCTTGTGAAGCTGGATCGCGGTGAGGCGAGCGGCGCGCGCGGCCTGCTCGACCAGCGCATCATCGGGATCGACGAACACGCCGACGCGCCCGACATGGCCCGGGGTGCGGCCGGCAAGTGCGGCTGCCCGGTCGAAACCGAGATGGCGCGGCGAAGGCGGGAAGAAGACGAACCCGACGTGGCTGGCGCCGCCGGCGACGGCCGCGTCGAGCGTCTCGATCGTCGAAAGGCCGCAGATCTTTGCGGTTGCTGGCATGAAGAACGGTCCTGTCGTGGAAGCGCGGCCAGACGGCGCGCGCACCAAGCTCAATCAATGATCAGCGTCAGGGATCCCGGTAGGCGGGGCGCGCCTGTCAGAGCGTCGCGCTGATCGTGCGGGCGGCGGCGTCCGGATCCTCGGCCTGGGTAATCGGTCGACCGACGACCAGGATCGAGGCGCCGGCGTCAAGCGCGGCGCGCGGCGTCACCACGCGCTTCTGGTCCCCGATCACGCCGTCCGCCGGGCGCACGCCGGGTACGACGAAGAAGCCGCTGGGCCACAGATCGTGGGCGGCCTTCACTTCCTCGCCCGAGCAGACGATGCCGTCGACGCCGGACGCCCGGGCGAGTTCGGTGAGGCGAAGCACCTGTTCGTGCGCGTCACCGCGAATGCCGGTGGCGGCGAGATCGCGCTGATCGAGGCTGGTGAGCATGGTGACGGCCACTACCTTCGTCCCCGACGGCGCGGCGGCCTTCGCGTCTTCCAGCATCGCCTGGCCGCCAGCGGCGTGGACGGTGAGGATCGCCGGTTCGAGCGGGCGCAGCGCCTGGATCGCCTTGCCGACGGTGTTGGGGATGTCGTGGAGCTTCAGATCGAGGAAGATCGGCAGGCCCAGGTCCGCCATCTCGCGCACGCCGCTGCGCCCGTTCGCAAGGAAGAATTCCAGCCCGAGCTTGATGCCGCCGACGTGATGACGGACGCGCGCGGCAATTGCCTTCGCGCGTTCGAGGTCCGGTGTGTCGAGCGCGACATAGATGCGGTTGGTCATGGACGTCAGGCCGTTGCGGGAGGAACGGGGGGAAGCGGGGTTGGGGTTGGTGCGGGGGCGGCCGGGGCGGGCGTTGCAATTGCCATTGGCGCTGGCTCCGGCGCGACCGGTGTCGCCTCATGCACGACGGGCGCGAGCGGCACGGCGCGAAGATCGGCGATCGTCCGCTCCGCCGCGGCGAGGCGCTGGCTAAGGCGCCAGCGGATGGTGCGCTGGAACAGGAAGGTCGGAACGAAGCCCAGGAGGAACGTTGCCAGCAGCAAGAGCGGCAGGTTCACCTCGGCGATCAGATTGCCGAACACATGGACCGGCACCCAATTCCAGTTGGCGAAGGTGAACATGGCGGCAACGAAGGCGATCAGCGCCCAGAACAGGATTTTCAGGAACTGCATCGTTGGGGCTCCGGCATGCGGCGGACGCTATTACGCGCGGGCCGCTTTGACCAGCCTTCAGCCGATCTCGCTGCGCAACTGGGTGATCAGCGCCGAGGCGGTGCCAAGCCGCGGTTCCTCCTCGTCGAGGATGGCGAGGAAGGCCGCGCGCTTGGCCGCAGCGACCTGACCGGGCCGCATCCGCGCCTCCGCCGGGAGCGCCGAGACGATGATGTCGATCATCCGGTCCGCCCCGTGGAGGCGCCCCCAGAGATAGTCGTTCTCGCGATACGCCCTGCTAAAGAAGGCGCCGAAGTTGCTGAACTGAATGCCTTTCAGCGTCGCCTCCGCGCCGCCGGCGCGGATTGCGGTGGCGTCGTCCGGCGAGATGCGATCCACCTTGATCGGATCGAATTCGTCGATCCCCTCGCCCTGCAGCAACGGCAGGGTGGCGAGATCGAAATAAGGAAAGCCGAGGTAATGGAGCAGCAGCGCGCGGCGTGGCTGCCGCGGCAATGCGCCCAGCGTGTCGGCGAGGCGCTGGTCCGTCTCCGCATCAAGCTGCGTCAGGTTCATCGAGGCGGCGAGGCGATCAAGCAGCGCATCGGTATCGCCGTTGCGGCGGCGCACATCGGCGCGCAGATCGCGGTGGCTGCTGGCGAGGCGCCGCTCGAGATAGGCGGCAAGCGAATCGTAGATCGCGTCGCGGATCGGCTGCAGCTGTTCTTCCTCATGCTCCGCCTCAAGCTCGGTCAGGCGGCGGGCGAGGAGGCGCAGGCGACGGATGCGGAAGCCGATGTCGAAGGTACGCAGGAAATCGATCGACGCGGCGCTCGACGCGTCGGACGGTGCAGCCTCGTCATATCCCCGCGCGAACAGCGCGGCCTCGATCCGCGCGCGAATCTGGTCCCCGCGCGCCGCGCCGGCCTTGCCGCCCACGGTGTGCAGCAAGTTGGTGATCATCTCCACCACGCCGGCGATCTTGAGATGGGCGTAGCCGGCATAGCTGAAGCCCGCGCGGTCAGTGGCGGCGATCTGGGCGCGGCGGCGCCACGACGAGAGCCGCGCGGGCGTCGGGCGATCGAGGAAGAAGGTGCGGCCGAACAGCGCCTCGACCTCGGCCTCCACCTGGGGGCGGAGCGCGGCGGTGATGGTGCGCATCCGCTCGATGCGGCGGGAGCGGGCGGCGATCGCCTCCAGATTGTCGCGGATCGGCTGCTTGCGCGGCAGTTCGCTGATCGCGCCGATGATCGTCTGGAAGAAGCCGGGCGCGGTCTCGCTGCCCGACGAGAGGCGGAACTTCATGCCGGGTGACGGATCGATATAGACGAAGCGGCGGTCGATCTCACGCCGGGCGGGGCGTTCCTCCAGCGCGTCGATGGCGGGGCGGAAGGGGGCGTTGGCGAGCACCGATCCGTCGATCAGCGCGGCCTTGTCCGCCGCATTGGCGGCGGCGTGGCGCGGCAGCGTGCGGTGCAGGAACTCCTCGCGGCCGGGCCAGCTCGCCTCGCGCTTATCCAGCACGCCATCGAGCTCTGCCGGCGTGAAGGCGGGGAAGGCGCCGGGGAAGCTGGACGTGGCGCGGGCCGCGAACGTGAGCTCGGGCGGGGGCGCGAGCGTCTCGCACGGGGCGCCGCGATCGCTGAACGAGATGACGAGGCGGTGCTCGGTCTCGACCACCTCGGGCGGCGAGTGGAGCGTCAGCCGCTCGGGATGACCGGTGAAATCGGTGACGGTAACGAAGAGATCGAGCGGCTGGCCCGGGGGCAGCAGCCGCGGCCCGCGCGGGGCGGCGGCCATCGCCTCGAAGGCGTCGAGCAGCATGCCGGTGAAGCCGGGGCCGTCGAACGGCGGCTCGAACCAGCGCGAGCGGACAAAGTGCGACAGCTTCGTGCGGACTTCCTCGCGCGTGTGATCGTCAAGGCCATCGAGCTTCTCGGCGCTACGGCCCGCAGCCATCCAGGCGAGCGGCAGCGCCCAAGCCTTCGAGAAGCGCGAGGCGGGCGCGGCATCGGGCGCGATCAGCGCATCGACATCGGCATGTTCGAGCCAGAGATCGGTGAGTGGATCGAGCGACTGGCCGGCGCTGAGCGCCTGGGCGAGGAAGATGCCGTTGATCCCGCCCGCGCTGGCGCCGGCGATGATGTCAGGCAGGATGCGCAGCCGCACCTCGGCCGTCTCGGCGATCTCCGACAGCAAGGCGGCATAGGCGCCGGCGCTGCCGCCCAGCGTCTGCCCATCATGGCTGGCGCGGCTGGCACGGGCGACGTGCCAGATCTCCTTGGTGATGCCGTGCATGTACACCGCAAGGCTGATCCCGCCGTAGCACACCAGTGCCAGCCGCAATTCCGACTTACGCGTCATGCCAGCGACAGGTTTGCCCAGATCGGGAGATGATCGCTGGCCTTTCGCGCCGCGGCGCTGGTGTGGACGCCGGCCTCCACCACCGACACGTCGTTCGATACCATGATCCGGTCGAGCCGGCCGATCGGGCGACGCGCGTGGAAGCTGGGGCCGGTTTCGGCGACGGCATAGTCACGCGAGAAATCCCTGAGGCACCCGCCGGCGCGGGTCCATTCGTTGAGATCGCCCATCAGGACGGTCGGCCGCCGGTGCGTGCTGCTTTCGACATGGGACATGATGGCCGCGGCCTGACGGCGACGCCACAGGCCGGAAAGATCGAGGTGCATCCCGATCACGCGAAGCACCCCTTCCGCAAAGCCGATATCGGCCATCACGGCGCCGCGCGGCTCAAGCGAGGGCAAGTGGATGATTTCGCAATCGACCAGCTGCGCGTCCTTGCGGATCAGCAGCGCATTGCCGTGCCAGCCCATCGAGGCGACGCGGACGCCGAAATCGACCGGTTTCCAGTCGGTATGTTCCTCGAGCAGATGCGGGGTGATTACGGCGGTGCGATCGCCGAAGCGCAGATCGGCCTCCTGCAGCGCGATCACGTCGGCATCCACCTCGCGCAGAACCTCGAGGATCCGTTCGGGGCTGCGGCGGCGATCCGTGCCAACACCCTTGTGCATGTTGTAACTGGCGACGCGGATCATGGGGATTGTGGAACGCTCCTCCGCGCGATGTGGTTGCGGCCGCTTGGTCGACGCCAGGTCGCACGTCGATTGGCCGAGCCGCTGCGATGGCGCAAGCACCTAGCGCGGCATCACGAGGCAAGGAGGCGGCCATGATATTCGAGTTGACGATCATCGTGCCGCTGATCGGCGTTGCGGCAATGCTGACCACCGCTCGGCGCCGCGATCCCGAGCGGCGCCGCCGCCAGGAGGCCGCCTGGCGCGAGCTGATCCGCACCGCCGGGCTTCCCGAGCGCTGATTGCGGGAAAGGACCGGTTCGGATCTTCTCTGCTGCCAAAATTGCTGTAAGCTGATCAACTCGTGGTGGGGGATTTTCGTCGATGGCTCGTCTCGACTTCTTCTCAGGCGCTTCCGAGCGATGGAAGACGGATGCGAAGATCAGGGCGCGCCGCGTCATCGCCGAACATGCCGACGATCCAATTGGCTATGTGCAGCGCCGCATCAAGCTGAGCCGCTTCGGCACGTTCGAGCGGCGACGCTGGAACTATATCTGCAAGCTGGTGACCAAGGACGTTGAGCGGGAGCGCGCCAAGGCGCTGGCATCGGCATAGGCACGCCTCAGCGTGCCTGCCGCACCATTTCAGCCACGCCTTCGCGCAGCCAGCGTGTCTTCGTGAAGCCGCGGTTCGACAAGGCGATCATCATCACGCCGCCCGGCAGCCGCTCGAAATCCGAGATATAGCCGTTGGTGCCGCCGGTGTGCCCTTCCATGGTGACGCCGTTCACCGTGGTGACGATCATGCCCAGGCCGAACTGGCGCGGCGCGGGGCCGCTCGGTTCGGTCACGAGATCGAGCTTCATCGCGGCGTAGCTTTCGCGGGAGATCACCCGGCCTTCGCTGAGCGCACGGTCCAGCGCGACGAAGTCATCGACGGTCGCGCGCACGGCGCCGGCGCCAAGCTGCATGAAGGCGTAATTGGTGGCCTGTTCCAGCTTCCCCGGCGTGCCGTTGAAGCCGATCGCGACGCCCGGCTCCGTCACCGCGAGCGGGTGACCGAGCAGGACATTGGGCGGCTCGACCGAGGCGGTCGCCATGCCGGCGGGCTTGAAGACGAGGGTGTCGAGAAGCTCCGCAAAGGGGCGACCGGCGGCGTGGGCAGCCGCGTCCGCGAGAAGCTCGAAGCCGAAATTGTTGTAGGCGAAGGCGATGCCGGCCGGCGTTAGCAGGCGGGCACGATCTTTTGGCACGCGCGCAAGGGTATCGCGCATTGCGGCTTCCGGCGTGCTGCGGAAACTCCCGAAGGCGAGGTCGGACAGGTCCTGAATCCCCGACGTGTGGTTCAGCAGCATGCGCAGGGTGACCGGCCGCCACGTGCGCGGCACGTCCCGAACGTAACGGCTGACCGGCGCGTCTAGTTCGAGCGTGCCGAGTTCGGAGAGCCGCATGACAACCAAGGCGGTGAGGAACTTGCTGGTGGAGAAGATCTTGAAGCGCGTGCCGCGAGTGTTGACGATGCGGTTGACGGGATCCGCCATTCCGCATGCATGCTCGTAGAGCCGCCGCGAACCGGCTTGGATCAGCACCACGCCCGAGAAGGTGCCGCTGGCGCACTGAGCCTTCACCTCGCGGTCAATCGCGGTGATGTCATAGCTTTGGGGGGCATCCGCCGGCGCAGCGGCGGTGAGGCTGGCGGCAGCGACACTGGCGGCGGCAAGGCGGGACAAGGCGGATCGTAGCACACTGGCACTCGTGGTGACTGAAGGAAGGCTGCTGTATCGACTACAAACGTAGTCATCAAGTGTTGCTGAGATCGCACCGCCGCTCTCCGTGCGGGCCAGCCGGTCCGGGCACACGTAGGTAGGTCTACCCATAGTCCCACTCTACCCGTCGGCATACCAAGTTCACGACGGGAGGCCGAATGATGAGCTGCTGGCGTCGCGATGGGTTTGCGGGAACTGGAGCAACAAGTCTCGTCCGTCGTGTCTCGGCAGGTGCTTACCGGATCGCTCTGCGGCCCGTCGTTATACTGATGCGGCCATCTGTCGCTTCTACCAACACTCCCCTGCTTCTGGTGAAGTTAGCCGGGCTTTTGATGCGGCGCAGGCGCCCGGCCGGAGGTGCGGCTGCGTCCAGCATCGCAGCGCTGGCGAGTCGTGCATGATGATCGACTTGCCGCCTCCATCTGCCGACGTTCAGGCCGTCTTGATCGCCCAAGAGCAGGAATGCACCGGCGGAGAAGACTGCGATATTCCCGCGGGCCGCGACAGCGGGCTTCAGGTGACCGATGGATCGGTCCGGCGAACCGGAAGGACGAGCCTGCCCGAAGGTGGCCCCTCGGCGCTCGAATCAGAGGAATTGAAGGACAATTCGCCAGTCAACACGGCCAAGACGACGATCTACGACAAGGATGGTCTTGCCGTCCGCTGGTACTTCCAGGGCGGGCTGAACCTCGTCAGCGAATCAAATCTGTTCTGGAACTTCGCCTCGGTCTACGCGCCGGATGCGCGGTTCAACTCCAACCAGAACTGGCTGGAATCCTACGTGAAGCCGGGCCTTGGCTTCGACAAGACCTTTGCGAACGGCGGTACCCTGTACGGCAAGGTTTCCGGCGTCGCCTCACGGACCTGGGGTCGGGACGCCTTCGACGCCAAGGACGAAGGTGCGATCACGCTGGAGGAGGGCTATCTCGGCTATCGCACGGCGGATCACCCCGTCGCGTTCGACGGCTCGTTCGGCCCGCGCGAGTTGCAGCTGGGCAGCGGCATGCTGATCGCGAACGGCGGGACGAGCGGGTTCGAGCGCGGAGCGCTCAAGTTCGGGCCGCGCAAGGCTTGGAAGCAGGCGGGGATCATCCGCATCATCAACGGGCGGCGGACGATCACCGGCTATTTCATCGAGCCGCGCGAACTGAAATCGAACAATGGCCACAACCAGCTGGCCGGTGCCGACATCCGCTACGATTCCGCCGGCGGCGACTATCTCGGCTTCACCTACGTCAACGTGCTGCGATCGCAATCTCCGTACATCCGCGCCGCGCCGGACGGCCTGGGCGCGCCGACGATCATCCCCGACGGGCGCGACAAGACGAACGCGATCAACCTCTATTTCCGCGCCATCGGCAGCGAGGGCTTGCTGCGAAACTGGTTTGCGACCGGCGACTTTGCTTACGAGTGGAACAACCGGATCAACATGTCCGCCTGGGCGGGCCGCGCGCAGGTCGGCTATCGGTTTGCAGAGACGTCGTGGACGCCGACGCTCACGGGCACCGTCAAGGTGTTCTCCGGCGACGATCCGACGACGCCGAAGCTCGAGCGGTTCGATCCGCTGTACTACGAGGGATCGCCGGGTGCCTGGGCGACCGGATCGAAATCCTCGATGGTGTTCATCAACTCGAACCTGCGCGCGCTCGAACTCGCGTTCGCCGTTCAGCCGTCGAAGCAGGACGCGCTGACGCTGCGCTTTGCCCGGATCGACGCGGACAAGCTCGGCAGCCCGATCCAGTTCGGCCAGACGACGCGGCTCGTCTCCACGCCGAGCGGGTTCAACCTGATCTCGGGCGTGACCAAGCGGCATCTCTCGGACGATTTGTTCCTGGAGTATAACCACATCTTCGGGCCGGACGTGTTCCTGACCGCGGGGGTGAGCGCGTCGTTTCCGGGCGCCGGGATCAAGGCAGCGGTCCCGGGAACACCGCCCATCTGGTCTGGAGCATTCATCAATGTCGTGGTCAATTACTAGCGCCTCGCGCCTGGGGCTTGCCTGCGCCGCCGCCATCGCCGTTGCGGCAGTGGCCGTGTCGGCACAGGAACAGGCGAGTTCTTCCGCCGGGAGCACGCAGAAGGCGCCTTTGTCGGCGGCGGAATCAGACCCGCGCGTGATGGGCTGGATGCAGGGCTTCCCCCCGCCCAAGGACAAGCTGATCATGCAGCCGGAATCCGACTATTTCAGCTTCCCGAAGCTGCGCTGGTCGGTCTGCCACATCCGCCAGCTGCTCCCGACGGTGGAGATCAACCGCGGCCTGAAGAACGCCATTCCGCTGACCTATCTGCCGCCGGCGGAGCTTGCGCAAACGGCGAAGGCGATCAACGCGCTGACGTTCACGCCGCTGAATTCGAACAAGCCACTGACGTGGGAGCAATCGCTCGGCGTCAATTACACCGACGGCATGTTGATCTTCCACAAGGGGAAGGTGATCTATGAATGGTATTCCGGCTGCCTGGAGCCGGACGCCAAGCACGCTGCCATGTCGATGACCAAGTCCATGACGGGGCTGTTGGCGGAGATCCTGATCGCCGAAGGGAAGCTCGATCCGAACGCACTGGTGACGCGCTATGTGCCGGAGGTCGCGAAGAGCGCGTTCGGCACCGCGACGGTGCGCGAGGTGATGAACATGACCACCGGGCTCGACTATTCCGAGGACTATACCGATCCCAATGCGGGCGTGTGGAAATATGCCGCCGCCACCAGCCCCTTGCCAAAGCCGGCCGGCTACGAGGGGCCGAACGGCTATTTCGAGTTCCTGGAGCAGATCAAGCCGGAGGGGAAGAACGGCGAGGGCTTCCATTACAAGACGCCCAATGCCGATATGGTCGGCTGGATCGTCTCGCGCGTCAGCGGCAAGTCGGTGGCGACGCTGGCGTCGGAGCGGCTGTGGCGGCGCATGGGCGCCGAGCAGGACGCCTATATGACGGTCGACGCCATCGGGACGCCGTTCGCCGGTGGCGGGCTGAGCGCCGGCATGCGGGACATGGGCCGCATTGGCCTCCTGATGCTGAACAAGGGCGTCATCAACGGTGAGCGGCTGTTCCCCGCCGCGGCGGTGGAGGCGATCCGCACGGGCGGCGACCCGAAGAAGTTCGGCAACGCCTATCCGGCGCTTGCCGGTGGGACCTACGCCGGGCTGTGGTGGATCTATCCCAGCAATCGCACGATCATCGCGGCACGCGGCGTCCACGGGCAGACCGTGTATGTCGACTGGGATGCGGACATGGTGCTGGTGAGGTTCGCGTCGATGCCGACGGCGTCAAACGGCTTGAACGACCCGACGTCGCTGCCCGCGTATCGCGCCGTCGCCGGATATCTGAAATCGCGGCGGTGACGGATCGCTGGCGTTGAGGGGGTGGTGCCGGTTGCAGGGATCGAACCCGCGACCTTCGGTTTACAAAACCGCTGCTCTACCAGCTGAGCTAAACCGGCGTGGCGGTGCTCATGCGTCAAGCGACGCCGAACGTCCAGCCTTCGGTTTCGCGAACGGTGTTGGTAAGGCCTGGCGGATGCCAGAGATCGGGGCGGCCGACGCTGGCGCGCAGCCACGCCGCGGCGAGGATCGCGTCGGTGGCGTGATCGTCATAGCGGGCGAGCGCGGCATGCGGCGCGCTGCCGATGTTCTGCAGCGCAATGTCCAGCGCTTCACCCGTGCGCATCTTGCTGCGGCCGCGCGGCATGCCGGCGGCGCGGGCGGCGATCGAGGTGTAGATCTCGACCAGCAGCGCGCCCTCGCACGGAATGCCGTCGAACGGCCAGACCGGCAGGCGGCCGTCGAGGTGATGCAGGAGGCGCATGCCGGCGAAGCTTGCCTTGGCGACCTGCGCCGCGCCGATCGCGTCATAGACGGTTGTCGGCTTGGTCGAGCGATCGCCGGCCATTTCGCAGGCGCGCCAGTGGAGGAAATCTCGCTTCGGACCGTCGGCGGCGCCGAGGTAGAAGTGGCGGCCGCGGCGTGCCTCGAGAAAGGAAGCGGCGCCGAGATCGTCGTCGGGGCTGTTGTCATCGACGTAGCGCCACAGGTCACGCGCGGTAGCGGTCTGGGTTTCGCCCGGCAGGTGCGCACCGCGGGCGAGGAAGGGGGCGGAGAAGCTGCAGTCGATCCCCACCAGCAGCGGGGATGCCGCCTCGGCCAGCAGCCACTCGAGCACGTCGCGGCGCGACCAGACCCGGTCCGGCGGGGGGACGAGCCTGGGCGCGGCGGTGCCAGCCTCACAGAGGGCGACGGCGATCCCCTTGTGGCGCTTCCCCTTCGCTCCCGACCAGTCGATCGCGGCGAAGCGGCGGAAATGCGTCGGGAGGCGGGGCGGAGTATTCGGGAAGATCAAAGGATTACGGCCAGCTCTTTACCTGCCGTCCCGGATGACATCCGCGGTGAAGCGGGCGATGTCAAAGCGCGCGCTGCCCGGATCCTCGCCGCGGCGGACGATCACCAGCCGCTCGCTGGGCACCACCATGACATATTGGCCGCGATTGCCCTGCGCGGAATAGCTGCCGGCGGGAAGGCCCTGCTTCGGCCCGAACAGCCACATAGTCGCGCCGTAGCCTGGGCCGTCGGCGGGTTGGGGGCCCGACGGCGTCGTCATGTTGCGCATCCAACCGGCGGGAAGCAGGCGCTTTCCTTGCCACACGCCGTCCTGCAGCCAGAACTGGCCGAGGCGGGCGAGATCGCGCGCGGTCGTCCAGATCTGGCTGGAGAGGAGGAGATTGCCCTGCCAGTCGGTGCCGGCGGTGGTGTGCTGCATGCCGAGCGGACGGAACAACTGTGAGGGCCAATCGGCGTAGCGGCGATCGTTGTTCATTCGCGCACGGACGGCACGGACCGCGAGCAGGATGTCGTTGTTGGCATAACGAAAGCGCGTGCCGGGCTTCACTTCGAGCGGCCAGCCGGGCACCTGTTCGGTGACGGTGGTGCCGCCGAAATAGAGCGCGTCCGTGCGATTGCCGTAATGGTCGCTGTGCAGGCCCGAGGACATGCGCAGCAATTGATCGAGCGTGATCGCCTGACGTGGATCGCCCGGCGTCTTCCATTCGGGGATACCGGCGGATTTCCTCGGATCGATCGCCAGATCGCGCGCTGCCATGCCGACGAGCGTGCCGGCGACGCTCTTCGCCACGGACCAGGTGCGGTTGGGAACGAAGGGGCCGAAACCGTCGGCGTAGCGTTCTCCGATGATCTTGCCGTCTCGCATGACGATGACGCCGAGCGTCTCGCCCTTGCCGTAGCTGGCGCGATCGAAGGCGCGCCCGATCGTGGCGGCGAGGGCGGGAGAAGGGCGCGGTGCGACGCCGGCATCACCCATCGGCCAAGGCCGCGGGTCGGCCGGCGCGGGGAGGGCGGGCGCTGTGGTTAAGGCAGGCGCGACGCGCGCGGTGCCGCCGATCGGCGCGAGGACACAGCCGGTGCGTGGGCCCCACTCGGCGCGGCGTGGCGGGAGATCGGCCGCGAACGGGACACTGACCGTGCGTGCCTTACGATCGATCGAGGCGCGAAGCTTCGGCACGATCGCGTCATATTCGGGGTAGATGCCGCGCAGTTCGACGGCGGAGACCTGCGCCTCCGTGCGGCCGGCGGCGATCACACCCTCGCACAGCATCAGCGCCTTGTAGCCGGCGGCGATTGCATGGTGGTATTCGCTGCTCGTCTGCTGCGCGATCACCTGCGCGTTCGCCGGGACCGCCGCCGTCGCTGCGAGGCTAGCGGCGAGGACCCCGCTCAGCGCGGAGCGCCTCCCAATGCGCCAGCCGCTCCGCGATCCGCTGCTCGAAGCCACGTCCGCTGGGAGAGTAGAAATGTTGCGGGCCGAGTTCGTCCGGCCAGTAATTGGCCCCTGAGAATCCATCTGCACTGTCATGGTCATAGGCATAGCCTTTGCCATAGCCGATGTCTTTCATCAGCTTCGTCGGTGCATTGAGGATTGTTGAAGGGGGCATCAGCGAACCCGTTTCCCGTGCGCTGCGCCAGGCGGCACCCATCGCCTTGTACGCGGCATTCGATTTGGGCGCGGTGGCGCAATAGAGACACGCCTGGACGATCGCGAGTTCGCCTTCCGGCGAGCCAAGGAAGTCATAGGCGTCCTTGGCGGCGAGGCATTGTACCAGCGCCTTCGGATCGGCGAGCCCGATGTCCTCGCTGGCAAAGCGCGTGATGCGGCGAAGGACGTACAGCGGCTCTTCACCAGCGGTGAGCATGCGCGCGAGATAGTAGAGCGCGGCCTGCGGATCGGACCCGCGCATCGACTTGTGAAGGGCGCTGATGAGGTTGTAATGCCCCTCACGATCCTTGTCGTAGACGGCGACCCGGCGTTGAAGAAACGCCGATAATCCGGCCGGATCGAGCGGCTTCTCAAGATCGACCGAGAAGAGCGTCTCAACCTGGTTGAGAAGGAAGCGGCCATCGCCGTCGGCGCTGGCGAGAAGCGCGTCACGCGCCGCCTCATCAAGCGGCAGCGGGCGTCCGACCATCGCCTCCGCGCGCGTGATGAGTTCGCCCAGCGCACGCGTGTCGAGCCGCTGGAGGATCAGCACCTGGGCACGGCTGAGCAATGCGGCGTTGATCTCGAACGATGGATTCTCGGTGGTTGCGCCGACGAGGGTGACGGTGCCGTTCTCGACATAGGGTAGGAAGCCGTCCTGCTGCGCGCGGTTGAAACGGTGGATCTCGTCCACGAACAGGAGCGTGCGACGCCCCATCCTGGCTGCATCGCGCGCTTCGGCAAACGCCTTCTTGAGATCGGCGACGCCCGAAAAGACGGCCGAGATCGAAACGAAGCGCAGGCCGACCGCGTCCGCCAGCAGGCGTGCGATCGTCGTTTTCCCGGTGCCGGGCGGTCCCCAGAGGATCATCGACGACAGGCGACCTGCCGCGACCATGCGCCCGATCGCGCCTTCGGGGCCGGTGAGATGTTTCTGCCCGACCACGTCCTCCAGCCGGCGGGGGCGGAGGCGATCGGCAAGTGGGGCATCAGCAGCGGGTACGTCCGCAGCGGCCGGGGGTTCGAACCCGGCAAAGAGATCGGCCATGCGCGCTAGATAGGTGGCGCTCCGGTTTTTGCACAGCGCCCTTGACGAAGACCGCTCAAGATATATCTTGGTGCCATCTTGAGGAGAATTGTTATGGAAACCGGAACCAGGCATCGCCGCGGCCACAGCCATGGCGGCGGGATGCATCGTGGAGGCGGTCGGCCGACGCGTAGCGACGGCGCTGCGCACGCGCGCAAGGAGGGCGGACGCGACAAGATGCTCGCCGCGATGGCGGGCAAGATGGCGGCCCGGCATGGACGCGGGATGCGGCGCGGGCGGATGTTCGACGGCGCGGAGCTGCGGCTGGTGCTGCTGAAGCTGATCAGTGACGAACCGCGCCACGGCTACGAATTGATCAAGTCGATCGAGGAACTGACGGGCGGCGGCTATGCGCCCTCACCGGGTACGATCTACCCATCGCTGACCATGCTGAACGAGATCGGTCTCGTTGCCAGCGAGGATGCGGGCGACGGCCGGCGCAAGTTCACGATCACTTTGGAAGGGAGTGCGCAGCTCGACGAGCAGGCGGCGACGGTGGAGAAGCTGTTCGCACGACTTTCCGCACTGGGCGAGCAGCACAAGCGCACCGATGGCGCACCGGTGCGCCGTGCAATGGCCAATCTCAAGACGGCGCTTCAGGGACGGCTGATGCGGGGCGACGCGTCAGAAGCGACGGTGCACGACGTGGCGGCGCTGATCGACGAAGTGGCCCAGAAGATCGAGCGTTTGTAAGTACTTCTGCATCAGCATTGCGGCGCCGTGTGAGCTCGCGGGGATATGATCCCCGCGGGCCTTTCATCATTCGCTTGGCGGCACGGTTTCCGCGACCTCGCCGGCCTGGAGCCCGTGGCGCATCAGCATCGGAACGTTGGCGATGGCGAAGATCATGGTCAGCGGGATCGCGCCCCAGAGCTTGAACCCGACCCAGAAATCCGTGCTGGTGGTGCGCCAGACCGCCTCGTTCAGCAGCGCCATGAAGACGAAGAACAAGGCCCAGTTGCGCGTGAGCTTGTGCCAGCCCTGCTTGCTGAGGCCGGGATAGGCGCTTTCGAGCAACGCCTGCAGCAGCGGGCGACCGGTGGCGAGGCCGAAGCCGAGCGTCGCGGCGAAGATGGCGTACACGAAGGTCGGCTTCATCTTGATGAAGCGCTCGTCGTGGAACCAGAGAGTCAGCCCGCCGAACACGATCACCAGCGCGCCCGAGATCAGCAGCATCGGGGGAATGTGGCGCGTCTTCCACCACGACAGGCCAAGCGCCATGACCATCGCGACCATGAAGGCTGCCGTCGCTGCGACGATGCGCGCGATCGCCGGGCCCGGCGCGAGGAAGTTCACCGCAAAGAACACCAGCAGCGGGCCGTAATCGACCGCCAATCGTATCCCGGGGGAAGGTTTCGTCGTGCCGCTCACCAATTGCTCCGTTTACGTGCGCCTGCCGAACAGACGTAGCTTGATCGAGGTTTCGCTGCGCTGAACCTAGCGCCGGTCGTCAACGCCGGCGATGATCCGGCTCACCTCATGCGCGTCGAACGGGCGCAGATCGGTAATCCCCTCGCCGACGCCGATGGCGTGGATCGGCAGGCCGTAACGCTCCGCCGCCGCGACCAGCACACCGCCGCGCGCGGTGCCGTCAAGCTTGGTCATGACGAGGCCGGTGACGCCAGCGACTTCCTTGAACACCTCGATCTGCGACAGCGCATTCTGGCCGGTGGTCGCATCCAGCACCAGCACCACGTCATGCGGGGAGGCGGGATTGATGCGGCCGAGGACGCGGCGGATCTTGGCGAGTTCGTCCATTAGCTCGCGCTTGTTCTGGAGGCGGCCGGCGGTGTCGACGATCAGCACGTCGATGCCGGTCTCGGTTGCCTTCTTCACCGCATCCCATACGACGCCGGCAGCATCGCCGCCTTCGGGCCCGGTGACGATCGGCACGCCGACGCGCTCCGCCCAGGTGGCGAGCTGGCCGATAGCCGCGGCACGGAAGGTGTCGCCAGCGGCCAGCATGACGCCATAGTCCTGCTCCATCAGCAAGTGCGCGAGCTTCGCGATCGTCGTCGTCTTGCCCGATCCGTTGACGCCGATGACGAGAATGACCTGCGGGCGCGGAAAGGCCTCGATCTCCAGCGGCTTGGCAACCTTGGCGAGGACCTTCTCGACCTCCTCCGCGACGACGAGGCGGATGCCCAGCTCCTCCATGTTGCGCTCGAAGCTGCCCTCGGCGAGGCGGGCGCGGATGCGGCTGGCGGTTTCCGGACCCAGATCGGAGGCAATCAGTGCTTCCTCGATCTCGTCGAGCGTTTCCTCGTCGAGGCGGGCGGTGCCGAGGCCCGCGAGATTGCCGACGAGGCGATCGGACGTGCGCCGGAAGCCGCCAAGAAGCTTGTCGTGCCAGGAACGCTGGTCAGTCATGCTGGAATTCCAATTAGATGATCGTCGGCAGCAGCGGTGATCCGCACGTCGGCCAAGGCGCCGATCGTGGGAAGCGGGGCGGCGAGGCGTACCTCGGCGAAGCTTGGCAGATGGCCGCGATCGCCGGGCTTTTCGACCACGATCGTGCCGGTCGACCCGACGTGAGTCTGAAGCCAGCGGGCGCGGCGGTCGGCGGCGGCTTCGCGTAGGCGGGCGGCGCGGACTTTCACGACCGGCACGGGCACTTGCGGCATGCGCGCGGCGGGCGTGCCTGCGCGCGGGGAGAAGGGGAAGATGTGCGCGCCGACGATGTCGCAATCATCGAGCAGTGCGAGCGTGTTCTCGAATGCGGCGTCATCCTCAGTGGGGAAGCCGGCGATGAGATCGGCGCCGATGGCGATATCGCGCTTCGCCTTCAGCCGCTCGACCAGGGCAACGGCCTCCCGACGCAGGTGACGGCGCTTCATCCGCTTCAGGATGAGATCGTCGCCTGCCTGGAGCGAGAGGTGAAGCGAAGGCATGACGCGCGCCTCGCTTGTCACGAGATCGAACAACTGATCGTCGATCTCGATCGTGTCGAGCGATGAGAGGCGCAGGCGTGGCAGCCGCGGCACGCCCTTGAGTACCGCCTCGACCAGCGCGCCGAGGCCGCCGGCATAGCTGGTGAGATCGACGCCGCTCAGCACCACCTCGTTGGCGCCCTCGTCGACAAGCGCCGCCACTTCGGCGACGACCTGGCCTAGCGGGCTCGAGCGGCTGGGACCGCGACCCTGCGGGATGGCGCAGAAGGTGCAGCCGTGATCGCAGCCGTTCTGCACGCCGAGGAAGGCGCGGGCGTGGCGGCGACGCGGGCGCTGGTTGGGGAAGCCGCCCCAGGTGGCGGGTAGCAGCTTCGCGGCGTTGGGGACGATGCGGTCCACTTCCCGCATGGCGGCGAAGGCGGCACGGTCCATCTCCGATGCGCAGCCGGTGACGACGATCTCCGCCGCCGGCCGATCGCGGCGCGCCCGGCGGACGGCCGCGCGGGTCTGCCGCATCGCTTCGTTGGTGACGCCGCAGCCGTTCACCACCACCATGTCCCGATCACCGGCGAGCGCCCTGATCATTTCGCTTTCGGCGAGGTTCAATCGGCAGCCCAAGGTAACGACGTCGGGCTTTCGGGACGCGAGCATGGCGCGCGATCTAGGGACGGACGCGGCGTTAGTCCACGCCGCGGCGCATCACTTGCCCTGGAATACTGCCTCGCGCTTTTCCAGGAGGGCCATGACCCCCTCGCGATGATCCTGCGTCGCGTGGCTGACCGCCTGGGCGGTGGAGGCCGAGTCGAGCGCCTGATCGTAGCTGCTCGTTTGCCCCTGGCGCAGCAGCGACTTGGTAAGGCGAAGCGAGTGCGGCGGGAGCGCGGCGATCTTGGCGGCCATGGCCAGCGCCTCGTCCATCAGCGCATCGTGCGGCACGACGCGGCTGACGAGGCCCCAGTCGGCGGCGGTAGACGCGTCGATCAGGTCGCCGGTGAAGAACAGTTCGGCCGCGCGGCTCATGCCGATGGTGCGCGGGAGGAGCCACGAGCCGCCGTCGCCCGGGACGAGGCCGAGCTTGAGGAAGGTGACGCCGAACTTCGCCTTGTCCGAGGCGATGCGAATGTCCGCCATGCACGCAACGTCACAGCCGAGGCCGATCGCGGCACCGTTGACCGCGGCGATCACCGGCATGTCGAGCGAGAAGAGCGCGCGGGCAATGCGGTGGATGTTGCGCTGATATTGGCTGCGCACCGGCAGGCCGCCGCCGGAGAAGGGGCCATCCGGATCCGCCATTTTCTTCACGTCGCCGCCAGCCGAGAATGCGCGGCCCTCGCCGGTGAGGATCACGCAGCGGATGGAGAGATCGGCGTTCAGCGCATCGCAGGCGGCGCGCACCGCCTCGCCATCGCCCTCCGCGCCGAGCGCGTTCATTGCGTCGGGACGATTGAGGCGGAGGATGGCGATCGGGCCGCGGATCTCGGTGGTGATGACGGTCATGAAACTCTCCGGTCAGCGCAGGCCGAGGCCGCGCGCGATGATGCCGCGCAGGATTTCCCGCGTGCCGCCACGCAGCGAGAAACTGGGCGCGTTCAAGGTGATATGGGCGAGAACGGCAATGAAGTCCGAAGTCGAGGCGCTGTCCGGCTCGGCATCGACAAGCGAGCGGGCGATGTCCGGCAGCTCCTGCTCGAAAGTGGCGCCGAGATCCTTGACGATCGCGGCATGGGTGCCGGGGTTCTCGCCGGCTTCCAGCATCGCCGCGACGCCGCGCGAGAGGCGCCGCAGCGTGATGAGATGCGCGGTGAGGCGGCCGACGGCGAGCTGCGCGGCTTCGCTCTCCGCGCGCTGAAGCACGCCGATCAGTTCGATCAGCAGCTGCATCGAGGAGAGGAAGCGTTCGGGTCCGCTGCGCTCGAACGCGAGCTCGCTCATCACTTGCTCCCAGCCCTGGCCCTCGGTGCCGATCAGCGCCGAAGCAGGGAGGAAGGCGTCTTCGAAATGGACTTCGTTGAAGTGATGCTGACCGGCCAGATCGATGATCGGGCGGATCGTGATCCCCTCTGCGCGGCGAAGATCGACCAGGAGCTGGCTGGTGCCGGCCTGGCGCTCCGCTGGCGTGCCGCTCGTGCGGCAGAAAAGGATCATGTAATCGGCGTGGTGCGCGCCGGTGGTCCACAGCTTGGTGCCGGTTACACGCCAGCCGCCGTCAACCGGCACGGCGCGAGTGCGAGTCGCGGCAAGGTCGGAACCGGAGTCGGGCTCGCTCATGCCGATGCAGAATACCGTCTCGCCTGCAGCGATGCCGGGCAGCACGGTCTGCTTCTGCTCCTCGGTGCCATATTTGAGGAGGCTGGGGCCGCTTTGACGATCAGCGATCCAGTGGGCGGCGACAGGGGCGCCCGCCGCCAGCGTCTCCTCCACCACGACGTAGCGTTCAAAGGCGCTTCGCTCATGCCCGCCGTAGCGCTTCGGCCACGTCATGCCGAGCCAGCCCTGCGCGCCCAGCTTGCGGCTGAAATCGCGGTCGAAGCCGTTCCAGCTGTCTGCGCGGGACAGCGGACTACGGTCCGCCAGCGCCTCCGCCAGGAACGCGCGCACCTCGCCGCGCAGGCTCTCGGCAGAATCGTGGCGCGGCGGCGAGGGAAAACGGAGCGTCGTCATGCTGCCACCACCATTGGCCAATAGCCGTCTCGCCCGCTCTCCAGCGCGCGCTTGCCGAGCAGAAGCGTCCAGTGACGCTGCGTGCCGAATTCGTCGCGCCATGCCCAAAGCGTGGTCGTGAAGCGGTGGAGGGCGTGTTCGCGCGTGAAGCCGATCGCGCCGTGCAATTGGTGCGCAATGCCGTTCGCCTTGCTGGCGGCCTCGCCGATACGCGTACGGGCGACTGCGACGGCGAAGGCGAGGTCGGCGCCCTCGGCATAGGCGCTCGCAGCGTGATCCGCGGCGGCCGAAGCAGCGGCGACTTCCCCGGCGAGCTTCGCCAGTTCCTGCTGGATCGCCTGGAACTTCGACAAAGGGCGGCCGAACTGGACACGGGTGGAGACGTGATCGACCGTCAGCTCAAGAACGCGCTCGAGTGCGCCGGCCATCTGCAGCGCGCGGGCAAGCCCACCAAGCTCGAGCAACCCGGGCCCGTTGCTGGCGGCACTCTCGCCGTCGCCAAGCGTCATCACGTCGCGCGGCATGTTGGCAAGGTTCGAGCCCTCAGTCGCGACGGTCGCTCGACCAGTGACGCGGTGAAGCTTGCCGTCACGCTGGACCACGAACGTTCGCGCGTTACGGCCCCAGGCGACACGATCCGTTCCGGCCGGCACCAGCGCGGCCGGGCCGTCCGCGAGCGGCAGGCCGGCAGCAGCAAGCGCGGCGTTGGCGACGATCGTCTCGGCCAGCGGCAGGCGCAGGGCGTGGCGGCCGCTTTGGCGGATGAGGGCCAGCGCCTCCTCCACTGGGACACCGAAGCCGCCAGCCTCTTCTGGCACCAGCGCGAGAGGCAGGCCGCTTCCCTCGATCGCTGACCAGCGGGCATCGGACCAACCAGCGTCATGGGCGCCAGCCTCCTCCGGCGCGGCGAACAGTCGCTCGGCCGTGTCGGCGAGCATCGTCCCGAGCTCGCTCACCGCCGTGATCCTCGTGGCAATGCCATGGCTGCCCTCTCCGTTTTGCTGCACCGCCGCTAAAGCAATCGGCTTATGCTTGTCCACAGCCTCCGCGCATCAATGGCGGCGGTGTGAACGATGGTGGTTCATTGCGCAGGAGCGCGATAGAGAAGGTGGATGCGCTTCCTCGCGATGCTCCTGCTGCTAGTCACCTTCGCTGGCAGCGAGGCCGCGGCGCAGCGACGCGGGCCGCTGGTGCTGGCTGCAGCGAGCATGCAGGAGGCATTGGAAGACGCTGCGCAGGCGTGGACCCGGCAGGGGCATGCCGCGCCGGTGCTCTCCTTTGCGGCATCTTCTGCGCTGGCGCGGCAAGTGGCGGCGGGCGCGCCCGCGGATTTGTTCGTTTCCGCAGACGAGGACTGGATGAACGACCTGGCGCGGCGCGGCGTGCTGGCGCCGAATACCCGCGCGACACTGGCCGGCAACCGGCTGGTGGTGGTGGCGCGTGCCGGGCAGCGCTCCGTCGGTGGGCTTCGCGGCGAGGCGCTGGCACGCGTGCTGGCAGCCGGGCCGCTGGCGATGGCGGATCCGGATGCGGTGCCGGCGGGCCGCTATGGCCGGGCAGCGCTGGCAAGGCTCGGGGCGTGGCCCGCTGTGGCGCGGCGTGTAGTGCGGGCGGAGAGCGTGCGCGCGGCGCTGGCGATGGTCGAGCGCGGGGGGGCGCCTTATGGCGTCGTCTATGCCACCGATGTGCGGGTGGCACCGACGCTGCGAGTCGCCGGCGTCTTTCCCGCGCGCAGCCATCCGCCGATCCTCTATCCCATCGCACGGCTGGCGGCCTCCCGAAATCCGGGGGCCGAGGCGTTCCGCGAATTCCTGCTGTCGCCGGCGGGCAAGGCGATCATGCGGCGCCACGGGTTCACCACGCGTTGAGCGAGGATATCGCGACGATCGTTCGGCTCTCGCTGCTTGTCGGCGGTATTGCGACGGCGGGCACATTGCCGATCGCCTTCGCATTGGCCTGGCTGCTCGCGCGCGGGCGCTTTCCGGGGAAGGTGCTGCTCGACGGGATTGTCCATCTGCCGCTGGTCGTCCCCCCGGTGGTGACTGGCTGGCTGCTGCTGCTGGCGTTTGCAACGGGCGGACCCGCCGGAGCGTTGCTGGAGCGCTGGTTCGGCACCACGGTGCTGTTCCGCTGGACGGGGGCGGCGATCGCGGCGGGCGTCATGGCACTGCCGTTGATGGTGCGGGCGATCCGGCTGTCGCTGGAGGCGGTGGACCAGCGGCTGGAGCAGGCAGCGCGGACGCTGGGCGCCGGGCGCTGGCGGACGTTCGCCTCGATTACCCTGCCGCTGTCGCTGCCGGGCGTGCTGGCGGGTGCGGTACTCGGCTTCGCGCGGTCGCTGGGCGAGTTCGGCGCGACGATCACCTTCGTGTCGAACGTGCCCGGCGAGACACAGACGCTTCCGCTGGCGATTTACGCCGCGCTTCAGCGGCCGGGCGGCGAGGCGGCGGTGTGGAAGCTCGCCGCGATCTCGGTCGCGATCAGCCTCGCCGCGCTGATCCTGTCCGAGGTCCTGGTGCGGCGGCAGGGGCGGCGGCTCCATGTCCTTTGATATTGATGTGACGGTGCGGCGCGGGAGCGCCATTCTGGGCGCGACCTTCGAGGCGGGGAGCGGCGCCAGCGTGCTCGTCGGCCCCTCGGGCGTCGGCAAGACGAGCGTGCTGATGATGATTGCCGGGCTACTTCGGCCGGACCGCGGACATGTGCGGGTGGGCGGCCGTACCCTGTTCGACGCGGCGGGCCGGATCGACCTTCCGCCGGAGCGCCGCCGCGTGGGCATGGTGTTCCAGGAGGCGCGGCTGTTCCCGCATCTCAACGTGCGTCGGAACCTGCTTTATGGCGCGCGGCGGAGCAACCGGCTCGATGAAGTCGCAGATACGCTCGACATTGTAGGGTTACTCGATCGCTGGCCACGCACCTTGTCGGGCGGGGAGGCGCGGCGCGTGGCGATCGGGCGCGCGTTGCTGAGCGATCCGGACTTCCTGCTGCTGGACGAGCCGCTGGTTTCGCTGGATGCGGGGCGGCGGGAGGACGCGACGCGCGCGATCGAGCGTGTGCGAGACGAGTTGCGCCTGCCGATGCTGATCGTCACCCATGACCGTGCCGAAGCGGAGCGGCTGGGCGACCGGATCATCCCGATGTGACGGCCTGCGGGTGATTGGGGGTCAGGATCAGCGTTCGTCCCTCGACCCGCCACGACTTCAGCCGCGACAGGAAGTTCATGCCCAGCACGTTCGTCTCGCCGAAAGCAGGCGACACGACCACCGGCACGTCACGCGCGACGATGTTGCCGAGGCGAAGCTCGCCGAGGGACGCGGTCTGCGCGCGGATCGTGCCGTTCGCGGTTCGCAGCAGCATCGGGAACATCGCATCCCGTACTTCGAGCCCGGCAGCATTGGCGGTGTCGAGCGAGAGGGCGGTGACGGTGGCGCCGCTGTCGATCAGCATGCGCCGCTTGACGCCGCCGAATTGCACGTTCGCCCAAAAGTGGCCGTCCGGACTCATCCGAATGCGGGTTTCCTCGCCCGCCACTTGCTGCCCAGACAGATCGAGGATCTCGGCAACGCGGCCGAGATAGGGATCGAACCGCTCGCGCTGCACCAGTACCAGCGCCAGCGCGCCGAGCAGCACCAGCCACGTTGCGGCACCCACGATCCGTCCGATGACCGGAATTCTGCGGAGGCAGCCGGCGATGACGATGATGGCCAGCAGCGACAGGATCAGCGGGAGATGCGGGGCCAGATCGGCATAGGCGGGCATCTGGCCGATATAGGATCATCGCCGCCGCGCTGCGACGGGCGGCGCGCAGAAACTTGGCGCGACCGGACAAGAAAAGGGCGGCCCATCGCTGGACCGCCCCAATCTTGCCGTCTGGCCGTTGGCCTGCCGCAGCAGGCCAGGCGCACCGGATCTTAGCGCTTCGAGAACTGGAAGCTGCGGCGTGCCTTGGCGCGGCCGTACTTCTTACGCTCGACGGTACGGCTGTCGCGGGTCAGGAAGCCCGCGGCCTTCACCGGCGCACGCAGGATCGGCTCGTACTTGGTGAGCGCCTGGCTGATGCCGTGCTTCACCGCGCCGGCCTGACCCGACAGACCGCCGCCCTTGACGGTGCAGATCACGTCATACTGACCTTCGCGCTCGGTGATGCCGAACACCTGGTTGATGACGAGACGCAGCGTCGGACGTGCGAAATAGGTTTCCTGATCACGGCCGTTGATCGTGATCTTGCCCGAACCCGGCTTCAGCCACACGCGGGCAACGGCGTCCTTACGACGGCCGGTGGCATAGGCGCGACCGTACTTGTCGAGTTCCTGCGCGCGCAGCGGGGCACGCTGCGTCGGCTCGTCGATCTTGCCTTCGAGATAGGCCTCGGCCTTCTCTTCGGCAGCCGCGACGGCGGTTTCGCGCTGCTCGCTGAGCGCTGCGCCCAGATCGGCGAGGGACTGGCGATTATCGGACATTATGCGCCCACCTTGTTCTTGCGGCTCATGCCGGCGATGTCGAGGACCTGCGGGTTCTGCGCTTCGTGCGGGTGCTCAGCGCCCTTGAAGATGCGCAGGTTGCGCATCTGCTGACGGCCGAGCGGGCCGCGCGGGATCATGCGCTCAACAGCCTTCTCGAGCACGCGCTCCGGGAAGCGGCCTTCCAGCACCTTGGCGGCGGTGACGCCCTTGATGCCGCCGGCATAGCCGGTGTGCTTGTAATAGACCTTGTCGGCCAGCTTGTTGCCGGTGAAGCGCACCTTGTCAGCGTTGATCACGATGACATTGTCACCGCAATCGACGTGCGGGGTGAACGACGGCTTGTGCTTGCCGCGCAGGACGTTGGCGATCACGACCGCCGCACGACCGACCACCAGATCGGTGGCATCGACGATGTGCCACTTCTTTTCCACTTCGGCGGGCTTGGCCGCCTTGGTGGTCTTCATCAGCGCCTTCATGGGCTTAGACCTTTGCAAAAAACGAAGACGCCGCCCCCGGAAAAGGTGCGGCGCGTTGAGGGGTCTTTGATGATGCGGCGGCAAAAAGTCAACGATTCCGCCGCATCCGTGACGGGTATTATGATACCATAGACCTAGAAGAACAGCTTGCGGAAGCTCAGCCGGACCGAGCGGCCGAGCGGATCGAGTAGCGCTGGCTGATACCCGACCGGCGTCAGCCCCGAAGCGTCTCGCACGTCGAGCCGCTGGTTGAAGAGGTTGTTGACCGACAGCGTCACGCGCGAACCGCGGAAGAAGGGCATGTCACGCACCAGCGACTGCTGCTGCCCGAGATCGGCGAAGACGCGCAGGTTGGCGGTGAACAGCGAGCCGAACTCGAGATCGCGCGGCGAGGGCGCGCCGCTGGGATCGACGATGACGCTGGTCCCTTCCTGCCACGTACCGTTCAGGCGGACACCGATGCCGTTGCGATTGTAGCCGGCGTTGAATTCGACCTGGTGGCGCGGCTGGCCACCACGGGCGCCGATTGCAGAGCCGCCCAGAAGATCAAGTTCCGGCACGCCCGGACGGATGAGGATCGTGTCCTCCAGCCGCCAGGTATGGAACGCGCTGAGCTGGACACGGCCCTGGCGCGCGCCGCCAAACCGGCCGCCGCCAAATCCGCCGGGGCCGCCGAAGCCCGGGCGCCGGCCGCCGCCCGGACGCACGCCCGTGCTGCTTTCACGCGCCTGGCGGAAGGCGGCGCGGCGCTCCTCGCGCTCGGCCTCGGTGAGCGGCTGTCCGTCCGGGCCGGCGGGAGGCGGGGCTTCGAGCGTCTCGGACCAGTTGATGCCCCAGCGGATCTGGCGCTGGTGGCTGCTGGCGAAATTCACCGGGCGATTGTCGATGCGCAGCAAGGTGCCATCCGCATCGCGCTCGAACCGGTCGGGGAAGGCGATCTCGATCTCCGGCGTTGCGGTGGGGAAGCTGGCGATCGGATTGGTGATCTTGCTGTCGGTATAATTGGCGAGCAGGGTCAGATCCGTCTTCGGGATCGGCTTTACCGTGAGGCCGAGCTTCATCACGCGGCGGCGATCGGCGCGCAGGTTCGGATTGCCGCCGTCGACCACCGTCGCGTCCACCGTCTCGCCACGAACGAGATCGAGAACGCGGACGTTGGGGGTGACGATGATCGGGTTGCCGAGCTGCTGAATCGACGGCGCGCCATCTTCGTGACTGACCGAACCGATCAGGCGGACGGCGTCGCTCGGCCGCCAGTTGAAGCCATAGCCGAGCGTTCCGAGCGTGCCGAAATCCGACAGCTGATCGATCGTGGCGTTCACGTTGGCAGAGAGCGTGCCGACCGCGCTGTTCTTCAGCAGCGGGAAATCGACATTCGCCTGGCCGCTGACCTGATCGCGCGACAGATCGACCGCGCTGAAGATACCGGCACGGGTCGATTCGCTAGCGATATCACGCAGGGTGAAGCCGGCCTTCAGCGTGGTGGTGATCGGGCCGGCAGGCAGATCGAACAGGCTGCCGTTCAGCGTCGCCTCGCTGTCGATCGTCTCGGCGACCGAATAGGCACGGTCGCGGCGCACGCCGCCGCCCTCGATGTCGCGATCGGTGAGCGTGGTCGTCCAGTCACGCGTGTAGCCGCCGTTCAGCGACCAGCGCCACTGCGACAAATCGCCGTTGAGGACATAGGTGAGCGTGCCGGTGCGGGAGCGGCTGTCGCGGATCAGCCGCTGCGTGCCGTCATCCGCGAGGCCAAGCGCGGCGCGGCTGTCCTGCCCCTCCAGCCCGCCGCTGATCGTGGCCGAGACGTTGCCGAGGATCGTGCGATTGTAGGTGGCGTTGAGCTTCGCCGCGTCGGTCGCCGACAGCAAGGTCCGGTCCGGATCCGGCTGGGCGAGATTGCGGCTCGTTTCGAACAGCGGATCGCTGTGCTTGTATTCGGCATCGACGCTGAAACGGCTGCCGTTGCCGAGGCGCAGATAGTTGAGATCGGCCTCCTGAACCGCGCGGCCGCCATCGGTGGCGAGCGACGTCGATACCTCGCCGGTCACGGCGCGGAAGCGGCGGCGCAAAACGATGTTCACCACCTTCTGATCGGGGCGGTAGCCGTATTTCAGCGCGACTTCCTCCGGCAGGATGTCGACGCGCTGGATCGCCTCGGGCGGAAGATCGCGGATTTCGCGGAAGCCGCTGATGCGGCGGCCGCTGAGCAGCACGACCGGCTGGCCGCCGCCGCCGCGCCCCTGGATGCTGCCGGTGAGCGGGCTCAGCTCGGCGAGCAGTTCGCCGATGTTGCTGGCCCCGTAGGCGCGGATGTCGCGGCTGGTGAGAACGACCTCGGGCGTGATGTCCCCGGTGACGGAGCCGACCGGGCGGCGGCTGCCGGTAACGATGATGTCCTCACCGTCCGGCTCGACCTCTGTATCGGGATCAGCGGGATTGCCCGCCGGATCGGGGCTGGGGAGTTCCTGATCGACGGGGGTCTGCGGCTGGCCCGGAGCAGGGGCTGCGGCCGCGGCGATGGAAAGCACGGGAAGAAACCAGGATGACACGTCGTTGCTCCGAGAAGGCGGTCAGGATTGATCAGCTTTGGCGGGTGGCTGTCAGGCCGATGTGTCGGAGCAGGGGGGAATTCGTCGCAGAATGTAACAGCCGCTGGCCGTGCGACCGCGGGCGGAGGGGACGATTGCAAAAAACGAATGTTGAGGAAGTTGAGGCGATAGCGCGTTTTTTCCCAACATGACGGGCACGCGATCAGGGGAAACGAAACCATGCACAGACGAAATCACGATTAATCCAACATTTCAATGAATTGGCGGTAACGGAGGAAGCCCGGGGTGCGGCGATCGACACCGCCGCGCCCGAGGGGACGCGGCGGATATCGTGGTCCGACCGGCGAGTGAAGCAGCGAAACGGATCAGGCGACGATGCGCACCGGCACGCCCTTCGACGCCGGGGTCTTCGATTCCTGATCGTGATACCAGAGCGGGACGAGCGGATTGAGCTCCGGATAATAGCCGCCGAGGCAGCCGCGCGGGAGCAGGAAGGGCGTGACGGTGAGCCCGTCGACCTGGCGATGCTCGCCGTCGCCGGCATCAGTCGCGAGGCCGACGACCTGCCCCTCCGCGAGGCCCGCGGCCTCGATGTCCTCGGGGTTCATCAGCAGCACGTCGCGCGTGCCCTCGATGCCGCGCAGGCGATCGGAATAGCCGTAGATGGTGGTGTTGAACTGATCGTTCGAACGAAGCGTCATCAGGCGCCAGCGTCCCGGCGTGTCCCCGACGCCAATCGCGGAAAGCGTGCCCGGCACGGTGAATTCCGCCTTGCCGCTTTCCGTTTTCCAGATCCGCTCCCGCGCGGCATTGCCCTTGTAGAAGCCGCCGGGCGTGAAGACGCGATCGTTGAAGTCGGCGAACATCTCCGGATAGGTTTCCTCGATGAGATCGCGGACGAGGCCGTAGTCGGCGGTCCAGTCGTCCCACTTCGCCTTCGGGTTCGGCGGCAGCGTCGCCTTGGCCATGGCGCAGACGATCGCCAGTTCGGATTTCAGATGCTCGCTGGCCGGAGTGACGTTGCCGAGCGAGCCGTGGATGCAGGAGAGCGAATCCTCCATCGTCACGGCCTGAGCGCCGGTGACCTGCATGTCCTGTTCGGAACGGCCGAGGCAGGGGAGGAGATAAGCAACCTCACCGTTGACGAGGTGGCTGCGGTTGAGCTTGGTGGCGATCTGAACGGTGAGGCGCATGTTCTGCCACGCCTCCTCCATCTTTTCCTGCTCCGGGATGGCGCGCAGGAAATTGCCGCCAAGGCCAATGAAGGCCTTCACCTCGCCGTTGATGATCTTTTCGCAGGCGTGAACGGTGTTGAGCCCCTCGTCGCGCGGGGGATCGAAGCCGAACTGTTCGGCAAGCCGATCGAGCGGAACGAGCTCCGGCTTCTCGGAGATGCCGACGGTGCGCTGGCCCTGCACGTTGGAATGGCCGCGCACCGGCGAGACACCGGCGCCCTCGCGGCCGAGATTGCCCTTCATCAGCGCAAGGTTGACCAGCGCAGCAAGGCTGTCGAAGCCGTGGACGTGCTGCGTCAGCCCCATGCCGTACATGAAGATCGTGTTCTTCGCGCGGACGTACACCTCCGCGGCCTGCTCGATATCGGCGCGTGCGAGGCCGCTCTCACGCTCGATCTCGTCCCATGACAGCGCCTCGGCGTGTCGCTTCACCTCGTCGAAGCCCCGGGTGTGCTGTTCGATGAAATCCACGTCGAGCACGTGGGTCTTCTCGGCCGCCCACTTCTTCTCCTCGGCCGCGAGGACGTGCTTGATCATGCCGGTGATGGCCGCGATGTCCCCGCCGGTCTTCACCTGGAGATAGAGCGACGAAATGTCGGTGTGCTTGCCGGTCAGCATCTCGACCGGGCTCTGCGGGTTCTTGAACCGCTCCAGCCCCTTTTCGCGGATCGGGTTGAAGGTGACGATGGTGGCACCGCGCTTCACCGCTTCCTGCAGCGGGTGAAGCAGGCGGGGGGAGTTCGACCCGGTGTTCTGGCCGAAGAAGAAGATCGCGTCGCACTTCTCGAAATCGTCGAGGACGCAGGTGCCGACCGGCGAGCCGATCAGCTTCTTCAGCGCGACCGACGTCGTCTCGTGGCACATGTTGGAGCTGTCGGGCAGGTTGTTGTGCCCGTACATGCGCGCGTACAGGGCGTAGAGGTAGCTCGTCTCCAGGCTGGCGCGGCCCGACGCATAGAAGACGGTGCTTTTCGGGGGCAGCGCCTTCAGCTCCGCGCCGATGGCGGCGAACGCCTCGTCCCAGCTGCACGCGACGTAGCGATCGGTGGGGCGATCATAGCGCATCGGATGGGTGAGGCGGCCCTCCTGTTCGAGATCGTAATCCTTCCAGCCGCGCAGCTCAGTGACGGTATGTTCGGCGAAGAAGGCAGGCGTGCAGCGGCGGGTGGTGTTTTCCCACAGCGTCGCTTTCGCGCCATTCTCGCAGAATTCGAAGGTATGCGGCTTTGCCGGCTTACCCCAGGCGCAGGAGACGCACATGAAGCCGCCGGGCTTGTTCTGGCGGCGCAGCGTGTCGAGCACGGAGGGGCGCGGGCGTTCGCGGGCGAACACCTCCGTCATGCCGCGGACCGAGCCCCAGCCGCCGGCCGAGCCAGCGTAATGCACCGTATCCTTTTCGTCCGCCACCAGGGCCTCCCGCGCTGCCTGCCCGCAGCCACAAACGCGTAGCGGCCGGTTTGGATCACTGCTGGCTGCGCGAATGGCCGGAGCTATAGTGCGGGTGAGCGATGAGGTGAGGCAGACGATGGACGAGGACGTACCGCCACCCGACAGCAAGCTGACGCGATCAAAGCAGCGCTGGGCGAGCGAGCGCAAGTTCGTGACCGGTGCACCCACGTCTGGCGCACACGACCGGCTGCCGCCGGGCCAGCATCTGGTACGCGACTGGCCGGTGCTGGACCTGGGTGCGCAGCCCGACGTGCAGCGCGAACGCTGGCGGCTCGACATCCGCGGCATGGTGACGCGGCCGGTGACGCTGGACTGGAACGCCTTCATAGCGCTGCCGCAGGTGGACCTGCGCAGCGATATACACTGCGTCACCACCTGGTCCCGCTACGACAATGACTGGCGCGGGGTGGCGACGCACACCCTGCTCGACCTGGTGGAGCCGCGCGACGAGGCGGGGTTCGTGATGCTGCACGGCTATGACGGCTATACGACGAACGTGCCGCTGGCGGATTTCGCGAGCCCGGACGCGCTGATCGCGCACGAATGGTCCGGCCGGCCGCTGACGCGCGAGCATGGCGGGCCGGCGCGCCTGGTGATCCCCCATCGCTATTTCTGGAAGAGCGCCAAGTGGATTAGCGCGATCGAGTTCATCGGTGCGGATCGGGCGGGGTTCTGGGAAGTGAACGGATACCATATGCGCGGCGACCCGTGGGCGGAGCAGCGCTATAGCTGATCGTGCGCGGCCCCGGCGGCGCCGCCCCCGGGGCCACGCACCCTGGCCTAGTGGCTGAGGAAGGTCAGCAGATCCTCGGTGAGGCGATCGCTGTGCGTGGCGAACAGGCCGTGCGGCGCGCCGTCATATTCGACGAGCTGGCTGGCCGCGATGCCGGCTGCGGCGGCGCGGCCGGTGGCGTCGATCGGCACCGTCTTGTCCCCGGTGCCGTGGATCACGAGCGTCGGCACCCGGAAGGCGGGCAGATCGGGGCGGAAATCGGTGAAGCTGAAGCTCTTCGCACATTCCAGCGTCGCGCGGAGCGACGCCTGCATCGCAAGGCGCCACGCCCATTCGAGCATCGGCTCGCTGACCGGGCTGGTGACATAGCCAACGCCGAAGAAATCCTTGAAGAAATTGTGGAAGAACTCGGGCCGGTCGCGCAGGATGCCCTGGCCGATCTGGAGCAGGTTCGCTTCCGACACACCGTGCGGATTATCGTCCGTCTTCATCATGTACGGCACGACCGAGCCGACCAGCACCGCCGAGGCGACGCCGCGGCCCTCGTGCCGGCTCATGTACCGCGCGACTTCGCCGCCGCCCATCGAGAAGCCGACGAGCGTTGCGTCGGGGCCGATCTCGGCGGCCTTCATCACGTCCGCCAGGTCGTCGGTCAGCGAATCATAGTCATAGCCGTTCCAGGGCTGGCTCGAGCGGCCGAAGCCGCGGCGGTCGTAGGCGATGACGCGGTAGCCGGCCTCTGCCAGCGCCAGTGCCTGCGGATCCCAGCTGTCCGCCGATAGCGGCCAGCCGTGGATGAGGACCACCGGGCGGCCGTGGCCCCAGTCCTTCACAAAGAGGTCATTCCCGTCCCGCGTCTTGACGTAGGGCATCTTCATCTCCCGCTTCGTATCGCGGGGCAACGTGCCTGCGGGGCGCGCGTTCCGCGGCTCAGCGCGACTGGCGGAGCGTCGGCAGATCGTCGCGCACGTCAGTGATGCTCGGGTTGCGGATCGAGGGGCGCAGGCGCGCGACGCTGCAGATGCCGGCGACGAGCGCGAGGCCGGCCGAGACATAGGGCGGTACTTCGCCGGCACCGACGCCGGCGGCGAGCAGCGCGGCGGCAAGGGTGGCGCCGGTGGTCTGGCCGGTGAGGCGAACGGTGGAGATCAGGCCGCCCGCTGCGGCCGACCGGTGACGCGGGGCGGAGCCGACCACCAGCCGCGCGTTCGGCGGCAGGTACAGCCCGAAGCCGGAGCCGCACAGTGCCATGCGCCAGGCGACGTCAAAGAAGCTGGGGTCCGGCGGCAGGTTGGCGAGCAGGGCAAGCGCGACCAGTGTCACCGCCATGCCGATGCCGCCGAGAATGCCTGCGGGGACGCGATCGGAAAGGAAGCCCGACAGCGGCGCGACGATCATGTTGGTGAGCGGCCAGGGGGCAAGACAGGCGCCGATCTGCGTGGGCGTGAAGCCAAGCGCCGCGAGACGGAACGGCGTGGACACCAGCAGTGTCATGGAGGCCATGAAGGCGGTCAGGCTGCCGGTCGCCGACAGGGCGATGATCGGGCGCGACAGGAGATCGACAGGCAGGATGGGGGCCGGCGCGCCAAGCTCGCGCCGCACGAAGAACCAGCCGATCGCGATGCCAACCGCGACGATCGCGGCGCTGACCACCGGGCTGTCGCCATGGACGAAGGTTTCGGCGCCGCCGATCACCAGGCCGAAGGTGGCGGCGCACAGGCCGGCGCCGAGGAAATCGAGCTGCGTCAGCCCCGGCGGCGGGTTGGGAAGCGAGCGGCCGAGTGCGATGCTGATCACGGCGAAGGGGATCGCACTGGCGAACACCCAAGGCCACGGCGCGACCGCCAGGATGAGGCCGCCGATCGTGGGCGCGAGCGCGGCGGAGCTCGACACGATAACCGAATTGATGCCGAGCCCGCGGCCAAGCTGGCTCGCGGGATAGGTCTGGCGGATGAGCGCCGACGAGACGCTGAGCACGCCCGCCGCGCCGATCGCCTGCACGGCGCGGACGATCAGCAGGAAGGGGAGGCTCTTGGCGAAGAAACAGAGCAGCGTCGCGCAGGCGAAGATGACCTGGCCCGCCTGGTATGTGCGCTTCAGGCCGATCCGCTCACCGAGCCCGGCGAAGGGGAGAAGCAGCATCACCAGCATCACCTGATAGACGGTGACGATCGAGACGACGGAGCTTGGCTCCACCCCCAGATCGCGCGCGATGGTGGGCAGCGCGACGTTCGCCACGCTGCCGTCGATGATCACCAAGGCGGATCCACAGCCCAGCGCAGCGATCGCGACCAGGCGGCGGGGGAGGGGGAGGCCGTCAGACATTGGTTTTGCCATAGCCAGACGCACCAGAGGGACAAGCGTTGTGACGCAGCGGCAATTGCGTAGAGATCGTCGCCGAACCAAGAGGATGAGTGAAGAATGAAGCGTTGGACGATCGGTGTGGCCCTTGCGGCGCTTGCAGCGACGGGGGCTGTCGCCCAGATCAAGACGATGACCGATGATCCTCATATCTGGCTCGAAGACAAGGATGGCGCGAAGCCGCTCGCCTGGGTCGAAGCGGAGAACAAGCGCACGCTGGCGCGGCTGGAATCCGACCCGCGCTACCAGACGTTCTTCAACGAGGCGCTGGAGATCGCCTCCGCTGAAGATCGCATCCCGATGCCGCAAATGATCGCCGGGCGGATCTTCAACCTGTGGCGCGACAAGGAGCATCCGCAGGGCATCTGGCGCTGGACGAGCGCAGCGGACTACGCCTCGGCAACGCCGAAATGGACGACGCTGATCGATCTCGACGCGCTGTCCAAGGCGGAGGGCAAGAAGTGGGTGTGGAAGGGCGCGACGTGTCTGGAGCCCGACGAGCGGCGCTGCCTGATCGCGCTGAGCGAGGGCGGCGAAGACGCCACCACCATGCGCGAGTTCGACCTGGAGACGGGCAAGTTCGTCGAGGGCGGCTTCAACCTCCCGACATCGAAGCAGGGCGCCGACTGGATCGATGCCGACACGCTGATCGTGTCGCGCGACTGGGGCGCGGGCGCGCTGACCAAGTCCGGCTATCCGCGCATCGTGAAGATCCTGAAGCGCGGCCAGCCGCTGGAGGCGGCGCAGGAGATCTACCAGGGCACCGTGGACGATATCGGCGTGTGGCCGGCGGTCGTCGTCGATGCCAAGGGAAACCGCGCGGTGCTGATCTCGCGCGGCAAGACCTTCTTCACGTCCGAACAGCTGATCTGGAACGGCAAGCAGGTTGTCCGCATTGCCATGCCGGAGAAGACCAGCATTCGCGGGATGGTGGATGGCCGGCTGATCATCCGCGCCAGCGAACCGTGGGGTGCGCTGCCGGAAGGATCGCTCGCCTCGCTGACGCTGGAGGAGGCGCACAAGGGTGGCGGCACGCCGCAGCTGATCTTCAAGCCGGCCGCGCGCCAATCGGTCGATCGCGACAATGTGACGGTGACCCGAAACGCGGTGGTGGCATCGGTTTATGACAATGTTCGTGGCCGCGCGATGGTGTTCACGCCGAACGGCGACGGCTGGACGAGCCGCACGCTGGCACTGCCGGACAACCTTTCGGTGGATCTGGTGACGAGCGAGCTTGGCAGCGACCGGGGCTACCTGGCCGTTTCGGGCTTCACCACGCCGACGCGGCTGATGGCGTTCGACGCCGCAGGTACTGCCGCACCCGTCGAGGTGAAGGCGCTGCCCGCGCGCTTCGATGCGACGGGGCTGACGGTGGAGCAGTTCGAGGCGACCTCGTCGGATGGCACCAAGGTGCCCTATTTCGTGGTTCACCGCGCCGGCAAGCTGACCGGTGACACGCCGACGATCATGACCGCTTACGGCGGGTTCGAGGTGTCGCGCACGCCGGCCTATTCGGGGATCACCGGCAAGCTGTGGCTGGAACGCGGCGGGGCCTTCGTGCTCGCCAACATCCGAGGCGGCGGCGAGTTCGGGCCCGCGTGGCACGAGGCGGGCCGGAAGACCAAGCGGCAGATCGTGTTCGACGATTTCGCGAGCGTTGCCCGCGATCTGGAGAAGCGCGGCATCACCAAGCCGTCGAAGCTTGGCATCTACGGCGGATCGAACGGCGGGCTCCTGATGGGCGTCGAGATGACGCAGCATCCCGAGCTTTGGGAGGCGGTGACGATCCAGGTGCCGCTGCTCGACATGCTGCGGTACGAAGGAATTGCGGCGGGCGCATCCTGGGTCGACGAATATGGATCGGTCAGCGTGCCCGAGGAGCGCGCGTTCCTGGCGCGTATCTCGCCCTACCACGCGCTGAAGAAGGGGGTGCGTTACCCCGAGCCCTATATCTGGACGACGACCAAGGACGATCGCGTCGGGCCGCAGCATGCGCGCAAGTTCGCGGCGCGGATGAAGGAATTCGGCCTGCCGTACCTCTTCTACGAGGATACCGCCGGCGGACATTCGGGCGACGCGGACATCGCCCAGGGTGCACGGCTGCAGGCGTTGCAGACGGTGTATTTCGCGCAGAGGCTGATGGGCCCCGCGAGCTGAAGCCAACCACAAAGGGGTCGGTTCCGGCTGAGGGCGAAATGACACCCTAGAGCGGGATGACGTGAGTCTGAATCACTGGAGATTCCCAGA